>NZ_ABCS01000048.1 GCF_000170895.1 Plesiocystis pacifica SIR-1 | reverse complement strand
CCCCCTCCCCGCGGCCCCAGCTGGGGCCGGAAATCAGCAAGCTTGCGTGAGTCACTGACCGTCGATGGCCTTGAAGGCGAGGATCCTCGTGCCTGCGGGGCACTTTCCGATGTCCTGCTAGCTAGGCGTGAGACCCCTCGGCGCTGGTTCGGGGCAGATCACTCCTCGGCGCACCAGAGGTTGTTGCAAGACCACCCAGGCTTGCCCAGCGGCGCACACTCGGCCACTCCCGTGCACCCCGTGTGGAACCACCCCGAGGAGCGGGGGAGGCTTCCCTTGGAGGCCATGGAGTCTTCCCAGGTCTCAAAATTGGCGTCTTGAAGGAGGGGCGAGACACCTCCCAGGCCCGATGGGTTCATGAACCCCTGTGCCTGGTTGTCGTGCTCCAGGCCCATGATGTGGCCCGTCTCGTGAGCCAGAGTGTGCCAGTCAATATCGTTGGCGTCGGTCACTGCTGCGAACCCCAGAAACTTGACGGGGGCGTCGGGGGCGGTGACGGCAAGCCCTACGTTGTTGGCGCATAGGGCATCCTCGAAGCAGAGCTCTCTGAGCTCGGTTGTCACATAGATGACGCCGTGGGCAGGCTCCCCGAGCTCTCCGAGTTGCTGGGTGGCGAGCTCGAGATCATCCCACGTCCGCCAGTACAGTTCGTCGAAAAAGTGGACGTTTCGGTCGCCACAAAGACTCTCGAACTCGCTGTTGGAGAGGGAGAGCTCAGTCTCCGTTGGTTGATAGGGGTAGTCCTCCAAGCCAGACGGGCAGGTGTTGGGTCCATCCCAGACGATGGGGCACTCTCCCGGGGCGACGGGACCTGTCTTGGGGCTGAATGTGCCATGTTGGCACGCCTGGACCTCTTGCTGGGTATCAAAGACCCAGCAAGAGAAGGTGCGGTAGTGAATGCGATCGCCGCTGTCAGGCCTGATCTGACTGAGCATCGCGGACGCATCCAGAGCCCAGTCGGCAAAGGTCACCTTCCATGTGTCTTGGAGTTCGGTGCAGATCCACCCCCCGCCCATGATGGCGAAGGACTTGCCGGCCTCGATGCGAGCGCTCGCCTGAGGAAATGCGGCGGACCCAAAGTCGGCGTGGGGGAGACAATTCCAGTCGCACAGCGGTGAAAGGTGAACTCTGAAGGTGAGGCTCGAGCGATTCGGTATCCGGGGGGAGGAGGGTCATCGAGAACCCGGGGAAGGTGAGGGGCGGAGAGCTCAACACCTCCGGTCGGGGTGCTCTCGCGGAGGAGCAGGTTGTCATCACCCTCCAGAACAAGCCGAGTCTGGTACCTCCCCGCGACGTGGGCAGCTGCGAAGAGCTCGAATCGAGGTCGGCTCGTGCGGGCGGGCTCCGACGCGCGGTGCTCCACAAAGTGGCCGAGGGCGAGGGTCTGGATGTGAGTGAGCTTTCGGCGGTTCAGACGGAGTGCGCCACGCTCGTTCGTCCATGTCTCGTGCCGGGAGTCCCATGTCGGGACGAGAACCCAAAGGTCGGAGTCCTCATGCATGAAGGGCTGAGACGAAGTGGCGATCAACACCGTATGGTCTGGCCATCCATTTCGTCTTCGCTCTCTAGCGGTGGCGACACGAGTGAGCGCGTCGAGATCTGGCGCGGCTGTCCACCCTTTCGCGTTCGACTGCGGTGGACGGAGCGACGGAACGCGTGGGCGCTGCGGAACCTCGCCATCAAAATCGGGGCCGACTTCGTCCGAACCTCCGAGGTCTGGCCCATCGTCGTTGCAGGGGCCGCTAGGGAATGACTCTCGTTCGGGGCATGCGACCAGGAGGACGCCCAGGGCGGCGGCTCGGATGTGGTGACTGAGGCTGGGTTGTCTAGTCTCGACGGGATGTGACATGCGGCGGTTGGGCTAGAGGCCGGCGCAGTGGCCAAGTGCGGAGATCTGGTCTTCCGTGAGGTCTTGATGACAAAGACTCATCTTTCCAAACGCGCTGGCTCCACAGTCGGTGAACTGAGGCGTGCTGCAGTCGTCCGCGTGCTCGAGCATGCACTGGATCTCATCTCGGATGGCGGAGGAGTAGCAGCGCATGAGCTCGATGGAGTCCTCGGCCCCAACCCCGGCCGACTCGAGTGTCGTCTCGATGCACTCGACGCCCGCATTGGTGCTGGGCGGTGAAGCGTCGAGGCACTCTTGCTGAGATGAGTAGGGCGGAGTTCCTGGCTCATCCAGGTTGAGGTAGAGGTCAAAGCATCTGCACTGTGTCGAGAGCCTCTCCTCGCGAAGGTCCAGGTACTCTCGAATGGACTCGTCGGGGTTGCTCTGGGCAGGGCAGCCAACGAGGGCTAGCGTGACCGCGGCTGGGAGGAAATCTCTGATGGGCACGAGAAAACTCTACCCGAACTTCCCAGGTCATCATCGAGGTTGGTCAGGGAGCGCGCTCCAGGGCTCTGCGCGCGCGAGGCGCTCGGGTTGACACCCCCGCTCCCGTGCGCGATCACGCCTGCTCGTGAGCCGCGCGGACGTCTACTTCTCGGCCGACGTGGAGACCGACGGCCCGATCCCCGGGCCCTTCTCCATGCTCAGCTTCGCGTTGGTCCCGGCGGGCCGCTTGCTGGCGCCGGTGGGTGATGGCTCGGCGCGCTTCGAGGCGCCCACGCGCGAGCAGCTCGCGGACGCCTTTTACGCCGAGCTGCGCCCGATCTCGCCCAACTTCGAGGCCGAGGCGCTGGCGGTCAACGGCCTCGATCGCGAGGGCCTGATCGAGCACGGCGCGGATCCTGGGGCGGTCATGGCCGACGCGAGCGAGTGGATCGTCGAGCGCTGCGAGGCCCTCGGCGGCGGCGAGCCGGTGCTGGTCGGCTACCCCCTGGGCTTCGACTGGTCGTGGCTGCGCTGGTACTTCATCCGCTTCGGCGGCGAAAGCCCCTTTGGCCACTCCCGGGCCTTCGACATCAAGACCGCGGCGGCCCTCGACCTGGGCTGGCCGGTGAGCGGCTCGGGCCGGGCGCGCTTGCCTGCGGCGCTCCAGCCCGAGCGGGCCCACTCCCACCACGCGGTCGACGACGCCGTGGCCCAGGCGCAGATCTTTTCCAAGCTGATGACGCGGCGCTACTCGAACCAGGACCAGGACCGGGCGTGATGAGCGAGACGATCTTCGACACCCGCCGCGAGCGGACCCGGCGGACGCTCGCGACCTTGCGCGGGAGCTTGCGCGAGCAGCTCGGCGCGGACTACGAGGCGCTGATCGGGGCGCACACCTGCATCTACGCTACGGGCTCGTGCGGGCGCGAGGAGATGGGGGCGGGCAGCGATCTCGACGCCTACATCGTGCGCATCGACGGGCAGGGCGTGGCCAACTCGGCGGCCCTCGAGCGGGCGGTCCAGCGGGCCAACGCCGCGGCCGAGCTCCCGCCCCTGGACGGCGAGGGCAAGTACCTCGAGATGGTCGAGGCCAAGGAGCTCCTCGAGCTGCTCGGTAACCCCGCAGACGACTACAAAGGCGTGCTGACCAAGCGCATGCTCTTGCTGCTCGAGAGCCGGGTGCTCGCGGGCGAGGCGGCCCACACCGCGGCCATCGAGCGGGTCGTCGGGGCCTACTGGCAAAACGCGGACATCATCCGCGAGAGCTACCTGCCCTTCGTGCTGGTCAACGACATCATCCGCTATTGGCGGATCGTGCTGCTCAACCACGAGTGGAAGCTGCGCAAGCGCAAGGACGATCTCGCCGACGACTCGAGCCTGGACGCCGACGAGCGCCGGGCCCGGCTCATGGCCGAGCGACGCTACCGCAGCTACAAGCTCCGCTTCCCCCGCTGCCTGACCTGCTTCTCCGCGCTCACCCACCTGCTCGCGCTCACGGCCACGGACCCGGCCCACGTGTCCCTCGCGGACGCGCTGGCGATGATCCGCATGACCCCCGTCGAGCGCATCCGCGGCTTGCCCGAGCAGGACCTGCCCGAGGGGATGCGCCCGCGGGTGCGCGAGCTGAGCGAGGCCCTGCTCGACGCCTACCGCGAGCACCTCGAGCACACCGACCGGCCCAAGGCCGAGCTGCTCGAGCTCCTGCGTGAGGACCTGGTCATCCAAAAAGCCATCCCCAAGCAGGGGCAGCGCTTCACCCAGCTGATGTTCGAGCTCGTCTCGGTGCTGGGGCAGGGGCGGCCGCTGCACCGCAGCATGCTGGTGTGACCCGGCGGGCCTCGCCGGGCTATGCTGCCGCCATGGTTGGCAGACAGGCGCGCGGCGTGGCGGTGTTGGCGGGGCTCCTGGTCGGGGGCTGCGGGGACGCGGCAAACCCCGGCGCGGACGAGGTCGGCGCGAGCGAGGTGTCGGGTTCGGACAGCGAGTCGAGCTCGGGCACGAGCGCAGGTTCGGAGACGGACACGAGCGCGACGACGGAGGCGGAGACCGAGACCCGCGGGACCGAGACGAGCGCGACGACGGAGACCGAGACTGCGGAGGGCGACAGCGAGTCCGAGGACACGGGGACCAAGTTCGACATGGGCGCGCCGCCGGACGCCCCGCCGCCGGACTGCTACGCCGAGCCCCTCGACGTCCCCTCGTACATCTGGATCGCCAACACCACCGACAGCACGCTGTCGAAGATCAACACCGAGACCCTCGAGGAGGAGGCCCGCTATCGGACCCGGGAGGACGGCATGGGCAACCCCTCGCGGACCTCCGTCAACCTCGTCGGCGACGTCGTCGTGGCCAACCGCCGCGGCGGGATCACCAAGGTCACGGCGCGGACGGACAACTGCGACCCCGAGCGCAACGGCGTGCCCGGGCTGCAGACCTCCACGGGCAAGGACGACGTGCTGCCCTGGGGCGAGGACGACTGCGTGGCCTGGCACGCGCCCATCCCCCACATCGCCAACCGCCCCGTCGCCTGGGACTTCGGCGAGCTCGACGCGGAGACCTGCGAAATCACCAACTCGCGGGTGTGGACGGCCGGCTCCGACGGCGTCGGGGCCAACGCGCACCTCTACATCCTCGACGGCGAGACCGGCGAGCAGCTCGTCGACCAGCACCTGCTCTACTTCAGCCACGGGAGCCTGGGCCCCTACGGGGCGGCCTTCGACCCCGAGCAGAATTTTTGGATGATCTCCATGGGCTTCGGCGCGACCTTGGCCCGCATCGACGGCGAGAGCCTGGCCTTCGACGGCTGGGTCGCGCCGAGCAACGTGGTCGCCTACGGGTTCACCGTGGACAGCTACGGCCGCCCGTGGATCGCCGACTCCGGGGGCGACGGGGTGACCTTGGTGTTCGACCCCGAGACCGAGACCTTCCTCAGCGTGCCCGAGCCAGGCTTTGGCTTCGGCATGGGCGAGTCCAGCGACGGGCGCATGTGGCAGGCCGCGTCGCCGCCCAACGCGGGGCTGCGGGCCTACGACCTCGACACCCTCGAGCTCGTCGCCGAGGTGCCCCTGCCGCTGTTTCAGTCCCGCGGGGTCGGGGTCGACCGCGATGGTTACGTGTGGCTGGTCGAGGTCGGGCCGCGGGCCTTTCGGGTTGATCCGAGCGACGCGAGCTACCAGGTCTACGACGGGCTGGACGAGGCCTACACCTACTCGGACCTGACCGGGGCGGCGCTGCAGCTGGCGGCGGGCTACGTCGCGGGTTAGCAGCTCGCGAGCACCCGCCCCAGCAGCTCGTGGTTGGGCACGCGAGGACGATTGTCCCCCAGAAAATCGCGCTCGTCGGCTCGCCAGCCGCCGTCCTCAGCTCGGGGCGAAGGCCGCCAGGAAGTGGTCCACGACCTGCTCGGCGAAGGCCTTGGGGAACTCCTCGTGCACGAACAGCTTGCCGCCCTCGATCTCGACCAGGCTCGCTGGCCCGGCGAACTGCTCGACCATGCGCTTGGCCGCGTCGAGCTCGAACCACGGGTCGTCGGTGCCCCAGATCAGGCGGACCGGCGCGGTGATCTTTTGGTGCGCCTCGTAGCAGCCGTCGAAGTCCTCGGCGCTCAGGCCGTCGGCGAGCACGAAGACCCCGGCGAAGCGCCGGCGATCTCGGGCCAGGGGGCGCACGAACAGCTCGGCGAGCTCCCGGCGCAGGGCCGGATCCGTCGCGCTCGTCTCCCAGGCCTTCTCTCGCATCGCGCGCAGCTGCAGGCCGAGGAACATCGCCGGCTTGGCCCCGCGGCGTCGGCCGTTGCGGAGCGCGGCGCGGAACAGGCCGGAGTAGTCCTTGGGGGTCTCGGTGTTGCCCAGGGCCAGCCCGACGATGCGCTCGGGCATGTCGGCGGCGACCTTGCGGGCGAAGCCGCCGCCGCTGTCGAAGGCGACGAAGCCAAAGCGCTCGGCGAGGTCCATCTTCTCGATCGCCTGGGCCAAGCTGCTGGTGAGCCCGGCGCAGCCCCGCGGGGTCGCGTCGGTCCAGGTGCTGCGCCCGGCCCCGGGCAGGTCGATGACGTGGCAGGTGAAGTGCTCGGCGAGGATCGGGACGATGCGCCGCCAGGTCTGGCCGTCGACGGGCCAGCCGTGGATCAGCGCGAGGTCGGGCCCGCTGCCGATTTTCCAATAAGGCAGCCGCGCGTGGCCTAGGTCGAGCCAGCGATCGGGCTCGCCCGACAGAGCGTGGGAGACGGCTAGCCCAAAGACGCGCTCGGTGAAGCTCGGCATGGTCGAGACTCTACTGGTTTTTCGTCTGGTTTTTCGTCGGCGCTTGCTCGGACTCGATGGGCACGGTGAGCATCAGGCGCTCCTGGCCGCCCTGCTCCGGCGAGGGCAAGAGCATGCTCAGGGCGGTCTCGCGGATGCAGGTCTGCAGCTCGGGGTCGCGGACCTCGTTGCGCGCGTCGGGGAAGCGGACGTCGTCGATGACGGCACCGAGTTCCGGGTCGCCGGCCATGTCGACCTCGACGGCGAGCAGCCCGACGAGCTCGGGGTCGCGCTCGCGGGCTTGCTCGATGCACTCGTTGGTGAGCGGGAGGAACTCGGCGGACAGGGCCTCGACGGCGGCGGGGTCGAGGCCGATGCGATCGGTGAGCTGGCCAGGCCCGTCGGTCTCGTCGACTTTGGTAGGGGGCTCGGCCCCGTCGCGGCTCGGGCCGCGCGCGCTGGCGGTGCCGCGGGCGTCGTCGGCTTCGGCGAGCTTGGCCAGGCCCGCGCGCACGCGCTGGGCGTCGGCGCGGGCGTGGGTCCGGACGCGCTTGGGCGGCGCCGCGTTCTCGGGGTCGGCTGGCTTCGAGGATGTGCTCGGTTCGGGCGCGACTCCCCGGGCCTCGGCGGCGCTCGGCCTGGGAGGGGCGGCCGGCTCGGGCTCCGGACCTGGGCTCACCAGGAACACGACCGCGCCGATGATGGCGAGGACGAGGAGCAGCGAGGCGGGGAGAATGCGGCGGTCTCGCACCGCTTGGGAGTAGCACGGCGCGCCTCGAGGTCTGACCTCACTCGGCGCGCGCGTCGAGCCAAGCTCGGAGGTCCGCGGGCGCCTCGAGGTCACCCGCGTCCATCGCTTTGCCCAGGCTGTCCACGCAGTCCCGGACCAGGCCCGCGTCTTCGACCTCGTCGCCGTCGCCGATCAGCAGGCGCAGGGCCTCCGCCGAGGCCTCGAGGGCGCGGGCATGATCGCGGCCAGCGTTGGCGACGGTCGCGGCGACATCGAGGGCGCGGGCGAGCTCCGGTGCGTAGTACTCGGGGTCATACTCGAGCAGGGCCCGGGCGGCGGCGACGGCCCGGCCCGCGCAGTCCCGGGCAGCCTCGCGCTGGCCGAGCTCGTCGAAGCTCAGGGCCTGGTCGCCCAGCTCGTCGGCGAGCTCGCCGAGGTGATCTTCGGCTGCGTTGCTGTCGTCGGCGACCTGGGCCTCGAGGGCGGCGATGGCCTCGGCCCGAGGCGCGACGCCCTCGGAGACGCGATCGAGGGCGTCGAGGTCCTTGGCGAGGTTGCTGAGCGCGCGGATCAGGTGCTCGCGCTCGTCGAGCTCGCGGAGGATCTCGACGGCCTCGCGGGTCGCGGCCAGGGAGGACTCGCGGGCGTCGGGGCTGTCGAGCTCGCACAGCGCGATGCCGAGGTTGCTGAGGGTGCGGCCGAGCTTGGAGCGCCACGCGTGGGCTTGCTCGGTGGACTCGCTGGCCTCGGCGAGGGCGCGCAGGACCTCGACGGCTTCGGTGTAGGCGTCGACGGCCTCGGCGTGGCGCTCGCCTCGGTGGAGGTGGTCCGCCAGGCGCAGCAGGGTCCGCGAGAGGTAGTCCCGGCCGAGCTCGGGCGCCCGCTCGGCGACCCTCCGGTGATGGGGCAGGGCCTCGCGCCACGCCTCGATGGCCGCCTCGCGCTCGCCGAGGTTGAGGGCGCGAAAGCCCAGGTTGTCGAGGAGCAGGGCGAAGTCCAGGCCAAAGCCGAGGGCGCCGACGAGGGGGGCGTCGGGGTGCTCGGCGACGATGCGGCGGAGCACCCCGGCGGCCTCGCGGGTGTGCTCGAAGGCGGCCTCGTGATCGTCGAGGGCGCTGCGGTAGACCCCGAGGTTGCTCGAGGTCGTGGCCACGCGGTGGGCCAGGCCCGGGTCGTCGGGGTGATCGGCCGCCAGCGCTCGGTAGAGGGCGAGGGCCTCGCCCGTGGGCTCGAGGGCCGCGGCGATCTGGCGCTGGTCGTAGAGGCTGGCGCCGACGTTCATCAGCGCGAGGGCGAGGTCCTGGCGCAGCTGTCGGTCGAGGGGCAGAGGCTGGGGGCTCTCGGCCAGGCGCAGGCGGGCGAGCTCGACGGCCTCGCGCCCGAAGGCGAGGCTGCGCCCGTGCTCGCCGGCCTCGGCCAGGCGGTTGCTGGCGTTGTTGAGCGCGGTCTGCAGGCCCCAGCGGGCGCGGTCGAGGTCGAAGTCGAGGGCGTGCTCCTCGGCGTGCTCGGGCCCCCGCGTGAGCGCGCCGCGGGCGAGCTCGACGGACTCGTCGGCCCAGCGCAGGGCCTCGGCGTGGCGGCGGACGCTGGCCAGGCGCACGGCGTAGTCGTTGGCCCAGGACGCGCGCTCGAGGGTGAGCTCGAACCAGTCCTCGGCGTCGCCCACGGCCACGGCGCTCAGGCACACGCGCAGGGTCTCGAGGTGGAGCTCGGCGTGGGCGCGGTCGGGGCTGGGGACGGGGAGCAGGTCGATGAGGCGCTCGGCGAGGGGCAGGGCGAAGTCGTCGCTGCCCTCGGTGAGCGCCTCGATGGCCGCCTCGTCCCAGCCCTGGCGCGCCAGGAACTCGCGGGCGCGCTCGAGCTGCTCGGGATCGAAGGCGTGCGTGCTTTGGCCCGGGCTCGCGGCGGTCACCGGCGGACTACACCACATCCGCGGTAACCTCGCACGGCGCCCCGCGTAGGCGACCGTCGACATGCCCGAACTCGAGCTGACCTACTTCGACTTCCCCGGCGGCCGCGGGGAGGCCCCCCGCATGGCCCTGTTCATCGGCGAGGTGCCCTACACCGACACCCGCGTCGCGTTCGCCGATTGGCCGGCCTTCAAGCCCAAGACCCCCTTCGGCGCGATGCCGCTGCTGGCCGTCGACGGCCAGGTCTTCGCCCAGTCCTGCGCCGTGCTCCGCTACGTCGGCAAGGTCGCCGGCCTCTACCCCGAGGACGCCCTCCAGGCCGCCTACTGCGACGAGACCCTCGACGCCATCGAGGAGATCGGCCAGAAGATAGCGATCGCCACCAGCAGCGACGCCGACGAGAAGCAGCGCCTGCGCGAGGCCCTCGCGGCCGGGCCGCTGTCGGACTTTCTGCGCAACATGGGGGCACGCCTCGAGTCCCGGGGCGGGGAGTGGTTCGCCGACGGCCGGCTGACGGTGGCCGACCTGCGCCTGTCCATCTGGATGAGCTACCTGCGCGCGGGCAAGCTCGACCACGTCTCGCCGGAGCTCGCCGACGCGGTCGCGCCCGTGTTGGTCGCGCACCACGAGCGGGTCAAGGCCCACCCCGGGGTGCAGGCCTACCACGCTCAACGCTGAGCCTCGTTCGGCCCCGTCGGCTACAGCGTCCCCAGGGCGATCTTGTAGCCGCCGTCGACCTCACCCTCGGAGATCGTGAAGGGCTCGGCCCACCCGTCGGGGCCGTGGACGTAGGCGACGAGGTCATCCTCGACCAGGCCCTCCTCCCGATACAGAGCCATGACCTCGCCGCCGCCCATGTTGGCGAGGACGTAGGCGCGAGTCAGGTCGAAGCCGGGCGAGGGGAGCACCCCGGTGGTGCTCCAGATCCCCTGGCTCGCGTCGTAGTGGCTGATGTTCCTGGTGTAGTCCGGCGCGAGTCCGACCCAGGTGATGAACACATCGCCGGTCGTCGGTTCGAGCACGATGTCGGGGGTCCCCCAGCCCTCGGCGAAGCCGGTGGCCACGAGCTCGGGCTCGGACCACTGCTCGCCGTCGAAGTGGGCGCCGATGTAGTCGCGGGGCTCGCTCCCGTTGGAGTAGGACTCGGCGCGGAAGCCCAGGTAGGCCTGCCCCTCCGGCGTCGCTCGCACGAACAGCGAGCCCGAGTCGAGCACGCGCTCTTGCTCGTCGTAGAGGTGTTCGGAGCTCCACTCCAACAGCTCGGCGTCGAAGCGGTGGGTGTCGAGGGAGATCCCCGTGGTCGGAAAGTCCTCGCTGGTCACGACCAGGGCGTTGCCCCAGCCGTCGCTGGCCGCGTTCGCGGTCGCGACAGGGGCGATGGGCAGCGTCGAGGTCACGCTCCAGCTCAGGTCGTCCTCGTCGAAGTAGCGCGCCGACGCCTCTTTCACGCCCGGGTCGATCCAGATCGTGTGCGCCAGCGGGCCGCCCTGATCGGACGCGAGACCAGCGCTCACGTTCCACAGCGGGTTGGCTGCCTCGACGAGCAGCTGCGGCGGCGCGAGCTGCTGGCTGCACCAGTCGTCCGTGCCGGCGTCGGGCCCCAACACCAGGCCCCTGAGGGTCGTCTGGGTCTCGTCGATCACGATCAAGTTGCCGTTCGGGCGTTGTCGCGCCCTCGACCACTCGGCCGCCGTGGGCACGGCCTGGCCCCAGCCGTCGAGGGGATCGTAGCAGGCGTAGGCCATCATCCCCGGCCCGTTGGTGAAGGCCGAGACGGCCCGGCCCCCGGAGAGGTGGGAGATGAAGCGCGTGCGCGAGGTGCCCCCGCCCGGGTTGAGCTCGACCTGCGGACCCCAGCCCGCTTGGAAGTCGTAGCGGCGGGCCCACACGGGGATGCCCATGCCGTCGATGAACATGCTCCACTGGACCCAGACCGACTCCTCGTCGATCGCCACCTGCACGCTCTCCCAGCCGTCGAAGGTCTCCCACTGCCAGGGCTCGTTGACGGTCTGCGTCTCGTCCCAGCCGACCTCCGGGCCGTAGAGGCGCAGCTGGAGCTTGTCGCTCGAGTCGAACCAGGCGAAGGCCGCCGTCCAGGGCGAGGGCTCCGGCGGCTCGCCGGTGTCCCCCTCGTCGGTGCTCTCTTCCTCGCTGGAGTCCGTGTCGGTGCTGGAGTCCGCGTCGGTGCTGGAGTCCGTGTCGGTGCTGGAGTCCGCGTCGGTGCTGGAGTCGGTCTCGGTGCTGGAATCGGTCTCGGTGCTGGAGTCTGTGTCGGTGCTGGAGTCCGCGTCGGTGCTCTCTTCCTCGCTGGAGCCCGTGTCGGTGCTGGAGTCCGCCTCGCTGCCCGAGCTCTCCTCGTCGCTGGAGTCGCCCTCGGTGTCGGGGCCAGTGTCGTCGCTGGGTCCGACTTCGTCCTCGCCGAGGGTGTCGCTGGCCTCGTCGCCGGCGTCCTCGACGTTCACGTCGGGCTCGACACAGGCCACCGCGGGGGAGAGCGCGAGGATGGACGCAGTCAGGGCGAAGGCATGGGTCGAGGGTTGCACATAGATGCAATACCGAGCGCGGTCGGTGTGGATCACCCGGCGCTCGGGTTTTTTTCAGAATTTGGGAAAATCTCGTCTTTCCAATTGGACGGTCCAGGGCCCGACATCCTTCGAGCTGTTCGCGCCCGATCTCGAGAACGTCTCCAGACCCTGAGCTGTCGGCCTGTACGGCAGTTCTGTCACACCCTGTCGAGCGGCTCAGGGCGGGCTCAGGCAGATGCCCGCGCTGCAGCCGTCGGCGGCGTCGGGGAGGCTGTCGATGCAGGTCGTGCCCTCTTGGCTGCACGGCTCGCCATTCGCGTCGAGGTCGCAAAACTCCGCGCAGCAGGCATCGCTGTCGCAGCTCGGCAGCTCCTCGGCGTTGACGCAGATGTTCCCGGGCTCGCAGTCGTTGATGAAGCCGCAGGGCTGCCCGGTGGCGATGTCCTGGGTGGTGAACACGCACTCGAAGCCGTTGCCCGCCCAGTAGCAGGCGAGGCCATCGCCGCAGGCGCTCTGGTCGAGGGGGTCGCAGGACGCGACGCAGATCGAGATGACCCCGGAGCCGCTGATCAGGCAGCTGTACCCGCCGCAGGCCTGGGGGTCGCTGGGCTCGGGACAGCTGGGGTTGTCGGCGGACCCAATGCAGAAGCTGTGGCAGGTGCCCTGACCCTCTGCGTTGACGTTCCAGCACATGCTGGTGGCGTCGCAGTCGTCTGTCGCCAGGACGACGCCGTCGTAGTTGCACGGCTCGTCCTGGGCCTGGTCCCCGAGGATCTGCACGCACTTCGTCGCGTCCCAGATGGCGCCGCCGCCCGTGCTCGAGTAGGGCACGCACTTTTCGCCTGGGGGACAGTCCTGCTCGAAGAGGTCACAGGGCGGGGGGCCGCCGGTGCTGTCGTCGTCGGGGATGAAGCCGTCGCCGGTGTCGGTCTCGGTCGACTCGGTGGTGTCCGTGTCCGCCGACGCGGTCGCGGACGACTCGGACTCCGAGTCCCCGGCTTCGTCGGCGTTGCTCGTCGCGGCGTCGCCGTCGTCGACGGCCTTGCCTGGTCCGCAGCCGCTCAGGGCGACGGCCAGCGCGGCGAGGCCGAGGGTGGAGGGGCTGAGGCGGAGCATGGTTGCAACTCTAGCCCGACCCTGGACCGAGCTGGGGAGCCTGGTCCGCGGCGGCGAGTTCCCTGGCGAGGCTGGCGAGGGCGCTGGTCGGGAGCGCGGGCCCGCCCCCTTCGGTCGGTTCGGCCTGCTCGATGTAGGTCCGCAGCGTCGCCCGGGTCTGGGCGCCGACCTTGGTGAAGTGCCAGGCGATGAAGGCCTCGAGGTCGAAGGGGATGAACGCGGGGGCGAGGGCGATGGCGGGGCGAAACAGCCACGGGCGGAGCAGGCGAGACACCCGGGCGGTGGGTTCGCCGCAGTAGCGCGCGGTGATGGCCAGGGCCTCGCGGCCAGCGGCGAGGCCCTGGGCGAGCAAGGGGCCGCGGCGCAGCGCCTCGAGGGACCAGCCGGCGAGCTCGAGGGCGGCCATCAGCGTGAGGCTGACGGCGACCGAGCCCTGGATGGCCTCGATCGTGGCCGGGTTGACGCGGGCGGGGCACTGGCCGGCCCGCAGCGCCGCGACGACGGCCCGGGTCGGGGCGGCCTCGCCGTCGAAGTTGGAGGGCGCGCCCGGGGGAAACCAGTACATGACGCCGGGCTCCGGGTAGGCGTCCGGGCGATCCTTGGGCAGGGGGACCTGGGCGGCCATGAAGGTGATCTGGCCCGTGACCAGCCGCGCCTCTTTGGCGCCCGCGTCCAGCAAGCGCGCGCGGTCGTCGAGGCCCGGGGTGAGCCCGACCAGCACCGCGTCGCCGATGGACCCGAGGAAGGGCGCGAGCCAGTCGCCGTCGAGGCCCGTGGACGGGATGCACAGCCAGACCTGATCCCAGCGCTGAGCGGCGACCTCCCGGGGCGTGGTCAGCAGCTCGAAGTCGCCAAAGTGCACGCCCCGGCTTCGGGCGGCGCGGCCGTCTTGGCGGGAGTTTCGGGGGTAGAGGGTCACGCCCTCGCGCAGGCCGTCGACGTACTTGGGGCGGACGTAGAAGCTGACCCGGGCGCCGCCGAGTTGGATGTGGCGGCCGTAGACGAGGCCCACGGCGCCGGCGCCAACGAGGAGGACTCGCACCGCGGGAGTGTACACGCGGGTCGAGCGGCCCCCGCCCTTTAGTCGTACATGTACGGGACGCCAGCGCGCTTGCGCGCTCGTTTGTAGGCCGGCCGGGCGTGGACGCGGCGCACGTAGTCGAGCAGCGCCGAGTAGCGACCCCCATAGCGGGCCGCGGCGGCCTCGCAGGGGAAGATCATCATGAAGTCGGCTCCGCTCGGGGCGTCGCCGACGAAGAACTCTCGGTCGCGCAGGTGCGAGTCGACGAAGGCCGCGTGCTTGGCGAGGGTGTCGTCGAGGTAGGCCTTGCCGAGCATGGAGGGCACGATCCCCGTGACCGGGCGCAGGAGCGAGGGCGTGCGCTCGCGGACCTTGTCGAACAGGTGCTTCATGATCAGCGGCGGCGCGAAGCTGGCCTCGGCGAAGTGCAGCCAGTAGCGGTGGCTCCGGGCCTGCTCCGGCGCGCTCGCGGGGTCGGGGCGCAGCTGGGGGGCGCGGGTGTCGAGGAGGTGCTCGACGATGTGGGCGGACTCGGCGAGGACGAGGTCGCCGTCCTCGAGCAGCGGGGCCTTGCCCAGGAAGTGCAAGCGCTCGAGCTCCCGCGGCGCGAGCCCGCTGGGCCGGCGCCGGTGGACCTTCATCGTGTACTCGAGCTCGAGCTCCTCGAGCATCCACGCGATGCGGTGGGCTCGGGAGTCGCTGAGGTAGTGGAGGGTCAGCATGGCTGGGCGCAGGGTACACGCAAGCCCTTCGTGGCCCGGTCTGCAGGGGGGGCCTGGCTGTAACGCAGCTGCGACCTCGCCTGGCTGCCCCGCAGCTTCGGGCCAGGTGGTACCCTGGCGCGGGCGCGCGCGCCCGGAATTGAGCCTGCCATGACTGAAGAATCACCAGTCTCCGTGCGCTTTGCCTCCGATGTCGACGGCGACGTCCACTGGGAGGTCTCCGCCTACCAGCTCAGCGAGCGCTTCAACGAGCCCTACCTCATGCGCCTCGAGCTGCGCAGCGAGGACGCGGCGGCCGAGCCCATCCACATGCTCGGCACCGGGGTCACGCTCACCTTCGAGCGCGCCGACGTCAGCCGCGAGATCAACGGCATCGTCGAGAGCGTCGAGGACGGGGTCGCGTCCCACGACCACGTGATCACGGCGCTGACCGTGGTCCCGGCGCTGATGGCCCTGAGCCACCGCCGGACCAGCCGCATCTTCCAGGACATGAGCATCCCGGACATCCTCCAGGCGGTCCTCGACGAGGGCCTGGGGCCCTTCGAGCGCCGCGTCGACCTCGACTTCCTCAGCGGCGACTACCCCGCGCAGGAGTACACGGTCCAGTACAAGGAGAGCGACCTCGACTTCGCCCATCGGCTGATGGAGGAGTACGGCATCGTCTACCGGTTCCGGCACGAGGACGGCAAGGAGATCCTGACCCTGTTCGACAGCGACGCCGCCTACGAGGACCTGCTGTCCTTCGGCAACAACGAGGGCGTCCTGCCCATGGTCGTGGCCGAGAGCCAGACCAACACCCGCGAAGAGGTGCGCGAGTTCTACCGCGAGTCCAAGGTCCGCCCGACCGTGGCCCGCACCGTGGTGTTCGACTGGCTGGCCCCCGAGGCCACCCAGGACGCCGAGAGCGACGAGGCCGCGGACATCGGCGAGCCCAACGGCGCCGTCGTCGAGCCCGCGCGCGAGGACTACGTCCACGACGAGCCCAGCACCTTGTTTGGCTACCGCACCGAGGGCCTGGACTTCGCCGCCGTCGAGGAGCAGACCCGCCTGCGCCGGGTCCTGCACCAGCGCGACGCGGTCCGCTACTTCGCGATGTCGACGGCCACGGGCCTGAGCCCGGGGGTCAAGTTCGAGCTCCTCGACCACCCCCAGCCCGAGCTCGAGGGCACCTACGTGTGCGTGGCGGTCGACCACGCCGGGGGCGACTACGCCTCGGGCTCGATCCCCGGCGAGGACTACTCCAACCGGGTCGAGTGCATCCCCGTCGACCTCGAGTGGCGGCCGGCTCGCAAGACCCCGCGCCCGCGCATGCCCTCGATGCAGACCGCGACCGTCGTTGGCCCGGCCGGCGAGGAGATCTACACGGACGAGCACGGCCGCATCAAGGTCCAGTTCCACTGGTCCCGGGAGACGCAGTACGACGAGAATTCCTCGTGCTTCATCCGCGTGGTCCAGCCCTGGGCCGGCAACGGCTGGGGCTTCGTGTTCCTCCCGCGCATCGGCATGGAGGTCGCGGTCAGCTTCGTCGACGGCGACCCCGACCGCCCGATCGTCACGGGCTGCCTCTACAACGGCCAAAACCCCACGCCCTACCCGCTGCCCGACGACAAGACCAAGAGCACCATCAAGACGGAGAGCTCGCCCGGGGGCGGGGGCTTCAACGAGCTGCGCTTCGAGGACGCCGCGGGCTCCGAGGAGATCTACATCCACGCCCAAAAGGACTTCAACGAGGTCGTGCTCAACGACCACAACACGACCGTCGCTAACAACCAGACCAACAACGTCGACGTCGACCAGACCCAGACGGTCCACGGCAACCAGGTCGAGGAGATCGACGGCAACCAGGACATGACGGTGCACACCAACCGCACCGTGGTCGTCGACGTGGACTTCAAGGAGACCGTGGGCGGGACCGAGACCCGCGACGTGACCGGCGACGTGACCGAGACCTTCGCGGCCAACGAGACCCGGACGATCTCGGGCAACCAGACCGAGGACGTGAGCGGCAACGTGACGCAGACGGTCACGGGCAACACCGAGCACACGGTCACGGGCAACCAGACCGACTCGATCACCGGCTCCCTGACCCAGGACGTGACCGCGGGGATCACCGTCAACACCCCGGCCAGCTACACGCTCACGGCCACGGGCGGCATCTCCTTGTCGGCGCCGGCGGGCTACAAGCTCGTCGCCCCCGGCGGGACCACGGTCGTCGACGCCTTCTTCGACAGCTACGGGGCCAAGAAATTCACGGCCTACGCCAACAAGCTCAACCTCGTCGGCAACAAGCTCGACGCGGTCAACGTCGCCATCGGCATCACGAACATGAAGGTCGACATGGTCGGCATCAAGATCGACCTGTGCCACTTCAAGTACTCGAACAGCCCCCTGGGCATCGAGGACCTGCCGATGAAGTACAAGGTCGGGGCCATCGCCGCGTACATGTACGCGCAGTCCCTGTTCATCTAGTCTCGCCCGAGCTCCGCCCGATGACCACTCCACCTTCCTCTGGACAGCCAGGGCAGCCCGAGATCCCCGAGGCGCCTCCGGGGCTCAAGCGGGTCGCTCGCTTTTTGCTCTTCGCCTTCGTGTTCGGCATGTTCGCGCTGATCGGCGGGCCCTTCATCCTCGAGGGTTGGCGCGAGCATCAGCTGCTGCAAAACGGGGAGCAGGCCATCGCCACGGTGATCGTGCTCGAGGACACGGGCGACCGCGCGAACGAGAACCCGATCGTCCAGATGACCGTCGAGGTCGCGCCCGAGGGGCGCTCGCCCTACCGCGCCCAGCTCCGCACGCCGATCTCCGTGGTCGCGCTGCAAAACTACAGGGCGGGGGGCAAGGTCTACGTGCGCTACGACCCCGAAGACCCCAAGCAGGTCGCGCTGGTCGGTCCGGTGCTCGAGCCGCCGGCGCCCGCGGCCCCTCCGGCCGCAGCTCCGGCTCCGGGGGGGAGCGCGGAGGCGAGCGCGGCGGCTCCAGGCGCGCCCGCTGCTGCCCCGGCAGCGCCCGCGGAGGCGAGCGCGGCGGCTCCTCCCGCCGCCGCTGGAGACCAGGCGCCTTGAAGGTCCTCAAGCCCAGCAAGCTCAGCGTGCTGACCCGGTGCTTCGAGAACCGGCGGCGCTATTACATGGGCGTCTCGGTGCTCGCCTTCGTCCCGCTCGGGGACGAGGCCCACCTGCTGCCCGAGGCCGCGCTGTGGACCTTCGCGGCCGAGCGCCTCGGGTCCGAGGGGGTCCTCGACGTGGGCATCCCCAAGGCTCGGGCCGAGTTCCTGGTCCACGGCAGCGCCTACGCCCCCAAGGGCGTCGCGGTGCCCCAGGTGGTCGTCGCGGCCCGGGTGGGCACGCTCGAAAAGAAGCTGCGGGTCTCGGGCGACCGCTACTGGCTCGGCCGGGCCCGGGCGACGGATCCCCACCCGTTTACGGAGATGTCGCTGGGCTGGGACCGGGCCTACGGCGGCGAGGACTACCCGCGCAACCCCCTGGGCCGGGGCCGCGCCGAGGTCGAGGTCATGGGCCAGCGGGTCATCCCCCTGCCCAACATCGAGGACGCCCACGGAATGGTCTCGAGCCTCGGCCAGGCCGTCGAGCCCGCGAGCTTCGGGCCCATCGACATCAGCTGGCCGCAGCGCAACAGCCTCGCCGGCACCCACGACCAGCGCTGGCTCGAGGAGCTGTTCCCGGGCTTCGCCGCCGACGTCGACTGGGGCGTGCACAACATGAGCGCGCGGGACCAGCAGCGCGACGGCTGGTGGCAAGGCGGCGAGGCCTACGAGCTGTGGAACATGCACCCCGACAAAGAGCGCGTCGCCGGGGTGCTCCCGCGCTGGCACGGCCGCGCGTTCATCACCCGGCGCATCGGGGACCCGCGCAAGGCCACGGAGGACAACCCGACCCGCGAGGTGTTCGAGGAGGTCCCGCTGCGCCTGCAGACCCTGTGGTTCTTCCCCGACGCCGAGCACGGGGTGTTGATCTGGCAGGGCTCCGTCGAGATCGCGACCGACGACGGCAGCGACCTGGTCCACCTGCTGCTCGGGGCCGACGGCCTCGACGATCTGCGCCCGGCCAGCCACTACGCCGAGGTCCTCGCCCGGCGCCTCGACGAAAAAGAGGGCGTGTTCGCGGCCCTCGACGACGCGCCCTTGCTCCCGCCCGGCGAGGCCGAGGCCGTCGAGCCCACGGTCGCCGAGGCCATGGAGGGGCGCGAGGGCCTTTTGCAAGACAACTTGCACAAGTGGAAGGTCAAGCAGTTCGAGGAGGCCCGGGCCTTCGTCGCCGCCCAGGGCCTCGACCCGGACATCCACGGCCCGTCCATGCCGCCGCCCCCGTCGCCCCCGCCCAAGCCCTCGGACCTGCCCAAGCTCATCGAGCAGGCCAAGGCCGAGGCCGAGGCGATGAAGGCCGAGCAGGCCGAGCGCCAGGCCCAGGTCGAGGCCGAGCTCGACGCCAACCCCGTCGACGGCTTCGACGCCCAGGCCCTGCGCGACGAGCAGGCCACGCCCTCGGGGCCGCCGCAGTTCTCCGCCGAGACCCAGCGCGGGGCGCTGGTCGTGATCGCCCAGGAGTGCCGGGCCCAGGGCTGGATCAACGACGAGATCGAGGGGATGATCGCCGACGAGGCCCTCTACGCCTCGTGGAAGGAGGCCGAGCAGAACCTGCGCGCGGCCTACCGCATCAGCGCCCACACCCAGCCTCCGGCGCCGCCCATGGCCGAGGAGGACCTCGAGGACGCGCGGACGGTGCTGCGCAAGTCCCTCGAAGCCGGGCGCCCGGTGAGCGCGCTGAACCTGACCGGCGGGGACTTTCGCGGCCTGGACCTGCGCGGGGCCGACCTGTCCGACTGCTGGTTCGAGGCGGCGCGCTTCGACGACGCCGACCTGCGCGGGGCCAAGCTCGACCAGACCGTGCTCGCCCACGCCTCGCTGCGCGGGGCCAAGCTCGACGGCGCGAGCTTGACGGAGGCGAACCTCGGCAAGGCCGACCTGGGCGGGGCGAGCCTGCGCCAGTGCGACCTGAGCAAGGCGATCTTCGTGGGCACCAAGCTCGCGCGCACGGTGATCGCCGGCTCGACCCTGACCGGGGCCAACTTCAACGAGGCGAGCTTCGAGGGCGTCGACGCCAGCGAGGTCCAGGCCGAGGGCTTCATCCTGTCCGACGCCAAGTTCGTCGGGGGGAGCTTCCGCGGGGCCCGCTTCGAGCGCGTGCTGTTCGCCCAGGTCGACCTCGAGGGGGCGGATCTCTCGGGCATCGGCATCCACCGCGGGGCCTTCATCAACTGTCCCGCCAAGGGGGCGAAGTTCGAGGGCGCGAGCCTCGACAGCGTGGCCTTCGTCCAGGACTGCCCCCTCGACGGGGCCAGCTTCGTCCACGCCAAGGCGGCCCGCTGCAACTTCCGCGAGATGTCCCTGGACGGGGCCGACTTCAGCCACGCGACCCTGGACGGGGCGGACTTCTCGAAGGCCTCGCTGGTCGGGGCCAAGTTCTACCGCGCGGTCGCCAAGGAGGCGCGCTTTGACCGGGCCGACCTGCGCGAGGCCTCGCTGCTCGCCGCCAACTTGATGCAGGCCTCCTTCGCCCACGCGCTGATCTTCGGCGTGGACCTGCGCGGGGCCAACCTCTACGGGGCCGACATGGCGCGGGTCCAGAGCGACGAGCGGGTCCGCCTCGACGACGCGCTGCTGACCAAGGTCCGCATCAACCCTCGCTACCACGAGCCCGTGGTGGAGCGTGACCAGCAATGAGCGAGACCAAAGTCGACCTCCCGCGAGAGATCCTCGACGCCGAGCAGCTCCAGGCTCGGGTCGCCAACGGCCAGATGGTCGGGGGGGTCCGCGTCGCGGGCCTGGACCTGCGCGAGGCCAAGCTGTGCGGCGGGCAGTTTCAGCGCGTGGACTTCTCCGGCTGCAAGCTCGACGGCGCCGACCTGCGCGAGTCTTTGTTCGCCGAGTGCGAGTTCGACGGGGCCTCGATGGTCGGCGTGGACCTGCGCCACGGCCTGCTCGGCTCGTGCCAGCTCGCCGACGTGGACATGCGCGAGGCGAAGCTGTGCTCGCTGATCATGGACAGCGCCAAGGCGCCGCGGCTGAACCTGCGCGGGGCCGACCTGCGCCGCTCGACGGTGTCCCGCGGCGCCCTCGAGGGCCTGGTGCTGTCGGGGGCCAAGCTCGAGGCCTTCTCGCTCCTCGACTGCGAGGTCGCGGGCCTGGACCTGCGCGAGACGGCCCTGGTCGGCAGCCTGCTCATGGGCGCGGACATGCGCGCGGCCAAGCTCGAGGGCGCCCGCTTCGAGCGGGTGGTGTTCTCCAACGCCGACTTCTCCGAGGCCGCGTTCCCCAAGCTCGACGCCAAGGTCTGCCAGTTCACGGGCGCCAAGCTCGACGGGGCCTCCTTCGTGGGCGCCAACTTCGAGCGCGCGAACTTCCAGGGCGCGTCGCTGGTCCGCGCCGACCTGTCCGAGATCCACGGGGTCGGGGCGATGTTCGCCGAGGCCGACCTGAGCGGGGCGAGCCTGCGCTCGGCCAGGCTCTACCAGGCCCTGTTCCTCGACGCCGTGCTCGAGGGCAGCGACTGCTCCGGGGCCGACATGCGCCAGTGCATCTTCCACCGCGCGCGCTGCCACCAGGCGCGCTTTCTCGGCGCGCGCCTGGCCGAGGCGGACCTGTCCGAGGCGGACATCCGCGAGGTCGACATGAGCGGCGCCCAGATGTTTCGGGCCCGGCTCCACAACGTCCAGGACCAGGGCGCGCACATCCCCAACCGCGCCGTCACGCTGGGCACGGACCCCGAGCTCGCGGCGGCGCAGAACTGGCAACCGAAGTACTGAGCCATGACCCAGCCCAGCCCCAGCTCCAGCTCCAGCTCCAGCTCCCTCGACGCGCCCGCCCGCCCCGCGGCCGCGGAGTTCGGCGGCGCCCTGGCCCAGCGGGCTGCCCGCGTCCGCGCCGTCGCCGAGGGCGAGGTCTTCGTCGACGACGGCGGCCAGTCGCGCCTGGTCCGGGTCGCGGCGAGCTGCCTGCTCGAGCCCCTGGTCGACGACCTCGTGCTCATCGTCGCGCCCGCGGACGATCCCGGCGGCTACATCCTGGCCGTGCTCGAGCGCCGCGCCGACGCGCCCGCGACCCTGGCGGCCCCCGGCACGGACCTGACGATCCGCGCGGACGAGGGGCGCGTGCGCGTGACCGGGCAGACCGGCGTCGAGCTGGCGACCCCCGGGACCCTCGAGCTGCGCGCCGACGAGACCCGGATGCAGTCGCGCTCGGTCAAGCTGTTCATCGACGAGTGCGCCGCGATCGTCCGCTCGGCCTTCGCCTCGCTGACCAAGCTCACCCACGTCGGCGAGGCCGTCGAGCTGCTCGTCTCGCGCTTCGTCCAGCGCAGCGAGCACAGCACGCGGGTCGTCGCCGGGGTCGACTACACCGAGGCCCAAGAGGTCGACCTGCGCGCAGAGAACAACGTCCACGTCCGCTCGGAGCGGACCGTGGTCAACGGCCGCGAGGTCGTCAAGCTCGACGGCGGGCAGATTCACCTCGGCTGACGCCACCTGATAAACTGGAGCCTCCACGATGTACGGCAACTCGCAGATGATGGGCCTCGACACCGGCTTCCCGGACGTGTGCCTCACCCCCAGCCCCGCCGGGCCCGTGCCCATCCCTTACCCGAACATCGCCACCGGGCCCATGGGCGTCCCCCCGGCGGCCACGGTGATGTGGATGTGCACCCCGGCCCACAACATGGGCACGACCGTCCCGCTGACCAACGGGGACAACGCTGGCGTGGCCACGGGGGTGGCCTCGGGCATGGTCATGGGGCCCTCGCGGCACTTGACCGCCTCGTTCACGACCCTGGTGAGCTGCATGCCGGCGACGCGGCTGACGAGCATGTCGCTGCAAAACTCGACCAACTGCCCCGGGGCGCGGGTGGTGCCGAGCCAGGTCAAGGTGCTGATCCTCGCGCCTTGAGTGGGGTTGGGACCGCGCTTCGCGGACGCGGGCTTACCCGTCAGCGGATCACGCCGATCTCCGTCAAGAAGCGCCCGATCTCCCGGTGGTAGAGCTGCCGCCGCAGCTGCCACGCGTGCCCGCCGGGAAAGCGAAAGCTCCGCGGCCGATCCCAGTGCTCCCACAGCTCGCGGGTGTGGTCGGCGGTGACCAGCGTGTCGCCGAGGCCCGTGACGATCAGCCGGCGGTTCCAGGGCACCTTGGGCGCGTAGCTCAGCGGCGAGTGCAGGGCCCACGCCTCGTGGAATCGAGCCCGGCTCATGCCGGCGGCGATGGCCAGCTCGCGCAGCTCGAGGCCGTCGCCGTGGTCCCATAAAAGGTGCGCGAAGGAGGCCGGCGGGAGCACGGGGATGACGAAGTCGAGGCGCTCGTCGACGGAGGCGAGCAGGGCCGAGGTGTAGCCGCCCAGGGACGAGCCCATCATGCCCACGGGCGCGCCGGGGTTGCGCTCGAGGATCAGCGAGAGCACGCCGCGCAGCTCCTGGATGGTCTGGATGAAGGCCTCGTTGGTGCGGACGAGATCCGGGGAGGGGTGGAGCTCGCCGCCGGCCCGGGCCTGGCTGGGGACGCGGCGGCCGTGGAAGGGGGCCTGGTAGAAGTAGACGTCGAGGCCGAGGCGGTGGAAGAGGAAGGGGACGTCGTACTCGTGGCGGTGCAGCACCCACGGGCCGACGCCCCAGCCGTGGGTCAGCAGCAAGGTCGCCGGGGCGGGCTCGCGGTGGCGCCAGGCGTAGAGGTGGACGGTGTCGAGGGCCGCGTAGCTGGCGTACTCCTCGTCGTAGTCCCGGGCGAAGGGGCGGTAGGGCGTGGGGTAGCGCTGGTACTCGTCGACGCCGACTTCTACGCGACCACGACCTTGGTTGCGGGGGGCGTAGAGCGGTCGACGACGCACGCGGCTCGGTCGCGGCGGGGCCTCGGGCAGGAGGAACAGGCGCTCGGGATCGTCGATCAGCGCCGGGTCGATGTAGGGCTCGAGGCGGGCGAGGATCGCGTCGGCGTTGTCGAGGTCGATGAACTGGGCCGTGCTCAGGAACAGGCGCTTGAGCCCCATGAGCAGCAGGCGGTCGGCGCCCCGGGTCATCGCGGCCAGGAGGCGATCGGGCGTCGCGGGCGGGGGGTACATGCTCGCTACCGGGAGCTGAGACGCCATCATCACGAGGATAGCAGCCGCGCGTCGGCGTGCCGGGGCGGGCGCCTCGCTTGACGCGACCTGGCAGCCCAGCTAGCAGTGCTCGGTGTCCTCTCGCGCGCACCGGCGACACTCGACCTCCGTCCTCGGCTGGGGCGTCGCGGCGCCTTCATTGAGCGCGGCGCTCGTGGTCGCGATCGGCTGCGGTGGGGGCTCGAACTCCCCCTCGAAGGCCGAATCTGCCGGGGGAGGGAAGTCCTCGACGACGGTCGCGGCGAGCGAGCGCCGCGTGGCCTCGCGCGTGGTGTTGGCCGACGAGCTGCTGTGGGCCCTCGGCCCCGAGGTCCACGGGCGGGTCGTGGGCCTGAGCCCCATGGCCGACGACGCGCGCTACTCCGCGGTCGCCGAGCAGTGGCCCGAGGCCACGCCGCGCCTCGGCCGCAACCCCGAGGAGCTCCTCGCCATCGCCCCGGACCTGGTCATCGTCGCCAGCTTCAGCGACGCGGAGTACCGCGCGGCCATCGACGGCAAGGTCGAGGTCCTCGTGCTCGACGGCTTCGACGGCTTCGACGACTTTCGGGCCAACCTGCAGACGATCGGCGAGGCCGTGGGCGCCGTCGAGGCGGCCGGTGAGGTCCGCGAGGCCTTCGACGCGCGCGTCGCCAAGATCGAGGCGCGCCGGCCCTCGCTCGCCGAGGGAGAGGCCCGGCCGACCATCGCCAGCTGGCAGTCGGGGTACCTCGCCGGCCTCGACACCACCTTCGACGACGCGGCCGAGGCCGCCGGCTTTCGCAACGTCGCGACCAAGGCGGGGCACCTGCGCGTCGACGCCGAGCAGCTGCTCAGCTGGGCGCCCGAATGGCTGGTGATCGGCTGCGGCGAGCGGGCCTGCGACGAGGCCGTGGCCGCCCTCGACGAGGCGCCGGGGATCCGCACCCTCGAGGCCGTCCGCGAGGGCCGGGTGATCGCCATCGAGGCGCCCTACCTGGGCTCCGTGGGCGAGGGCATGCTCGAGCTCGCCGAGCGCCTGCAAGCGCCGCTGCGCGCGTCGGCGCAGCAGGGCGCGAAGGCGGACGAGGCGAGCCCGCGGTGAAGCCCGAGTCGCCCCTTCGCCGCCTGGCGATCGCGGGCGGCCTGGCGCTGGCCCTGCTCGTCGCGGCCGCCCTGGCGATGACCGTCGGCCCCGGCGAGTTCAGCCTGGGCGAGGTGTTGCGCACGCTGGCGACGGAGCTCGGGGGCGGCGAGGTCGATCGCCGCGCCCACGGGATCTTGTGGGAGCTCCGCCTGCCCCGGGTGCTCCTCGCCGTCCTCGTGGGCGCGAGCCTGGGCGCGGCCGGAGCCGTGACCCAGGGCCTGTTCCGCAACCCCCTCGCCAGCCCCGGCGTGCTCGGCATCTCCACCGGGGCGGCCGCGGCCGTCGTCGCCGGGTTCAGCTTTGGCCTCGACGAGCGCGCGCTGTGGGCCACGCCGGTGCTCGCGGCCCTGGGCGCCGTCGCCATGCTCGGGGCGCTCTTTGGCCTGACGGCCCGGCGCCAGGACCTGGCCTACCTGCTGCTCACCGGCGTCGCCCTCAACGCCCTCGCCGGCGCCCTCTCGACGGTGCTGCTGGCGATCTTCCTCGACCGCTACGACCTCGCCCAAAAGGCGATGGCGTGGATGATGGGCAGCTTCGACGGCCGGGGCTTTCGCCACCTGAGCTGGGCGAGCCTGCCCCTGCTCGCCGGCCTGGCGGGGGCGTGGAGCCTGCACCGACCCCTCGACGTGCTCGTGCTCGGGGAGGAGACCGCCGCGACCTTGGGGGTCGAGCGCGGGCGCCTGCGCTTGGGCGCGGCGGTGGTCGTGGGCCTGCTCGTGGGCACGAGCACGGCCATCGTCGGGGTCATCGGCTTCGTCGGGCTGATCGTCCCGCACCTGGCCCGGGCCGCGGCGACCCGCGCGGGCAGGGGCCTGGCCCACGCCCGCCTGATCCCGCTGAGCATGGTCGTGGGCGCGGCCTTGATGCTCGCCGTCGACACCCTCGGGCGGGCCATGAGCCCGACCTTTTTGGCCCCCGGCGCGCTGACCAGCCTGCTCGGCGGGTTGTTCTTCCTGTGGCTGCTGCGGCGAGAGACGGAGGTCGGGTGAGCGAGCTGCGGGGCGAGGGCCTGGGCCTGCGGGCGCCCAAGAGCGAGCGCTGGCTCGTGCGCGGCCTCGACCTGCGCATCGCCACCGGCGCGGTCACGGTGCTCGTCGGGCCCAACGGCAGCGGCAAGACCACGCTGATGCGCGCGCTCTTGGGCCTGACCGCGCCGGCGCAAGGGCGGGTGCTGCTCGACGGCGCACCCTTGACCGCGCACCCCCGGCGCCACCGCGCCAGGACCCTGGCCTGGCTGCCCCAGCGGACGGCGCTGCCCTGGGGCATGGCCGTCGAGTCCCTCGTGGCCCTGGGCCGCACGCCGCACCTGTCGGCGCTCTCGGGTCCGGGCGATGGCGATCGACGGGCCGTCGAGTCGGCCCTCGAGCGCGTCGGCGTGGCCCACCTGCGCCGCCGGGACGCGCGGACCCTCAGCGGCGGCGAGCTCCAGCGCGTGCTCCTGGCCCGGCTGCTGGCGACCGAGGCCCCCGTGCTGATCCTCGACGAGCCGACCACGGCCCTCGACGTCGGCCACGCCCTCGACCTGCTCGAGCTCGTCCGCAGCCTGGCCCACGAGTCGGGCCGCGCGGTGTTCATGTCGCTGCACGAGCTCGACTGGGCCCGACGCTACGGCGACCAGGCCGTGCTGTTGCGGGGGGACGCCGAGGGCGGACACGCGAGCGGGGCTGCGGACACCGTCCTCGACCCCGAGAGCCTCGCGCAGGTGTTCGACGTGGACGTCGAGCTGCGCGAGGACAGGCTGCGCTTTAGTCCGCGAGCGCGAAGTTAGCTCAGATTGGCCGTCACCGAAGTCGAGGCTTCGGTGACGGCTGTGGGGGGAGAGTAAGGAATCACGCCCCCGCGAGCGGGGGCGACCCCGAGCCTTCTCGAAGGCACGAACTTCATTGCCCACCAAGCCAAAGCGGAGGAGCGGAGCGACGAAGCGTCCCCGGTCCCAGACGGCTGTGGGGGCAAAGTAGCATTCAGTAGTCGGTGCAGACCTTGTTGGCCGCCTTGAACTCCTGGAGGCTCTCGTAGGTGTTGTTGTTGTCGACCACGCTCTTCTCGGGGCTCTTGCCCTTGACCTTGATGACCTTGTTGTCGTCGGTCAGCACGAAGGCGACGTAGGTGTTGTAGACCTTGCCCTTGGTCCCGTAGCAGGTGTTCATCAGGTAGTCGGCGACGTTGTTGGCCTGGAACACGGCGTGGGTGTTGTCCCAGGCCACGAACAGGCCGTTTTGCTGGGTCGACATCGCGGCGTTGACGATCGTGGTCTTGATCGTGTTGACCAGGGTGTAGCGCATCTTGCTGTAGGCCTTGGCGATGTCCGGGAGGATCATCTTCTTGGAGGCCTTGGGGCACTGGCCGTGGCCGGGGATCTCGGCGTTGTGCAGCACCCACAGATCGCCGCCCTTCATGAAGTAGACCATCGCGCTGTCGTTGGGGTGGCGGGAGATCTTGAACTCCTCGACGCCCGTGGTGATCTGGCAGGTGTGGACCCCGACCTTGCGGTAGAAGTCGCCGTCGTCCTCGAGCACGTACTCGCTGGCGACGTCGTTGGAGCGGGCCTGCTTGACGACGTCCTCAGCCTGGGCCGTGGACGAGAAGCCGGCGAAGACGGTGAGGGCGAGGGCAGCGGTGGCGAGGGCCTTGGTCAATTTGAACATCGAAATATCCTGTTGTCTCGGTGGTGATAGTCCGCCAAAGCTCGGCGGCGTGGTGCAGACGAAGTGGGCACTTCCGGATTCATGGGTGTGCACTTTAAATTGTGGTGAGTGCGCGCACTGCCACATGGCCTTGGAGCCATCCGAGGGGCGTAGATCCACCAAATTGTGTCCTTTTGACCAGCTCTGAGGTGTGCTCTGGGAGTGGGCAATGAATGAGTCTAGCGATGTTTGGTGAAAGTGTCGCCAAACCTTTGTGGCTAATGGTGCGATTGGGCTTGGCGTATTGGATGTCTCCAGGCTGATCTTTCGGCGAAAAGATGACACTCTGAGAAGCGTTTGAAGCACGGGAAATACGATCGAATCGAGGCCGGGGAGGGCCTCCAGCTCGACGTGAGCCTCGGCCGCTTCCCCGACTCGATGTCTGCGACGGGGCCGAGGTCAGGTCAGTCGTCGTAGACGACCTTCCAGCGGAAGCCGATGTCGTAGATGCCCCCGTGGCCCGAGAAGGTCAGCTCCTCGATCGGGGACATGTAGCCGTTGGCGCCGTCGAGCAGGCTGAAGGTGATCATCTGCGGCCTGAAGGCGTCGTCGTTGATGCCCTCGACGATGGCCTCGAAGATGGACCCGACGATGGACTCGAACAGCAGGTCGAGGCCCTCGTCGACGAGCCAGCGGACGATCGGGACGCCGCCGCTGACGGCCTCGGCGAAGCTGCCGAAGGCGTCGCCGAGGTAGTCGGTGAGGACCTCCTCGGCGGCGTCGAAGAGCTCCTGGCCGATGGCGTTGAGGCCCCCGTGGTCGCGCTCGACGGGGGCGACGAGGGCGGCGTAGGACTTGGGCCAGCCGACGCCGCGGTGCATCATGTAGGCGAACAGCAGGCGATCGGTGCCGTCGTACTCGTTGTGGCGGTAGCGGCCCAGATCGATCGAGTTCTTGCCCTTGTGGCCCCCGGCCCCGATCGCCGTGACGACCATGGCCATCTCGTCGCTCTTGCCCGGGTCCGAGGTGCGATCGCGGGCGTGGACGTTGGCGACGATGAGCTGGACCTTGGCCGTGAGCCCGAAGGTGAGCACCCTGCCGTCGGGGTAGTGGGCGATGCGGCCGCCCTGGAAGCGCTGGGTCCGGATCACGTCGGCCTCGCGGCGATCGAGGAGCGTGGCGTCCTCGGCCGGGAGGCCGAGCTTGTCGCGGCCGCCCTCGGCCTGCCAGCGCTCGTAGATGGTATCGGGCATGGCAAACACGCCGAACAGGCCGGGGATGATCCAGCCGTGCTGGCAGTGGACCCGGTCCGTGGTCCCGCCGCTCCCGCGCAGCTCGCCGAGGATGCCGTCGGCCTCGTCGGCGCGGCGGTAGCAGTCCTCGGCGGCGCCCCACAGCGCGTGGCTGGGGCCGCCCTGCCACGCGTAGACCGTGCCAGAGTAGCAGCGGAGCTTGCGGCCGACCTCGACGGAGTTGGCCGCGGGGGTGGGTCGGCGGCGCAGGTCGAGGGAGCTGCCGGTGATCGGCCCGAGCGGCCCCGAGATGCCGCCGTGGCGGATCCACTCGTCGAACAGCGCGCGCTCGACGAAGTGGATCTGCGTCGGCGTCAGCGGGTTTTGCCACAAGACCCCGTCGACGCAGGGCAGGTGCAGGCCGGGGGTCCAGCCGCCGGTGGCCTGGTAGGGGCTGTTGGCGACCGGCCCCGTCGGCAGGCCGAGCTCGTGGTCGTGGGCGCGCCAGGCAGCGAGCCACGGCCCCTCGAGCCAGACGAGGCCGTGGTCCGAGGACAGCAGGGCCTCGTCGTCGCCGAGGCGGACCTCGAGGGCGCGCTCGCCCTTGACCGTGAGCTCCCGGGCGAGCTTCGGCCAGGGGTGGTGCCCGCCGGCGGTCCACATCGCGTACATGGCCTGGGGCATCCACACCGCGTCCTGGTCCCGGCGCAGGATCACGCCGTGGGTGCAGCGGGCGATGGAGTAGCCCTCGGAGGGGTTTTGGACCTCGCTGTGGGTGGGGTGGCCGATCTCGTTTTGGAGCGAGCTGCCGACCAGATGCTGCCAGCGATCGAAGCTCCGCCGGTGCATGACCAGGGTCTGGTCGTCGCGGTGGAGCAGCGCGAGCTCCCAGGTCTTGGTGGTGTCCCAGCCGACGACGCGCTCGACGGGCGTGGGCGCGTACTTCATGGGGCCGACCGCGGGGCTCAGGTCGAGGTTCCGCCACGCCGCGTAGAGCGGGCCGTAGAGCGAGCGGAACTCTCGTCCGCCGACCCCGGTCACGAACACGGCCCCGGTCTCGAAGTGGGTCACCTGCCAGATGCGTAGGTGCATCCACTGCATGTCCGTGGTCGGGAAGCCGAACTTGGAGCGCTGGCGGATGTACTCCCGGGCGATGAGGTCCTCGACGATGTGGGTGCCGGTCTGCTCCGAGGTGAAGATGCGCCCGTGCTCGAACTTGGCGTAGTAGCCGGGGGTGCCGGCGGCGGTGGTCGTCTCGCGTACGGAGTAGCCGGGGAAGCCGAGGCGCCCGGCCTCGCGGCCCTCGGCGATCCACCGCCCGGCGATGTCCCAGTTGTCGAGGATCTTGGTGTCGCCCCGGGGCACGCGGCAAGCGATGCCGTTGTCGAAGGCGCAGATCTCCCCGTCGCCGACGGTGGTCGGCCTGACGCTGGCCCAGGGCAGCCCGAGGGGGCCCTCGTGGCCGCCGCCTTCCATGTAGGCCTTGGCCACGGAGCGGAGGTAGTCGTTGCCGACGGTGTAGAGGGCGGGGGTCCGGCGCGGGGCGTGGTGGTAGATGAGGCCGCGTGTGTAGCGTTGCAGGAACCAGCGCCCGCCCAGATTCTCGAGGCTGCCCTGGGGGTCGCCCATCATCTTCTGGTCGTTGCCGAGGGACTCGTACTTGGCCGCGATCGCGAGGGCGGCGCTTTGGTGCTCTTGCAGCACCTCCTGCACGTCCTCGAGCCACTGCTGCGAGGTGATCGGGGGCGGCAGGGGCTGGATCGAGCTGGACTCCAAGGTGGAGCTGGCGCTCGCGCTGGGGATCAGGGGCAGCAGGTGCGAGGCCGACTTTTTGAGCTGCGCGGCGGGGCGCACCCGGGGCGGGTTGCGGGGCGGCCTCGCGGCTCGGGGGTCGCGGGGCAGCTTCAGCTTGGGCGCGCGACCTTTGGGCTTGCCCTTCTCGAGCTCGTCGGCGCCGAGCTTGGCGAGGCGCTTTTGCTCGCCGGAGTCGAGCTTGGCGATGAGCTTGCGCAGCCGGGCCTCGAGCTTGGGGTGCTCGACATCGGCGAGCGGACGGGCCCGCGTCGCCGAGGCCAGGGTGCGCATCAGCGAGTCCCGGGTGTGGTCCGAGCCGGCGCGCAGGTGCGTGAGCAGGGCGGCCTCGCGGGGGCGGCTGCGGGCGCGGCCGAGCAGCTCTCGCCAGCGCCGATCGACCTCGCGCTCCTCGCGGGGTTCGTCCTTCGCGCTCGCCCGGGGGCCCTCGCGCAGTTCGTCCTCGGGATCTCGAGACAGCGGTCGGCGGGGGCGCTTTCGCAGCCCCAGCTTCGAGCGGCGGTGGTTCTCAGCGTGGTCTTTCGAGCTCGGTTTGCGTGTCATGGTGCGCCTTTTATCCAGTGCGCACTTTACACATCCGAGCTTGTCGGGACTGTGACGAGGAGGGGTGAAGGAGTCCCGAGAGCGTTAGCGAAGGGTTCGTCATCGGCGTCGAGCTCGACGATACGAAGCTCGATCCAGACCGCGGGCTGGGACGGACCCATGCTTGGAGTGGGAGGGACGGAGTGCCGCCCCGTGATGTCTGGGTGCTCGACCCTCAGCGCCGCTTGAGGCCCTTGAAGTCGAAGGACACCTCGAGGGTCTCGTCGAGGGCGAGGAGCTTCTCGAAGTAGACCGGCGTGCCCTGCAGCGGCAGGCTCACGGGCACCGGCACGGCGCCCTCACCCAGGCCGCCGGTGTCGCTCTGGACGTTGGCCTGCTGCTGGACCTCGGGGGTGACCGTCTCGATGTAGGCGACGGTCCCGTCGGGGATGGGGTTGGACAGCCAGTCGACGTGGGCGAGGCTGCCGTCGTAGCTCTTGCGCTTGATGCGGGTGCGGTCCGGGGTGTAGATGGTCCACGCGACGTAGGTGCTGGGCACGTCGGGGGTGGGCAAGGTGGCCGAGAAGGTGCCCTTGCCGCTGGCCGGGACGGGCTCGCCGTTTTCGACGTAGACCACCTCGACGTCGAAGGCCGCCAGGGCGCCGCCGGTGGACTGGCTGCGGACCAGGGGCACGAGCACGCGGCCGTCGGGGGCGCTGGCCGGCTGGACCGCGCGCCCGCCCACGGACGCGCTCCACAGCTCGGCGCCCTCGGGCAGGGTCAGGCGCAGGAACTGCTTGCGGTTGTTGCGGACCTGGTAGTTGACCGAGGTCAGGCGCCGGCCCTCGGGGGTCCACATGGTCTGGGCCTGGGTCTCGTCGAGGAGGGTGACGAGCACGTCGACGTCGGCGTGCTGTTGGATCTGCAGGGGCACGCTGGCCTGGTCGTTGAGGTACTTGTAGCCGAGCAGCACGGGCTGCTTGGTCAGGCCGAGGATGGCCCCGGGCAGGGAGCGGACGTCGACGGCGGTGGCCTGGACCACCTCGCCGCTGCGGATCTCGAGGTTGCCGCGGGACTCGACGCCCAGCCAGCCCTTGGCCCGCTCGACCCCGAGGGGCTTGACGATGGGCGCCGACAGGTCGCCACCCTTGGCGCCGACGGGGCGCTCGGAGGTCATGGTCAGGCTGTAGTTGCCCTCGGCGGCGTAGTTGAGCAGGACCTCGAGCACGCCGTCGTCGCGGTGCTTCCAGTCGCGCAGGCCCACGCCCTCGACGTCGACGAGGGTCATGCCCTCGGGGACCTGGAACTCGAGCTTGTCCTTGCCGGCGAACAAGATGGTGTGCTCGACGGTCGTGGTCGCGCGCATCAGGCCGTCGGAGATGCCGACGAGGGTGTAGACCTCGGCGTAGACCTGGGCCTGCTGCTGCACGGCGGCCTCGGGGATCTCGCGCTGCCAGCTGATCATCAAGGTGCCCGTGCTCGGGAGCGTGGCCTCGACCTTGCGGGTGCCGTTGGCGGTCTCGTCGGACTGCAGGTGGGCGTTGGCGACGGTGAAGTCGAGGTCCTCTTCGCTGGGCACGGACAGCGCGAGGGTGGTCGCGCCGGAGCCCGCGAGCTCGAAGGCGACCTGGCTCTGGCCGTTGGTGGTCGACACCGAGGCCCCGAAGTCGAGCTCGAGGTCGAAGGCGCCCTTTTGGTCGGTGATCAGGGTGTAGAAGCCGTTCTCGATCACGATCGAGGCCTCCTTGCCCTTGACCTTGGCCGAGTGCAGGGCGACGGTCGCCGGGAGCACGGGCACGCGGACCCAGCCCTCCTTGCGCAGCACCTCCACGCGCAAGGTCGCGTCGAAGCGGGCGAAGCGGGGCTCGCCGTCTTGGATCAGCACCTCGCCGGCGTAGGCCGCCGAGGACAGGGCGTAGTGGCGCGGGGGCTGCTCGGGCGTGTCCTTGGTGCCCTTGGCCTGCTCGTACATGTTGAGGAACTCGTCGAGGCCCATGACCACGCGCTCGGGCGGATCTTGAAGGTTGGCGCGGGACTCGGCCGGGAGCAGGGCGAAGGCGGTGAGCAGGGCGAGGGCGGGCAGGCCCACGCGGGCGGGGGTGCGGAGCATCGACGGGGTCATGGCGGGGTCCTTGGGGTGGTCGGTGGAGAGAGGCTTGGGCTCGGGCTCAGCGGGGCTTGCGGCTGCGCTTGGCCTCGAGGTGAACGGTCAGGGCTTCGCCCTCGCGCAAGAGCATGTGCTGGTAGAGCACGGTCTCGCCGATGGCGGGGATGTGGACGGCGACGGCCGAGGCCTCTGCGACGGGGCCTGCGAGGGCGGCGTTGGGGTCGGCCGGCGGTGGCGGTGGCGGCGGGGGCTCATCGACGGGGGCGTCGGCCCGGACGTTGCCGCTGAAGTCGTCGGCGCTCATGAAGTTGGCGCGCCGGTCCTCTGGAGGGCGGCGTTCTTGGCTTCGGCGCTTTCGTGACCGGCGCGCCCGTCGAGCGTCCCGCTGACGAGGTGGGGCCGGGGCTGCGTCGGCCATGGGCATCTCCATCTCCTCGGCGCCCGTGGTCCCGGCGAGGCTGATGCCCGCGGCGCCCTTGGCCGGGAGGGACTCGGCCTCCTCCATGGTGATGGTGACGGCCTCGCCGGAGGCGTCGCGGCTCGCGGTCGGGGCCACGTCCACGACCGCGGTGAAGTCACGGGAGATGTCCTCTGGGCCGCGCATGCCGTCGCCGATCAGGCTGGAGGACTTGGAGCGGGAGCGGGCCGAGATGTTGGCCCCCTCGGGGGTCAGGAGATCGCCGTCGAGGCTGTCGTCGAAGCCGTACTGGGCGTCGAGCTCCGTCGAGCTGGCAGGGGGCGTCTCGACGCGGCGCTCGAGCTCGGCTTGGGGCCTGGGCTCGGGGGCTGGCTCGGGGGCTGGCTCGGGGGCTGGTTCGGGTTTGGGCAGGGCGGGGCCGCCGGTCGAGAGGGCTCCGCCAGCGGGGGTCAGGACCTCGCCGGAGACGTCGTCGTCTTCGAAGTCGTAGACGGTGATGCCCTCACCCTCGCCGCCGAGGGCGATCATGTCGGGGTCGGGCTCGTCCTCGACGGGCGGCGCGGGCTCTTCGTCGACGACGTAGACGATCTCCCCGTTGACCCGCTTGGGCGCCTTGGCCTTGCCGCCCATGGGCGCCGCGTCTTTGCCCTCGTCGGCCTTGCCCTCTTTGGCCTTGGTTGCTTTCGCCGTGACCTCGACCTCGGCCAGCCGCTGCTTCTTCTTGACCTCGCGCTTGCGCTTTTTCTTGGCGGTCACGCGGGTCTGGATGGAGCTCAGCGAGCGGTTGTAGGCGACCTGCTCCTGGGACTCGACCTGCTCGAGCAGGGCGAGCTGCTGGCCGAGCTCCTGGGCCTCCTCGAGGGTCTTCTCGGCCTCCTCGTAGCGCCCCTCGGCCTCGAGCTTGTCGGCCTCGGCGGCCTTCTCGAGCAGCTCGATGCGATCGTCGGCGGCCCGAGTGTTCGCCTGGTCGCGGATCCGCCGGGCGACGAGGGCAGACTGGCCGCCCTGCTTGGCGTCCTCGGTGTAGGCGCCCGAGACAAGGTCGAGGTTGGCCTGCAGCCCGTCGATGTTGGCGTTGGAGGCCCCGAGGGCCTGGAGCTCGTCGAGGGAGGACTGGGCCTGGCGGAAGTCGTTGTCCATCCAGCCCTCGAGGGCCTCGCGGTAGAGCTCGTCCGCGCGCGCGACCTCCTCGGAGCCCGCGCCCACGCCCAGGCCGTAGGTGATGCCCGCGCCCTCGGAGAAGCCGTCGACGCGGTGGTGCTCGCCCACGTCGACGCGGTTTTGGTAGCGCGGGGGCAGGTAGACGCGCACGCGGTTGACGGCCACGGGGGCGTCGAGGGCCGGCAGGCGCAGCTCTCGGGACTCCTTGCGCTCCCAGTCCGCGTCGTCGTCGGCGATGAAGATGAGCTCCACGGGGAAGGACAGGGTGCCCTTGACGGACTCGAGGGAGCGCTCGAGGGGGATGCGCCAGGCCGAGGGCTGCCCGCCCTCTTTGTCCGGAGAGCCGTCGGCGGCCGGGGTGACCGCTTCGCCGCCGACCCGCACGCCGAGCAGCCGCGAGTTGGGCGGCAGGGCCACGCGCAGGTGCGAGGCTCGCTCGTTGCGGACGTCGTAGCGGGCCTGGACGAGGCTCCGGCCCTCGTCGGTGGTCGCGATCTCGTAGGCGGCGACGTCGACGACCACCGGCGGACCCGAGATGGGCACGAAGCGCAGCAGGTCGAAGCGGGCCTCGCCGGCGCCCTTGCCCTCGCGGCGGTAGCTCGCCGTCGCCGAGCCTTGAATGTAGCCGCCGGCCCAGTCGGGGAGCTCCGTGCTGGCCACGGCGGTCCAGCCCTCGAGCTCGGGGAGCACCTCGAACTCGCCGTCGCGGGCGACTTGGATGGTGCGCTCGGTCCGGTAGGCCTGGTCCGGGAGGATGCGCGGGGCGCTGAGGCTGGCCTCGGCCTCGTTGGGCAGGCCCTGGGTCCAGCGCAGCTCGACGTCGACGCGGGCGTCGGCGGGCTCGCGCAGCTTCACGTCGATGCGGTCGCCGCTGCGGGTCCACTCGAGCACGTTGGGGCCGGCGAGGGCCAGGTCGTTGCCGAGGCCTTCGACCCGCAGGCTGACCTGGTCGAGGGCGCCCCGGCGCAGCAGCCAGCTGACCCGGGCGTGGCCCCGCACTTCGCCGTCGCCGAAGGTCAGGCCCATGGCCGCCTGGGCGACGGCGAGGGGACCCTCGGCCACGGCGTCGTCTTGGGCCGGGGCGTCGACCCAGTCGAGGCGCAGCCCCTGCTCGCCCGCCCAAAACAGCCCGTCGAGGGTCCGGCGGGCGTTGCCGTCGGCGACCAGCTCGGGCACGCGGCCGTCGGGGGCGCTCGCCAGCCCGCCCGCGCCCTTGACCAGGACCTCGCCGCGGACGGCCGGGGCCATGTCCAGCGCGAGGCCACCGTCGACGCCGCCGGGGAGGGACTCGGCGGGGATGAAGGCGACGAGCTCGAGCTCGCCGCGGGTCTTGGCGCCGAGCTCGACGCTGGCCTCGACGCCCGCGCTCGTCTCGGTGACGCCGATGGCCTTGCCGCGCCAGGTGGCGGACTCGACCCGCATGCCGGCCAGGGGCCCGAGCAAGCGCCCGGTCCACCAGCCCGGCTCGACGCTCGCCAGGCTCCAGGTCCCGCGCACGCGCAGGCCCTCGCTCGAGCGCTCGATCACCACCTCGCGGTGCGTGGCCCAGGGCCCGGGCGGGGGCGTTGGCTTGGGCTTCGCGGCCTCGGCCATGGCGCGCAGGCTCTCCCAGCGCGCGCGCTCGATGGACACCTGGCGCGAGCGCGGCGTGTACTCGAGCTCCACCTCGACCGCGCCGGGATCATCGACGATCCCCACGGGGTCTTCCTCGTCTGGCCCCAGGGCCGCGGTCGCGGCGAGCAAGAGGGCGAGGCTGGTGGTCAGGGCAGGCATGCGGCGAGGCGGGGGGCCCAACGGGCGGGGCGTCGCGATGGTCTCCCATCTCGGCGCTGGCCCGGCAACCGCGCTCGCGGAGTTTTGCTTACAGGGCGATGACGAGTGGCAAAAGGATCAGTCGAGCGACGCTCCGCTTGTTGGATCCGTCGGGCTCTCGTCCGCGGCTGGGGTCGGGTCGGCCGAGCCCGCCCCGTGGAGCAGGCCGACCAGCGAGGCCAGGGGGACGAGCAGGTCAATGCCGCGCCGCCGACCGACCATTTGGGCAGACCGAGGCTGGCGAGGGTCAGGCGCGTCGGCTCAGGGCCAGCTTTGGACGGGCCGCTCGCCGTCCTTCGCGGGTCGTAGGCACCACGGGTGTCCCTCGACCGTGCGCTCGACGACGCAAGCCTTTGCGGCCAGGGCTTCGTCCACACGCACCGTGCGAGGGACCCCTCCGTCGACGCCGAGCAGCACGGCGCCGTGGTAGGGCAGGGGGCCGGCGATCCGTTCTCCAGAAGATGTTGGAGGCCAGAGGTGCACGGAGAGCTTGGCCCCGGTGTTGCTGCCCGCGTGCACGCTCAGGCGCAGGTGCTCGGGGTAGCGCTCTTCGAGCAAGCGGGTGAACCCGGCGTGGCGGACCATCATCCGGGTCGCGGCGACGCGGCAGCGAGTCGCCCGGGCAGCGGGGCGCTCGTCGGCGCCGGCGGGGCCCCTGGAGTCCTCCATGCACAGGCGGGTGAAGCGGGCGTGGACCCGGGCCAGGTCGGGCTCGCGCCCGAGCCGACGCTCGAGGCGGCCGAAGGCCTCGGGGTCGTCCCAGCCCCCGTCGAGCTCGAGCTCGACCTCGACCTCGGCTTCGATTCCAGATTCGGGGTCGTCCCTGGCGAGGGCGCTCAGATCGGCGAACTCGACGAAGGGCGCGAGCTCGGGGATGGCCCGGAGCCCGCGGGCGTAGGCTCGCTGGACCTCGGGGTCGACCCCGAGCAGGTCCCCCCAGACTCGGCCCTCGGCGAACACGGTCAGCTGGCACCAGGGCAGCGTCGGCGTGGCCGCGCCGCGCAGTCGCATGCCGGAGCTGGCCTCGCGGTAGGCCGTCGAGATCGCGGCGCAGCGGCGGGCGAGGTGCTGCAGGGACAGCTGCTCGGCGAGGTCGGGCAGGTCGCCGAGGGTCTTGGCCCGGTTGGGGTTCTTGAACGCGAAGCCGGGCAGCAGCAGGGGCAGGCGCTCCCCGGCCTCGACCCGCCGGGCGAGGGCCTGGATCAGCAGGCTGCGCCCCGATCGCCAATAGCCAGCGCCGACGCCCTCGGTGTTCACCAGGGCGTCGAGGTGCGGCAGCATGGCCGCGACGACCCGGCGGGTGTCCGCTCGGAGCGAGTCGAGGGTGGCGGCGCTGGCTTGGCTGGGGTGCACGGCTCAGCTCCGGGGCGCGGCGACGATCTGGTAGTGCGCGCCGGCGATGGCCTCGACGGCCTCGACCTCGAAGCCGGCGGCGTTCAGCAGGACGCGGAACTCGGCCTCGCTGCGCTCCATGGCCCCGAAGGTCGAGAGCATCAGCATGTCGGACAGGTAGCTCCACGGCGAGGGGTCCCCGCCGCGCACGAGCTCGATGACCATCAGCTTGGCCCCCGGGGATTTCGTCATGGCCTCGCGGACCCGCTCGAGGATCCGCAGGCACTCTGGATCGGCCCAGTCGTGGAGCACGAACTTGAGCACGTAGAGCGCGGCGCCCTCGGGCACGGCCATGAAGAAGTCCCCGGCGGTGAAGCGCACGTGGTCGAGGCCCTCCTGGGCGAGGTAGGCCTGGGCCGCGTCGGTGACCGAGGGCTGGTCGAGGACCACGCAGGGCGGGCGCACCCCGGCCGCGGCGAGGGGCCGAAACAGCTGGCCCTTGCCCCCGCCCACGTCGACGATCTCGGCGTACTGGCCGAAGTCGTGATCGGTCGCGAGCTTGCGCAGCAGGGCCTCGGACTGGCGCTCCATGGCCCGGGCGAACAGCGCGGCCCGGTCGGGGTTGGCCTCGAGGTGGTCCCAAAAGGGCGCGCCCCAGGCCTCGGGGAACACCGCCTCGCCCGTGCGCACGGCCTCGGGCAGGTGGGCGAAGGTCTGGTAGGACTCGCGGGCGCAAAACAGCAGCAGGTCCGCGAGGCTGTTGGGGTGGGCCGAGGACAGGCAGCGGCTGTCCTCGTTGTGGGCGTAGCGGCCGTCCTCGTCCCGGCAAAACAGGCCCAGGCGGACGAGCACGTCGAGGGCGCGGGCGAGGGTGTCGGGCCGGGCTCTGACGCGCTCGGCCAGGACGCCGGCGCTCGCCGGGCCCGCGTCGAGGATGTCGGGCACGCCGAGTTTGACGACGGCGTGGAGGGTCTGGGTCTGGATGTATCCAAACATCACGCGCTTGGCTGTGGCGGACATGGTGGACTCCTTCAAAAGTGGTTGCGGGGATCTTCGAGGAAGCGAAGCTCGGCGGCGGCGCTGGTCCGGCCGAGGATCACGTTGCGGTGGGGGAAGCGACCGAAGCGCTCGATGGCCTGCTCGTGGCGCTGGGCCATGTCGACGGCGACGCCGAAGAAGCGCTGGTGGCCGGCGGGGGCGCGGGCGGCCAGGGCCTCGATGGCGGCCCGTTGGCGGCGCTGGTGGCCGAGCTCCTCGCGGTGTTGGAAGGGCAGCTCGGCGAAGAAGCGCTCGATGGGCGCGAGCGCGTCGGCGTGGCCCTCGGCGAACAGGCGCTCGGCGATCTGCAGGCCGAGGCCGTCGTAGGCGAAGGCCTGAGCCTGGCCGCGGAAGGCGTTGCGCGGGACCTGGTCAAAGAGCAGGACCAGGCTCAGCAGCGCCCGGGGGCCCTCGAACCAGCTCGGCAGCAGGGCCTCGAGGGTGTCGAGCTCGCCCGCGCTCGCGGCGGCCTCGAGCCAGGGCAGGAAGCGGGCGCGGATCGTCGCGTCGGCCTGGGCGTCGGCGAAGAACCAGATCGGCAGGCGCCCGTCCATGTAGGCCTGGGAGTCCTCGATGGACCCAAACCAGTAGCCGTGGAGCTCGCGCCAGTCGGGCTCGGGGTGCAGCTGGAGCTGCTGGGACTCAGCCTGCATCGCGCACCTCGTAGTGGCTGGGCCGGCCGCGGCGCTCGACCATGACGGCGCCCATGGCCTCGGCCTCGCTGCGCTTCATCAGGTGGTAGCCGTCGCGGTCGAGGACGGCGACGCCGTGCCAGGGAGTGATCCACGCGTCCGTGGCCGTCCCGAGCAGGATGCCGATCTTGGCCGAGTGCGGGGGCTGGGGGTGGATCGACAGGCGCAGCGCGTCCGGGAAGCACTCGGCGATCAGCCGGCTGAAGGCGTTGCTGCGCTGGATCACGCCGTAGGCCCGGGTCGAGCACTCCTTACGGATCTTCGAGCGGCTCTTGCCCGTCTCGACCTTGACCGTGTCCTCGAACAGGAAGCGGTGGATGCCGTTGTACATCGAGCGCATGTGCGGGTGCATGCGGCTGCGGTCGCGCAGGGCCTCGATGGCTTCGCCGTAGTGGACCGCGAGGTGGTCGCGCATGCCGTCGTAGCTGCTGACTTCGAACAATTCCTCGATCGCGAACACGTCGATGGAGCGCAGGCGCAGGCGCTCGATCATCGCCTCGATCTCGACGCCGTAGGCCGTGACCTGCTCGTCGGTGACCAGGACGAGGTCGGAGAACACCCGCCCGTCCGAGCACAGGGTGATCTGCGCCCCGCCCTCGTAGACCGAGGCGACGTCGTCGCAGACCCGCTGGAGGTAGAGCAGCGACTGCTCCTCGGCCATGTCGGGCAGCTCGCCGAGGACCTTGGTCACCGCGTTGGGCGACTTGGCCGGGTAGGCGGGCAGGATCATGTGCACGGGCCGGCCCTCGACCACGCAGCGCTCGAGCTTGGCGCGGTGCAGGCCGAAGCACTCGTCGCAGTGGTGCAGGGCGCAGGCGCCCGCGTCGGGCAGCAGGCGTCGGTGCGGCGCGAGCTTGTCCATGATCGCGTCGACGGTCTCGCGCACGGACTCGCGCTCGTCGCTGGTCAAGACCTGGAAGGTCGGGCGCCGCACCCCGGCGCGCCCTGGGGCCTTGGCCAGCTTGGCCGCCCGGCGCTGCTCGAGCTCGATCTGGTTGCGGTTGCGGTCCTCGAGCTCCGCCCGGGCCGCGGCCAGCAGGGCCTCCCGCCACGCCCGGCCGATCTCGCCGCCGAGGCCCTCGTGGGCCTCCGGGCTCAGGTGCAGCAGCCAGCAGGGGCCGTCGGCGACCACGGTCTCGGGGCGCTCGAGCTCGAGCAAGGTCGCGGGCAGCCCGAAGGGGCGCCCGCGCTGGATCGGCGCGACGGGCATGGCCGCCTCCGTGCCGATGTCGAGGGCCGCGCGCACGCGGCCGTTGGCCAGCAAGAAGATGCCGTGGGAGCGCTCGCCCTGGCGGAAGATGACCTCGCCGTCGTCGAACACGTGGGAGCCGAAGCGCTCGGCGAGGCGCTCGATCAACGCCGCGTCGAGCTCCTCGAGCACCGGCATGGTCCGCAGGGCGATCTGCTTGGCGTGGTGCTCCCCGGGGAAGCCCCCGCCCTCGCGGAAGATGTTGACCGGCTCGTCCTGGGCGCGGGGCTCGGTGCCCTCGCCCAGCCGAGCCAGGCGCAGGCTGACCCCGCGGACCCGGCCCACGAGGGCGCGCAGGGCCTCGTCGAGGATGCAGTCGTAGATCTCGGGGTTCTTGGCGCGCAGCGAGCTCAGCTGGGTGCGGGAGATGATCCACACCTCGACGTCGCCGAGGGCCCGGAGCGTGGCCGAGCGGGTCTGCAGCGCGCCGAACACCGAGACCTCGCCGATGAGCTCGCTGGGGCCCACGGCGTTGACGCGGCGCCCGTTGATCTGCACCTCGAGGGTGCCCGCGGCGATCCACGCGAGCTCGTGGGCCTCGTCGGATTGGTACCAGAGCACCTCGCCGGAGGGCAGGAAGCGCCTGCGCCCCTCGGCCATGATCAGCTCGCTCAGCTCGAGCAGCTCGGCGCGCTCGCTCAGCTCACTCAGCTCGCTGATCTCGCTCAGCTCGGTCCACTCGCTGTGCGCGGGGGGAGCCTGTCGGGCCTCGCCTGCTGGGATGATGTCGACGTCCATGTTCGTCCTTTCGATCCGTGGTCGGCAGGTCGGCTCAGCGGCTGAGCTCGATGGAGGTGAAGCCCGAGAAGGCCAGGGAGTAGTGGTCGCGCACGGGGGTCGTGCCCGGGGTGAAGCGCAGCTTGGGGAAGCGCCGGACCATGGCCCGGAACAGCAGGTCCATCTGCACCCGGCCCAGGCGCGCGCCGATGCAGTAGTGCGGGCCGAAGCCGTAGGCGAAGTGCTTGACGCCCTCGCGGTCGATGCGGATCACGTCGGGGTCCTCGACCTCGTCCGGGTCGCGGTTGAGCACGTGGGCCGACATGAACACCGTGTCGCCGGCGTCGATGCGCTGGCCGTTGATGATCTGCCGCTCCTTGGCCACGCGGAACAGGAAGTTGACCGCCGGATCCCAGCGCTTGAACTCCTCTTGGGCCCCGGGGATCCGCTCGGGGTCGGCGACCAGGCGCGCGTAGACCCCGGGGGTGTCGAGCATCAGGAACAGGTTGTTGCAGATCTGGTCGGTGCTCGTGACCTGGCCGGCGACCAGCATCATCGCCGCCTGCGAGATGACCTCGTCGTCGCGCAGGTTGTACTTTTGCTGGGCCTCGAGCATCCCCGTCATGAAGTCGTTTTGGGGGTTGCGGCGCCGGTCCTCGAGCAGGCCGCGGAAGTACTCGCGGATCGCGATGGTCGCCTCGTTGCACTCCACGGCGACCTCGTTGGTGTACTCGACGGAGCCGCCGAAGAAGCCGGTCATCGTGTTCGCGCACTTGCGGAAGAACTCGCGGTCGGCCTCGGGGATCATGAACATGTCGGCGAGCACCGTGCTCGGCAGCACCCGGGCGAGGGCGGTCACGAACTCCATGCTGCCGTCGCGCTCGAGGGGGTCGAGGAGGGCGTCGACGGTCTGGGCGATGCGCGGGGTGAAGGAGTCGATGAGCTCGGGGGTGATGCCGAACAGCGCGCTCTTGCGGCGCATGCCGTGGACCTTGGCGTCGCTCATGACCATCATCCGCGAGACCACGCCGAAGAAGTCGCCGATCAGGTCGAGGTCGACGTTGGGCATCTTGGCCACGAAGAAGGTCGCGCGGTTGGCCGTGAAGTGCTTGCTGCGCAGGATCTGGCGGGCGTCGGCGGCCCGGGTGACCACGTGGAAGCCGCCCGCGGGCCAGTGGTAGGTCTCGCCGTGGCTGCGGATGTAGTCGCTGAAGTCCTGGGGGAAGCCCGACACGTCGGCGCCGCGCTTGAAGTCGAGCAGGCCCTGGCCGTGCTTGACGATCTTGGAGTGCAGCGACGGCGCCTTGACGCCCTGGATCGAGGCCGCGCCCTCGGGCGGGATCCACCGGCCCTGCTCGTCGAAGTCCGCGGTCATCACGTTGACCCGGCGGATGCGACGGTTGGAGTTGTTGAGGGCGTAGCGGCCGTGGAGCAGGGCGTGGTTGTCGGCGAGCACGATGTCTCCCTCGACCCAGCGGTGCGCGTAGAGCACGCTGGGGTCGTAGAGGCGCTCTTTCATGGTCTCGATGAAGCCCGAGTGCTCGTCGACGGGCATGCCGTGGATGAACACCTTGACCGGGTTGAGCAGCTCGACGGGCTCGGCGTAGCGCAGGGTCCGCTCCTTGGTGACCGGGTGCTCGCCGATGATCGAGGCCATGAAGTCGCCGCCGTAGTGGACGACCTTCTTGGTCAGGTAGGTGACCGTGTATTCGTCCCAGGCCGCGAGCTCCTCCTCGGAGATCCCCTTCATCAGCTCGACGGTGTTGACGAAGGTGGTCTCGCCGCCGCAGCCCGGCCCGGCCTCGTCGCACTGGAACACGATGTAGTGCGGCGGCGTGTGCAGGAAGGCGCCGTCCCAGTGCACGGGCACCGGGCCCTCGGTGTAGAGGTAGTTCTTCTTCTTGGGGTTGACCTCGAGGGTGTTGACCGTGCCGAACTCCCAATCGAGCAGCTCGCCCATGCCGGTGCACCAGGTCGGGAATGCGTCGTCCACGAGCGGCTCGAATCCGCGCAGGATGAGGAGACGGTGCTCGCGCATCCACTCGTGAATCAGCATGGTCGGCAGCTCCGCGACGCTGCGAGGCGTCTCACTCTCAACGAGCAGGCCGAAGGGTTCCTGCTTTTGAAGCTTCAGGCCGGTGAGTTTGGCCGGGGCGGAGGGGCTCGAGAATGCGGATAGAGCGTGGATGAGGGGTGCAGTCATTGGCCCGGGAGTCTCGACAGACACGATGTTCATTCACCGCCACTCGATCTTTTTGGATTCAGCATTGAACACACGCGTAATAGCGACGGAATCGCGCATGGGACCGAGTGAAACGGCGGCAATCACGTATTCGCCACGGGTAGCGGTTTCTCCGTGTGCCAGCCGGTGGGTCGCCGACTCCGAGTTCCGTTCCCAACTAAATCTCGGGGGATGCAATCAATACAGGTGGTGGGAGCATGAGCGTTTTCGGTCGTCCCACTCGTCGCCGTGTTGTCAATCTCACGTCCTTGGTGGGCCTGGAAGGCCGGGGCGTGGCCTGATAGCGTCCGCGGCCATGAGCTCCATCGCCCGCACAGACGCCACCGGAGGCGCCCTCGACCCAAAATTCCTCGAGTGGCAGACCTCTCTCCCCGTCGACCGCCGCCTGCTCGAGGTCGACGTGGCCGGGAGCGTCGCGCACGTCGAGGGCCTGGTCGCGGGCGGCCTGGTCACGCGTGAGGAAGGCGACACGCTCCAGGCGGCGCTGCGCAGCTTGCCCGGCAAGGTCGCCCGCGGGGAGGTCGAGCTGCCCCTCGAAGAAGACGTGCACATGGCCGTGGAGGTGTGGCTGCGCGCGACCGTGGGCGAGGTCGCGGACAAGCTGCACACCGGCCGGAGCCGCAATGACCAGGTCGCCACCGACCTCAAGCTGTGGGTGCGCTCCGCGGTCAATCGCCTGCTCGCCGGGCTCGAGGGCCTCGAGGCGGCGATCGAGGCGTGGAACGAGGCCCAGGGAGACACGCCCATGCCGGCCTATACCCACCGCCAGGTGGCGATCCCGGTGCTCGCGCGCTTGTGGATCGGCGCGGCCCTGGGCGAGCCGCTGGCGCGGGACCGCCGCTTGCTCGCGGTGGTCGAGGACGAGATCGCGGATTCGCCCCTGGGCGCGGGGGCGATCGGCGGCAACACCTTGCCCATCGATCCCTGGGTCCCGGCCCGCGAGCTGCGCTTTTCGAGCCCGCCGCGCAACCCCATGGACGCCGTCGGCTCCCGGGACCACGGCCTGACCCTGGCCTTCGCCTGCGCGCGCATCAGCCAGCACCTCGCCCGCTTCTGTGCCGACGTCGTCGAGCTGAGCTCCGACGGCCTGGTGACGCTCAGCGGCGCCGTGGCCTGCGGCTCGTCGATGATGCCGCACAAGCGCAACCCCGACCTGTTCGAGCTCGTGCGCGGGCAGGCGGCGCTGCGCCAGGGCGAGCTGGTCGCCCTGATGACCACCTTCCAGGGCCTCGGCACGGGCTACCACCGCGATCTTCAGCAGGACAAGCAGGTGCTGTTCGCCTGCGTCGACGGGACCGTGGCCTGCCTCGAGATGATCGCCCTGGGCATTCGCAACCTCGAGCTCATGCCCGAGCGCTGCGTGACCGCCCTCGAGCGCGGCGACGCCATCGCGACCGACCTGACCGAGGCGCTGGTCGCCGGCGGCACGGCCTTTCGCCAGGCCTACCGGCAGATCGGGGCGCTGGTCGCCACGCAGCGGGCCGCGGGCAAGCGCCTCGTCGACCTGAGGGCGGAGGAGCTCGAGGCCGCAGGCTTGCCCGCGAGCTTGCTCGATCACCTCGACGTGAAGGCCAGCGCGCGCAAGCGGGCGGCTCGCTACGTCCGCAGCTCCGAGTCCTGATTCAGGGACTGTGAAGTTTTCACAGTCCTGTCCACTTTGGCCGTCGCGGACGACGCCACGCCCTCCCTGCCCCACGTCCGCGACTCAGGGACTGTGAATGAATTCACAGTCCCTTTCTATTTTAGCCGTCGTGGACGACGCCACGCCCTCCCTGCCCCACGTCCACGACTCAGGGACTGTGAATGAATTCACAGTCCCTTTCTATTTTAGCCGTCGCGGACGACGCCACGCCCTCCCTGCCCCACGTCCACGACTCAGTCAGGCCTCTTCAGACTCGGCCGAGAGCGCGTAGCCGAAGCCGCGGATCGAGCGGATCGAGGGGGGCGGGGCCGAGGCCGCGCCTGCGGCCGCCGCCTCGCCGAGCTTGGTGCGGATGCGCGAGACGTGGACGTCGACGGAGCGCGGGGAGATGTCCACGCCCAGGGCGAGCTCCTCGCGGTGCACGGCCGCCCCGGCGCGCACGGCCAGGGACCACAGCACGTGGAACTCGGCGGCGGTCAGGCGCGCGGGCGCTTCGCCCACGAACACCTCGGCCCGGGCTCGGTGCAGGCGCAACCCGCCGATCTCGACCCGGCCCTCGTTGGCGCCGAGCTGCCCCCGGCGTCGGCGGATGCGGGCCCGAATGCGGGCGAGCAGCTCGGCCGGGGGCACGGGCTTGGCCACGAAGTCGTCGGCTCCGGCCTCGAGGGCGGCGACGGAATGCCAGGGATCGGCCTGGGCTCGGGTGGCGATGATCGGCACGGACGAGCGGGCGCGGAGCCGACGGCACAGCTCGAGGCCGTCGCCGTCGGGGAGCGCCAGGTCGAGGACGACCATCTCGAATTCGCCAGAGCCCTCTCGGGAGTGGACGAGCTGGAGCGCGCCGTCGAGGGAGTCGGCGCAGTCCAGGTGACAGCCGCGCGCGCCGAGGTAGCTGCGCAAGAGCTCGGCGTGGTGCGGGTCGGCGTCGACGAGCAGCACGCCGATGACCGCGTCCGTGGACGTGGACATGGCTGTGAGTCTACATGGCGCGCTGCGGCGCGGGGGCCTTTGCTCCTATAGTGTCGGCGTCATGGAGAACATCGCTCAGGTCATCCCCCTCATCGTCATGATCGTCGCCCTCGCGGGCCTCTGGAAGGTCTTCGCCAAGGCGGGCGAGCCCGGCTGGGCGTGCATCGTGCCGATCTACAACATGATCGTGCTGCTCAACGTCGCGGGCCGCCCGGTGTGGTGGTTCATCTTGATGTTCGTGCCGATCGTCAACTTCATCGTCCTCCTGGTCGTGTGGATCGACATCGCCAAGCGCTTTGGCAAGGGCACCGGCTTTGGCCTGGGCCTGGTCTTCCTCGGCCCGATCTTCATCCCGATCCTCGGCTTCGGCGACGCCCAGTACATCGGTGGCGACAGCGTCTGAGGCCATGGCCGGCGGGGCCTGTTAGCGAAGCTGGGCTCGGACGTAGAGTGCCCAGCATGCCCCCCCGCGCCCTTCGTCTTCGCCGCGCGCTCGTCCCCGCGCTCGCGGCCGCCCTCACCCTGAGCGCACCACTGGCCGCTCGCGCCTTTTGCGGCTTCTACGTCGCGGGCAGCGGCGAGGGGCTGACCAACGACGCGACCATGGTCGTGCTCATGCGCGACGGGCAGCGGACCGTGCTCTCGATGCAAAACAGCTATCAGGGGCCGCCGGAGGACTTCGCCATGGTCGTCCCCGTGCCCACGGTGCTGCGCGAGGGCGACGTCAAGACCCTGCCGGACGACATCTTCGAGGGCATCGACCGCCTCGCCGCGCCGCGCCTGGTCGAGTACTGGGAGCAAGATCCTTGCGGGCAGTCGGGTCGGGACTTCACGGCCGTCGTGGAGCTGTCTCCGACCGCGAACCGAGACGCCGGCGGGATCTCGCTGGCGGGCAGCAGCCGGCGCCACGGCGTGACGATCGAGGCGCAGTTCGACGTCGGCGAGTACGAGATCGCGATCTTGTCGGCCAAGCACTCCACGGGCCTCGAGGCCTGGCTGCGCCAAAACGACTACCAGCTGCCCCAGGGCGCCGCGGCGCTGCTGCGCCCCTACGTGGCTCAGGGGCAGAAGTTCTTCGTCGCCAAGGTCAACGTCGACGAGGTCAAGTTCGTCGACGGCCGGGCCAAGCTCTCGCCGCTGCGCGTGCACTACGACAGCGAGACCTTCTCCCTGCCCGTGCGCCTGGGGATGATCAACTCGAGCGGCCACCAGGATCTGGTCGTCCACATCCTGTCCCGGGAGGTGCGCTACGAGGTCGCCAACTACGACAACGTCGCCATCCCCACCAACCTCGACGTCGTCGACGGGACCCGGGAGCGCTTCGGGGCCTTTTACGCCTCGCTCTTCGACCACACCCTGGCGGCCAACCCAAACGCCGTGGTCACGGAGTACGCGTGGGGCTCGGGCTCTTGCGACCCCTGCCCGGTGCCGCCCCTGGAGGCGAAGGACCTCGCCTCCCTCGGCGCCGACGTGATCCCCAGCTATGCGCAGGTGTTCGCCGAGGCCCGCACGGCGGACGGCGTCGACCCGAACCTGCTCGCTAGCGTGGGGCGAGACTTCGTGCTCACCCGGCTGCACGCGCGCTACTCCCCCGACAGCCTCGGCGAGGACCTGGTGTTCCAGGCCGCGCCGGCGCTGACCGGCGGTCGCGAGCGCTGGGGGGCGGACAACGAGCCCGAGACTGGGGCTCAGATCACGCCCGGGGGCGTCAACAACTTCCAGGCGCGCTACGCCATCCGCCACGAGTGGCAAGGACCCATCGAGTGCGAGAGCCCGCAGCGCGGCTCCTGGGGCGGGCCGTGGCCCGAGCTCTCTCAGTCCTCCGAGCTCGCGGTGGCGCGCGACACCGCCTTCGCCGATCGCGGGGCGCCCCTGAGCGACTTCGTGGCCGACGCGGCCGAGGAGCAGCTGGGCTCGAAGCCGCTGTCGCGCCACGACTGGGCTGCGCCCGAGCCCCTGGCTCGGCCCAAGTCCCGGCCCCAGCCCCTGGGCGAGGCGGGGGGCTGCGCGAGCTGCCGGATCGACGCGGGCTCGGGTCGCCGGGGCCACGGAGCCCTCGCGGTGTTCTTGGGCTTGTGCGGCTTACTGGCTTTGCAGCGGCGCCGTCGTTGACCTCGCGTGTCAGCGCGGCGCTACAAGCTTCGCAACAAAACTCGGGGATGGGGTCCCTAGAGTGGCGAGCATGTCCGCCGCGCTGCTCCTCGTCCTGCCCGCCCTGTTCACCTGCTTCGGCCCTGGCGCTGGGGTCGAGCCCGAGCTCGCCAAGCCCACGGGCATCGTCAACGGCGACACCACGCAGACCTGCGGCTGGCCCACGGTGGTCGCCCTCAACGGCTGCTCCGGGACGCTGATCCACCCCCGGGCCATCTCCACGGCGCAGCACTGCGGCCAGCCCAGCAGCGTCCACTTCGGGCCCACGGCCAACGGCCAGGGGCAGGACGTGGGCGTGGTCGCGTGCGTGGGCACGGGCAGCCAGGACGCGATGATCTGCGAGCTCGCCACCGAGGTGACCGATCTTCCGGTCACGCCGGTGCTCTACGGCTGCGAGCTCGACGATCTGATGACCGTGGGCGCGGACGTGATCGTCGCGGGCTTCGGCGACACCTCTTACGGCGCGGGGCAGTTCGGGACCAAGCGCTGGATCCCCCAGACGATCACCACCGTCGAGCCCGCCCGGGTGATCATCGGCAACCCCGGCGATCCCCAGTCGCCCTGCGCCGGAGACTCGGGCGGCCCGGTGTTCGTGCAGGCGGCCGACGGCGGCTGGCGGACCATCGGGACCCTGCTCGGGGGGACCACGGGGATCCCGTGCAACTCGGCCGCCCAGTACATGCGCCTGGACCTGGTCGTGCCCCACTTCGAGTCGGAGCGGGGCATCGACATCACGCCCTGCTTCGACGCCGAGACCGGGGACTGGGAGCCCGGGGAGGGCTGCGGGGGCTTCTTCTCCGGCGACCACACCCACGAGGGCAGCTGGGCCAGCTGGTGCAGCGACGTGCCCGTGTCGGGCCCGAGCGAGACCTGCGGAAGCAACGGGGGCGGCGGCGAAGAGTCGGGCGAAGAGTCGGGGAGTGAGGAGTCGGGCGGCGAGGAGTCGGGCGGCGAGGAGTCGGGCAGCGAGGAGTCGGGCGGCGAAGAGTCGGGCGGCGAGTCGGGCGAAGACAGCGGAGGAGACGAGCTCGGCGACGACGGCGACGACGAGCTCGGCGGCGACGAGTCCGGCGGCACGGGAGAGGGCGGCGCCGACCTCGACGAGGGCAGCTGCGCGTGCGCGGCCGCAGACGATCGCCGCGCTCGCGGATCGAGCGGCCTGCTCGCGCTGGTCGTCGTGGGCCTTGGCTTCAGCCGACGCGCTCGACGAGGGCGTTGACGGTCCGCCAGTTCCGCACGGTGGAGACCGCATCCAGCGTGCGGTCCAGGTAAGTCGTCGTCAGCTTGCTCCTGCCTGCGCCGGTGGCGTAGCGCAGGTAGACCTCGGACCCGCGGACCTCGAAGCTGTCGGGGGCGCAGCGCTCGGGGTCGAGGGCGCGGACCCCCGCGACCTTGGGCTTGCGCGACAAGAAGGCGACCATCAACAGCTTGTCGAGGTCGCCCGCCTTGGCCAAGGGGTGGGCGGCCGCGACCTCGCGCATGCGCTTGGCGCTGCGCACGATCATGGGGCTGTCCACGCCCAGCTCGGCCTCGAGGGCGGCGCGGGCTCGCTCGGCAAGGGCAGTGGCCGCGCGCGTTCCGGCCGCGGTGAACAGGACATTGCCGCTTTGGATGTAGGTCGACACCTCGGTGGCGCCAGCGCCCTCGAACAGCTCGCGGAGGATCTGCATGGGCACCTTGTTGCGCCCACCGACGTTGATGCCGCGGAGCAGGGCGAGAAAGCGCGCCGGAGAGGCCATCGCGGCCGAGCCTACCAGGGCTGGGAGGCGCTGCGGATCGCGCGGTTGGCCCAAATGTGGGCCTAAAACGATGTTCTGGATGGCTATGGGGCGAAATCGCGCAGCTGGGCAAAAATCTGAGTGTCCCCATGAACAAAATCTGAGCGAGCCGTGACTCCCACATTGAAGGCCGAGGTGAGTCCCCCATCGACTCGGCACTCACTCCTGAGACGAAAGCAAACGAGCCAATCCGAAGAAGGCGATCATTCGATCGCCTTCTTTTTTTGTGCGCTCGAATCGCATGAGTCGAATCAAATAAATGTTCACAGTGGATGCGATGCAAAATGCCATGGTCGGTGTGATAGCGAGTGTGGCTAGTATTGTTTGCGATCTCCACTGATTCGCCCTGAGACCTCGAATTCGCCGGTTGGTGGCGGCTAGGAAAGCTTCTGTTGCCATCCGTATGTGCGCGATGACACGGATGTCGTGCGCCCAGAGCACAAAAAAAGTGAGCGATAGGTGAGCCAAATGTGAATGCAAATGGGGGCCTCCGATACTCCCCAATCGAGCCCCGGGAACCACGGTGGCCAGGATGGACCAACGATGAACTACAAGAACGTTGCTCGTGGAATCAAGACTGTCTCCTTCATGGCTGCGATCGCCTGCCTGGCGGCCTGCAGCGACCAGGGCGGCGATATCGAGGGTTTCGGGCCCGAGGAGTTCCGCTCGTCGACCTCCGATACGGCCCAGTTCTGCGCCGATCACGGTGGTAAGAAGATTGCGCTTTCGAATGACTATAGTAGCGACCTGATCGCGGTCGACGGCTCCCGCGACATCGTCCCCGGCCTCGACGCGGACGACGTGCTGCTGACGGTCAACTGCACCACGGTCGCCGGCGACGACTACCTCTACCTGTCGATCGGCGACGGCGGCTCGATGAGCAACCAGTCGGCGAGCGGCGGCGGCCACATGCCCATCATCGTCACCGACGGCCCCCCGGACATGGGCGGCGAGCTGTGGCAGGTCACCGACATGGGCGTGGGCAGCTACACCTTCTCCCAGCCCGACGGCCGCGTCCTCGCCATCAACAACGGCGACGTGACCACGGGCCCCGCGACCAGCGCGGCCGCGACCTGGACCGTGGCCGACGTCGTGACCGAGACCACGGCGAGCTTCTGCACGAGCTACGACGGCCAGATCCTCGCCTTCACCAGCCAGGAAAACCGCGGCCTCGCCGGCATGCCCAGCATCGGCGGCTACCACGTCGAGAGCATCCTGGGCCTCAGCGGCTCGGCCGGGGACTGGGTCCTCGATTGCGCGGCGGACTCGAGCTACGCCCGGATGTGGAACATGCAGAGCGACGGCGCGCTGGCCGTGACCAGCGCGGGGGTGTTCGCCGACCCCAACGCCGACGCCGAGCTGGTCGACGCGCGCTTCACCGTCCAGACCCACGTCGACGGCACCGTGTCCCTGGCCAACGCGGCCGGCGCGGGCACCCTCGACATCTCGGGCGTCTTGGTGGTCGCCGGGACCGCGAACATCGCCACCTCGCAGCGCTGGTACGTCGCGGCGCAGTGAGCCGGCGCGCGGGCCTGGCGAGGGCCCTGACGACCCCGCCAGACCTCGAGGTCGAAGGCCCGGAGGGGTTCCAAGTGTCAGGTGACACGCACGCAACGCGATCAAAAATTTCGCGCTCGGTTTCTCGCCCCCACCGCCAAACCATGTCATTGGAGGGCCATGAACGCCGTACTGCTCCGGACTCTGGTCCTCGCCGCGCTGCAGCTCCCGAGCGCCGACGCGGCCGATGCACCGGCCGTCGAGGCCCCCGCGGGCGCGGGCGTGTTCCTGCCCGCGCGCCCCGAGCTCGAGCGCGTGTTCATGCCGGCGCAGACCGCCGCGAAGGCGCGCATGGACGAGGCCTTCATGTCGGTGCGCGAGACTCACGGCGCAGCCGAGCTGATGCCGAGCCAAGAGCGCGGCGGGGTGGACTGGCTGCCGGCCCGGACCGAGGGCACGGACGCGTCGCCCTTCATGCCCGCGTCATGAGGGCTCGCTGAGCTCGAGCAGCAGCAGCTCGAGGGTCTTGCGCAGCGCCCCCCCGGAGCTGGTGTAGCGCTCGAGGCCTTCGCGCAGCGTCGCGGTGGCCTCGTCTTTGCGATCGAGGGCGACGAGGATCTTGGCGCGCAGCAGGCACAGGCGTGCGCTCTCCCGGCTCTTCGGATCCTGCTCGGTGACCGCGGGGGCGAGGGCGTCGACGCGGGCGAGGGCGTCGAGGTGCTCGCCGCGGCTCAGCGCGAGATCGACGAGGTCGAGGTGGACGCGGACGCGGACGCCGTTGGCCGGGGGGAGATCCTCGACGTGGCGCAGCGCCTCGTCGTAGCGGGCCTGGGCCTCGTCGTAGCGGCCGAGCAGGCGGAGGCTGTCGGCGACGTCGCACAGGGTCAAGATGGTGTCCGGGTGCGCGGCGCCGTAGACCTCGGCCTTGAGGGCGTGGGCCTTGGTGAACAGCTCGAGGGCCTCCGAGTAGGCGCCCTCGGTGCTGGCCACGCTGGCGAGGTTGACGTAGGCCTTCGACAGCCGCGCGTCGGCGCCGCTCGCCTTCCAGATCTCGATGGCCCGCTCGGCGTGCATGCGCGCCTCCTCGGTCTCGCCGCGCTCGTCGAGCACCGCGGTGAGGTTGGTGTGGATCTGCGCGACCTCGGGGTGCTCGGGGCCCATGAGCTGGGTGTAGACCTCGAGGGCGCGGCGCAAGCCCTGCTCGCCCTTGTCGAGGTTGCCCAGGCGCAGGTGCATGGTCGCGATGTTGAAGCGCAGATCCGCCGCGCGCAGGTGCTGGGCGCCGTAGTGGGACTCGGCGAAGGCCAGCGCGGCCTGGAACTGCTCGAGCGCGCCGGTGATGTCTCCGGAGGAGTACTGCAGCGCGGCCCGGTCGGTCATCACGCGCAGGGTCTCGCGGCGCGGCTGGCCGAGGGCGCCGAGCTCCGCGCTGGCCTGGTCGAGGAGCCACAGCCCGAACTCATGGTTGCCGCGCCCGGCCCCCTCGATCCACGCGATCAGGCTCTGGGCCCGGACCGCGCCCCGGCGGTGGCGCGAGCGGGTCGCCTCGGCCATGGACCGGCGGGCGATGGGCAGGGCCTCGTGGGGGCTGACGTAGAGGTCGGTGAGCTGGGCCTGGCGCAGCAGGGCCTCGGCGAGCACGGGCCCGTAGCCGAGGGCCTCGGCGTCTCGGACCAGGTCGGCGGCCACGGTCATCGACTCGTTGGTGCCCATGCGGCGGTGGCGGACCTCGAGGTCGGACAGGCGCCAGCGCAGCAGCTCGACCTCCGAGCGGCGCTCGGCCGGGGGCGGCTCACCCTCGGCCTCGAGCAAGGTCAGGTCGGCGCAGCCGTCGATGGAGCCGACGGTCGCGAGGAGCTGGTCGACGGACTCGAGCAGGGCGCGGGAGGCCTCGGTCTGATCGGCGCCGTAGTCCTCGCGCAGGGCCGAGCTGACCGCCGCGATCTCGCCGCGGCGCTGGGACAGGCAGGTCATCCGCCGATCGAGCATCTCCGAGGACTGCTCGCCGTAGACCCGGGTCGCCTCGCAGGCCTCGGTGTGCCCGATGATCCACTCCTCGCGCAGGCCGTCGAGGCGGGCGATGGCGCGGTCGAGGCTGGCGCGGGCGAAGCCCTGGGCGCTGGCGTGGCGGTCCTCGACGACCGCGCGCACGTCCGGGTCCCACACGTCGTGCATGCGCAGCTCGGCCGCGCTGCACAGCGAGGGGCGGTCGACGCTGATGCCCTCGCCGAGCATGGAGCCGTAGCCCACGGCGCCGGCGAAGGTCGCGGTGGCGAGCAGGCCGACGATGATCCCGGCCCAGCGCCGCGCGGGCGAGGGCGGCTTGACCAGGCCCGCCTCGAGGGCGCCGAGCAGCTCGCGCATGCTCGCGAAGCGGTCGCCCGGGGCGGGGGACAGGCCGCGCTCGAGGGCGGCGCGGATCGGCGCGGGCACGGGGCTGTCCCGGGGGAAGGGCTCGTGGTCCCCAGACAGCACCTTGGACGCGAGGATGTTGGGGTTGCGCCCGGAGAAGGGCCGCTCGCCCGCGAGGGCCTCCCACAGCGCCACGCAAAACGCGAACTGATCGGCCCGCCCGTCGACCTCGGCGCGCAGGTGCTGCTCCGGGGCCATGTAGGCCGGCGTCCCGAGCAGCGCGCCGGTATGCGTGAGGTTTTGGTCCGTGCTCGAGTCGCTCAGGGTCTCGCGCAGGCGCTCGAGGCCGTCGGCGAGGGCGTCGCGGTCGGAGAGCAGGCGCGGCCCGCTGTGCTCGTTGAGCCGCGCCAGGCCAAAGTCGCCCACGCCGACCCGGCCGTCGCCGTGGACCAGGGCGTTGTCGGGCTTGAAGTCGCGGTGGACGATGCCCCGGGCGTGGGCGGCCGAGAGGCCCTCGCCGGCCTGGATGTAGGTCCGCACGATCGTCTGCCAGCTGCGCGGCTTGATCGGCGCGGCCAGCCACTGGCGCAGGGAGCCGCCCTCGACGAACTCCATGGCGATGAACACCGCGTCGCCGAAGGAGCCGACGTCGTGGATGGCGATGACGTTGGGGTGGGCGAGGCTGGCCATGGCCTTGGCCTCGCGAAGCATGCGCACCCGCGAGGACTCGAGCCGCCGAGGATCGCCGGACACCCGCAGCAGCTTGAGGGCGACCTTGCGATCGAGCTCGGGGTCGTAGGCCGCGAGCACCACGCCCATGGACCCGCGCCCGACCTCTTCGAGGACCAGGTAGCGCCCGATCAGCTCGCCGCGCTCGAAGGCGCCCCGAAGCCCCGCCCCGTCGAGGTCGTGCCCCGGCGAGAGCAGCGTCTCGGCGTCGCGTTCGGCGTCGCTGAGCTGCGGCGGGTGGGGGTGGTCCGTGGCGTCGGCGCTACTCATGGCTGCCAGCGACCACCCTACTATTGTTTTGTGGACGCTTTGCCAAGGTGCACCGCGACATCGAAAAACCGCGCTCCGGCGCCCATGTCGGCCTCGTCTGGCGGGCTGAGCGTGTTGATGTTGCGGCCTTCGGGGCTCAGCTTGTTCCACCAGATGCTGGCCGCCACGACGGTTCCGCGCACGACGTCGGGGCTGACCCTGGCACGAAGACGCACTGATCCGCGCCCGTTGCCGAGCTCGACGAGCTCGCCCTCGGCGATCCCGCGGTGTTCGGCGTCGTCGGGGTGAATGGCGACCGAGGGCCCGCGCTCGCGCTTGGCGAACTTCTCGATGTTGACGAAGGTGCTGTTGAGGAAGCTGTGCGCCGGCGGGGAGATCAGCTGGAGCAGCTCGGGATCCGCAGCGACGTGGCCGGCGGACTCGGGCGCGGTGTAGCTGGGCAGGGGGTCGTAGCCGTGGGCCGCCATGGTCTCGCTGTGGAGCTCGCAGCGGCCGCTCGGCGTGGGGAAGTCGCCGTCGGCGAAGGGCAGGTAGGGCTCGGGCAGGTCGAGGCGGCAAAAGCCTTCTTCCAGCAAGCGCTGCCAGGTGATCGTGGCGAGGCTCGGGTGGCTCTGGGCTTCGACGAGGGCCTCGAGGATGGCCGCGTCGGTCTGTGCGAAGCAGGGCTCGTCGAAGCCGAGGGCCCGGGCCAGGCGGCGGAAGATCTCGGCGTTGGGCAGGCACGCGCCGACCGGCGCGATCGCGGGTCGGTTGAGGCTCAGGTAGAGGTGCCCGTAGGACTTGTGCAGGTCCCAGTGCTCGAGCTGGGTCGTGGCCGGGAGCACGACGTCGGCGTAGTCGACGGTGTCCGTGGCGAAGTGCTCGAGCACCACGGTGAACAGCTCGTCGCGGGCCAGCCCGGCGAGCACGGCCTGCTGATCCGGGGCGACGGCGGCGGGGTTGCAGTTGTAGACGACCAGCGCGGTCACGGGCGGGCCGGGCTCGTCCGGGGCCGCGTCGATCGGCCGCGCGCGCAGGTGGGCCTGGCGAAGCTGCTCGGGGTCGCCCGAGAGCGCCTGGCCCAGGCGGTTCATGTTCAAGGTCCGCGGCGTGGGCTGGCCGGCGGGGTGCAGGTCCGGGCGCTCGAGGCCGCGAAGGTCGAGCTCGAAGCTGCCCGAGGTCGAGAGCAGCACGCCGCCGCCGCGCTGCTTCCAGGCGCCGACCAGGGCCGGCAGGCAGGCGATGGTCCGCACCGTCATGCCGCCGCCGCGGTTGCGCTGGACCCCATAGTTCACGCGGATCATCGCCGGCTTGGCGCGGCCGTAGTCCCGGGCCAGCTCGACGATGCGCGCCGCCGGGACGCCGGTGATGGCCTCGGCCCGCGCCGGGGTCCAGCGCTCGCGGACCCGCTCGGCGAGGGCCTCGTAGCCGACGGTTCCGCGGGCGATGTAGTCGGCGTCGACGAGCTCCTCGGTGACCAGGACGTGCATCAGGGCCAGGGCCAGGGCGGCGTCCGTACCGGGGCGAATGGGAACCCAGTCGTCAGCCGCCCGGGCCGTCCGCGTGCGCACGGGATCGATGACCACGACCTTGGCCCCGGCCTTGCGCGCCTGCTGGATGACTGGCCAAAGGTGCATGTTGCTCGTGAGGGTGTTGCTGCCCCAGAGCAAGATCAGCTTGCTATGTTTGAAATCGAGTGGGTCTGGACCACGGGCGCGACCGAGGGTGTAGACCAGCCCCTCGAAGCCCGCGGTGGCGCAGATGCTCCGGGCGAGCCGGCTCGCGCCGAGGCGGTTGAAGAAGCGGGCGGCCATGCCCTCGCCCTGGAGCAGGCCGAGGGTGCCCGAGTAGCTGTAGGGCAGCACGGTGGTCGGCCCGTGTTGGTCCACCCGGCTGCGTATCTGCTCGGCCACGGTGGCGATCGCTTGGTCCCAGGAGATGGGCTCGAAGCGGGCCCCAGGTCCCTTGGGGCCGACTCGACGCAGGGGCTGCCGGAGCCGCTGGGCGTGGTGGGTCCGCAGCAGGTAGTTGTCGACCTTGCCGCACAGCTTGCCGTCGGTGAGGGGCTGATCCGGGTGCCCCCAGATGTCCGCCGCCTCGCCGGTCTCGCGCTCGACCGCGACCTGCCACGCGCAGGTATCCGGGCAATCGTGGGGACATGCGCCCGTGATGATTTCAAAGCGAGGATCGCTACGTAGTTGAGCCCGGCTCACCTGCCGATCCTACCGGCAACCTGGTCGATGGGACAGGTCGATGGGCGGTGTTTGGCCTGTCGAGGGTGCCGTGATCTTTGCCCCACGTTCGCGCTTGCCAAGGCGTGTCGTCTGCGCACGGAAAGACCTAGGATGGGGACATGACCATCCAGACTGAGCTTCTTCGTTCCACCGGTCGACGCGGCGTCGCGGGCCTCGGAGTCTACCTGTGCCTGAGCCTCGGGCTGCTGGCGGGTTGCCCCAGCGACCCCGACGATGGGGAGGACGATGTCGGCGACACCGACACCGACACCGACACCACCGAAGAAAGCACGAGCGAGGACACGACGGAGACCACGACGGAGACCACGGAGGAGACCGAGAGCACCGAGACCGGTCCGGTCTGTGGCGACGGCGTGGCCGAGGGCGACGAGCAGTGCGACGGCGAGGACCTCGCCGGCCAGACCTGCGAGGGCCTGCGCTACTTCGGCGGCGACCTGGCCTGCAACGAGGACTGCACCTTCGACGAGTCGGCCTGCCAGGCCGAGCCCGAGTGCGGCAACGGTGTGCTCGAGGGCGACGAGGCCTGCGACGGCATGGACTTCGGCGAGGCGACCTGCATGGACTTCGGCGAGTTCGTCGGCGGCGAGCTCGCCTGCACCGAGGACTGCACCACGATCAACTCCAACGCCTGCCTGAGCGAGGGCGAGGGCGAGGACTGTGAGTTCGACGCGGACTGCCCCGAGGCCGCGCCTTTTTGCGTCAACAACCTGTGTTGGAACGGCGACGAGGGCGATCCTTGCGACTTCAACTCGGACTGCTTCCCCGACCAAGACGGCGGCGGCTGCTACGAGAACGTGTGCTACGACGGCAGCCAGGGCGACCCCTGCGGCGGCGACGGCAGCTGCTCGCCCGAGTCGCCCTACTGCGTGTTCGACATGTGCGAGACCGGTGAGTACGGCTCGCCCTGCGAGTTCGACAACGACTGCGGCGAGGACTCTCCCTTCTGCGTCGGGCTGATGTGCTACGCGGGCAACGAGGGCGACGCCTGCGAGTTCGACAGCGACTGCGCCATGGGCTCGCCCTACTGCGTCGACGATGCTTGCTACGACGGCAGCGTCGACGACCCCTGCAACGCCGACGCCGACTGTGGCGACGAGGCGCCCTACTGCTCGAACGCCACCGACAGCTGCCAGACCGGCGAGGCCGGCTCGCCCTGCTCGGTCAACAACGACTGCATCAACCAGTGCGACCAGGTGAACATGGTCTGCGAGTGATCCTCTGACGGTCGAACGAGGATCGGACGACGATCGAATTTCGACCACCGAGCCGCCCGTCTAGGTTTCGACCCGGGCGCGGCGGCTCGAGTCATTTAACGCACACGAATTTTTCGAGGCGAGCTGAGACAAAAGCGCGAGACAGCGACACGGAAGGGCCATGAAGGCCCAGTCGACCCTGTCCCTCGCCCTGATCCTCGCGGCCGCCTCGGCCTGTTCACCCACTGCCAGCCTGGACGCCACCGAGCCCGGCGGGGGGGGCAAGGCCAACGCCCAGATGCTCGCCAAGGGCACGGCGAACCCCGATCTGATCCCTCGGGAGCTGCTCTTTGGCAACCCGGACCGCGCCGCGCCGCGCCTGAGCCCCGACGGCAAGCGGATCATGTGGCTGGCCCCGGACGAGGGCGTGCTCAACGTCTGGGTCGCGCCCGCGGGCAAGCTCGACGCGGGCAAGGTGGTCACCAAGGACCGGCTCCGGGGCATCCGCAACGCCGGCTGGACGGCCGACGGCCGCTACATCATCTACGCCCAGGACCAGGCCGGGAACGAGAACTGGCACCTGCACCGCATCGACCCCGAGGTCGGCGCGAGCTCGGACACGGACCTGACCCCCAACCCCGAGGTGCGCGCGCAGATGGTCGGCGGGAGCCGGGAGCAGCCCAAGTTCATCCTCGTCGGGATCAACGACCGCAACCCCGCCCATCACGACGTCTACCGCATGAACATCGAGACCGGCGAGCGCACCCTCGTCGAGCAAAACGACGCGGGCTACGCCGGCTACGTCTCCGACGAGAACCTCGAGCTGCGCTACGCCTACGCCCCGCGCCCCGACGGCGGGATTGAGATCCTCGCCCCCGGCGGCGACAAGGCCGGGCGCGGCCACGGCAAGAAGGACTGGGCGCCCATCGAGGCGATCGAGCAGATCGACTCGATGTCCACGCAGGACGCCGGCTTCGACGCCTCCGGCCGCTACCGCTACATGATCGACAGCCGCGGCCGGGACACCGGCGCGCTGATCGAGATCGACACCGAGACCGACGAGCGCAAGGTCCTGTACCAGGACCCCAAGGCCGAGCTGGGCGGGGTCATGCGCGACGCCAAGACCCGCAAGCCCGTGGCCGTCACCGTCAACTGGGACAAGCCGCGCTGGGAGGTCCTCGACCCGAGCTACGCCGACGACTTCGCGGCCCTCGAGCAGGTCAAGCCCGGCAACAACTTTGCGATCACCGACCAGACCCGCGAGGGCGACCAGTGGATCGTCGCGTACTACAGTGACAAGGGTTCGGTCTCCTACTACCAGTACGACCGCGCGACCAAGGACTCGACCTTCCTGTTCTTCATCAACGAGGCCCTCGAGGGCCTCGAGCTCGCGTCCATGCACCCGCGGGTGATCGAGTCCCGCGACGGCCTCGAGCTGGTCAGCTACCTGTCCCTGCCCCCGAGCTCGGACCCCGACGACGACGGCGTGCCCGACGAGCCCGTGCCCATGGTCCTGCTCGTCCACGGCGGGCCGTGGGCCCGGGACAACTGGGGCTACAACCCCATGGCCCAGTGGCTGACCAACCGCGGCTACGCGGTGCTGTCCGTCAACTTCCGCGGCTCGACGGGCTTCGGCAAGGCCTTCACCGCCGCCGGCGACAAGGAGTGGGCCGCCAAGATGCACGACGACCTGCTCGACGCCGTCGACTGGGCCGTGGACACCAAGGTCACCTCGAAGGACTCCGTGGCGATCATGGGCGGCAGCTACGGCGGCTACGCGACCTTGGTCGGGCTGACCTTCACCCCCGAGGTGTTCGCCTGCGGCGTCGACATCGTCGGCCCCTCCAACCTCGTGACCCTGCTCGAGACCATCCCGCCTTACTGGGCCCCGATGGTCGCCCAGTTCACCACCCGCGTCGGGGACCACCGCACCGAGGAGGGCCGCGCCCTGCTCGAGTCCCGCTCGCCCCTCAACCGCGTCGACGCCATCGTCAAGCCCCTGCTCATTGGCCAGGGCGCCAACGACCCGCGGGTCAAGCAGGCCGAGGCCGACCAGATCGTCGCGGCCATGACCGAGCGCGAGATCCCCGTGACCTACGCCCTGTTCCCCGACGAGGGCCACGGCTTCGCCCGCCCGTCGAACTCGCAGGCCTTCAACGCCGTGGCGGAGACCTTCCTGGCTGGGTGCCTGGGCGGGGAGTACCTACCGATCAGCGACATCGGTGACTCGACGCTGCAGGTGCCGGCGGGGCGGGAGTTGATCCCCGGGCTGAGCGAGCAGCTCGACGACTGACAGAGGCTCGGCCTGCGCAAACGAGCAACTGGGGCCCCAGGCGAGCGTTCGTGCGAGCGAGCGAGACCCTCGAGCTCCTTCAGCTCGGCATCGGCCCGCACTTGCGCGATGTGTCGCTGATCGCCGCCGCCGGAGGGCATTTGAGTCTTGCCCTCGAACTCGACGGAGTGGGCCATGTTTCGGCCTATCAGCTCTCCGATGGCCAGCTGACCTATCTCGCCTTCGTCGCGCTCGTGCAGCTCGACGAAGGCCGGACCTTGCTGTGCTTCGACGAGCCGGAGCAGCACCTGCACCCCGAGCTCCTCGGGCGGGTCGTCCAGCTCTTGGTCGCGGCGAGCGAGCGCTACCCCGTCGTGTTGGCGACCCACTCCGATCACATCCTCGATCTCCTGCCTGACCCAGTCTCGTCGGTGCGCGTGTGCGAGCTCGACGACAACCACCAAACGGTCTTGCGCAAGCTCGACGCCGAGCAGCTCGAAAAGTGGCTCGAGCGCTACCGCGGCCTGGGCGAGATCCGAGCCGCCGGCCAGCTGCGCTCCGTCCTCGCCGAGCGAGAGTCCGCCTGATGAGCCGCCCCATCCCGATCTTCTACGAGGATGACTGGGGCGCCGTGAAAGAGTTCGGCCTCCATGAGCTGCTCGTCTCGAGCATCGCTGACGCAAAGAAGGTGGACTACTGGACGCTCCGCCCTCGCTTCGAGGCGATCCCAAACAACGCGGCAGCCGACTGCCTCAAGGAGTCGCGGCCGGCCAAGAACAAGCTCCTCCGAGATCGCTTGTTGTTGAAGGTCGCACGGCTCCCATCGCCAGACGGCCGAGACTGCGTCCGCCGCAAGGTCCCGTCCTTCGACGAGTGCGTCAACGCGATCGCCTCCGCGACTTAAATGCCGGCCACGAAGTTCGCCAGGCACTCCGCGAGCGCCGGCGAGCCGAGCACCTCGGAGTGCCTTCCCGTCCCGCAGTCGCCGTTGGTCACCACGCTGACGGCGACGCCGGGCTCGGCCACGCCCTCGAGCGCGGCGCCGAGCTTGTGCGCCTCCGCGTCGTCGACCCAGTTGTCCTGCGGCGAGTGGATCAGCAGCGCGTCGGCGTCGACCGGCGGCAGCCCGACGTCGACGGGGTTGAGGGCGAGGAAGGTCGGGGAGCCGACGCGCCAGCAGGGCAGGCCGAGCTCGGCGTCGGTGCAGGTCATGGGCTCGCCGGGGGCGGAGCCGAAGGCCCTCCGGGTGGCGCAGCTGAACTGGCCGTTCCAAAAGTCGTCGTCGTAGAGGTCCCAGGCCTCGACGTCGTAGATGCCCTCGAAGCCGGCGAGGCCCGCGGGCGGGTGGGCGAGCTGGGGGCCGAAGGTTGGCGTGCGCAGGTAGAGCAGGGCGGCGAGGTGGGCCCCGGCGCTGTGGCCCCCGACGACCATGGCGGCGGGGTCGAGGCCGTGCTCGTCGGCGCCCTGCTGGAGCTCGGCGACGGCCGCGGCGAAGTCCTCGACCTGCTCGCGGTAGACGTCGGGGCCGCCCTGGCACTGGCCCCCGAGGGCGCCCGAGAGCCGGTAGTCGAGGCTCGCGCACGCGACGGCGCCCTGGCTGGCGAGCACGACCTGCTCGCAGGTCACCGCGAGCTCGCCCTTGCTGCCGCCCTGCCACAGGCCGCCGTGGGCGAGGACGAGGGTCGGCAGGGGGCCCAAGCGGGCGGGCTCGGGGGTGTAGAGGTCGAGGGACTCGCCGTGCTCGCCGTAGTCGAGCTCGGTGACGACGACGCTGAGCTCGACGGGCTCGGTCTCGCCGGTGTCGGTCTCGGCGTCGCTCGAGCCCGCGGAGGTCGAGCTCGTCGAGGTGGTCTCGCCGCTGGAGTCCGCCTCCCCCGAGCTGTCACTGGAGGACTCGGCGCTCGTCGACCCGGCCTCGTCGCCCAAGTTGGTGTCCGTCTCGGTAGGCCCGCGCGTTCCCTCGCCAGCCGAGCTGGTCCCGCAGGCCGCGAGCGTCAGGCCGAGGGCGGCGCTCAGACACAGTTGCCGAAGACGCAGATGCTGCCGTTGCAGTGGCCCTGGAACTCGTCGCAGGGGTCGCCGCTGCTGCCGTCCCAACATTGATCGTCCTTGCAGTAGTCCTGACAATTGTCGTCACCCGCGCAGGGGTCCCCTTCGGCGCCCGCGTAGCACGTCGAGAGGTCAAATTCGCAGCTTTCGTTGCAGGCCAGGTTACCGTTTAGAAAGCCGAGGCTGTAGCAGTCCTCGGCGTTGAGATCCAGACCGTCGCAGTCTTCGCCGGGGTCGAGGATGTCGTTGCCGCACTCGGCCATCATGCCGTCGTCGGTCGTCTCGGTGGTGTCCGTGCCGCCGTCGGTGGTGGTATCGGTTCCACCGTCGGTGGTGTCCGTGCCGCCGTCGGTGGTCGTCGTGTCGCCCTCGTCGGTGGTCGACTCGCCCTCGTCGGTGGTCGTCGTGTCGCCCTCGTCGGTGGTGGTCGACTCGCCCTCGTCGGTGGTCGTCGTGTCGTCCGCGCTCTCGGTCGAGCTGCCGTCGGCCGACTCGCTCGAGCCGTCGGTGTCGGAGCCGACCTCGTCGTCGGTGGTCTCGGTCGCGGCCGTGCCCGCGGCCTCGTCCCCGCTGCCCTCACCCAGACCGGTCGTGGTGGGGGAGCAGGCTGCGAGGAGGACGCAAGCGAAAGCGAGCGCAGATCCCGACATTGAAGGAGAAGCCATGCTCCATGGAAACCCATGTCAGCCACAAAATCCAGTTAGGTGGTGTTTACCTTGCCCTCCCGCGGTCTGGGGCGCATCCTGTGCTGCGCCCGTGACGGGCCTGCAACCCGCCAGACCATGGATCTCGGCTACTTCTTCGAAAAAGGCGGCCCACTCATGTGGGCCATCCTCGGCGCGGCGGTCGTCGGGCTGTTCGTGTTCTTCGAGCGCATGTACTCGCTGCAGCGTTCCAAGGTCGTGCCCCGTGCATTTGTCGACCGCATCCGCGCAATGGTCGCAAAGGGCAAGACCTCCGAGGCCCAGCTGCTGTGCGAGGAGAACCGCTCGAGCATCGCGCGGATGATCGTGGCGAGCTTGCAAGCCTACGCCGACGGCAAGACCCGCGCCGAGATCAAGGAGGCCGTGGAGGAGGTCGGGGGTCGGGAGGTCGCGCACCTCGACAAGAACGTCGAGATCATCGGCACCGTCGCCTCGATCACCCCGCTGCTCGGCCTGCTCGGCACGGTGGTCGGCATGATCCAGGTCTTCCAGCGCTTCGTCGACGCCTACGCCAACGGCCAGGCCACGCCCGACGTGTTCGCCGAGGGCATCTGGACCGCGCTGATCACCACGGCCTACGGCCTGATGGTCGCCATCCCCATGCTCGTGCTCTACAAGTTCGTGCAGGGCCGCAACGACCGGCTGATCGTCGAGATGGAGGAGGACGCCATGGGCATCGTCGACCTCCTCGACGAGGCCAAGCGGCGCGCCGCGCAAAAGGCCGCGGCTGAAGCAAAGGCCGAGCAGGACGAGGGGGACGAAGGGTGAGCCTGCTGGCTCGGGACGGCGCCGCGACCCGGCACCGTCGCCGCCGCAACCAGGGCGCCGTCGTCGAGCTGACCCCGCTCATCGACATCGTCTTCCAGCTGCTGATCTTCTTCCTGCTGACCGCGACCTTCCAGGAGAACTCGTCCATCGACGTGGATCTCGCGCGGGCCAAGAACCAGCAAAAGTCGCCGACCAGCGAGGCCGTGGTCGTGTCCATCGACTCCAGCGGGACCATCGAGGTCGACGAGGTGATCGTCGACCCGGGCGCCCTCGAGAGCTACCTGTGCTCGGAGTCCAAGGGCGGGCGCACGACCCTGCACGTGCGCGCCGACAAGGACAGCCGCCACGAGGACCTGGTCCAGGCCATGGACGTGGCCAAGACCTGCGGCTTCGAGAAGCTCGGCATCCTGCACCAAAACTGAGAGGGTCGGCCAGAATGAGGCGCGCCGCCTCGGCTCTGAGCTCCAGCGCGCTCAGGGGTTCCAGGTGACCAGCCAATCCATCAGCGCGCGGTAGGTGTAGTCGCTGACCCAGCGCGGCTGGCAGTAGCCCATGACGTCGGGAGTGTCCGGGGGGAAGAACTCGCCGGTCCGGTAGTCGTAGCCCTCGACGCCGATGCTCCCGTCGGGGTAGGGGTAGCTCGGGTCGAGCTGGTTTGGGTCGCCGCAAGGGGCGTGAGAGCGCCCGTGCATGTGGCCGAGTTCGTGGACCAGGGTGCTCTCCGAGAGAGCGTCGGCGAATGCGGCCCCCACGGCGAAGCCCACGTGGAGCTGGCCGGCCGACTCGGAGGTGCCGGTGGGACAGGTGGGGCAGAATTCTTCGCGGGTCTCGGCCCCCGAGATGAGGCCGTAGTAGTAGACGTCGGCGGGGGGCTGCTCCTCGTCGCGGAGCTGCCCGAGGCGCACGAGGTGCTGGCCCATGTCGACCGTCGGGCCGTCGTCGAGGACCTCCCCGACGGTGAGGATGACCTCCGTGGTCGGGTAGATCGCCCGGACCGCGTCGGCGAAGCCGTCGAGGATCTCGGGGGTCGTCTCGGGCACGAAGCCGGCGACGAGGAATGGGACGATGTGGATCTCGATCGGCCCGGTGCGTCGCGCCCCGAGCTCGGCCCTTCCGGCGCTCGGGAAGCGAGCTGCGTTCGGGTCGTCGCCGCCTGGGACCTGATCGCACTCCACAACAGAGACGGCGTACCGAGCCTGCTCGACGACTGTGTCCGCGGGGAGCTCGACCAGAAAGCTCGTCGTCGGATCGCCCGGGGTGCTCGGTGCTGCGACCACGCGCTTGTCGAAGAACAGCTCGGGCGTTGCATCCTCGACCTCGACCTCGACGCGGGCGGACAAGGTCCGCGCCGACCAGTCCGCGGGGAGCTCGAAGTCCACGCGCACGACGAGCTCGCGCCCGGCGACGACGTCGGCGATACGGGCCGTGGGCTCGACCTCGACGGCGGACTGGGCCATCGGAATGCCGATGACCTGGTAGGCGGTCACGTCCGAGATCGAGAGCCCGCTAGCGAGGGCGTCTCCGCAGGCGTCGGGGCCAGCACCGGCGCCGGTGCCTTCGTCGGCGTTGCTCGTCTCGTCGCCTGTGGTGTCTCCGAGTGTTTCCCCATCTGCGCCGGTATCTCGTCGCTCGGGCGCACTTGCCGGGCACCCGAGCGACAGCGCGGCGAGAGCGAGAAGAGGGGACAAGGGGCGTATGCGTGGAGGCAATGCTGGGCTCGCTTTCATGGCTACTACTGGAGCGAGGTCGACTTCAGCTAGGCTAGGAGCTGCACCGGCGACGCAGCAAGGCAGAAAAACTGACTCGCGCGAGAGCCTGGCTGCAGAGCACGGCTCATGCCTCAGCGTCCAACCACTCCCCCTCTCAACGCGCTCCGAGCCTTTGAAGCGACCGCGCGGCTAGGCTCGATGAAGCAGGCGGGCCGGGAGCTGTGCGTCACGCCTGGGGCGGTCAGTCAGCAGGTCGCGAACCTCGAGTCGATCTTGGGCATCGGGTTGTTCGAGCGCCGGGGCGGGCGGCTGATCCTGACGCCTGCGGGTCGACGCTACTTGCCGCCGCTGACCCGAGCGCTCGACGAGCTCGAGGCGGCCACGGTGGATCTGGTCACGCACGGCGGCGACGCACGGCGCCTGGTGATCGGCTCCCTGCACACCTTCTCGATCAACTGGCTCATCCCCCGCTTGTCGGGCTTTGGCGCCGCGCACCCGGACATTCGCCCGGTCGTCGAGACCCTCGAGCTGAACTTCGCCACACCCAGCCGCGCCCCGGACGTGTCGGCGCGGTGCATCGACGTGGGCTTTTACTATGGCGACGGGGAGTGGCCCGGGATGATCTCCCATGAGCTGTTCGCCGAGTCCCAGGTCGTCGTCGCCAGGAAAGGCTTCGTGCCGCCCGGACTCGCGGGAGATCTCGAGCGGCTCGTGTCCAGCTATCCCCGGCTCGTACACACGACGCGCCCGCGGGCGTGGGACGAGTGGTCGGCGAGCACGGGCATCACACTCGCGGGCCCCCCCGGGCCGGGTTTCGAGCACTTGTTCATGGTCATGGAGGCGGCCCGCAACGACATGGGGCTCGCGCTACTTCCCCTCCAGCTCCTTGGCCGCGCGTTGGTGATGGGGGAGCTCGAGGTGCTCTCGCCCGAAGCTTCGCCCAGCCGCGGCTCCTACTACCTGTTTTACTCAGCGCTGCGTGCCGCGGAGCCGAGCATCTGCGCGTTCCGGGATTGGGTGCTCGGGCTGTGCCCGTGAGTCGGGCGTGCGCTGTGCTAGAACCCGCGGCGATGGGTTCATGGACAGCGCTCTACGTCCACGAAAGATCGGTCGATGCGGTCGCGTCGTGCTGCCAGGCCTGGCTCCACGCGAACCGAGGCTGGCGTCAGCGGCTGTTGTCCCGGGAGGTCGTCGTCGCGCAGCGCGAGTACGCGGACTGCTCGCTCGGGTGGGGCCTGCGTGGGCCCCGCCGGACGCCGGAGCGTCCGTGACCCTCGTCAGCGCTCGCTAGTCGCCGAGCCAGCGCAGCGTGCCGGGCAGGGGAGCCTCGAAGGTGCTGCCGTCGGTGAGGTCCTCGATGGTCCACGGCTGGGCGGGGTCGCTCGACAGCGGCCGGGCCGAGCAGCGCCCCTCGGCGGCGAGGGCGGGGTAGCTGCCGTAGTCGTCGGTGATCAAGACGTCGTCGACGGCCCGCGAGATCTGGAGGGCGCTGCCGAGCAGGGCCTCCGGCGGCGGCGGGCCCCAGTCGCCGGGGTTGAAGCAGTACTTCTCGCCGGGCGCGAAGCTCCGCAGCCAGTAGCTCCCGCCGCTCCCGCCCAGGGTCGAGCCGATGTTCTCGGCGATGGGCCCGAGCCCCGGCAGCAGCTCCCAGTCGCCCTCGGGCGAGGGCAGCCGCCACACGCTCGCGCTGTTCATGTCGCGCCAGGTCGCCACGAGGCTGCCGTCGCTCTCGACGCGGAAGCGGCTGTGGGTGCACTCGGGCACGGAGTGGCCTGGCGGCGGGAACAGCTCGAAGTCCTCGCTGACGTCGCCGTCGAGCAGGCGGACCAGCCGCTCGGCGCTGCCGTCGGTCACGATCACCCAGCGGCTGATCGGACTCGCGCGGCTGATCCACCACCCGTTGAACAGGTAGGTGTCGAGCTCGGGCCAGGGCACGGACTCGATCTCGTTCACGCGCTGGTTGATGAGCACCATCGTGTCGTCGACCTCGGCGAGGTAGGCGAGGGTGCTGTCGGCGAGCCAACTCGAGATGTAGCCGTCCCAGATCTGGTGCGCGGGCCACAGGTCCTCCTGGGTGCTGACGTTGTGCCAGCGCGGGTAGGACTCGCCGACCTCGTTGGCGAGCCAGTCGTCCTCGCCCACGGACCGGGCGATGGCCCCCTCGAACACGTCGACGATGCCGTCCTCGTCGAGGACCATGGAGTAGCTGATGTCCGTGTTGTTGAAGGCCGAGTAGAGGAACAGGCCCACGCGGCCGTCCGCGGCCAGCTTGGGGCTGCGGCCCTCGGGCTCCCACATCGCCTCGGCGTGCTCCCACACGACGGCGCCGGTGTCGCGATCGTAGACGCGGTAGTAGGCCGCGTTGTGGGAGCCGCCCGCGAGGTCGTCGTAGACCGAGGCGAAGATGTAGTCGCCGTTGGCGCCCGTGACCAGGGCCGGCTCGGCGTCGGCCGGGGCGTTGGGGAAGCTGGTGTCGAGGGCGAAGGTCTCGCCGCTGGCGCGCATGAGGTGGACGGTGGCGTCGGCCTCGTTGGTGATCATCGCAACGACGTGCTCGGGGTCCCAGCCGCCCCCGGGGCAGGACTCGCCCACGGGGCCCCCGCCGGTCTCGGACTCGGACTCGGACTCGGACTCAGACTCGGTCTCGGTCTCGGTCTCGGACTCGGTCTCGGACTCGGATTCGGTTTCGGTCTCGGTCTCGGTCTCCGTCGTCGTCTCGGACTCGGTCTCCGTGGTGGTCGACTCGGACTCGGACTCGGACTCGGACTCGGACTCGGACTCGGTCGTGGTGTCGCCCGGGCCGTCGGTGCTCGTATCGACGTCGTCGCCTGCCTCCGTCGCGGTCTCGTCGGCGACCTCGTCGTTGCCTCCATCGTCGCCGACGCAGGCGAGGCAGGCAGCGAAGGCGAGGGTGGCGGCAATTCTGGTTGGTTCAGTGGTCACGGTCATAGCGTATCTCGCATGTTGCGCGGGTGTCTGCCGGCTCGTCAGCCTGGTACGGTGCCAACCTGCTCCGTCCATGCCTCCCCCATGGCCGCTCGAGGCGTCGCCGTCACTGGAGCTTCGAGCTCGAAGGGCGGCACGCAAAAGCCAGCGCAATGCGTGAAATCTTGCTCAGGTGTCACTGCGTGGTGACAGGACCCCGTTGAGCGGACAGAGCATCGCCTCATAGCGTCGCGGCGCCAAGAGGCTCCGATGAAGCTAAAGCAAAATGTCCCCCCTCCCTCCCTTCCGACCGGCCTGAGCCGACGCGGGTTCTTGTACTCGGCGCTCGCCGGAACCGCCGTCACCGCGCTGCCCTCCCTCGCCATGGGCGCGAGCGCAGGCCCGAGCCCCTACGGCTCCATCGCCCCCCGCGACGCGACGGGCATCCTGCTGCCCCAGGGCTTCACGGCGCGGATCATCGCAGTGTCGGGCCAGTACGTGCCGGGCACGAACTTCGAGTGGCGCGACGACCCCGACGGCGCGGCGACCTTCCCCGACGGCAGCGGCGGTTGGTACCACGCCGTCAACCACGAGCGGAGCAGCAACGGCGGCGTGTCGGTGATTCACTTCGACGCGAACGGCGACATCCTCGGGGCCTACTCGGTGCTCAGCGGGACCCGGCGCAACTGCGCGGGCGGTCCGACCCCGTGGGGGACCTGGCTCTCGTGCGAGGAGTACTCGGACGGCATGGTCTGGGAGTGCACGGTCACCGGCGCGGGGCAGGGCGTCGCTCGACCGGCGATGGGGCGCTTCAACCATGAGGCCGCCGCGGTCGATCCCGTCCGCCAGCAGGTGTTCTTGACCGAGGACCGCTCGGACGGCCTGTTCTACCGCTTCACCCCGAGCAGCTACCCCTCGCTCGGCGCGGGGACCCTCGAGGCGGCCCGCCTGGACGCCGCCGGCTACGTGTCGTGGGTGACGATCCCCGACCCGGGCGCGAGCAACGAAGACACCCGCTACCAGCTGTCCTCGAGCCAGATCACCCGCTTCAACGGCGGCGAGGGCATCTGGTACCAGGACGACAAGGTGTGGTTCACCACCAAGGGCGACAACGGGGTGTGGGAGTTCGACCTGCTCACCAACCGCATCACCAAGATCTGGAACGGCGGCTCGCCCCTGACCGGCGTCGACAACATCACGGTCGAGCAGGGCAGCCAGGACCTGTTCGTCGCCGAAGACGGCGGCAACATGGAGATCGTCATCATCGACAACCAGGGCAACGTGGCGCCCTTCTTGCGCGTGCCGAACCAGGGCGGCTCCGAGCTCACCGGGCCGTGCTTTAGCCCCGACGGCACGCGCATGTACTTCAGCTCGCAGCGCGGGACCAACGGCAACGGCATCACCTACGAGGTCACGGGGCCGTTCCGCGGCACGGGCGCGACGCCGCCTCCGCCCCCGCCGCCCCCGGTGCCGACCGGGCACATCGTCATGCTCGAGAACGTCGAGTTTGGCGGCAACTTGACCGAGATCGCGACCAACGACATCGCGCTCACCAGCGACACCGGGGCGAGCGCGCAGTGGGAGCTCGTCGACATCGGCGGCGGCCGCTACCACCTGATCAACCAGGCCACCGGCCGCTACCTCGACGGCGACGGGACGGCCACGCTGGTCGGCACGAGCAGCTCGGCGGCGAGCGACGACGAGTGGCAGCTCGACGACTTCGGCGACGAGGTGTTCACCCTCTACAACGGCTCGCACTCGGGCTACCTCGACGCGAACTCGAACAACCGCGTCTACCTCTACGGCGACCAAAACGCCGACGCCCAGTGGCGCTTCATCACGGTCAGCGGCGGCCAGAACCCTCCGCCAGTGGCCATTCCGGAGGACACCAAGAGCTACGCCCTCGAGAACCTCCGCTACGGCGGCTTCCTGACCGAGATCGGCTCCAACGACGTGGCCCTCACCGGCGACCTGACCAGCGCCAAGGCGCACTGGCGCTTCGAGCGGATCAGCGGCGACCAGTATCACCTCGTCAACCTGAACACCGGCCGCTGGCTCGACGGCGACGGGGCGGGCAACCGCGTCGGGACCAGCAGCTCCCCGGCGGCGGACGACGTCTGGGAGCTCAACGACTTCGCCAGCGACGTCTTCTCCCTGCGCAACCTGTCCGCGAACCGCTGGCTCGACGCCGACACCGACGACTACGTCCGGCTGTGGAACGACGAGCAGGACGACGCCCAGTGGCGCCTCATCGGCGTGGACTGACGCGTCGCGCCGCGGCGGCGTTCGGGCGCTTGCCCGGGCGTCGCTGCTCCGTTCCATGAACGGACAGAGACTGTGAAGTTTTCACAGTCCCTGTCTGTTTTAGCCGTCGTGGACGACGCCGCGACCTCCCTGCTCCGCGTCCACGACTCCGAGACTGTCAACGAATCCACGCCCCCGCGAGCGGGGGCGACCACGAGCCTTCTCGAAGGCACGAACTCCATTGCCCAGCAAGCCAAAGCGGAGGAGCGGAGCGACGAAGCGCCCCCGGTCCCAGGCGCCCGTGGGGGCAAAGTAGAGCTCAGGCGTCGTCCTTGAGGACCTTGAGCCGGACCCAGCCCCACGCGAACTGCCAGTCCTCGCGCTCGATCAGCCCGGTGACCGTCGCCAGCGCGGCGTAGCCGAACAGCACGATCGCCGTGGACACCGCGAACTCCGCGATCGCCGGCCATTCGAGGAACTCTTTGAGGAACCAGGCGCCCGCGGCCGGCACGGCAGCGGCGGCGACGATCTTGAGGTAGCCGAGCAGCGGCAGGGTCTCGGTGAACTTCACGCCCCAGGCCTTGGCGATGAAGTAGCAGTAGAAGGCGACGGTCGGCACGAAGGCGATGGCCGTACCCATGGCGGGGCCGATGAAGCCGAGGGTCAGGGCCAGGGGCACGCTGATGACGATGTTGCCGGCGAGGGTCAGCATGGCCGAGCGCATGACGTACTCGGGCTTGCCGGCGGCGATCATGAAGCTGCCGAAGGCGGAGATCCGGCCCATCATCAGCAAGGTGTAGAAGCTGAACACCTCGGCCGAGCGGGCGTAGTCGTCGGTGAACGCGGCGGTGATGAACTCGTGGGCGCCGACCAGGAAGACCACGGACGCGGGCACGACGATCAGCGAGACCTTGAGGATCGAGCCGCGCCAGATCTGCACGGCCTCGCGCCGGCTGGCCTCCGTGCCCTCGTTGAACAGGCGGGCGAAGCGGGGCAGGTAGACCGTGCCCAGGGAGTAGGCGACGGTGGTGATGATCGGGATCTGGAACGCGCCGGTGCGGTAGAGGGCGACCATCTCCGCGGGGAAGAGCGCGACGATCAGCCACATGTCGACGTTGGCGTTGAGGATGTTGACGACGTCGGTGACCCCCAGCGGGAGGGCGTAGCGCAGCAGCTCGCGGACCGGGGTCACGTCGCCCTCGGGCTCGCCGGCGTCGCCGTAGAGCCGTCGCAGGTGGCGGAGGAACACCCAAAAGGGCACGGCGCCGCCGACCGCCATGGTCGCGATGATGCCGAGCACGCCAAAGCCCAGGCTGGCCGGGAGCACGATGGCGACGGTCGCGACCAGCGAGCGCACCACGCCGAAGCCGGCGGCGGACTTGGGCTCCTTCTCTGCCACGAGGACGTTGGGGAGGATCCGCGTGGGCAGGTCGATGAGCGCGTAGACGCCGAGGATGGGCAAAAAGCGCAGGGACTGGGTGAGCTCGTCGTCCTCGCGCCCGCCCTCGTCGCCCGCGACCAGGTCGCCGATGAGGTGGAGGATGTCCTGGCCCAGCCAGCCGCCGATGGCCATGAACACGGCCATGATCACGCTCAGCCCGAACATGATCCGCAGCAGCTTACCGACGATGGCCTTGCGCGTGCCGGTGTCCTTGTCGGCCAGGAAGTAGAGCGTGGCCCGGGGGAAGCCGGCGGTGATGACCGTGCTCAAGGTGGTGTAGATGAGCAGCAGGCCCGCGACCGCACCGACCTCGCCCTTGCCGAGGATGCGCACGATGATCAGCGGCGCGAGGACCTCGGACAGCGAGGCGGTGATCTTGCCCCACACGAGCACGCCGGCCTGGGCGGCCTCGCTCTGGCCCTTCTTTTCGGGCTCGGGCGCCGGCTCGGGCTTGGACTGTGGCTCGCTGTCGCTCACGGGGCGCCGCTACTTACCACGGGGTTTGCCACGGGGTTTGCCACGCGGTTGGCCGCGGGTGACCTGGTCCAAGAGCGCCGCGAGCTCGGCGCTGGCGCTGCGCGAGTCGACCCCGGGGGGCAGGGTGCGCTCGACTCGACGCCCCCGCCCGAGCTGGTAGGCGGCGCGCAGGGACTCGGCGATGCCGGCTGCGTCGCCGAGCTCGCGGGACTGCGCGCCCCCAGCTGCGTCCATGAGCCGGCGCAGCTCGGGGTTGTCGGCGACCACGAGCATCGGCCGCTCGCTCATCAGGTAGTCGTAGACCTTGGCCGGGATGCGCTGCGCCGTCGAGTGTGAGAAAGACAGCAACAAATCGGCCCGGTCCATGAGCGCGCCGATGTCGAGGTAGGGGGTGAAGGGGCCGCGGCGCAGCATGCCCTCGACGCCGAGGGCGCTGGCCTCGGCCCGCATCTCGTCGGGCAGGCTGCCGGTGACCACGAGCTGGAGGGCATCCTCGCCGATGCCCTGGGCGCGCAGCTGGGCGAGGGCCTCGAGCACGGCTCGGCCCTCGACGAAGCGGCGGAAATTGCCCATGAACAGCACGCTGAAGCGATCGAAGACCGCGTCGAGCTGGGCGGGCGGGGAGGCCGTGGCCGAGTCCGCGTCGCCGGCGATGAGCTCGGCGTCGCCATGGTTGCGCAGGTAGCCAAAGCGCTCGGCGGGCAGGTCCGCGTAGTGCCGGCGGTAGTCGTCGCGGGCGGTCTCGGTGTTGAGCAGCACCAGCGACGCGGCCTCGACCGCGCGGCGCTCGAACAGGTCGACGAGGCGGCGCTGGGGCGGCGGCCGGAGCTTGCGGCGCAGCTCGCAGCACGACCACGGATCGCGCAGATCCTGGATCAGCGGCAGCCCGGTCTCGTTCGCCAGCCGTGCGCCGACGAGCATGGCCGCGTAGGGGTCGGCGTTGACCATGATCGCGGCGCAGTCCGGGTGCGCGCGCAGGACCGCTCGAGCGGCGCGCAGGCTGTGTCCAACACTGAACAGGTGGGCGCCGAAGGGGTTGATGTCCTCGGCCCGGAGGGGGAGCCTGCGCTTGTTCTTGGCCGGCGCCTTGCCCATGCGCGGGGTGTGGGGCCGGGCCTTGGCCGACACCCGCCGCTGCTGGTCCCGGCGCGCGCTCGCGTTGGCCTCCGCCGCCTGGGCGGCCCGGCTGTAGTTGCGGATCACCACCGTGGTCTCGGGAATTGCCCGCTCCAGCCGGGGATCGGCGTCGTCCTGGGGACGCAGATCACACAGGACCACGGGGGCCCAGTCGCTGACCTGGGGCAGGTGGCGGGCGAACTTGAGCGGTCGCAGGGCCCCGACCCGCGTCATCGGCGGGAAGAAGGGGCTGATGTAGAGGAAGCGGCGCACGCGGCCCGTCTTTTTATGCCCCGACCCGGGATCTGCCAAGGGTCTAGGAG
>NZ_ABCS01000049.1 GCF_000170895.1 Plesiocystis pacifica SIR-1 | reverse complement strand
GAGGCCCCGGGCTCCGCTCTCGCGCACGTGGGGCGCGGCGTCGGCGGGGGCGGCCCAGCGCCGCGCGAGCCGTGCCCGGGTGTCCGCGTCCCAGGTGCCGCCGAGATCCGCGTCGTAGCGGGCGCACTGGGAGCTGCGCTCTCGCTCGGCGGCGCCGAGCTGGCCGTCCCGGGCCGCGCCCGTGTCGAGCGAGGTGGCCAGGGCGACGCTCAGCCCCAGGCCGAGGGTCGCCGCGCCGAGCCCCGCCAAGGCGGCGCGCCGCCGGACCCGAGACGCCCGTGAGACGGCGCGCAGCAGGGCCTCGGTCGTCGGCCAGTCCTGACGCAGGGCGGACCACAGCGCGCGCGGGGGGAGGTCCGCGGACAGGCTCCGGGGCGGCGCCTCGGCTGGGGACTCGGGCCACGACGCGTCGATGAGGAGCTGGGCGAGGGCGCGGCGATCCTGGGCCGCGTCGTGCGAGGAGCCGGGGAGGGGCAAGGGGGCGCTCAGGTAGCTCGCGCCGTCGCGCTCGACGAACACGCCCTGGTCGACGGCGCCGTGGACCAGGCCCGCGCGGTGCAGCGCGGCGAGGGTCTGGCCCACGCGCACGAACACCTCGACGAGCTCGGGCCAGCGCCGCTTGGCCTGCTGGGACCACTGCTGCAGGGAGACCCCCGCGCGCTCTTCGAGGACCACGTAGGGCCGGCCCGCGTGGGTGCCCATGTCGAGCAGGCGCAGCTGGTCGAGGGCTCTGGCGTCGCCGAGCTCGGCGAGGGCCTCGAGGCGTCCCCGCAGGCCCTCGAGCTCGGCGGCGTCGAGGCCAGCGAGGGCGTGCAGCAAGAGCACCCGGCGGCTCAGGGCGTCGTCGTGGGCGACGATCTCCGTGGCCGCGTCGCTCGCTCCCGGGCCGAAGGGGCGGGGCCCGAGGCGTCGCTCGACGCGGTAGCGGCCCACCCGCTCGATGCGATCACCGCCGAACAGCCGCCGCCGCGCCGAGCCGACGACGCGCCGGTGCTCGTGGTCCGAGCGCTTGGGGGCGAGGGCTCCGAGGCCGCTCGGATCGACCTCGGGCGGTGGGGCGTCGCTCGCCGGCATCGCTGGAGCTCCTGGAGGTCTCGGGGTCAGCTCTTTGCCGGGCCGCCCAGCTGCTGGCGGAGCTCCTCGGCCCAGCCGTTGAGGCTCTGGATGGTGCTCTCGAGCACCTCGGGGGACTCGGCCAGGGCGCGCATCGCCTCGTTGAGCTGCTGGCGCGCCTTGGACAGGCGCCGGCGGGCCGTGGGCGGGGCGATGTCGAGGATCTCGGCGACCTCGTGGCTGGGCAGGCGCTCCCAGTAGGTCAGCTCGAGGATGATCTGCGAGGCGATGGGCAGGCGGCGCAGGCTCTCGAGCAGCAGGCGGTGCTCTTGCTTCTCGGCCACGATGGTGCTCGGCCCGGGGGCCAGCTCGGCCATGGACTCGACCTCGGGGTCGACCTTGCGCCCGCGGGCCAGCTGGCGCAGGTGCTCGCGCAGCACGTTGTGGGCGATGCCAAATACGAACGAGCGGAAGGCCGAGCCCTCGCGCAGGCGGTGGTGGCCCTCGAGCAGGCGCAGGAAGGTCGCCTGGGTCAGGTCCTCCGCGCCCTGGCGGACCTTGTTCTCGAAAAAGCGCGCGACCGCGTCGACGTGGCGATCGAACAGCTCCTCGCCCGCTCCGTTGTCGCCGTCGCGCCAGGCCGCCAGCAGCTCCGAATCTGAAAGCCCCATCACCGCCACCGAGGGCGGATGGTAGCAGCTCCGTGTCGCTCGCAAACCCGCGACGAGGGCGCACTCTCGTGGGCAGGGCGGGCTTGGGCTGGAGCGCGTCAGGCCTCGGGCTCGGGCACGCTCAGGCCGAGCTCTTCGAGGGGATCGCCGGTCCACAGCTTGCCCATCGCCATCAGCCCCCACATGCGGAAGTCGCCGAGCAGGGACCACAGCGGATAGGTGAAGGTCGCGGGCTTGTTGTGCTCGACCTTGAAGTGGCCGAGCCAGGCGAAGAAGTAGGCCCAGACCACCCCGAGCAGCAGCCAGGGTTGGGACCACACCCCAACCGCGACGATGACCAGGAACACCGGCGCCGCGTTGCGCTTGCGCTCGATCACGTTGCCGATGGCCCCGAGGATGACCATCGCGGCGAAGGGCGGCCCGAAGCCGAGGGGGTCGCGGGCCAGGAAGTAGGCGAAGGTCCCGAAGAAGCCGGCCGTGCCCACGAAGTGGAGGGCTCGGCAGGTCGGGTTGCGGTGCTCGCCCAGGTAGTAGGGGAAGAACGCCTCGAAGCTCTGGAACCGGGCCTGTGACATGTGTGCTCTCCCACGGCGAAGGCTCGCGCGCGTGGCGGGAGCCTACCACGGGGCCGCGGGAGCCCTCGTGGTAGCGTCCCGGCGTGCGAAGCGTCGCCGTCCTCCTCGCCGCTGGAAAGGGCACCCGAATGCGCTCGGATCGAGCGAAGGTGCTGCACGAGTTCCGGGGCGAGGCCCTGGTCCTCCACCCTCTGCGCGCGGCCGCGGAGGCCGGGGTCGAGCGCTCCATCGTCGTGATCGGCCACCAGCGCGAGGCCGTGCGCGCCGCGGTGTCCGCGAAGGCGCCCGGGCGCGGCTGGGTCGTCGACTTTGCCGTCCAGGACCAACAAAAGGGCACGGGCCACGCGGTGCTGTGCGCCCTGCCGGGCCTCGACGGAGGCGCCGAGCAGCCCTTCGAAGGCGCGGTGTTCGTGCTCAGCGGCGACGTGCCCCTGCTGCGCGCCGCGACCCTCGGGGCCCTGGCCAAGGCCTGCGCCGAGAGCTCGGCGGGCCTGGCCCTGGCGACCTTTCGCCCCGCGGACGCCGGGGGCTACGGCCGGATCTTGCGCGACGCGGACGGGCGCGTCGTCGGCATCCGCGAGCACGAGGACGCGACCGAGGCCGAGCGGGCCATCGGCGAGTGCAACGCGGGGGTCTACTGCGTCCGCGCCGAGCACCTGCGCCGCGAGCTCCCGACCCTCGGCAGCCAAAACGCCGCCGGCGAGATCTACTTGACGGATCTGGTGGCCCTGCGCGCCGAGGCCGGAAGGGTCATCGCCGTCGAGGTCGACGCCCTCGAGGTCGCGGGCGTCAACACGCCCGAGCAGCTCGCCGAGCTCGAGGCCGCCGCGGAAAACCGCTAGCTAGTTCTCGCGCTGGAAGCCCAGCCCGGCCGCCAGGCTGCGCAGGGTGGGGATGCCCTCGAGGGCTTCGAGGGCCTCGGCCTCGCTCGACAGCGCGGCCGCGAGCTCGGCCCGGATCCCCGTGATCACCGGCTGCGTCCCGAGCAGCCTCAAGGCGCGGATCAGCCGGAGCAGGCGCGAGACGGTGCCGCTCTCGAGGCCGAGGACGCCGGTCAGATCGAGGATCACCGTGCGCACGCCCTTGTCGCGGACGGCGTCGAGGAGCTTGATGGTGGTCGACTCGAGCTTGTCCGCGCCGAGCTCTCCGGTCAGCGGGACGGCGAGGGTGCCCGCGCCGACCTCGAGCAAGGGGGCGGTCAGCGAGAGGATCTCGGCGCGCTGGGTCTCGACCAGGCGCAGGGTCTCGCTGAGGCGATCGATGTCTGCGCCCCGGGAGTCGGCGAGGGCCTGGGCCTCGACGCGCTCGGTGTCGTCGCGGTGCTCGACGAGGATGCCCAGCGAACCGGTGGCCGGGTCGCGCAGGGTCTGGGCCTCGACGATGAACCACCGGCGCTCGCCCTGGACCTGGACCTCGGCGAGCTCGCGGAAGCTCCGCCCCGCGCGGACCTCCGAGACGATGCGCGCGGGGACCTCGGGGTCGCAAAACCACTCGCGCCACGGGATCTTGCCCATGGTCTGCTCGCCAGCGAAGTTGGTCGCCAGGCTCGCGCCCTCGGTGTCCAAGAGCACGCCCAGGGTGCTCGTATACTGGGCGATGGCCATGGAGCGCTGGAGGGTGACGGCGGAGGCCTCGCTGCGGCGCTGGCTCTGGGTCAGCAGGCCCAGGCGGCCGTCCCCGATGTCGATGCCGCGCAGCTCGACCTGGGCCGTGACCGGCTCGCCCTTGGGGTAGAAGGTCCACTCGTTGTGGAACACCTCGCCCTTGCGGACGCGCTCGCAGCCCGAGCGGATCATCGCCAGGGCGCTGTGCGAGATGCCGTCGAGGTTGTCGCGGGCGTAGAGCTCTTCGGCGCTCTCGGCCTGGAGGAATTCGAGGGCGCGCGCGTTGGCCCACACGCAGCGCAGGGTCTCCATGTCGGAGACCCACACGGGGACCCAGGACTGCGCGAGCCCTGCGCGGCAGTCGGCGAGCTTGGGGAAGGTGGGCGCCATCGGGGGGGCGAGCATACTCCAAGCCGGGAGTCGCGGAGCCCATGGTCGCCCCATGTTCGAGAGATGCTCGGGGGCCGTTTAGGCCGGGCTCGGGCCCGCGGCCTCGGCCACCACCGAGCGCAATCGATCGATGTCGAAGGGCTTCTCGACGAAGTACTCGCAGCCCGCGGCCTCGGCCCGGTCGCGCTCTTGCTTCATGACGCTCGCGCTGACCACGACGATCGGGATGTCGCGCAGGGCAGCGTCGGCTTTGACGCGGCGGGCCAGGGTCAGCCCGTCGGTGTCGGGGAGGTCGAGGTCCAAGAGCATGGCCGCCGGCTTGCCCCGGGCGAGCTCGGCCTCGGCCTCGGTCACCCGAGTCGCGCGCACGATCGTCCACAGCCCCGTCGACTCCAGGAGCCGCTGCATCAGCGCGAAGTTCGCGTCGTTGTCCTCGACGACCAGGACCGTGCGTCGCGTACTCATCGGGCGATCTTAGGCAAGGGGTGCGCGGCGGTCGAATTTTGAGCGCGCCGAGGTGCGCCCGCGCACCTGGAGAAGGTCGGGGGAGCCAGCCATGGAGCCATGGAGGGGCTTTGAGGCTCGGGTCTCCGGGTGCCGTGTCTGCCGAGTACACTCCGACCGGCGGGCCCGGCGAATCCACGCTCGGCCACCCTCGTCTCTCCCCGCAGGCCTTCGAGCCCTCCCCGATCGTGACCCACACACTCTCCAAAGCGTCCCTGCGGACCCGCTGCGCGGCAGCCCTGGTCAGGGGGTTGGCCATGGTCGCCATGGTCGCGCTGGGCGGGTCGGGGACGGCAGGGGCGGCTCCGCCCGAGCTCGGGCCGGTCCGCGCGGCCCCCGAGCCCGACCCCGAGGAGCCCGCGCAGGGGGCCGGCGCCGACGTGGAGCCGGTGTCGTCTGGGGACGAGGACTTCGAGCTGGGGGCCACCGCCGGCGAGGCGGGGGGTGAGGTCGAGGGCCCCACGGAGCGCTCCGTCGAAATTGTCGCCCTGCAGATCCGCGGGCGCAAGCAGGTCACGGCCCGGCAGATCAGCGAGGCGCTCGAGGCCGAGGGCCTGGTCGAGGGCTCGCAGGTGTTCTGGCCCGAAGACCCGCGCATCGATCGCGCCCTCCAGCGCCTGCGCTCGACGGGCTACTTCGACCAGGTCGCGATCCGCCTCGTGCCCGTGGCCGACCGCGCCGACCAGGCCTCGCTGATCATCGAGGTCCACGAGAAGGGCTCGCTGCAGATCCGCGACATCCACGGCCAGGGCTCCGTGCTCACGCCCTTCGCCGGCGGCTTCGACATGGTCGAGCGCAACCTCGCCGGGCGCTCGGTCCACCTCGGGGCCGCGTTCGTGGTCGGCGTGCGCCCGGTGGGCCTCGAGACCAGCCCGGGGCCGGGGGAGGTCGGCGACGACCCCCGGCGGCAGCAGGCCTACAAGCTGTTCACCGAGCTCCCGGCCATCGCCGGCTCGTCCATGGGCGTGGCCGCGAGCGCCTACGCGATCTCGGCCAACGAGCCCTACCGCGTCAGCGGTGCCGGCTGGGACCCGAGCCCCAGCCACTTCGACACGATCCCCTACCAGCGCTACGGCGGCGTCATCGGGGTCACCGTGCCCTTCCGCGCCGACCTGTCCCTGGGCATCGACTTCCGCGTCGAGGCGATCCACGCCGAGCTCCCCGACTTTGGCGCCGAGCTGGGCCCCGAGCGGGTGTTCGCCGACGGGACCACGCTGCCCGTGGACCTGCACCTCGAGGACGGCCTGCACGTGCTGAGCACGGCGGAGTTCAGCTTCTCCTGGGACCAGCGCAGCCGCGCGGCGATCCTCGGCAAGGGCGGGCACATCCGCATCGACGTCGAGCTGTCCTCGCCGGCGATCGGCTCGCGCTACGAGTACCTGCGCGTGCTCATCGGCGGCGGCTACAGCTTCCGCCTGCCCTGGGGGCACTGGCTCACGCCGAGCGTGTGGGGCGGGCAGATCGCCGGCGACGCGCCGCGCTTCGTCGCGATCTTGCCTGGCGACATGGCCGACTGGACCCCCGGCCGGACCATGGGGCTGCAGTACTCCACGCGCTACCCCATCGACGTGTTCAACACCGGCGTCGACGAGCTCGATCTGGGCCTGCTCGGCGGGCGCGTCGACCTCGAGTACGGCGTCCCGCTGTTCCGCTTCCCGCAGACCTCCTTCCTCTACGGCGGCTACCTCTACGTGTCGGCCGGCGTGTTCACGCTCATGGGCGACGAGGCCGATCGGGCGCGGCGCGTCGACGCGGGCCTGCCCGGGGCGCCCGTCGGCCTCAACGGCAACTTTGGCCTCAAGCTCGACACGAGCATCGGCACCTTCGACATCTCCGTCGGCAGCATCCTCGAGAGGGCGCCGCTGTGAGCTCCAAGGGCCAGCGCGAGGGCCAGCGCGAGGGCGGCTCGAGGGCGCCTCGCTGGCCGCGGCGGGCCTTCCTGCGCGGGCTGGCGATCGTGGCCGTGAGCGCCCCGCTGATCGCGGCCGCCCCCGAGGCCCTGCCCAAGCGCAACGCCAAGGTCACCTACAACAGCGCCCAGGTGAAGGTCGCGTTCAAGGCCAGCGAGCTCCTGCGCGAGTCGGACAAGCAGGCCATGAAGTCGCTCGAGTCGGGCTGGGCGACGCGCCTGGTCTACTCCATCGCGGTGTTCGAAAAGGGCGGCAGCCGGGCGCCCCTCGCCACCCTCGGCGTCGAGGTCAAGGTCCAGTGGGACCCGTGGAACCGCGACTACATGGTCCAGACGCGGTTCGGCGGGGCCCAGCCGACCCTGCGCCGCTTCGCCGCCCGGGCCGACGCGATCAAGGCCGCGACCCACCTGCGCCTGGCCGTGGCCGACCTCGCGGCCCTGAGCATCGGCGAGGACCACGTCTACTTCGTGACCGTGTTCGCCCAGCGCAACCCCATCGAGGCTCGCAGCGCGGGCGGGGCCTCGGCGAGCGCGCGCGGCCAGGACCGCGACCTCGAGGTGTTCTCGCGCTGGGTCGGGATGTTCGTGCGCTCCCGACCCAAGGCCGAGCAGACCAGCGAGTTCCGCACGCAGCTGTTTTTCATCCCCGAGGACTGAGCCGTGGTCGAGGAGCACAGGGCGGGGCGAGGCGGGGGCGAGGGCAGGTCGAGGGCGGCGACCAAGGGCGGGCGCGCGCGGACCCGGCCGTCTCGGGCCCTGCTCGAAGAGCGCGGCGAGCTGCGCCAGCGCCCGCCGTGGTGGGGCCGGCTCGAGGCGCGGATCACCATCTCGCTCGTCGCCATCGGCATCCTGTGCGTGGGCGCCTCGGGCTACCTGGTCGCCCTGAGCGTGGGCTACTACGACCAGCTCAGCGCCCAGCAGGTCGCCGTCGAGCGCGAGGCCATCGAGCTCGCCGAGCCCTACTACGCCGAGCTCGCAGCGGCCCAGCGCGCGGCCTTCGAGGCCCAGACCGCGCTCTTGCCCCACGAGCTCGAGGGGGTCCTCGACGAGCCGAGGGCGGACCGGGCCGAGGTCGAGGCCTTCCTCGACGCCTGGCTGGTCGAGCACGACTCGGCCCTCGAGGTCGTCGTCGAGCCGGACCCTGGGGACCTCGAGATCGTCGTCTCGCGCGAGGGGTCGGGCGGGTCAGGGCGGGGGGGCATGGGCGGTGCGCCTCGAGCCGGCACGGTCCCGATCCGCCGGGCGCTCGGGCACGGCGAGGGCGAGGGCGTGGGCGGCAGCGTGCAGGTGACCTGGGCCGCCGACCCGGCCATGCTGCTCCGCCACCAGCGCCTCGGCGAGCTCGCGCGCAGCGTCGGCACCGTCGAGATTTCGGGCTCGGGCGGGGAGACGGAGACCGTCGAGCGCAACGACATCCAGCGCGCCATGGTCATGGCCATCGCCCTCGCCAGCGGCCTCGTGCTCTTCGTCGCCGTGCTCGCCGGGCTGATCATCGCCCGCCGGACCACGCGCAAGGTCTCCGACCTGTCCACGGTCATGCGCCAGGTCGCCTCGGGCAACCTCTCGGTCCGCGCCCCGCGCCTGGGCGCCGACGAGCTGGGGCTGCTCGCGGCCGCCTTCAACCTGATGCTCGACGAGCTCGAGGACACCCGCCAGCGCATCGCCTACCTCCAGCGCGTCGGGGCCTGGCAGGAGATGGCCCGGCGCATCGCCCACGAGATCAAGAACCCGCTCACGCCGATCCAGCTGGCCGTGCAGCAGCTGCGCGAGAAGGACCCCGGCAAGGACCCGCGCTTTTCGGCCATGCTCCGCGACGCCGTCGAGATCGTCGAGGACGAGGTCGAGAGCCTGCGGCGCATGGTCACCAGCTTCTCCGAGTTCGCCAAGGTCCCCGAGGTCAGCGTCGAGGCGGTGACCGTGGCGCGGATCCTCGGGGAGTTCGAGCGGGCCTACGGGCAGTTCGGCGAGGCCCAGGTCGAGGTCGCGCCCGCGCCCAAGCTCGCCCTGCTCGGCGACCGCCAGCTGCTCAAGCAGGTCCTGGTCAACCTCGTCGAGAACGCGGTGCTCTCGGCCCGGGAGGCCGGGGCCGAGCCCGTGCGCGTCCGGGTCTGCGCCGAGCTCAACCTCGAGGTCGGGCTGGGCGGCGCGGGCATGAGCGCGTCGAGCTCGGGGGAGGGGGCCGCGCCTGGCCCGGGCGTCGTCGAGCTGCGCGTCGAAGACAACGGCCCTGGCGTGGAGCTGGCCCGCCGCGAGCTCGTGTTCGAGCCTTACGAGACGACCCGCGAGCACGGCACGGGGCTGGGCCTGGCGATCGTCAAGAAGATCGTCCTCGACCACGGCGGCGAGGTCTTCGTCGACGAGAGCCCCGAGCTCGGCGGGGCGCGCTTCGTGCTGCGGATTCCCCGAGCCTGACCGGGGGGCTGGGGCCTTGGTGCCAAGGTTGTGGAACCGTAGTAATTGCCATATTCGCAGGGGCGAATTGGGACAGTTCTGCGGAGCCCGTCTAGAGACGGGGAATTGAGCCGTGCACGGCTCCCTGCGCCATAAATCAACGTCACGGCCATGTGAGTGCGCGCTTTGAGACTAGCCATTGCTGCGCGCGGCACTCATGCTCCCGGCCATGCATTGCTCGACCAAGCGTCACGCCACTTTGCCCTGCGCCCTCGTGCTCGCCCTCGCCGGCTTCGCCTGCACCGACGACGGCGGGACCCCGGGAGACGACGAGATCGGGGAGACCGACTCGACGGAGGAGTCGACGGACACGGACTCCGAGACGGAGACGGGGACCGAGACGGGCACCAGCGAGGACACGACGGAGACCGAGACCGAGACCGAGACCGAGACCGAGACCGAGACGGAGACGACGGACACGGAGACCGAGACGGAGACCGAGACCGACACCGGGACGCTGTGCGGCAACGGGGTCCTCGACGACGGCGAGGAGTGCGACGCGGGCATGGACAACGCCGACGACGCGGCGTGCACCAGCATGTGCACCAACGCCGTGTGCGGCGACGGCCTGGTGTTCGCCGAGCAAGAGGGCTGCGACGACGGCAACGACGACGAGACCGACGCGTGCACGACCCTGTGCCAGGCCCCGGCCTGCGACGACGGCATCGTCTCCGGCGACGAGAGCGACCTGGACTGCGGCGGCAGCTGTGATCCCTGCGACCTCGGCTTCGCCTGCGGCGGCGCCGAGGACTGCAACGGGGCGCTGTGCGTCGACGACGTGTGCGTCGTGGCCTCGAGCTGCAAGGCCATCAAGGACGCCGCGCCCGAGTCGACCGACGGCATGTACACCATCGATCTCGACGGCGACGGCCCCATCGAGGCCCTCGAGGTGTTCTGCGACATGACCACCGACGGCGGCGGCTGGACCCGCTGCGGGCAGATCAACGAGACCGGCCTGGGCGACGACGTGTGCGTGACCGAGTCGGACGCCTACCTCGCCCCCGACGAGCTGCTCAACAACAGCTTCTGCGCCCTGATGTTCGCCGACGTGAGCACCGAGGCGATGCTGATCCACAACCTGACCCCGGACGACGGCCAGGACTTCGGCGAGGGCGACAAGATCCGCATGACCTGGGGCGACAGCCCCATGACCCTCTACACCTACGACAACCACCCGATCAGCGACTGCCGCGAGCTCGAGTCCGACACGGTGTTCGCCGACTGCCAGTACTCGAGCCACAGCGGCAACCCCTGGCAGGCCTCGGCGTGGTCGTTCACCCGCGGGAACCTCAACAACGGCTACTCGGGCAACGCCAACCGCCGCGTGACCCTGGGCCCGAGCTTCGCCCCGGGCACCGCCAACTGTACCTGGCACAACTTCGGCGCCGAGACCAACGCGCGCAACGCCGCCAACACCTGGCGCGCGACCGAGAACGTCGGCGACATGTACCTGCGCTGAGCGTGGGCGAGCGCCTCCGGTGCAGGCTTCGTTGGCCGCACCGGAGGCGAGGCTGCGCGTGGCCGTCATCGACCATCAGCCCTGCATCAGGGTCCGCGTCACGCCCCACGCGAGCACCAAGAAGCCGCCGATCTCCCCGGCCGCCAGGGCGATCATGCTCCCGTGCACCAGCCCCGGCGGGACCACGCCGCGCCCGAGCCGGTGGGGCCGGCGCAGCTGGTTGTCCGTGTCGTCGAGCCAGCCGTGGATCAGGTAGGTCCCGACCGCGAAGGCGAAGAAGAACACGACCAGCGCCGCGGCCCCGAGCTCGACGGCGGGGGCGAGGGCGCTGAGCTCGACCATGCGCTCGAGCAGCAGGCAGGCGAAGGCGTAGAGCAAGGCCGCGCGGTGGCACACGCTCACGTACTCCGGGGCCTCGGCCTTGCCCTCGGCGTCGCGGCGGATGCCGGCGTACTTCCATACCCCGGTGGTCAGCCCGACGAAGAAGAAGGCCATGGCGCTGGCGATGGCGAGGACCTGAGCAGACTCCATGATCCTGGCCTAGCACGGGGCGCGGGCCGCCGGCTTGTACGAAGCTGTCGCGGCTGACGAGGGGGCGGCGCTGGACTACCCTGGGGTCGTGGCCCTCGCCCCCGCGCACGTCGACCTGTGGCCCGAGCGCGCGCTGATCGTCTCGAAGCTCGGGGAGGTCCGGCGTCACCGGCACGCCTGCGCCGCGCTGCTCGTGGGCCTCGACGGCGCCTTCGAGCTGCGCGGGCCTCGGGGCTGCGTCCGCACGCGCGCCGCGTTCATCCCCGCGGGCTTCGAGCACGCCCTCGACTGCGGCGACACGCTGATGGCCACGCTCTACACCTTCGCGCTGACCGGCGAGGCCGAGGCCCTCGCGGCGACGCTGGGTTGTTCGAGCCGGGACCTGGCCGCGGATCTCGAGCTGCCGGCGGGGTTGCGGACGTGGCTGCGCGGGCTCTACGACGCGCCGCTCATGCCCGAGGCGACGGAGGCCGGCTTGCGAGCGCGGCTGCTGCCCGAGCCCGCTCGCGCGCCCGTCGACGCCCGGGTCCGCGCCGTGGTCGAGCGCGTGCGCGCGGACCCCCGGGCGAACCCCTCCCTCGCGTCCTTGGCCCGGGAGCTCGAGCTGTCGCCGACGCGTCTGATGCACCTGTTCAAGGCCGAGCTCGCCGTGCCCTGGCGAGGCTTTCGCAGCTGGGAGCGCATGCGCGTGCTCGCGGCTCACGTGGGAGCTGGCGAGAGCTTGACCACCGCGGGCCTGGCCGCGGGCTTTTACGACTCCGCTCACCTATGCCGGGGCTTCCGCAGCGCCTTCGGCGTGCCGCCCTCGCGGGTACTCCACGGGGGGAGCCGGATCCGCGCGGCGCTCTGATTTGGAGCGCGTGGGAGTTCAGGGGTTGGACAGCAGCAGCCGGACGGGGGCGCCGCCGTGGACGCTGCCGAGCAGGTCGTCGATGCCGTCGTCGTTGAGGTCGGCGATGGCCTCGAGCTGGAAGTCGAAGGGGACGCTGGTGGCGAAGCCGAGCGCCCCCTGGCCGTCCCCGAGCAGGAAGTCGAACTCGGGCGAGCGGAGCACGACGTCGGGGTGCGCGTCGCCGTCGAAGCGGCCGACGAAGGCCCGGGTGTGGTCGACGGCGAGGGTCGGGCCGAGGGGAGCGAAGTTGCCCTGGCCGTCGCCAAGGCGGACGCCGAGGCTGTAGTTGGGGTGCTCGCCGGTGACCAGCACGAGGTCGGTCGCGCCGTCGTCGTCGAGGTCGCCGAAGGTGAAGCGGACCAGGTCGGAGACGGGCAGGGGCTGGATCTCGAAGCCGCCGACCCCGGGGACGCCGAAGGCGAGGAACAGGGTCTCGCCATCGTGGGCGCCGATGTCCGCGCTCGCGTCGTCGTCGACGTGGGCGACCTCGAAGGGCCACTGCACGGAGCCGAGGGCGGTACTTTGGGTGAGGAAGGTGCCGTCGCCCTGGCTGATGGCGCTGATCAGCTGCCCGTCGTGGGTGCCGGCGACGTCGAGGCGGCCGTCGCCGTCGAAGTCTCCGTAGTGGGGGATGAACAGGTCGGGGAGCCCGGGCTCGAGCACTTGGGCGTCGGCGAAGGTGCCGTCGCCCTGGCCCGGGAGGAGCAGCGCCTGGGGGCCGTCGAAGAACAGCAAGTCCGCGGTCGAGCCGTCGAGGACCGGCCCGGCGCCCACGGGGAGCACGTCGCTGTCGAGGAAGGGGAGGGCCTCGCCGATGTCCCCGCCCTCGGTGACCAGCCAGACCGCGCCGCCGATGCCTCCGTCGTGGGTCCCGACCGCCGCGCCCGTGCCCGCGCCCGCCTGGGCGCAGCCCAGGGCAGGCTGCAGGTCGAGGCCGGGCTGGAGCGGGCAGGGCAGGACCTCGGTGGCGGCGATGTCGAGGTGCCCGTCGCCGTCGAAGTCGTGGGCGAGGACCGTGCCGATCGCAGTGTCGAGCTCGGGGAGGTCGACGACCGCGTAGCAGATCTCTCCGGCCTCGGGGACGCCGTCGCCGCAGGTGTCGGGGCGCCCGGTGTCCGTGGAGTCGGAGTCGGTGGTCGTCGAATCGTCGTCGGAGTCGGAGCTCGAGCCGACCTCATCGTCGGAGTCGGAGTCGGAGTCGGAGTCGGAGCTCTCCTCGGAGCCCACGGTCGTCTCGCCAGCCTCGAGCTCGGGCTCGGCCGGGGCGCAGGCCGACGCCGCGAGGACCAGGAGAGCGAGGAGCGTCGACCGGGCCATGGTCACCAAGCGATGCTGTAGTCCATGGAGTGGCCGATGCGCTCGGAGAAGCGCCGCACCGAGCCCGCGGCCATCTTCTCGCTGGTGGTCACGGGGATCAGCGTGGTCAGCCACCCGCCGAAGCTCTGGGACTCGCGGGTCAGCGCGCGCGGGCCCGCGGCCGGGGTGTAGTCGATCTTGGCCATGCGCTTGCCGGCCTTGCCCAGCAGGTCGTAGAGGTCGCGGAACACGATGAAGGCCGTGTCGTTGGCGTGCACGCTCCAGTTGGCCACGGGCAGGAAGTCGACGAGGTGGATCAGCTGGTAGTTGAGCTGAATCCAAAAGTCCTCGGCGCTCATCTCGATGGGCGCGTTGTCGATGACCCGGGAGAAGCGGATCGACTTCATGGCGTCGAGGCGGCCGAGCTTGGCCCGCAGCTCGCGGCGCAGGGGCATGTCGTAGAGCAGGCGCAGGACCGAGGGGAAGGCCTCGATGTGGGTCCAGTCGAAGGCGGTCATGCGCTCGCGCAGCGCCGGGATCTTGTCCGCCGTCATAGCGAAGGTGTTGGTCCCCGTGCCGAGGATCGAGTGCAGCAGCAGGACCAGGGCCGAGTGCTCGGGGAAGTGCTGGGCCCCGTACTCGAAGCAAAAGTAGAGGTGGTCGAGGAAGGAGCCGTCGGCGTGCTCGACGTCGAAGTTGCACTCGTCGACCATGAACTGGATCAGCTCGGGGTCGACGGGCGGCAGGGGGTGCTGGCCGCGGGCCTCGTCGTAGGCGGTCTGGATGCGCTGGGCCGCGGGCTTGTCCCAGTGCGGCTCCTTGGCGATGCGCGTCTTGATCACGTAGCGCGCGGCCTTGCCCTCGAGCAGGTTGAAGATGGTCCGGTCGAGGTCGAAGTTGGGGATGGGCTCGACGCGGACTTTGCCGGCGTGGTCCTGGGCGCTGCCCCAGGCGATGGCGGCCTTGCGTTGGACGGTGGGGTCGGGTCGCTGCGCTGCGCTCTGAGTCATGGGCAGGCTCGATTGTAGGTGGGGGCGGCCGGACTGGGCTGGCAATTCAGACTCGGATTTCTTTTGCAAGCGCGGAATGAGGTGCGCTGATGTGTGCGTATGTGAGGCACCATGACCAAGCCGACCCGCAACGCCTCGACCGCCCTTCGTACCGCTCTGTTCGCTGCTCTGACCCTGTCCGCGACCTTCGCGTGTGACACCAGCGCCTCCGAGCAGGCCCGTGGCGAGCAGCACGCCGCGGCGAGCGAGGTCGACGTCGAGCCCGAGGCCAACGAGATCTCTCCCGCCCCGAGCGTGGACGCGGTCCTCGAACAGGCGGCTCCGGCCGAGCCCGCTCCGAGCTTCGAAGCGCCCGCCGAGACCGACGCCGTGCTGGCCAGCGCGACCCCGACCACCCTCGAGATCGCCCAGCCCAAGTCCGCCCCCGCGACGGGCGATCGCGGGGCCCTCCGCGACCCGAGCCTGCTCCCCGCGAACACCCCCGAGGCGCACCTCGCCGCCTTCGCGGCCCTGCCCGTGGGCAAGCGCGACGGGGCGCCCGTCGGAGGCGTGGGCGCGACGGGCATCCACCTCGACAGCCTCGACCTCGGGACGGGCTACGCGAAGGGCCAGTGCGAGGGCTCGACGCGGGTCTTCGACGCCGGCGCCGACGAGCGCGTGAGCGTGTGCTTTCGGGTCATCCACCCCCGCGAGGCCGAGACCGTCACCGTGGAGTGGGCCCGGGACGGGGTCATGCGCCACAGCATCGAGGTCGGCGTCCGCCCGACGCACAGCTACCGCACCCGCGCCTGGATGCCGGTCACCGAGGGCCGAGCGGGCGACTGGACCGCGACGGTCAAGAGCGAGGACGGCAGCGTGCTCGGGAGCGCGAACTTCGAAATCGTCCGCTGAGGACCTCGACAACTCGGACACAAAACCGACGCCGCGCTTGTGCGGTGTCGGTCTTCGTTTGTATGTGGTGTCCATGCAGCAGCCAGAGGCTCCCTCGACGGCCAAGGGCGTGCCGGTGGTCCTGTCCTACTCGAGCCTGTTGGTCGGCTTGAGCCGGCTGATCCCCGTGCCCTTCCTCGACGACATCGTCGAGGGCCAGGTCCGGCGGCAGATGGTCGCGGCGATCCTCCATCGCCACGGCCGCACGACCAAGACCGGCGAGTTCGGCCCGCTCTACAGCGACGGCGGTGGTTGCCTGGGGCTCTTGTGGTCGATCCTGACCTTCCCCATCAAGCTGCTGCTGGTCCCGCTCAAGAAATTGCTCAAGACCGTGTTCTTCTTCTTGGCGATCCGCGACATGGCCCTGCGCATGGGCCACGCGCTGATGCTCGGGCGCTGCCTCGATCGCCAGCTCGGCAAGGGGGAGCTCGGCGACGCGCTGAGCAAAAAGGAGCGGACGCGAGAGGTCCAGGCGATCCGGGCGGCCTTCGAGGAGAGCTACAAAGGCAGCGACCTGGGCGTGCTGCGTCACGCCCTGAGCCAGAGCCTGCGCGGGGCCAAGAGCCTCGCGGCCGTCGGGACCGCGGCGGTGCGCTCGGTGGTGCGCCGGGACAACGCCGTGGAGGAAGGGGCGTCGGCGCTGCCGGAGAAGCAGCAAGGGGCGGTGAGCGAGGGGCAAGCGCAGGTTCAGGCCGCGCTCGAGGACGAGAAGGTGCAGGGCTTTTTGGAGGACTTCGATCGCCGCTTCGACGCCGCCCTGGCGGCCGCACGCAGCTAGCCCGGCTCGAGCTGGCGGCGGCGCTTCCCTGGCCGGGAATGGGCCCAGTTGACCGCCGCGGCTAGGTTTCGGGCATGGAGTTCATCACGCAGTTGGAGCTGAACACCCCTGCCCGCGCGGCCTGGACGGTCCTCGGCGAGCGCTTTGGGCAGATCGCAGAGTGGACGGGGAGCATCGAGACGTCGCGGCTGATCGGGGAGCTGGGGGTCGGCGCGCAGCGGGTCTGTCGCAGCTCGCAGTCCTTCGGCCCCTTCCCGGCCTCGATCGTGACCGAGACCCTCGAGGAGTATGACCCGGCGCAGATGCGCTTTCGCTACACCGCGGTCGAGGGCATCCCGGCGATGTTCACCAGGGCGACCAACCTGTGGCGGATCGAGTCGCTCGGGCCGTCCCGCTGTCGGCTGACCTCCCGCGCCGAGCTGCGCATGGCGTGGTGGGCGGCCCCGATGGCCCCGCTCGTGCGTGTCATGATGCGCAAGCCGATGCAGGAGTTCGAGCGCGAGCTACGAGGGGCGGTCGAGCGCGAGGCGAGCGCTGGGGTGGAGAGGGTCGCGGCGTGCCCGACGTGACCCTCAGCCCCTTCGGCGAGCGCCTCCGGGCGTGGCGCAAGCGCCGAGGGCTGTCGCAGATGGACCTGGCGATCGAGGCCGACAGCACGCCTCGCTACATCTCGTTCATCGAGACCGGCCGCTCGCGCCCGGGCCGGGAGCTCGTGCTGCGCCTGGTCGAGGCGCTGCAGCTCTCGCTCCGCGACGGCAACGCGCTGCTGATGGCCGCGGGCCTGCGCCCCGTCTACACCGAGCACGACCTCGACGCCGAGGCCATGCGACCCGTCCGCGAGATCGTCGAGCGGGTGCTCGAGAACCACGAGCCCTACCCCGCCTTCGTGTTCGCGCCGGGGCTGCGCGTGCTCCGGACCAACCGCACTGGCGAGCGCCTGTTCCCTGGGATGACGCAGCTCGAGCCGGCGCAGCTGATCGCGCTGTGGTGCTCCCCGCAGCCCGGGGTCCCGGAGGCCGAGGTGCGCGCGGCCGCCTACCAGGTGGTGGCCGTGCTCCGGCGCGAGCTGTTCGCCCACCCGCACCCCGACATCCCCGCGCTGCTCGAGCAGGCGGAGTCGCTGGCGAAGGCTCTGGGACCTGCGCCGCCGGCCCTCGACGTGTTGGAGCGGGACGAGGTCGTGATGGGCGGGACCGTCCGCCTCGCCCCGGGCCGCGAGGTCCCTACGATCGCCACGGTGCTGCGCTTTGACAAGCCGCTGGACGTGACCGTCGCGGAGCTGCGCGTCGAGCTGATCTTCCCCGCCGACGACGAGGCCGACGCCTTCTTCCGCTCGCTCGGGAGCGCGGCCAGCTGAGTGGGGCGCCCGCGCAGGCACGCTCGAGCTGCTACACATGAGCTGCACGCCCGGCGACTCGGACCCGAAGATCATGTGTCGAAACATCAAGCGATTGCACAACTTCGAGCCGCCCGCGACTGAGGAGGAAATCCGCGCCTCGGCGCTGCAGTACGTCCGCAAGGTCAGCGGCATGCGCAAGCCCTCGAAGGCCAACGCCGAGGCCTTCGAGCAGGCCGTCGAGGCCATCTACGCGATCACCAAAGAGCTCGTGCTCGACCAGCTCGAGACCAACAGCCCGCCGAGAGATCGGGAGGTCGAGGCCGAGCAAGCCCGGGCTCGCGGGCGGCAGCGGGCCGCCCGCGAGGGTTGAACGACGACTGTCGGGCGCTGGACCGTCGCGGTCGCCTTGGGGGCGACGCCGGCCGCTCAGATCCTGGTGATCCTTCCGCTCTCGGGGCTGAGCCTGATCGGTCGGTGCGGTGCTGCTCGGGGCGCGCTCGTCGGCGTCGCGCTCAAACCGATTGGTGCTCTAGGCCTCAAGCCAGCGTCCCAAAGCGGTCGACGATCTCCATGATGAAGCGCTGCTCCTCCGGCGCGATCTGACCGTCCGCTCCGGCGACGCGCCACAGGTCACCGAGGATCTGCTTGCGCGTGTCGGGGTTGGTCGAGGCCGCGAGCTGGTCGGCGCAGGCGCGGGCGTTGTCGAGGCGGGCCTGGTCCGTGGACAGGGCCTTGACCACGTTGACGCTGTCGCGGAGGACCTCGCCGATCTCGGCCTGACCCGCGCTGGGCAGCCAGCGGCCGAGGACGTCGGCGATGACCTGCATCTCCTCGGGGTCGACGTGGCCGTCGCTCTGACACAGGCTCAGGTAGAGCACGGCCGCGGCGGCGATGCGCGGGTCGAGGCCGAGGCCGAGGGCCTCGCCGAAGGCCTTGATCGCGCTCTGCTCGTGGGCGTGGACGTGGCCGTCGGCGGCGGCGATGGTGCGCAGGTCGTCGAGCATGCGCCGGCACTGGTCCGGGCTCAATGCGCTGCGCAGGATCTCGACGCAGCGCCCCACGTGCTCGGTGCGCTCGGCGGGCGTCCGACCCTTGTAGTGGGCGACGGTCCGACGCAGCAGCTCGCCGAGCTGGTCGAGGGGCGTGTCGGGGATCCACTGGCGCAGGCGCGTGGCCAGGGTGCGCATCTCGGAGGCGTCGAGGTGGCCGTCGCTGCCGTGGGCGAAGGTCACGAAGCAGGCGGCGAGGGCCCCGGGCACGTCGAGGCTGGGCTCGGGGGGCAGGGTCGGCGCGAGGTGGGCGGGCTGCTGGGGCGGGTCGGCCCGGACGCCCTGGAGCGCCACGGTCGAGCGAGCGGGCGGCGGGGTGCTCGGGTAGTGCTGGCTGGGCTGGGGGGAGTGGCTCGGCCCGCCGCCGTAGAGGGGGTCGTAGCCGCCCGCGGCGGCGTGCTCGGGGATGGCCAGGACCGCGTCCCGGAAGCTCGCCATGGACGGGAAGCGGTGCTCGGGCAGCTTGGCCATGGCGCGCTGGAGCAGGGCGTCGAGCTCCGCGGTGATGCCGGCCTCGGGGGCGAGCTCGCTGGCCCGGGGCGGGGGCTCGCGGACGTGCTGGGTGAGGACCTGGAGGTAGTTCTCGCCGACGAAGGGCTGGCGGCCCACGAGCAGCTCGAAGAGCATGCAGCCGAGGGCGTAGACGTCGGCGCGGCCGTCGATGGTGTGGCTCATGGCCTGCTCGGGCGCCATGTAAGCGGCGGTCCCGAACACGTCGCCGACCTTGGTCAGCGCGGGGCCGTCGGGGTTGGTGGGGTCGTTGAACTTGGCGATGCCGAAGTCGAGCACCTTGACGTAGTCGGCGTTGCCGTAGCGGTCGACCAGGAACACGTTGGCCGGCTTCATGTCGCGGTGGACGATGCCGGTGTCGTGGGCGGCCGCGAGGGCGCTGGCGACCTGCACGACGATGCCCCGGGCTCGGGCCCAGGGCAGGCGGCCGCGGTGGCGCAGGAGGGACTCGAGGTCGTGGCCGTCGAGGTACTCCATGGCGAAGAAGGCGGTGCCGTCGGCGAGGGTGTCGACGTCCTCGATGTCGACGATGTTCTCGTGGCCGATCGCCGCGGTCGCCCGGGCCTCTCGCAGGAAGCGCTCGGCCATGACCGGGTTGCGGCCGAGCTCGGGCTTGAGCACCTTGATGGCCACGACCCGGCCGAGGGTCAGGAGCTCGCCGCGGTAGACCGCGCCCATGCCCCCCTCGCCCAGGCGCGCCTGGATCGCGTAGCGTCCCCCCACGGTGGTGCCGATCAGGGGGTCGCCCGGGTGGGCCGGGGTGCCGGCGGGCGCCGAGCCCAGCAGGGGAGGGCCGTCGAGCATGGGCGGTTCGTCGGACACGGGGTCAGGGTAGCAGTCTGGGCCTCGAGATGGGCGTTCCGCGCACGGGGCCGCCAGGGGGCGGCAGGGTGAGCTGCGTCCCTTGGCCGAAAGTGTGGGCCTCCCTACCATCGCCGCCATGGCCCGCGTCCTGGTTACCGGAGGCAACGGATTTGTCGGTCGACACCTGGTCGACGCCTTCGCCGATCGCGGCGACGCGGTCACGGCCCTGGACCTGCGCGGGTCCAGCTGGCGCGACGAGGTGCGCTTTGCGAGCGTGGACCTGCGTGACGCCGAGGCGACCGCCGCGGCCGTGGCCGGTCACGACCTCGTGGTCCACAACGCGAGCTTGGTGCACACCAAGCAAAACCGGGCCGAGGACGTGTGGGCCGTGAACCTGGGCGGGACCGAGCACATCCTCGCGGCCTGCCAGACCCACGGGGTCCGCAAGCTCGTCTACGTCAGCTCGGCGAGCGTCGTCTACGAGGGCCGGGACATCCGCGCCGGCGACGAGACCCTGCCCTACGCCCGGGAGTCGCAGGCGCCCTACGCCGACTCGAAGATCGCCGCCGAAAAGCGCGTGCTCGCGGCCAGCGACGCCGAGGTGGCGACCTGCGCCATCCGCCCCCACGTGGTGTTTGGTCCCGGCGACACCCGGCTGCTCCCGGCCATCCTCGACCGCGCGCGGGCGGGCAAGATGCACTACTCCGTCGGCCCCGGCACGCACCTTTCGGACTTCACCTACATCGACAACCTCAGCGACGCGATCCTGGCCGCGAGCGACCGCCTCGAGCCCGGGGCCCCGCTCGCGGGCGAGGCCCTGTTCGTGACCAACGGCGAGCCCATGGCCTTCTTCGACTTCGTCGGTCGCGTGCTCGACCGCGTCGGCCTGCCCGGGCCCAAGCGGCGGGTGCCCTTCGCCGTGGCCTACGGCGCGGCGACCGTGGCGGAGACCTGGGACACGTGGGTCAAGGGCGGCACGCTGCACGCCGAGGACGGGATGTCGCGCTTTGCGATCCGCTACCTGTGCACGCACCACTACTTCTCCATCGCCAAGGCCAAGCGGTTGCTGGACTGGGCGCCGAAGGTGAGCATCGCCGAGGGCATCGAGCGCACGGCGACGGCCCTCGAGGCTTGAGCTCCATCCCGACACGCCGCGCTCCGGGCGTGCGCGCGGCCCCAGTCTCGACTCGACGGGGAGCCCTCGCGTACTCTCGGGGTGAGCCCGACGTGACGACGCGACGCAGCCGACACCCGCGCAACGCAGCCGGCGACTTCTACGTCACGCAGGGCTGCTGCACGGCCTGTGGGGTCCCAGAGTCCGTTTGCCCGAGCCTGTTCGACTCGGGCGCGGACGGCCACTGCTTCGTGAGTCGGCAGCCGTCGACTCCGACGCAGGTCGACGGCATGCTCCGGGTGTTGCGCACGCAGGAGCTCGACTGTGTCCGTTATGCGGGGAGAGAGCCGGAGCTCTTGAAGCGCCTGAGCGAAGCGGGAGAGTCGGGGCTGTGCGATGCGCGGCCGATCCCACCCGCGACCCTGGTCGAGCGCGTCCGGGTCGTCGTGGGCGCGCAGGGGGGCGCGGGGCTGACCGTCGAAGGCGAAGCTCGAGCCCTCAGGAGCGGGTTGCTCCGGCTCCTGGACGAGCGGGGGCGAGGGACCGGGATCGAGCTGGGGCCGTCAGGCGCGAGCTTTCGCGTGTCCTGGTTCGAGGCCGTCTTTCACCTCGTCGAGGTCCGCGCGCTCGGAGACGCCGAGGGGAAGCTCGAAGTGCTCCACGAGGGACCCGTCGGGCTGTCGGACCTCATCGACGACTACCTGCGCGCGCGCGGAGGTCTCTCCATCGAATGGACAACGCGCAGCGGCAGCCACGGCGCCGCGCGCCCGTGGTAGAGCGCGCGAGGCCGCGTCGACGCCACGCCCTCCCTGCCCCACGTCCGCGGTTCAGTCGGTCGCGGGGGCGAGGCTGTCGAACCAGTGGATGGTCCGCAGGGTCGAGGGGATGATGGTCTGCAGGTGGCCGGCCCCGTCGATGACCTCGAGCGCGATCGAGGTGTGCTCGCCCGCGAGCCCGGCGAGCACCGCCTGGCTCTGGGCTACGGGCACGGTCGCGTCGAGCTCGCCGTGGTAGAGGCGCAGGGGCGCCTCGGGGTTCCAGCCGATGTGCACGTCGCTGTCCGCCAGGGCCTGCTTGAAGGCCTGCTCGCCCTCGCCGCGGAAGGCGGTCAGGAAGTCCTCGGCGAACAGCTCCTCGGTGTTGCCCGAGGGCAACCCGGCGATGACCTCCGCGTTGGTCTTGGTCTTGTCGTGGAGCTCGAGGACGAGCTCGTCATAGGGGGCGGCGAAGTAGTGGGACAGGGGCTGGTCGAAGCCGTAGACCCCGACCAGCGCCAGGGTGTAGAGCGAGGTCACCTGCGGGGCGATGAGCGCGTCGCTGTTGAGCAAGGCGGTGACCAGGGGGGAGACGGCGTAGGCCCCCGCGGCCGCCGAGACCCCGGCGAGCTCGAACTCGTCGGCGTGCTCGGCCTCGAGGGTGCGCATGGTCGCGAGGGTCGCGTGGCCGCCTTGAGACTGGCCGCTGAGCAGGATCTCGTCGCGCAGGGGCAGGCCCAGCTCGACGCTCAGGTGTCGGCTCGCGCGGAGCATGTCGACGGCCGCCGTGGCCGTGGGCTCGCTGATGAGGTAGGTGTGGAGCTGCGAGCGGGCCGCGCCAAAGCCGAGGTAGTCGGGCATGGCCGTGACGTAGCCAGCGGACGCAGGCAGCAGCCCGCGCCAGATGCCAAAGTCCGGCATGTCGCCGTGCGAGGGCGCGTCGGCGTCGTAGAAGATGGTCCCGCGCAGCAGGCCCCACAGCGCAAAGCCTTCGGCCGGCGGGGCCTCGATTCGCGGCACGAGCACCGCCCCCGACGCGACCGTGGGCGCGCCCCAGGGATCGATGGTCTCGTAGACCACGCGGTAGACGTCGACCTCGTGGCGCACGACCTCGTCGATCTCGGCCTCGGTGTAGAAGCTGGTGAGGTCGTCGATGCCGAAGTCCGCGTAGCTGTCCGCGAAGGGCAGCTCGAACTGGGCCTCGCGGATCTCGTCGCGGGACAGGCTGCGCTGGTGGTGAAAGGCGAGCAGTCGGCCGCGCTCGGCCCAGGTGTCCGCGGGGAGGCCGGAGCCTGGCTGCGGGTCTTGACCCTCGATGACCTCGACGGGCGGCTCGCAAGCCTCGGGGTCGCAGCCGGTCAGCGCTGCGGTCGACAGCGCAACGATTGCGAGGGTTCGGGCGAGGGTTCGGGCGAGGGAGTGGGTGGGGGCGTTGTCCATGGACACACCATGGGAGCGGCGCCCTTGCGGCGACAGATCTGCAGACCGAAACTCTGCGTCGCGCGAGGCGAAACCACCGGGACCCGCGCGAGCCCCATCATGGATCAGCTCCACACCATGCGCGTGTTCGTGGCGGTCGCCGAGTGTCGAGGCTTCGCCAAGGCGGCGCGCCAGCTGGGCATCAGCCGGGCCGCGGTGACCCGGGCCGTGTCGACCCTCGAGCGCAGCCTCGGGGTCGAGCTGCTCTCGCGGACGAGCCGGGCGGTCAGCCCGACGGAGGTCGGCGCCAGCTACCTCGTCGACTGCCGCCGCATCCTCGCCGACGTCGACGAGTCCCACGCCGCGGCGGCCGGCGCCCACGCCCGGCCCACGGGGACGCTGCGGATCACCAGCTCGGTGCTCTTTGGCCAGCTCTACGTCCTGCCGATCCTCACCGACTACCTCGACGCCTACCCCGAGGTCCGCGCCCAGGCGCTGTTCGTCGACCGCGTGACCAACATGGTCGCCGAGGGCATCGACGTCGCCGTGCGCCTGGGCCAGCTGCCCGACTCTTCGCTCATGGCGACCCGTGTGGGCCGGGTGCGTCGCTTGATCTGCGCCTCGCCGGCCTACCTCGAGCGCCACGGTACGCCGAGACGACCCGAGGACCTCGCCGAGCACCGGGTCGTCGTCGGCGGGGGCGAGGGCGAGCGGGTCGAGTGGCACCTCGGCACGGAGGAGGGCGCGGGCGAGGAGCGGATCGTGCGGGTGCGCCCACGCCTGGCCTGCAGCACCAACCACGCGGCGATCGCCGCGGCCACGAGCGGGTGGGGTTTGACTCGGGTGCTGTCCTATCAGGTCGGCGAGGCCCTCGAGCAAGGGCGGCTCGTCGCCGTACTCGAAGACTGCGAGCCCGCCCCGATCCCCGTGCACATCGTCTACCCCGGGGGCCGCCACGCGCCCGCGAAGGTCCGCGCCTTCGTCGAGCTCGCCGCGCCTCGGCTGCGCGAGGATCCAAGACTGCGAGGCTGAGGCCAATCAAATCAGTCCGTCATAGTACTCGGCCAGCGCCGCGGCGATGTCCATGCCGTAGACCTCCCGCGCCCGGTAGCTCTGCTCGATCTGGACCCCGCCCGCGCCCCCAGCCGTCAGCCGTCAGCCGTCAGCCAGTTGACCACGTTGTCGGGGCTGTCGCCGGGGTAGAGGTCGACCTCGGCGGACAGGGAGACCTCGATGCCCGAGCCCGCGAGCACACCAGCGATGACGTCGCGGACGCCCTCGCGCAGCCACTGCGGCCCGAGCGGTAGCCCTTGCACAGCCACGAGCTCGCGCCCTTGCCGGCGAGCGAGCTCTGCATCAGCTCGGCCTGGTCGTCGGTGTAGCGCTCGATGAAGCCGCCGTGGGGGGCGATGGCGATGAAGCTCTGGCTGTGGCCGTCGTCGACGAGGCGCTCGACGAACTCGTTCTGGGCGCTGGCCTCCTGGTCGCTCAAGCCCTGGGCGACCACGGTGGTCGACAAGGTCGCGTTGAAGGTGTTCGTCGTCCCCAGGCGGCAGCGGGCGCCCATGCCCATGCGGACGCGGCTGTCGGGGTTCTCGTTGCGGATCTGGCCGACGGTGTAGAGGGCGTACTCGCCGGTATCGCGGATGACGCGACACTGGTCGCCGAGGCTCAGGTAGGCCGTGAGCGCAGGATCGATGGACAGGTGCTCCTCGCGGCTGACGATCGGCTGGTTCTTGCGGCTACGCCAAACCTGGACTGAGGTGGTCGTCGGCGGGTTGGTCCCGCGCATGCGCTCGAGCCCGGCGGGCGCCTCGTCTGCGGCCTCGTCGACGCAGGCCTGGGCGAGCAGGGGGACGCTGGCGGCGCCGAGCATGCGCATGAACCCGCGGCGGTCGACACCGTCCTCGGGGTGGCTGGGGGGCGCCTCTTCAATGCTGCGACACTCGTTGTCATTCATGTCGGGATGATGAGAGTAAATTATGTGTTAATCAGTATGTCTAATGGCGCTAGCGGTGTGTGGGGTTTTAGTCACTGGTAGTAGAGCAATTGACAAACACGATTTCTAAGCCAGGGGGGAGGGCGGCGTGGAGAAACGAGGTGGGAACACGAGAGCGCGCTCAGTGGCGAAATTCATGGATAAGGCGCGATTTCGTGGACTGTAGCTCGTTGCAAACGAGGATCACTGGTCCTTGGCCCGGGACGAAATCATCAATGGTGATGGCGCGAGGACTCGCGCGAAAAACTGCTCCGTCCGGATTCATGCCGGGAGTGTCGCTTGTGCCCGAGTGCGAATGGTGGCTGGCGAATGTGAATAGCGATAGCGCGCGTCGATTCGGGCGCGCCGGTCACTTGACCTTGAGGCGCTGCCCGAGCTCGGCGAGCAGCCGCTTCTCGCGGGCGTCGATGAAGCCGTCGGCCTCGGCGATGGCGCGCAGATCCGCCATCACGGCCTTGCGCTCCGGCACGGTGTAGGCCGAGCCGAAGTCCGAGGCGATCTGGTAGGCGTGGAGCCAGCGCTCGTGCATGGTCGCGCGCTGCTCGAATTCGGCGACGGCCCAGCGGACGATGAGGTCGACCTTGGGGGACTCGAGGTTGGGCCCCCAGCGGTGCAGGAGCTCGCGCAAGCCGGTGAGCTCCCGGGTGTCGAGGCGCTCGCCGCTGTGCGCGATGCAGATGTGCATGTACGCGACGGCGACCATGCGCGGGTCGAGGCCGAGGCCGATGCGCTCGGACACGTCGACGATGAAGCTCAGGGCTTTGGCGTTGACCGGGCTCTGCCGCCCGGCGATCTCGTAGAGCTCGTTGACGAGGTCGACGGCCCGGTCCGGGGGCATGACGGCGAGGTGGTAGACCTCCTCGAGCACGCGCTCGCGCCGGGCCTCGGCCGTGGGCAGGACCATGAGCTTGGACCAAGCCTGGGTCGCCAGGGAGCGGACGGCGGGGCCGTCGAGGTCGGGGGCCCAGGTCCTCAGGTGGCGGACGAGGGTGTCCATGGGCAGGGCCGAGGCCGTGCCCGCGAGGGTGTTGGCGAGGCCGAGGAACAAAAAGCCCAGGGAGGGGAGGTGGATCTCGTTGGCGCCCTCTTGGCCCGGCGCCGGCGGGATGATCGGCGGCTTCTCCATGAGCGCCGTGGCCTGGGGCCGGCGGCGCTTTTCGGCGTGGGCCTGGGGCGCGGCCGGCTCGACCGCTCGGTCGGCGCTGGGGATCACCGGCGGCTTGTCCATCAGCATGGTCGCCTGAGCCTTGCGCTTGGGCGCGTGAGAGCCGGTGGTCGGCGGCGGGGCGCCAGGGATGGGCGGGGCGGTGTGAATCAGCGTCCGCCGGGTCGAGGTCGAGGCGCTCGCCGAGGCCCCGCTGCTCGAGGCGCTGGCGCTCGTCGGCGAGACCGCGGGCGGCGGCCCGGTGTGGATCTGGGTCTTGCCCCGCTTGGCGGCGCCCTGGCTCGTGCTCTGCCCCGGCACCAAGGTGGTGCGGTTCTCGATGTCGTCCTCCTCGTCGCCCTGGGGCTCGCGCGCGGGGATGGCCCCGAGGGCGCGGCCGAAGCTGGCCATGTCGGGGAAGCGCTCGTCGGGTTTTTTGGCCAGAGCGCGGAGCAGGGCGGCGTCGAGGGCCTCGGGGAAGTCGGCGGTCGGGTCGGACTGGCGGATGAGCTGGAGCGGGCTGGGGGCCGGCTGGCGCACGTGCATGTTGAGCATGCGCATGGGGCTGCTCTCGTCGAAGGGCAGCCGCCCGGTGAGCATCTCGAAGGCCATGCACGCGAGGGCGTAGACGTCGGTGCGCCCGTCGATGGTCCCGGCCAGGACCTGCTCGGGGGCCATGTAGCCGGCGGTTCCGAACACCATGCCGGCCTGGGTGAGGGCGGCGGCGCCCTCGATCTTGGCGATGCCGAAGTCGAGGATCTTGACGTGGTCGCGGTCCTCCCCGCGGCGCACCAGGTAGACGTTGTCCGGCTTCATGTCGCGGTGCACGACGCCGTGACGGTGGGCCTCGGCGAGGCCCTCGGCGATCTGCGTGAGGATGTGGCGGGCGCGGTACCACGACAGCCGCCCGACCTTGGCCAGCAGCTCGCCGAGCTCCCGCCCGCGCAGCAGCTCCATGACAAAGAACACCGTGCCCGAGCGGCTGCGGCCGACGTCGAGGATCTCGACGATGTTGGGGTGGGTGAGCTGGCCCGTGGCCTGGGCCTCGCGGAGGAAGCGCTCGACGACGCTCGGGTCCGTCGAGAGCTCCTCCTTGAGGATCTTCATGGCCACCTTGCGGCCCGTGCCCTTTTGCTCGGCGACGTACACGTCGCCCATGCCACCCTCACCAAGCCTTGCGCGTAGGCCGTAGCGATATTTGGGCCGCAGATCGGTCACCGGGCGCGAGAGTATCAGGCCCGCGGGCGGGGGCCCACCGGCAAGCGCGGCCAGAGCGCTGGTGCCGGTGAGCTCGGTCCGCGCCGCCTCGCCGAAACCTGCGCGTGGGGCGCGGGCGGCTCGCCCACTCGGGGATCGGGACCTTCGTTACACTCCGCCGATGATCCGCGGGGCGAGGAGCCGGGCCGTCGAGCCCCGGAGCTGGGTCGTGCTCGCCGTGCTCGGGCTCGCGTCGGCCTGCCCCGCGCGCCCGCCCGTCGACAGCCAGGGCGGCGTCGCTTCGGGGGCCACGGAGCAGCCGCTCGCGCCGAGCTCGGGCTTCGCCCAAGCAAAAGCCGAGGCGGACGCGGAGCCCGAGCCCGAACCGACACAGCCCGAGCCCGAACCGGCACAGCCCGAGCCCCTGCCCGAGGACTACCTGCAATTTTCGGCCGCGTGCGCCGAGGGCCCGCGCTTCACCGTCGCCTTTGGCGGCGACCTCCTGCTCCACCGCGAGCTCCAGCGCCAGGCCTACGACGCCAAGGACAAAGAAGGCGCGGAGGTGCTGTGGGCCAACATCGCCGACTTGCTCGCCGAGCCGGAGCTGACCTACCTCAACCTCGAGGGTCCCCTGGCCGCGGGTCTGGACCGGGACTTCGTCGAGGTCGAGGACCCCGGGCGCAGCTACGACGGCGTGGTCTACAGCGGCTACCCGCGCTTCAACTACCACCGCTCCGTGGCCAAGGACCTGGTCCGGGCGGGGATCGACGTGGTCTCGACGGCCAACAACCACGCCCTCGATCGTGGGCCGCTGGGGGTCGATCGCACCGTCGAGGCCCTCGAGCGCGCGCGCCTGCGCTTTACGGGCACGCGCGCCGCCGAGGGCCCGGAGCGCTGGCACGCGATCACCCGGGTCGGGGACCTGTCCCTGGCCTGGATCGCGTGCACCAAGCACACCAACCAGATCGAGGATCCCAACGGGCAGGTGCTGCGCTGCGGCGACGGGGCGGCGGTGGGCAAGACCATCGAGCGCCTGCTCGGCCGGGGGCGCTACGCCAAGCGCAAGCCCAAGGTCGACGCGGTCATCGTCACGCCGCACTGGGGCAAGGAGTACAGCCACTTCCCCCGGGAGCGCGAGCAGAGGATCGCGCGCGGGTGGATCGAGGCCGGCGCGACGGCGGTCATCGCCAGCCACCCCCACGTGATCCAGCCGTGGGAGAAGGTCGAGGCCAGCGACGGGCGCGAGGGGCTGATCTTCCACTCCCTGGGCAATTTCGCCAGCCACCAGCCCGAGCTCTCGCGGCGCAGCTCGGTGCTGCTCTACCTGACCTTCGTCGTCGACGAAGCCGCTGAAGTCGGCGAGACGGCCGAAGCGGTCGCCGCCCCGGGTCCGCGCCTGCGCATCGCCGGGGCGCGCTACCTGCCGCTCCACGTCCGCCAGGACGGCAAGCGCTTCTTCGTCGAGGCCATCGATCGGGTCGAGGGTCCGGCCGACGCCCGCGGGCTTTTGGTCGCGCTGTTGGGCGGGGCGAACCTGGTCGCGCCCGAGGGAGACAAGCGCGGCGATCCGCACTGCGATCCGAGCTGGCGACCCGCGGCCACGCCCGCGTGGGCGGAGCTCGACGAGCCGATCTTGATCCCCGGCTCGCCGGAGGCCGAGGCAGCAGCGGCGGCCGAAGCCGCAGCGGCCGAAGCGGCGGCGGCCGGGGCCAAATCGGCCGGCTAAAAGCGCATGCCCCAGCTGAGGTTCACGCCCCAGCCGCGCTGGGTCGTGGGCGCGGACGCAGGCGGAGCGCTCACGTCTGCGCTCAGCCGGGGCAGGCCGACGCCCAGGGCGACGCCCGAGCCGATCAGCGCGACGCCGCCCAGGGCCAGGGTCGCCGCGCCCTCTTGGACCGTCGAGAAGCGGTGCGAGCACTCCGTGGCCGGGATGCCACCGGGGCAGCGCTGGTGGATCGCCACGAGCACGCTGCCGAGGATCACCGCCGTCACGCCCACGGCGAGGCCGGCCGAGCTCGCGCCGATCAAGATCTCGCGGCGCATGTCGGGGCGCGTGCGGGTCTCGACCACGGGCAGGGGGCAGGTCGTGGTCGCGGCCTCGAAGGCGCACTCGAGGGGCTCGGGATCGCCGGGGGCGTCGAGCAGCCACTCGCGCAGGCGCTCGGGGGAGGTGCCGGGGTTGGCCTCGAACAGCGCGGCGAGCTCGTCGACGGCGGCGCACTGGCTCATGTCCGACTCGCCGCACACGAGCGCGTCGCAGCCTCGGCGGTAGTTCAAGCGGATCAGCACGAGCTCGATGTGGACCCGGAGGTCGTCGAGCTGTTCGGCGGTCGCGGTCGTCGAGCGGTCTTCGGCGAGGGTCAGGGTGCGCTCGAGGGCCAGGCGCAGCACCTCGCCCGCGGTCTCGGTGCACCCGCGCCGCTCGAGGCGATCGACGACGCGGTCGAGCAGGGCCTCGAGGGCCGGCAAGTCGGCGGTTGCGATGGTCGTCTCGAGGGGCGGGGCCTCCTGGCCCCCCGGGGCGCGCGGGCGGACGTCGATGGCCACGCACTCGCGCGGCTCGCCGGGGGCGAGGGCGTGTCCGAGGCTCGGGCTGGGGACGGAGCCGGCAAGGATGCTGGTGAGCAGCAGCGCGTTCATTGCGATCCTCCGGGGCAGCCTCCGCCCATCACCTGCGCGGCGTCCGAGTACAGCAGCAAGCAGCGCCGGGGTCCAGGCTGAACCGTGAGCGTCTCGGATTGCCACGCGCCCCCGGAGAAGCGCCAGCGCAGCTCGTGGCCGCCCTCGGTGAGGTAGAGCTTGCGCCCGTCGCCGCAGTCTTGGCGGCGGTCGTCGACCTTCAGGTCGCAGCTGCGACCGGCCGCGTCGAGGACGAAGGTGTAGGTGGTCGTGGCCCCGGGCGTGGACGGGGTGTCCGCGGGCGGGTCGCTGGGGGCCGGGGCCTTGGTGCCCTCGCCCTTGCCCGAACCCTTGCTCTTGCCCGAGCCCTTGGCCTTGCTCGGCGTCTCGACTGGGGGAGCGGCCACGCTCGGCGTCCCGGCAGCTCCTCCCGCGCCGCCGGCCTCAGAACCGGCCTTCGCTCCGGGCTGGGAGGTTGGCGCGAACACCTCGCTCGGCCGCCCCTTGCCGGACACCGTGCCGACCTTGGCCTCCTCCTCGCCCCCATCCTCGGGTTTGGGGGGCAGGCGAACGGGCACGCCTTCGGGGACGTCCGCGAAGCCGGCCGCTTCGCCGGGGGTGTCCGGGCCGTCCCCAGCCATCCCGTTGGCGATCGCGCGCAGGGTGATCAGCAAGACCACGACGAGCCCGACCGCGAGGGCGACCTTGCGCCACGGGAAGGCGCCCATGCGCGCGAGCTCGCGGGGGTCCTCGGGCAGCGATCGAATCGCCTCGGCGAAGGCGGCCGCGCTGGCGTAGCGGTGGTCGGGGTTCTTGGCCATCGCCCGGACCACGACGTCCTCGACGACCGCCGGCACGTTGACCCCGGGCGCGGCGTCGGCCATGGCCGGGACCGGATCGATGAGCAGCTTGGACAGCACGCCGGTCATGCGCGGGGCCTGGAAGGGCAGCTGCCCCGTGAGCATCTGGTAGGCGACGACGCCGGCGGAGTAGATGTCGGTGCGCGCGTCGATGGCCTCGCTGCGCGCCTGCTCTGGGGACATGTAGTGGACCGTGCCCATGAGCACGCCGGTCTCGGTCAGCGACTCGGTCTTGAGCTCCTCGTCGATGACCTTGGCGAGGCCGAAGTCGAGGACCTTGAGATCCTTGCCAGGCTCCGCAGCGTACAGCCGGATGCAGTTTTGCGGCTTCACGTCGCGGTGGATGACGCCTCGTTGGTGGGCCGCGTGGAGGGCCTCGAGCAGCTGCAGCATGAACGCGCGGACCCGCGGCCAGGGCAGGGGGCCGTCGCGCTTCATCAAGGTCGCGAGCTCCTCGCCGTCGAGGTACTCCATGACCAGGTAGGGCAGGCCCTCGGTGGAGAAGCCAAAGTCGGTGATCTCGACGACGTTGGGGTGGCGGATCGAGGAGGCCGTGCGCGCCTCTTGCATGAAGCGCTCGAGGGCGTCGCCGCCGGTGAGCCGGCGGGCGCTGAGCACCTTGACCGCGTACTGCTTGGGGATGACGGTGTGGTCCGCGAGGTAGACCTCGCCCATGCCGCCGCGCCCGAGGATGTGCACGAGCTTGTAGCGGTTGGCGAAGGTCATCCCGCTCAGGTCGACGTCCTCGTCCTCGTCCTGCGCGCGCTTGCCCGCGTCTTGGGACGAGTCGATGGTGTCCGCCTGCCCCACCGGCCGTGTGGTTGGGGGCGTGTGCTCGCCGCTGGCCACGAGGGAGCAGTGTAACGCAGCTAGCCGGTCGAAAAGAGGGCGAGGGGCCTTGGGCGCGGACCCGAGCACGGGCCGAATGCGCGCTCGAGCGCACCTCGTGGGGTGCGAGCCAGGTGTAGGATGCGAGCATGCACCGCTCCTCGGTCGCTCTGCTGCTCGCCGCGCTCGGTCTCGCGGGTGGGTGTCGTTTCTTCGAGGTCAACCCGGACTTCGTCGACGCGGGCGGGGACGAGGTCGCCACGGACACCGGCGCCGACTCGACCACGGGCGGGAGCCTGGAGGGCACGGAGTCGACGAGCGAGGCGTCGTCCACAGAGGACACGACGGAGGCGGAGTCTTCCACGGAGTCGACGGAATCGACGGACACGGACACGGACACGGACACGATGGACACGACGGAGTCGACGGACACGACGGAGTCCTCAGACACGACGGAGTCGACGGATACGGAGACCACCGAGACCGAGACGGACGGCTCGGGGACCGGCGGCAGCTTCGAGGGCATGGTCGCCGACGCGGCCAACGAGATGCGCATCGACGCCACCGAGGTCCGCGTGGCCGACTACGCCGCCTTCCTCGACGCCGGCCCGATCCTCGATCTGCCCGCGGACTGCGACGCCAACCAGACCTACGTGCCCAACGACTGGGACGCGCAGTTCAACGGCGACCAGGACGAGCCCGTGGTCTGGGTCGACTGGTGCGACGCCTACGCCTTTTGCGAGTGGCAGGGCAAGCACCTGTGCGGGGCCGTCGGCGGCGGAGCGGGCAGCCCGGCCTTGCTCGACGACCTGACCAGCGAGTGGTACCGGGCCTGCGTGGGCGAGTCGCTGACCAACGCCTACCCCTACGGGCCCGGGCACATCCCCGGGCTGTGCAACGAAAACGGGGACAGGGAGATGGACGGGCCCCTCCCGGTCGGCGCAGCGCCGGGCTGCGAGGGGGGCCTCGCGGGGTTGTTCGACATGAGCGGCAACGTCTGGGAGTGGACCAACAGCTGCGACGACCAGGAGGGGACCTGCCTGCGCCGCGGCGGCGGCTACTCCACGGAGCCGTCGCTCGCGGCCTGCGACATCTCCTCGCTGCGGACGCGGGACTACCAGTGGAAGAACACGGGCCTGCGCTGCTGCGCAGACCCGGAATGAACGGTCAGCGCACGCTGACGCGCTGGCCGGTCGTGCGCGCGTAGATCTCCGGGTAGTACATCAGCTCGGCCGTGGCCGCGGGCATGACGTAGTCGCCGGGGGTCGTGGCGCGCAGGAAGATGGTCGTCCGGTAGGTGCCCACGCCCATGTGGTTGGCGAACACCACGGCCCGGTCGCGGCGCAGCTCCTGGTGGCTGACCCAGTGGCCGCGCTGGCCGGAGATGCGCATGGCGTCCTTGCCCTTGCCGATGTCCATGTCGATGGCCTCGAGGCCCGCCGGGAGCGGGAGCTCGGCGGCGAGGAAGTCGAGGGGGGAGTGGAGCTCGAGCTCGAGGTCCATGGCCAGCAAGGTCCCGGACTCGATGCTGGGGTTCTCGCCGAGGATCCCCTCGGCGTCGCGGATGCTCCGGCGGATCGCCACGCCCTCGGCCTTGGCCGGGAGGTCGGTGGCGGTGGACGCCCACTCGAGGCCGACGCGGTAGTACATCCGCCCGGTGCCGGCGCGCTCGAGGATCAGCTGGTCCGCCAGCTGGTCCGTCTTCCCGCTCCCCGCCTCAGAGTCGGCGGGCTGGGCCATGGCCGCGAGGAGCTCGGCCATGGGCGCGAAGCCGTCCTCGAAGCCGAAGCCCCGGCCCTGCATCTGGATGGACACGACGGGCTCGTTGGCGAGCCACACCCGGCCCTCGAAGTCGGGCTCCTCGGCCTCGTAGATCGCGGCGTAGCGGGCCAGGGCGAGGAGGGCGAAGGCGTTCTCCTGGGTGTTGGCCCACCGCCCGCCGCGGCGCGACTCGAGCAGCCCGCGGGTCAGCTTGGGGACCATGGGGTTCTCGGGCTCGTGGGCGAGGAAGGCCATGAGCACGAGGGCGCTGCTGCGCACGTTGGAGTCCCAGTACCAGGTCCAGTAGCCGCCGCCCTCGACCTTGGCGTAGCCCTGGCGCTCGTCCACGCGGGAGCCGAGCTCGAGCAAGAGGGTGTCGAGGCGCTGGCTTTGGGTGTCGGCGTCGGCGCTCTCTTGGGTGGCGATGGCCAGGGCGAGGTAGGCTTGGGCGAACACCGGCAGGCGCAGGCGCTGGTCGTAGAGGCGGGTGAGGGCCTCGTCGATCTGCTGGTGTTCGTCGCTCGTGCCCCCGCCAGCGGCGGTCAGGGCCCACAGCGCCAAGGTGGCGTCGATGTCCTCCTCGAGGGTCGGCCCGGGCTTGCCTTGCCACGCGACTACGCGGGTCCGGAGGAAGGCGACGGCGCCGTCGAGCAGGTCCCTGGGCACGTGGTAGCCGGCCTGATCGGCCTGGACGAGGACCCAGGTGGCGTAGGCGCTGGCGTGGGGCATGGACTCGTCGCCCCCGGGCCAGTAGCTGAACGAGCCGTCGCCGAGCTGCATGGTGCGCAGGCGCTGGACGCCGACGGCGACGTAGTGATCGGTGTCGTCGATGCCCATGGGGTAGCCCTGGCGGGCGAGGGCGCCCAGCGGGATGAGCGGCAGCAGCGAGCTCGAGGTCTGCTCGACGCAGCCGTGGGGGTAGGTCACCAGGTAGGCGACGGCGTCCTCGACCCCGCCGAGGATCGACGAGGCCACGGAGATGCTGAGCCCGCCGTAGTTGGGATCGATCTCCGTGGGCAGCACGAAGGGCATGACGGCCGCGAGGGACTTCGCGCCGGCCTTGCCCCGGCGCTCGTCGGCCTCGGCCGCGACCGGGCTGCCGAGCTCGCCGTAGACGGCGACCCGGTCGGACAGGGTGCGCTCGGCCTCGACGGGGATGGGCAGGCGGAGCGCGTCGGCGACGGGGCGGTTGCCCGCGGCGCTGGGCTCGAGCCGGGCGCGGACCTCGAACTGGGCCGTGCCGGTGCCGTGGGCGCGGACGCTGAAGGGCAGGCGGACCTGCTCGCCGGCGTCCAGGGCCACGCTGGCCTGGGGCGAGCTCAGCAGCTCGAGGGCGCCGTCGGCCGCGGGCTCGCCCTTTTCGTCGACGAGGGCGACCTCGACCTCGAGCTGCCCGGCGCCGCCGCGCAGGTTGTCGACGAGCACGCCGAGCTCGGCGGTGTCGCCCGGGCGCATCACCCGGGGCAGGGCCGCGCGGGCGACCAGGGGCTTGGTGACCCGGGTGCGCCCGTCGGCCAGGCCAAAGCGGGGCTCGACGAGGGCGTCGCCGCCCTCGGTCAGCGGCGAGGACACCACCGCGGTCACGCGGAAGGTGGTCAGGTTGTCGGGCAGGGTGCCCTCGAGGTGGGCGACGCCGTCGGGCCCGAGCTCCGCGTCGCCGATGAAGATCGGCGCGCTCGAGAACTGGCTGCGGGCCTTGGGCATGGCCGGGGAGCGGGAGCCTCGGCCGCCGAAGCCCGCCCCCGAGCCCCGGCCGTAGCCGGACCCCATCCCGCCGCCGCCCGAGCCGTAGCCGCGCAGGCCCAGGCCTTCGCGCCAGCGCGGGTCGAACAGCCACGGCGAGTAAGGATCGTCGCGCAGCAGGTAGGGCAGGAGCAGGGCGTTGTAGCTCGAGCCCAAGCGCAGGTCGTTGCCGAAGCCGGCGCTGAAGGTCTCGACGAAGCTGGGGATGATCGGCGGGGACAGGGCGATGACGGCCTCGTCCACGGCCCACACGCTGACGTGGCCCTGGACGGGGCGGTCGCGGTAGTCCCGGGCGTGGACCTCGATGGGCAGGGTCTGGCCGGGCTGAGCGGTCTTGGGCACCTCGACCTGGACCGAGAGCTTGCGGCTGTCGGTGCCCACGTCGACGCGGGTGCTGTGGGTGCGCAGGCGCGGGAGGACCCGAGCCTGGGGATCGCCGGGGGACACGGCCAGGACGGTGAAGTGGACCCCGGGGGCCCACGCCTCGTTGACCTCGAGCTCGACGCTCGCGCGGCCCTGGTCGAGGGTCAGGGGGATGACCTGGTGGAGGCCGCCCTTGACCATGAGCAGCACGACGTGGCCCTGCTGCCAGGGCGCGCGCACCTGGACGGTCAGCGGGTCGCCGACCTCGGCCTCGGGGGCGCTCAGATCGATGGTCAGCTCTTTGACGGGGGTCCGCGGCAGGTAGGTGTAATTGCTGGGGCGGTGGACGTAGAGGTAGCCGCTGACGCTGGGGGCGTAGCCCTCCACGGCGGTGTCCGTGGCGACCACCCGGACCTCGTAGCTGCCGTACTCGAGCTTGGCGAAGCTGCACTGGGCCCGGCCCTCGCCGTCGGTCTGGGTGGTGCACGCGGGCAGCACCTCGCGCTCGTGGACGAAGCCGACGAACTCGCGCTCGCCGTCGACGCGCTCGTACTGCTCGCGGGAGTAGCTGCGGGTCAGCTCGATGACGACGCTGTCGACGGGGCGAGCGGAGCCGTCGTAGTCGACGGTGCGGGCGTCGACCTCGAGGGTCTCGCCGGCCTCGATGCTGCGGGTGTGGGCCATGCCCAGGTAGAACTGGGGGTGCAGCCAGACCGTAGCCTCAGCACCAATTTCACGCTCGCTCGCGTCGGCCACGGCCACGCTGTGCTTGCAGGTCGCGGGCAGGCCGGTGTCGGAGGAGCTGGGGGTCAGCTCGTAGTCCATGCGCCCTTGCTCTTGGGCCGGGGTGATCGGGCGGACCACGCTGTAGCCGCCGGTGCTGGCGTAGTGGCGCCTCCACTCGCGCCGCGGCCCCACGCGCCAGTTCGGCTCGAAGCCCGGCGGGCGGAAGTCGGTGACCGTGCACTGGGTCACGTCGCGGAAGCGGGTCATCGGGACGGGGCCGCCGAAGTAGTAGCTGGCGCGGACCTTCGCGCTGGTCCGCTCGCCGTGGTGGAGGTCGCCGTCGGCGAGGGTCGCCGAGACCTCGAACTCGGGCACGGCGTAGTCCTTGACGCGCAGGGAGGCCTGGACCGAGTCGTTGAGCAGCTTGGCCGTGACGGTGTAGTCGCCCAAGCTGGCGGTGTCCGGGACCTCGAGGGTCGCCCAGAACTTGCCGTGGGCCTTGGCCTGGACCGTGGCCGTGTCGATGAGCTCATCGCGGAAGTCGCGGAGCTCGAGGGCGACCTTGGTGTTCTTGGGCAGGGGGGTGAGCGAGCTCAGCTCGTAGGGGCTGGCGACGCTGGCCCAGCCCATGGCGCGCACGACCTCGCCGGGCTTGTAGAGCGAGCGCTCGGTCATCAGGGCCGCGCGCACCTTCTCGCCGGGGCGCAGCTCGGTGTCGTGCCAGCTCGGGTGGTGGTGGAGCGACGCGAGCTCGCGCGCGCTCATCAGCAGGCTGTCGCCGTCGTGGCGCACGCGCAGGAGCTGGCCGGGGGCGACGTCGAGCTCGGGCCCGAGCTCCACGAGGCCGTCGCCGTCGGCTCGGCCCACGGGCACGACGTCGCCCTTGCCGTCGACGAGCTCGACGATCGCCCCCGCTGCCGGGGCGTCGGTGCTCAGCTTGGCCACGCGGATCACCCCGCGGGGGGCCGTGTCGGCCACGCTCACGCCGAGGTCGCTGAGCTGGATCAGCCCGCGCTTGGACTTGGGCACGCGCCGACCCTGGGCGCGGGCGAGGAGCGGACCGGGGGCGATCTCGAAGGCGACGAGGCCGGTCTGGTGGCCGCTCTCGGCCTGGAGGTCGATGGTCGCCGAGGACCACGCGAAGCCGCCCTTGTGGCTGAGGGCGTGGTCGCGGGTGGGGATCTTGGCGAGGGCGCGGACCAGCGGCGCCTCGCGGGCCGGGTCGTTGCCGCCGAACTGCGTGTAGGCGAGGTAGGCGTCCACGGCCGTCTCGCCGGTCAGCACCACCGCGCGGGTCACGAGGCTCTCGAGGTGGCGGCTCTCGACCCCCGCCATGGTCGGCTCGGCGGCGGGGAAGGTGCCCGAGCGCGGGCTGACGTCGAGGGCGGGCGGCGGCTCGACGAAGGTCAGGGTCTCGACGTAGGGGTCGGCCTGGGTCTGGCCGTGGATGTCTTTGAGCCCGGAGATCGTGACGGTGTAGGTCTTCCCGACCTCGAACTCGCCCCACACGCGGATGGTGTCGTAGGCGTCGAGGGCCTTGGGCGGGCCGCTCCTGCGCCAGTCGTAGCGACGACCCGTGGCCTGGCCGCCGCCGCCGTCGAGCGCCGGCTCGATGGTCACCTTGCGGGCCTCGCCGCGGCGGATCGGGGTCGAGAGCGCGAATTCGACGGGCCCGATCTCGCAGCCGTCGGTGTAGTTGCCGCCCAGGCAGGTGTGGGAGTTCACCCAGACGTGGCCCGTGGGCTCGAAGGAGAAGTGCTCGTCGTAGCCCATGGGCCGCGGCCCCTTGGTACCGACCAGGTCTTTGTCGACGTGGATGACCACGGTGCTGTCCGCCGGCCAGCGACCGACGGGGCGGATCTCGTAGTCCGCCTCGCGCCAGCCGTCGCGGTCGCGGGGCAGGGCGCGGATCTTGATGTCCGCGGACCGGGTCGTGCCCTGGGCGTCGGTGACCTCGGCCCGGGTGTGCTTGCGCAGGGTCGAGAGCTTCACGCTCTGGCTGGTGTTGACCAACACCCGGGCCTTCCAGTGATTCTCGTTGACGTGCATGCTGACCGAGGGGCCCTCGGTGAAGAAGCTCCAGTCTCGGACGAAGCGCTTGCTCGGGCCGTCGACGGCGGTCAGCTCGGCCTCGTAGTGGACCGTGTAGGCGCGCGCGAGGGGCAGGGGGTCGTCGGGCACGAACTCGAGGCGGGTGGGCTCGATCCAGTGCACCTTGCCGGCGATCGGCGGATCGACGCGCAGGCCGGCCTCCGCGGGGGTCATCCAGTCCTGGGTGCCCAGGGGGACCATGGGGCGGTTGAAGCGGAGGGTGATCTCGGAGTAGGGGCTGGCCTCGCCCTGGGGGTAGGCAGCGGTGAGCTCGGGCTCGGGCAGGGGCGGGGGCTCGGGGGGCTCGGGGGGCGCCGGCGGACCCGAGCGCGCGTCACCCTCGCGCAGGCCCGCGTCGCCCTCGCGGGTGCCGGCGGCGACCGTGGCGGGCTCGAAGGTGGGCAGCTGCTCGGTGTTCGAGTTGATCTGCGGGGGATGATCGCCCAGGCCTCGGTTGGCGCCGCAGGCCGCGGTCAGGGTCAGCAGCAGGAAGGTCGCCAGCCAGGCGACCAGGAGCCCCGGGCGGGGGGCCGCCGAGCTGGGCGAAGGGGGGAGCGCAGTGACGCCGGGCATCGCCCTTCGAGGCTCACACCTGGAGCGAAGCCCCGTCAACGCAAACACCGACGAAGTTGCCGGCGAGGAGGAGTCTCGGGGGGGCTCGAGGCCGGGGGGCACGGTGGGGGGCACGGTGGTCTCCGACGTCGCCAGCGCGCCGATGTTCCCCGCTCGCCAGGGAAAGGCGCGGACCCGCCCCCGACCCGCTCGCCCTGCTATCATCGCGGCGGTGGAAGAGACCGCGGACACCATGGATGCCACGCAGCATTCGCGGGTCTCGGTGATCGGCGATCCCCTGAGCGGCGTCGTGGGCCAGGCCGGGCTCGAGCTCAGCCCGGGGGCGAAGGTGGGTCGCTACCGCGTCTCGAGGGAGCTCGGCCGCGGCGGGGAGGGGGTCGTCTACGCCGTCGCGGAGGGCGAGGGCGCGGGCGAGCTCGCCCTCAAGCTCAGCCTGGCCCCGAGCGCCGAGGCCCTGCGCGAGCACAGCCTCGGGGCCCGTCGGCTCGCGACCGTGGGCCACCCCAACGTGGTGACGGTGGTCGACGCCGGCTCCATCGCCCTCGACGGCGGCGGTCGGGGCGAGGGGCAGGCGCTGAGCTTCCTGGTCATGGAGCGCCTCGAGGGCCCGACCCTGCGCGAGTGGATCGACGCCGAGGCGCCCAAGCTCGAGGCGCTGTGCCGCGTGTTCGGACAGATCGCCGAGGGCCTGCTGGCGACCCACGAGCGCGGCCTGGTCCACGGCGACGTCAAGCCCGAGAACGTGTGCATCACCCCGGGGCGGGTCGTGCTGTTCGACTTTGGCCTGGCCCGCAGCTTCGCCGAGGCCAGCGAGGCCGAGCGCCAGGAGTGCCAGGGCGGGACCCGGATCTACATGGCCCCCGAGCTGCTGTGGCGCCTGGCCTCGAGCTCGCCGCGCTCCGACCAATTCAGCTTCTGCGTCGCGCTGTGGGAGGCCCTCTACGGCGCCCGACCCTTCGAGTCCCGAGACATCCGCGAGGGCCCGCCGGTCGCACCCGAGCACCGCGCGTCGGCCTCGGGCGGTCGGGGAGAGCGGGTCCCCCGGGCGCTGCGCAAGGCCCTGGCGCAGGGCCTGGCCGTGGATCCCGAGCGCCGCCACGAGTCGATGAGCGGGCTGACCCGGGCCCTGGGCGCGGGCGCCTCGTGGTGGCGCCGGACCTGGGGTTGAGCGTCGTGGACGTGGCGCGGCTCGTCCACGACGGTAGCGAAGGTCAGGCCTGGGGGGTGACGAGGTACTTCTCGCCGGTCTTCATCTGCTGATAATCCAAGATCGCCTCCTTGGTCAGCATCTGCTCGAGGCTGACCCGCGCCTTGTAAGAACTGGCGAAGGTCGTGCCCAGGTTCTCGAGCACGCGCTGGCGCATGGCGATGAGCGTGGGCAGGCCCGCGCGCTGCAGGAAGGGAGTGAGCAGCCAGCCCGAGATGGTCCACTGCAGGCCGTAGCGCGGGGTCAGGATGGTCGGGTTGAGGTCGAGCCGACCGTACATGTACATCTTCTTGTCCTGGGTCGAGCCGTAGCGCGAGTACTCGCTCATCTTCGACGCGGCGACCTGCTCCATGGCCGCGAGGCAGGCGTCGGTCATGGTCCCGCCGCCGATGGGATCGAAGCCGAGGAAGGCACCGGTGGCGTCGATGGCCGCCCGCAGCTGGGCCATGAAGTCCTCGTCCGAGGAGTTCACGACGTACTCGGCGCCCTGGCTGCGCAGCAGCTCGACCTGGCTCTCGCGGCGGACGATGTTGACGAGCTTCATGCCGTCCTCTTGGCACACGCGGTTGAGCATCTGGCCGAGGTTGGAGGCGGCGGCGAGGTGGAGGATGGCGCCGTGGCCCTCGGCCTTGGCGGTCTCGACGAAGCCCAGGGCGGTCATCGGGTTGACGAAGGCGCTCGCGCCCGCCTCGCTGGAGTGCTCGCCCAGCGGCAGGCACAGGTGGGCCTGGGCGAGGGCGTACTGGCTAAAGGCGTGGCCCGGCACGCACGCGACCCGCTGGCCCATGAGCGCCTTGGCCATGGGGGCGTCGCCCGTGGCCACGACCACGCCCGCGCCCTCGTTGCCGGCCACCAGCCGCTGCCCGTGGCGCCCGCGCAGACCCGAGAGCCACGGCTCGTCGAGCTTGGCGACGACCCGCCCCGGGGCGTACTCGGCGTTCTCGAAGTCCGCCTTGCTGGTCAGGATCGCCAGGTCCGAGGGGTTGATCGGCGCGGCCTCCATCTGGACCACGACCTGGTTGTCCTGGGGCTCGGGGACGGTGACCTCGTCGAGCTCGAGGGTGAGGGAGCCGTCGGCTTCGAGGGTGGTGAACAGCTGCTTTCCGGTGATGGCCATGGTCCAGACCTGCATACACGACCTCGAGGCCTTCGCCGAGCTATCGTTGGGTGATGCCCGTCTTGGAGCTGACCCAAGCGTCCTCGGCCGACGCCCTCCGGCGCGTCGCGTCGCTGGCGACGGTGCCCTCGCACCTCGCCGCGTGGGCCTACGAGGCCTTTGGTCCCGACGAAGAGCTCGCGGCCGCGGCGGTCATGGACCCGGGGCGCCTCGACGAGGCCCGGAGGTCCCTGAGCTACGTGCGAAAGCACGGAAATACCCACGTCGTGCCGTACTGGCAGGAGGTGATCGCCCAGCGCACGCGCCTGCTGAAGCTGCGCCCGCGCCGGCCTCGACCGCCGAAGGACTCGAGCCAGTGGATCTTGGACCGGCTCGAGCTCGAGCGCGACGAGCAGGCCTCGTCGCAGGCCGTGGTCGAGACCGCCGCGCGCACCGGGGACGGGGTCGCGATCGTCGTGGTCTCCACCGAGCGCGACCCAGTCGCGTTGGCGGACCAGCTCTTGCTCGCCGTGGGCATGTTCCCCATTGGCGGGGGCTGGCGGCCGGTGACCACGGACGAGGCCGGTGCCGACCTCAGCTTCGCGCTCACCCGCGACCTCGCCTACCGAAGCCAGCGAAACCCCGCGCGGGCTCCCGCAGGGGCGGCCGAGGCGGCGGGCGAGACCCTACTGGTCGAGCTCGCGCCGCATGCTCGGCTGGTCAACGGCAGCCCCCTCGGGAAGTCTTCGCGGGGCTCGACCCCGGTCAGCCGCAGCACCTTCGACTGGGCGCTCGGGGTCCATGGGCCCGAGCGCGCGGCCGTGGTCGTGGTCACCGGCGAAGACTGAAGCGGAGCCCGGCTAGCTCTCGCTGAGGATCTCGACCTCGCTCACGCCCAGGCGCAGCTTGCCGGTGTGCTGCTTGCGCTCGATCAAGCAGCCGGCGTCGATGAACTCGTGCTCCTCGAACTGCTTGCGCGCCCGGTGGACGTTGACGTTGATCAGGTTGCGGGTGCAGTCCAGGAGGTCCTGGAGCTTGCGGTAGTTGATCCAGCCCGCGTCGAAGTCGCTCTTGCCCGCGGCCTGGTCGGCCTTGCGCAGCCGCGCCAGACCCAAGAGCAGCGCGTGGTGGCCCCGGCGGCGCAGGTCGATGACCTCGCCCTGGACGTGGGCCTGGGCGTGGACGGTGCCGTCTTCGGCGACGAGCAGGCGCAGGCGCGTGGCGGTCACGGTGCGCACGCCGTCGGACACGTCCGTGGTCGCGCTGACCTCGGGCAGGCGCAGCTGCCACGGCCGGCCGCCGATGCTGTGCGTCTCGCCCGAGCGCACGTAGGTGACCTCCTCCTCGCGCTCGAGCACCCAGCGGCCCTGGATGTCCCGGGACACCGAGGCGAGCAGCTCCTCGCCCGCGTAGATCGCCAGGCTCTGCTGGCCGGACACGATGATGGGCTCCTGGTCATCGGCGGTCGTCGCGGACAGCTGGGGCGGGGAGGCGTCGGAGCACACCCAGCGCTCGCTGGTTCCAAAGCCGAGCTGGGTCCCGGCCGCGATGATGCCCCGCTCCCCCGAGCCGAGCCGTCGCCCGTCGACGAAGGTCCCGTTGCGGCTGTTGAGGTCGCGGATCGTCCACTGCTCCCCGGTCCAGTTGAGCGCCGCGTGCTCCTTGGACACATCGGACGCCTTCAGCCGCAGGCTGCAAGCGGACGAACGACCCACGAGGGTGTCGCTGTCGAGGGTTCGAACTTCGTGACCGTCGATCTGACGCAAGGTCGCCACCTCGGTGACGCTACCCCCGAGAGCCCGAATGGGGCAAACTGTGCGTGGAGGGCGGGCCCGCGCTGCGGATCTGCGTTCCGTAGCCCATCGAACGGTGAGTAGGCCAGATCAGCCCTTGGACGGAGATTCGCCGGAGGCGTACGGGGAGACGCTGCTCGCAGGCCCCGAGGCGCAGCGGGACACCCTGGCCGCGTCCTCGGCGGGCCCAGTAGGGGGCGCAGGGCCGCCTGGCTACCCCGATGGGCGGGCTTCGAGGCCCAGCGATCGCCTCGGGCGCTTCGTGATCCTCGACGAGCTGGGGGCCGGGGGGATGGGCACGGTGTACACGGCCTACGACCCCGAGCTCGACCGACGCGTGGCCCTCAAGCTGCTCCGGGCTGGGGGGCGGGTCACCCACGAGGCCCAGGCCCGGCTGCTGCGCGAGGCCCAGGCCCTCGCCCGCCTGTCCCACCCCAACATCGTTCCCGTCCACGACGTCGGCGTCCTCGACGGGCAGATCTTCATCGTCATGGAGTTCATCGTCGGCAAGACCATGCGGCGGTGGATCACTGACGAGGCGCCGGGTTGGGAGGCGATCCTCGAGGCCTACCTCCAGGCGGGCGAGGGCCTGATCGCGGCCCACGCCACGGGCGTGGTCCACCGCGACTTCAAGCCCGACAACCTGTTGCGCGGGGAGGACGGCCGCGTCCGGGTGTTGGACTTTGGCCTGGCCCGGGGCGTCGGCGAGGGCGAGGAGTGGGACGCGGGCGCGCCGGCGATGGCTGCGGGATCCGCCGAGCTCGGCGTGCCCGAGGGGACGAGTCCGCCGAATACACCGAACACGCCGAACACCCCGAGCGCGGGCTCGCTGGGTAGCAGCTCGTCCTCGCGCCTGGCCGCCCGCTTGACGGTCACGGGGGCGGTCATGGGCACGCCGGCCTACATGGCGCCAGAGCAGTTCCTCGGCTACCGCGTCGGCCCCGAGGCTGATCAGTTCGCCTTTTGCGTCGCGCTCTTCGAGGCGCTGTTTGGCCGCCGGCCGTTCGCAGCCAAGACCATGCAGGAGCTGCGCAAGAAGGTCTTGCTCGGCCGCATCGAGGAGCCCGAGCGCGGCCACGCCGACGTGCCGCGCTGGGTCCTGCCGATCTTGTTGCGCGGGCTGAACAACGACCCCAAGGAGCGCTTTCCGTCCATGGCCGAGCTGGTCGCGGAGCTGGGCCGGGATCGCAACCGCGGCCAGCGTCGGGCGCTGACCGTCGCGGGCGCGCTCGCCCTCGTCGCGCTGACCGGCGCGCTGACCTGGAGCGTCAGCGGTGGGGGCTCGGGCCCGAAGGCGCCGCAGTGCACCGGCGCGCGGGAGCGGGTCGAGGCGGTCTGGGGCGCCGAGCAGCGCGAGGGGGTGCGCGCGGCCATGGCCGCCACGGAGCTCGACTACGCCGAGCCGGCCTGGGCCCGGGTCGACGCGGGGCTGTCGGGCTACGCCGAGCGCTGGTCGACCATGCACCGCGAGGCCTGCGAGGTGCACGGGCGCGGGGAGCAGTCCGACGCGATCTTCGACAAGCGGACCTTGTGCCTCGACCGCCGCCTCGCCGCCCTCGAGGGCGCGGTCGAGGTCCTGCGTCAGGGCGAGGGCGAGGGCGAGCTGTCCCTGGTGCAGGCCGTCGACGTCGTCGAGCAGCTGCCGAGCCTGGCCCGCTGCGCCGACCTCGAGGCCCTCCAGGCCGAGGTCCCGCCCCCCGAGGACCCCGAGCTCGCCCGCCTCGTCGACGAGCAGCGGACCAAGCTGATCACCCTCGAGGCCTGGGAGCACGCGGGCCGCTACGAGGCGGCGCTCGCCGAGCTCGACACGCTCTTGGGCTTTGCCCGGGGGCTGTCCCACGCGCCGCTGATCGCCGAGATCGAGCTCGCCCGGGGGCGGGTGCTCGTGCACATGGACCGACGCGACGCGGCCATCCAGCCCCTCGAGGTCGCCGCGACGACGGCCCTCGAGGCGGGCATGGACGAGCTCGCTCTCGAGGCCCTGGCGCGCCACGCCTTCGCAGCCCGGACGGCCGAGGTGCCCACCGAACACCTCGCGCGTCTCGAACTCGGCGAGGCCCTCGCCCGCCGCACTCCAGGCAGCGCCTTCGCCCACGCGCTCTTGCTCAACAACGTGGGCGTGGCCCGCATGGCCGAAGGGGACCGCGAGGGGGCCCGAAAGGCGTTCGTGGAGGCGGCGGCCTTGCGCGACGAGGGCGGGCTCGAAGCCTTCGAGCTGTTGTGGATCTCGAGCAACCTCGCGCTCGTCGCGGAGCCCGAGGAGGCGCTCACCCTCGCTCAGCGAGCGACGGCCAAATTCGAGGCCCGGCTCGGTCCGAATCACCCCTTGACCCTCGCCAACGGCGTGGGCGCGACGCACCACTTGACCAGCGCCGAGCTCGTGGTCGCCGAGCGCGCGCCGCTGTGCGAGCGCTTCGCTCGCTATCACCCTACCCACATGTTGGTGGTCGACTGCCAGTACTCCCTTGCCATGCTCGAGCTCGAGCGAGGGGCCGATCAAGCGGCGCGGGCGGCCTTCCAGCGCACCCTCGAGGTCGACACGACGGGTGGCGATCGCGGGGCCGTCGCGCAGGCTTACCTCGAGATGCTCGACGAGGGCGACCGGGACTCGGCCGCGCGCGCGTTCGAGACCATCGTCGAGAGCTTTGACGAGGACGCAGGGCAGTGGTGGCGGGCGCGCTACGTCGCCCAGGCCCAGGTCGGCCTAGCGCGCTGTCGGGCAGACGCCGGCATGGGCGACGCCGCGATTGCGCTGCTCGAGTCCGCGGTCGCGGGCTTTCAGCAGGCCGCCGAACGGGTTCGAGATCGGGACCTCGAGCGCTCTTTGGCCGACGCGCGCTGGCGCCTGGCCCAGGCCCTCGGCGAGCGGGCCGACCCTGACCAGGGTGACCTGACTCGGGCCGACGCCCTCGCTGGCGAAGCCCGGCGCTGGTACATGGGCGCGGGCTCAGGCCACGAGGTCCGGCTGCAGGCCATCGACGCGCGCTCGTTCGGCGGTTGAGCGGGCACGCAAGAAACTGCGAGCCAGTTCGGGACCGACTCGCAGGGGACGACGGAGAAGCGAGGATGGGATGATGGGTATCCGTCAGTCCGCAGCGTGGTAGGAGACCAGCTCGAAGTCGTTGGGGTTGAACTCGTCGCAGGTGGGGATGAAGCCGCACTCGGCGAGGACCTGTCCGCGCGGGACGAGCCGGGGCTCGTTGAGGCAGATGGCGCCGTTTTCGGTCCACATCGCCTCGATCTCGGTGTTCGAGGGCTGGTACCACTCTTTGTCGTTTTGCCAGGTCACCGGCATGCCCGTGAAGGTGTAGGACTCGCCCCCGCAGTAGCGCGCCGTCAGCATGTTCATCATGGTGTGGTTCTCTTCGCGGGTCGTGGCGTTGGGGCCGTCGATGTTCATGTCGTAGCCCATGAGCGCCTTCTTGGCGAAGGCCCCACCGAGGCAGCCCACGCTCACCCAGTTGGCGCTGCCGCCGGGCATCTCGTCGATGTTGGCGATGGGCTGGCCGTACCAGTCGTAGGCCTCGTTCTGGACGACGATGGCCTGGGAGGCGGGGATGGGGTTGCCCTCGTCCCAGTCGCCCTCGGTGCACAGCTGGCTGGTGACGCCGTTTTCGTCGGTGAACTCGAACTCGTAGGTGGGGTAGCGGACCCCGGGGAAGAGCAGGGAATCGACGCCCTCGAGGTCGTAGTCGACGAGGGTCAGCTTGGCGTTGTTGTTGGACTCGTAGCTGTAGAACTCGATCTCGGTGCCGAGCATCATCTCGCCGGTCAGCTCGACGTTGCCGGCGTAGCGGACGATGCTGAACTCGCTGTCGTTGACGACGATGTGCGCGGGGAAGCCCCACGGGTCGGTGACGCTCGACACGACCTTGTTGTCGTTGATCAGCGCGCCCTCGACGTTGAACGAGAAGCTCGCGCTGCGGTTGGCGTTGCCGCCGCAGATGTAGGTCGGACACACGTCCTGACCGCCGCCGCCGCCACGCGTGCTGCGGAAGTCCTCACCCTCGAGGGAGTCGACGTCGACGCACGCGAAGGCGGCGGCGCAGGCGAGGGTGGACAGGATGGCGGCGGTGGCGGTGCGGAGCGTGGTCATGGCGGCGAGTCCCTTGCTGGGTTCACCGCAGTTGTGTGCGGACCGGCCGGTTTTCATTCGGCATTTGCGGGGTAAGCGGTTTCCGGGCGAGGTAATCGCTTTCGGAGCGGCTCAAATGGCCATGACTGGCCTCCCAAGCCCCATTTCGAGGCCTGGCGCCCAAGTTGGGTGGGCGCATTGCTGCACGCCGAAATGCTACCAGCCGCGGGCTCAAAACAGGCCGTGCAGCGGCCCGCCCGGGGCGGCGAGATCGTCGACGCGAGCCGTCACCGCCGGGTCCTCGACGAGCGGAGGCGCGTGCCACGGCTTGATCCGCGCGTCGAGGATCAGCGGCCCCGTGCAGCCCCAGTGCTTGTGCTCCGTGAACGCCCCGACGCCGTGCAGGTCGTGGCTGGGGTTGGCCCGGGTGAAGCTGACCCACAGCAGGTTGTGGAGCGTGGCCGAGGCGAAGGCGGCGTCGTCGACGAGCAGCAGCAGGGGGAAGGCGGGGCGCCCAGGGTCGCCGTCTGCGTCCGCGCCCATGCCGAAGGCGGCGACGTGGGGCTCGAGGGCGCGGGCGATGGCCTCGGCGCTGGCGTAGCCGCTCGCGGCGTCCTCGAAGCCCGCCTCGAGCTCGACCGCGAGCACGCCGGGCAGGGCGACGCGGAGGGCCCGGACCCTGGGCAAGCTCGCCGTGCTCAGGGCGGGCGGGAGCTCGGTAGCCAGCTCGCGCCGGGCCGGGCCGCGGGCGGCGATGACCACCTTGGAGCCGGCGTTGAGCCCCTCGCCGGAGTAGTCGAGGGTGTCGATGGTGGTGCGCGTGTGGAAGTGCAGGTCGTTGCGCCAGTCCACGCGGGCGAGGAGGTGGGCGAGGAAGGCCGCCTCGTCCTCGACGTCGAGGCCCGGCGCGTCCCCGCCGTCGACGATCATCAGGAACTTGGCCAGGGAGGCCTGGTTAAACCCGAGGATCGCGTTGGCGATGGTCAGCAGCTCCTGGGGCCGCCCGGGCTTGTAGGGCACGTAGCGCTCGGAGCCGATCGCCAGCAGCAGGGGGTGGACCCCGGCCGCGTCCACGGCGTGCATGGCCTCGAGGCCGGGGATGGACACGGGGACCATGGGTCCGGTGAGCTCGTGGATGAGCTTGCCGAAGCTCGTGTCCTCCTGGGGCGGGCGGCCGACCACGGTGAACGGCCAGATCGCGTCCTCGCGGTGGAACACGGCCTCGACCTTCATCACCGGGAAGTCGTGGCGCAGCGAGTAGTAGCCGAGGTGGTCGCCGAAGGGTCCCTCGGGCTTGGTCGCCTCGGGCCCGCTCGGGGCGATGGTCCCGACGATGGCGAAGTCGGCGTCGGCGAACACCGGGAAGCTGGCGCCGGCGAGGCTCGTGCGGTGCACCCGGACCCGGCGGCGGGCGAGCATGCCGGCGAAGATCAGCTCGGACAGGCCCTCGGGCAGGGGCATGACCGCGGCGAAGGTGTGGGCCGGCGGACCCCCGACGAATACGCAGACCTTGAGGCGCTCGCCCCGGGCCGCCGCGGCCTGGTGGTGCACGCCGATGCCCCGGTGGATCTGGTAGTGGATGCCGACCTCGTCGGGGCCGTAGTCGTTGCCCGACAGCTGCACCCGGTACATGCCGAGGTTCGAGCGCATCGGCCCCGGCGCCTCGGGGTCTTCGCTGTAGACTTGGGGCAGGGTCACGAAGGCCCCGCCGTCTTTGGGCCAGCTGACGATCTGGGGGAGCTGGTCGAGGGTCGTGCGGCGGGCGAGGACCGGGGCTCGCCACGCGCCCACGCGCCGGGGCAGGGAGCGCAGCCCGGCGAAGGGCAGGCGCCAGTGCTGCCACGGCGCGCGCATCACCGCGGTGGGATCGGCCTTGGCCTGGATCGCCGTCTCGACCAGGGCCAGGCTGTCACGAAACAAAAAGCGGCAGCGATCGAGGGTCCCGTAGAGGTTGCACAGGGCCGGGAAGGGCGAGCCCTCGACGCGCTCGAAGTACACGGCGGGGCCCTGCGCCAGGTACAGGCGGCGCTGGATCTCGGCGATCTCGAGGCGCGGATCGACGGGCTGCGCCACGCGCACGAGCTGGCCGTGGCGCTCGAGGTCGCGGACGCAGTGGCGGAGGCTGGCGTAACCCAAGGCGGGCGAGGGATAGCACGGCGAGGGGCCCTCGCCAGCGCCCGGCGGCCCCCCGCCAGCGCCCGGCGGCTTCGTGGCCGCAACTGGCCGTGGTATGGACGCGGCCATGCGTGGGTTTTCGCTGTCCGCCTCGGCCCTCCGTCTCCTCCCGGCGACGCTCCTGGCCGTTTGGCTGTGCCCGAGCCTGGTCGGCTGTGAGGACGGCGAGACCCAGCAGCCCGAGGAGGCCAAGCCGGACGCGGCCGCAGAGAGTGCGCCTGCGGCCGAGCCTGTCCCCGACGCGGGCGAGGCGAGCGCAGCCGAGGCTGGCGCAGAGGGGGAGGAGGCCGCCGCGCAAGAAGAAGAGAAGGCCGTGCGCGCCGCGGCCCCCGACGGCACCCCCATGCTCGACTGCGGTGAGGGGCCCGACGAGATGCGCTGCATCCCCGGCGGGGCCTTCATCCGCGGCTCCGACGAGGGCCCCGAGAACACCCAGCCCCGCGCCGACGTCTGGGTTCAGACCTTCTGGATGGACGCCAACGAGGTCACCTACGCGGAGTACAAGGCCTGCGAGAAGGCCGGCAAGTGCCCGCACTCGGGCCCGCAATACATGGACTTCGACCGGCCCAAGCAGCCCGTCAACGGCGTGAGCTGGTTCGACGCCCGGGCCTACTGCGAGGCCCAGGGCAAGCGCCTGCCCACGGAGGCCGAGTGGGAGAAGGCCGCCCGCGGGACCGACGGCCGGCTCTACCCCTGGGGCGACGAGGTCGCGACCTGCGAGCTGGCGATCATCAAGGGCGAGGAGGAGGGCCGGGGCTGCGGGGTCAAGAAGAAGGGCTCCAAGCCGGACACGGGCCGGGTCTGGGAGATCGGCTCGCGCCCGCCCAACCAGTTCGGGCTCTACGACATGGCCGGCAACTCCTTCGAGTGGGTCGCCGACTGGTACACCCGCTCCTACGCCGAGTGCGGCGAGCCCTGCCTGGGCCTCGACCCCATGGGCCCCTGTGAGGGCGAGGACGAGTGCCCGGGCTACAAGCACAAGGTCGTGCGGGGGGGCAGCTGGTACTGGGGCGCCGACCGGGCGACGACGATCTTCCGCCGGGCCCACGTGCCCCGCAACCAGCCCTTCCACCACTTCGGCTTTCGCTGCGCGGCCTCGCTGGAGCAGTCCTCGCGCATCGTCATGGTCCGCGACGCCGAGGACGAGCTGGCGAACGCGAACTAGCGTCGCAAAGGCTGGCGGCCCCCGAGTGCCACAATCGTGGTAGACCAGGCGCCGCTACGATGGATTGCAAGCTCTCGGTCTTCTCCCGCCTCCTGCTCCCCTTATTGACCCTGGGTCTGGGCGGGAGCGCCTGCAACACCGATGACGACGGCGGCAGCCCCTTCGGGACGGGGGCGAACGACGAGATCGGGGATGAGGGCTCGAGCGGCGGCGATCAGGGCGATCAGGGCGATCAGGGCGACCAGGGCGACCAGGGCGACCAGGGCGAAGACAGCGAGGACGACCAGGGCTCCGAGGGCACCCTCTTCGACGTCGGCAGCGGCGAAGAGGACACCACCGGAGGCGGCTGCCGAAGCATCCCCCACACCCCTTGCGACGCCAACACCGACGACCCCTTCGCCGCCATGGGCCTGGGCTGCCCCGGGGAGTTCCCCGTCACCACCTCCATCGACGCGCACCCGGACGGGCTCGGCGTGCTCCAGGGCTTTGGCAGCAACGACACCTTCGACCCCACCGAGGGCTCCGCCTTCGTCGTGCTGTCCACGGGCCACGTCGCCGAGCTCGGGGACGAGCCGGCTTCCCCGGGCCAGCAAATCTTCAACTGCAACAAATGGTTCACGCCCGGGGACGGCATGAACACCGCGACCTTCCCCGACCCCATCGAGGCCCAGGACGTCGGCGGGGACTGCCTGGCCAACCCGCAGCTGGTCGGCATGGGGGACTGCTCCAACACCATCGAGGACCAGTTCTCCATGAGCGGCTTCAAGTACGACTACCAGGAGCTGCGGGTGAGCCTGACCGTGCCCGAGGACGCCGTCGCCCTGGGCTTCGACGTCGCCTACCTGACCACCGAGTGGCCCGTGTTCGCCGGTCAGCCCTACAACGACATGTTCATCGCCTGGCTCGAGGCGCCGAACTGGACGGGCAACGTCTCCTTCGACCAAAACGGCAACGCGCTCTCGCTCAACTCGGCCTTCCTCGCCCTCCAGGACAGCGACGGGACCCTGCCCGAGTTCGCCGGGACCTGCCTGCGCTACGGCGCCGGCACGCCGTGGTTGTCGAGCACCGTGGACGTCAACCCCGGCGACGCGATCGAGCTGGTGTTCGCGGTCTTCGACCTCGACGACGTCAACCTCGACAGCATGGTCTTCCTCGACAACTTCCACTGGGAGTGCGAGGGCGGCGGCGGGCCTTCGACGGTGCCGATCCCCTGACGCCCAGCGCTCGACGCTGTTGCGCGCTCCGTCGAACTCGTGTCAAGAAGGGCTATGGGCTCGTTCGACGGGCCTGGACCCGGAGACCGATGGCCCCGAAGCTGATCGTGACCTACCCCGGCGCGAGCTTGCTCGAGCAGCGCCAGCACCTCGGGCGGGGCGGCCTGTTCCTGCCCGCGGTCGAGCCCATGCCCGAGGCCCAGGGCTCGCTGAGCATCGAGCTGCGCACGGTCTATGGGGACCCCGTGGCGCTCGAGGGGCTCGTCCTTCAGGTCTTCGCCGGGACGGGCTTCGCCCTCAGCCTCAGCGATGCTCAGGGCGCCCAGCGCCTGCTCGCTCCGTTGTTCGCGGCGGCCGAGGCCGATCCGGGGCGTCCGGGGCCCGCGAGCCTGAGCTGGGAAGGGGCCGAGCACGCTCCGGAGCCCACGTCAGCGCCCAGCCACGCGGGCACCCTCTTCGATCGCATCCGCGCGATGTCGGCCCGTGAGCGCATGACCCTCGCGCGCCACGGCGACCGGGCCGAGCGGGCGATCCTCATGAAGGACACGACCAAGACCATCCACGTGTTCTTGGTTCAAAACAAGGGCATCACCGCCGAGGAGATTCGCTACTTCGCCGGCATGCGCCAGGCCAACCCCGACGCGCTGAAGCTCATCGCGGACAACCGCACGTGGATGCAAAAGCCGGCGATCGTGACCGCGCTGGTTCGCAATCCCAAGACGCCGTCGAGCGTCGCGGTGCGCCTGTTGGAGAAGCTGCCTCGGTCCGAGATTGCTCGGATCGCCAAGACTGGGAACGCGCCGCGGATGGTGGTGGAGGCGGCCAAGCGCAGGATCAACGCCAAGCGTTGAGCGTGAGCCGCTGGGAAGGGCTCGCAGAACTCCTGGCCGAACTCGTCGTTGAGGGTCGGGAGGAAGTCGTGCCGACCCGTGCGCGAGCGGGACTGATCGCCGGAGCTGAGGTCGACGGCGATGGTCTCGGTCTGGAGCTCGAGGATGTCGCCCAGCCCGAGGGCGACGGCGGAGTAGAGGTTGGAGCCGTGGCGGAGCCCTCGCCAGCCGACCTCGCCGTCGACGAGCACGCTCCAGTGGTTGTTGGGCCGGCCGAACACGGCGAGGTGCGGCGCGACGAACAGGCCCTCGGTGCGGGCGCGGGGCGTGCCGTCCTTGCGGGGGCGCAGCTGGACGGCGCGGGACTGGAGCTGGAAGAAGGCACCCACGCGCAGGCCGGGCTGGATGACGTAGGGGCCGTGGTAGCCGATGGGCTCTAACGGTGTTCTTGGCGGTTTTGAGCGTGCGCGTGATCGAGCCCGAGGCTCGATGGCACCTCATGGGTGATGGCACTTCTCCCCAAGAACTACGGACTGCTCGGGACCGCGCGTTGGGTCCTGCTCCCTGGTTTCCTGCTGACCGTCGCGCCCACGGCCTGGGCCGGCGGTGGGACGAGCACCGGCGGTGAGATGGACACCGGCGGCGAGACGGACACCGGGGGTGAACCGAGCGAGACGGACACCGGAGGCGGCGAGGAAGAGGAGACCGGCGACTGCGGCTCGTGCACGCCGCCGGCCGAGTCGATGTGGTTCGAGTCGCCGGAAGACGGCGCGAGCGTGGAGTCGCCCTTCGAGATCACCATCGGCAAGAGCTACTGGTGCTACTGCGACGACTGCGGCTGCTTCTCCGAGAGCATCGGCGGGGTCGACGTGTTCGTCGACGGCGAGCTCTACCTCGACGACGTGTCGGGCGCGACGGTCGAGCTGAGCCTCGCCCCGGGCACCCACGAGCTGGTGCTGATGGAGGCCGAGACCAACTGGGTCGAGAGCGCGCCGCTGACCGTGACGGTGGTCGCCGGTGAGGACGAGGGCGGCTCGGAGGAGAGCGGGACGGGCGGAGGCGAGAGCGGCACCGGTGGCGGTGAGAGCGGGACCGGTGGCGGCGAGAGCGGGACCGGTGGCGGCGAGAGCGGGACCGGCGGAGGCGAGGGCGACACGGGCGGAGGCGAGAGCGGCATGGCGGACGAGGGAGACGGCGGAGGCGGGGGCGGCTGCGCGGTGGTCTCGTCGAGCTCGCCCGCGTTGCCCCTGGGCCTGCTCGCCATCTTGGGTCTGTGGCTCGGCCTCGGCGCGCCGGCTCGGCGCCGCGAGTAGTCGCTTACAGCTCGACGACCCCGCGGCGGGCCTGGTGGCTTGCTAGGCTGCGTCGATGCGCGCGCGTGTTTGGCCTGCTCCGCTCGGCGTCTTCACACTCGGGCTCGGGCTCCTTTCGGGCGCGTGCGGCCCGAAGGAGGCGAGCGGGGTCGAGCCTCCCGCGCCAGGGCCTGGCGGGGGGGTCGAGTCGGTCGCCATGGAGCCCGCCGGCTCGGCGTCCGCGTGGCTCGACCCCGAAGCCTTCGACCCCGAAGCGGGCGAGGCCAAAGCGGGCGAGCCCAAGCAGCTGTTTCAGGGCTTCTTGCCCGCCTCGACGCGGGTGCAGTTCTACACGGCCGACTTCACCCCCGACGGTCGCTACCTCGTGCTGGGCATCGGCGACGAGCACGGGATGGTCCTGCTCGAGCTCGAGGGCGAGCGCTACGTCGAGCGCCAGGCCGATCTGAGCGGGCACACCGAGCCGATCTGGTCGGTGGCCTTCCACCCCACCGAGCTGCTGCTCGCCTCGGGCGCGAGCTGGCCAAACCGGAGGTCCGAGCGGGCCGTGAGGCTGTGGTCGATCCCCGACGGGAAGCAGGTCGGCGCGGCGTTGAAGGTCGGCTCGGCCAACATCGACACCCTCGCGTGGAGCCCCAACGGCGAGCTGTTGGCGGCCGGCACCGAGGCGGGCGTGTTCGTGATCTGGCGCGTCGGCGCGGGCGGTAGCGAGGTCGAGGCGCTCGCCCGGAACGACGACGTCCAGGGAGTGCGCGCGCTGGCCTTCGCGCCCGACTCGAGCAGCTTGCTCGTCGGCCACGACGAGAGCTGGGAGCGGGTCGACCTCGACGGCGCGGTGATCGACTCGGGGCAGCAGGGCGCGACAGCCCTCGCGGCGATGCGCGACGGGGGCTTCATCGCCGGCAGCGATCACTGCGCCGTCGTCCGCTTTGACGCCGCTGGCGAGGCGCTGTGGCGCACGGAGGTGCTCGACGACCACAGCCGCTACCTGAGCCACCGCAACCAGGTCGACGTCCTGGTGGTCGACGCCGTGCACGGCGAGGTCCTCGTCGGGCACGACGAGCGGCCGATGCTGCGCTACCTCGACCTGGACACCGGGGCGGAGGTTCGACCGACCACGCAGCTACCCAAGGACGACGTCGAGTCGCAGTTTGGGCCCCAGCACGACTTCGTCCAGGCCGCGCTGCGGACCCCCGATGGCGTGGTCACGGTGCTCGAGCAAAACGGGAACCTGACGCGCATGTGGTTCCCCTGAGCTCGTTGGCCGGGGGCTCTACTCGCGCGGGAACTCGTGGGGGACGACGCGGACGAAGGCGTCGCTGTACTGGTAGTCGTTGCGCGAGACCACGAGCACGTGGCTGCCCCCGCGCAGCTGGAAGGTCCCGCTCTCGCCCCCGCGCAGGCTGGGGTGCTCGACCTCGCCGGTGGTCGAGGGGTGGTGGAAGTCGACGATCTTGCCCGCGAGGCGCTCGGCCCGGGTGTCGATGAGCTGGAGCTCGACGCCCTCGTCGGCGAGAAACTCCACGTACACGGGCTGGGTCTTGCCGAGGTTGATGCGCATGGTCCGGTACATGCCGGGCTGGGCCTCCCACAGCGGCCCCATGGTCGTCTCCTCGTCGCAGCGCAGCGACACGTCGAGCCACTGGCCGGTGTCGGCGCGCTCGAGGGCGCGCTCGCGCAGGCCGGGGTAGTAGGTCCGCGAGTCGGTCATGTACGCGGCCTCGAGGTCGTCGTAGTCCTGCTCGGTGAAGCGCTCGAGGGCGCGCTCGAGCTCGGCGGGCCCGGCCCCGTCGATGACGACCTCGCTGACGCCTCGGATCGAGCCCGGCCCGTGCTGCTCGAGGATGAAGGCCATGAAGTGCTGGGCCACGGCGTAGTCGAGGTCGCCGAAGCGGTAGTCGTTGCTCGAGATCCACAGCAGGTCCGAGGGCGCGAGCAGCTCGTCGCCGCCGCCCGGTCGCGGCGAGCCCACCCCGGAGAAGTGCTCGGCGAGGGCCTCCTCGAGGAAGAGGTTGGTCTGGGCCTGCGCGTTGAGTACCGCGTGGACGATTTCGTGGGTCACGCTGTCGCCACCGCCGACGATGACCCGCGTGCCCGGGTAGTAGCAGCCGATCGCGCGTGAGCTACACCAGCTATCGAGATCCCCCGTAATCCAGTAGAACCGAATGCGTTCTCCGTGCGGGACGGAGATGGACAGCGACTCCTCCACGAATGCCAGGTGATCTTCCAGGTATGACAGCGTGCCCGCACAAACCGGATGTTCGAAGTCGGGAGCAATCTCGAAGTGCTCGGTCTCGTACGCGACCTCTGGAACCTCGTGACAGCCCGAGCACGAGGCTGCCAGGGCGAGGGTCCAGGGGAGGAGCGCGGGGAGTGCGTGGGAGCGCGGCATGGGCGGTGCGAGGTCGGGGGCGGTGGGTCTCGAGGCTCGCTGCGGTTGGACTCAGTGTGGCCGCGATGGGCCTCGCGGGCCAGGCCTGGGCCGGTCGCCCCGTCCAGGACCGCTTCTCGAGCTTGGACCCTCGCCCAGACAATCAGTTTGGCATCGAATCCATTACGCTCTCGGACTACGCGGGTTTCGGGTTGGTCTACCGGCGGGGCTTCGTGGGTCACCTGTCCCTGGGCGTCCGGCTGGAGTACACCTACCCCGATGTAGGCTACGGCCAGCTCCAGGGCTTCAACCACTCCGTCGAGCTGACCGGCTGGGTCAAGCGCCCGTGGATCGGCCCCTTCTTCTCGGGGAGCTTCAGCGTCGGCCATGCCTTCATGTTTTCGGTGCCGAGCCTCAGCGCCGTGGCGCTCGGCGGTGGGGTCGACGCGGGCTGGGCTTGGGACCTGACCGAGCACCTCGGCCTCGCCTTCTCCATGGGCATCCGCAACACGGTGGTGGTCCGCGACGCGACCCAGATTTGTACCCTCGACGATCAGTGCATCGTCGTCCGCGAGGCCTTTGTTCCGCGCTTTGCACTCACTTTTGGCTATCGCTTTTGATGCACAATCACGAGCGATGCAAGATACGTGATTTTCAATGAGTAGAGTCGTTGGAGGCAGTGCGCGCCACCCGGCCGCCAGGCTGGAACGGCTGGACCAGAGAAAATGCGCGGTGAACACGGCTCACCGTGCCTTTTGTGTTGTCGTGAACGGGATCACACTCGTAGCATCGCCGCATGCTGGTTGAGAAGGTCTCCCGATTCACGTTCTACTTTGGTCTAACGGCGTCTTTGGCACTAGTCGGTTGCGGTGGGGACGAGCCCACGGGCGACGACGAGGTCGGTGACACGGGGGACACGGACGGGGACGAGGGCGAGGACACGACCACCGGTACGGAGGCGGGGACCGACGACAGCGGGACCACGGACGCGGGGCCCACGGACACCGACGGGAGCACGGACGCCGGAACTACCGAAGAAGGCACAACTGACGAAGAGGAGAGCTCCGAGGAGGAGACGACCGGCGACCCCGAGCCCCTCGATCCGCTGCCCGAGTCCAACGTCGGCGAGTGGGTCTACCACGAGATCCCCGGGACCTACTGCCGCGACGGCTCGCCCGCGGGCCTGGTGGTCCGCTACGCGGACAACGACTCCAAGCTCGCCATCTTCATGGAGGGCGGCGGGGCCTGCTTCAACGGCCTGACCTGCGCCGCGAACCCCTCGTCGATCAACCCGGGCAGCTACGACCCCGGCCCCTTCGGCGGCGTGTTCGACGACCAAAATCCCGACAACCCGATGATGGACTACAACTTCGTGTTCATCCCCTTTTGCACGGGCGACGTGTTCATGGGGACCACGGAGAGCGGCGACGCCCAGGGCGGTCCCCAGGACCAGATGTTCGTCGGGCACAACAACCTCGAGATCATGCTCGACCGCATCGTCGACACCTGGCCGAACGCGCAAGAGGTGGTCGACACGGGGGTCAGCGCGGGCGGCTTCGGTGCCGGGGCCAACTACGACACCGTGGCCAGCTACTTCCCCGACGTCGACGTCGTCCTGCTCGACGACTCGGGCCCGCTGTTCCGCGACGAGTACCTCGCGCCCTGCCTGCAGCAGCAGTTCCGCGACACCTGGGCGATCGACGCGGCCTTGCCCCAAGACTGCGAGGGCTGCTTCAACGGCGACGGCGGCGGGCTGTCCAACTACCTGGTCTACATCCAGGAGAAGTACCCCAACGCGCCCATGGGCATCATGTCCTCCCTCGAGGACGGCGTCATCAAGCTCTTCTTCGGCTACGGCGCGAACGACTGCAACGCCTTCTTCCCGAGCTTCAACAACTTCCCCGAGGCCCTCGCGGACATGCGCGACAACGTGCTGACCTACGACAACTCCGGGACCTACTTCATGAACGGCACCGGTCACACCTCGCTGTCGGGCAACGGCTTTTACAGCACCGAGGTCAACGGCGTGGTGATGTCCGACTGGGTCACGGATCTCATGGACGGCGTGCCCAGCGACGTGGCTCCCTGAGCTGGACCTCGCTGACACCGTAGCGCTCGAGAATTCCGGATTGTCTCCGGCGCTGCTCAGACCACCAGCATGGACGCAAATGGGCGCGGCCGTTTCCTTCGGGAGGCCGCGCCTCTTTGTATGTTCGAGTGTGTTCGACTCGCGTTCTCGGCTCGATCAATGCGTTTAGACGCCGCGGTGTAGGCGCCCCGTGATCGAGTCACGCGCGCGTGCGACCATGGTTGGGCGGAAGGGGAGGCATGCAGCGCCTGCAATTGTCGAAAACTCAGCGGAGGCTCGGCCTCCAATTCGCTCTCTTGGCTGGCGTCGGCCTGGCCTTCGCCGTCCGCGAGGCGCCCGTGCCCATCGCCACCGCTGGCGGCGACGACTGCCCGACGGAGAACGAGTGCACCTTCAAGAAGCCCAACTTCTTGATCATCCTCGACTACTCCTCGTCGATGAGCGAGCCCTTTGGCATGGGCCAGACGCGCTGGGAGGTCGCCGTGGACGCGGTCACCACGCTGATGACCACCAACGGCGGCTTCTTCCAAAAGAACATGCACGTGGCGCTGATGCGCTACGGCCACGACCCCGAGCCGGACAACCCGGGCACGCCCATCCCCGGCGATCTTTCGGGCCTGATTGACGGCCAGTCCCTGGACGTCGGCTGGTACGACCCGGACGCGGCGGACAAGACCTACTTCGACTGCAACGGGGCCGAGATCATCCAGTCGATCAACGCCACGCCGCCGCCGCTGTGCCCGGGCGGCCCGGGGAACTGCTCGGGCATCGGGACTTGGACCAAGGGCGCCATGGACCTTGGCGCGGACCTAATCTCCCAGAGCAAGGCCGACCACCCCGAGGACACCGTCCCGGGCGACGAGCGCTTTTACGGGATCATGGTGGTCACCGACGGCGCGTGGACGCCCGCCCAGGGCTTCCCGACCCTGAGCCCGCCGAGCGAGAACCCGGCCATCACCGCCGCCCAGCTCTTCGACCAGCAGGACATCCCGACCTACGTGGTCGCGGTGGCCGACGCGGTCAACCTACCCTTCGCCGACGAGCTCGCCGAGGCCGGCGGGACCGACGAGTCGATCGCGGCCGAGAACCCGGCGGAGCTGACCCAGGCGATCGGCGCCGTGGTCCAGGACATCGCCGACCAGGTCGTGGTGCCCGAGTGCACCGCGGGCTTGCCCCGCATGATGGTGCTGCTCGACGGATCCTCGTCGATGCTCAACGTCAACATGCTGCCCGGCGCGCCCGGGACCACCGGCTGGGACCGCGCTCGCTCGGCGCTGGCCTCGGGCAACAGCTCGCTCTTCGACGTCGAGGTCGAGAGCGTGGGGCGCCCGGTGGAGGACCTCATCCACCTGGGCCTGACCGTGTTCGGCGGCGAGGACCCGGCCGAGGAGAAGGTCCTGGTTCAGTACGGCCCGTGCATGCAGGACAACTTCGCCTGGGCCCTCAACCCGCAGACCTCCTGCGACGCGCCGGGCTGCACGGACCCCTGGGGCGGCCCGCCCATCGCCTGGACCTTCAAGGACGGCAGCCAGGTCGCGCCCTTCTTCGACCAGTCGACCCTCAGCCACATGCCGGCCTGCCTGCCCTCGGGCTTTGGCATGTGCCAGGGCTCGGGCACCTTCACGCACCGCGGCCTCGAGCTGGTGTTCGACAACCTGCTCGACTACCAGGCCAACCCGCCGGCGCTCTACCCGGCCGACGAGGACACGCAGTACGTCAACATCCTGATCACCGACGGGCAGTACAGCACCTACTCGACCGACGCTCAGGTCCAAAACGCCCTCGAGGCCCTGCTCGACGCGGGCTCGAAGACCTACGTGATCGGCTTCGGCGACGGCCTCAACACCACCGAGGCCCAGCTGCAGCTGATGAACATGGCGACCTGGGGCTCGGGGGGCACGGAGATGCCCTTCGACGCCGACTCCCAGGCCGAGCTCGAGCTCGCCCTCGGGGCGATCATCGAGGACATCGAGTTCGACCCCTGCTGCGCCTTCAACGACTGCTCCGAGAACCCGGAGCCGACCACCGAGGAGCCCGACCCGGGGGCCGCGACCTTCACCAGCGGCGACACGAACTCGGGGGATACGAACTCGGGGGATACGAACGACACGAACTCGGGGGATACGAATTCTGGCGACACGAACTCGGGGGATACGAACTCGGGGGATACGAACTCCGGCGACACGAACTCGGGGGACACGAACTCTGGCGACACGAACTCGGGGGATACGAACTCCGGGGACAGCTGGGACGGCGACGGCGGCGAGAACGACGGCTGGGACACCGACGGCGACGCGACCACGGACTGGGGCCAGGACGAGAACGGCAGCGGCTGGGACAGCGACGGCGACGGGACGGGCGACGGCGGCGACGAGGCCGGCTTTGGCTTTGGCAACGACGCCGGGCTGATCCGCGGCTGCGACTGCGCGGTGGAGGACGAGGGGCCGCCGAGCACCCTGTGGGGCCTGCTCGGGCTCGGCCTCTTGGGCCTGATTCGCCGCCGCCGCAGCGAGTAGATGGCGCACACCCAACGCCTCTTCACTTGCCCGCCTGAGCTCGCCAGCGAGATCGTGGCGGGCAACTGCGTGGCCTTCATCGGCGCCGGCTTCTCGGGCGCGGCCAAGCTCCCGGACTGGCGGGGCTTGCTCAGCGGGCTCGCCCAGGAGGCCGGCCCCGAGCTGAGCGTTCGGGTCGACGCCATCCTTGGCTCCGATCCCTCCGCCGAGGACTTCCACCTCGCGGCCCAGCTGCTCGAGGACAGCCTCGGGCGCGAGCGGCTCATGGCCGGTCTGCGCGGGCAGCTGCACGTCGAGCCCGATCAGCTGCCCCCGACCATGCGCCGGCGGGTGGACGTGCTGCGCCGCGTCCCCTTCCGGGCGATCCTGACCACGAACTACGACTCCCTGCTCGGCGGCGAGCTGGCCACGCGCACGAGCTACGTGCACGCGCTGCGCCCCGACGGGCACCGATGGTTCGAGCGCCGCTTTTGGCTGGACCACCCGGGCCCGCGGGTGCTCGCGCTCCACGGGCAGCTGGGCACGCCCGAGGGCGAGCGAGCCCTGGTGCTCACGCGCCGCGACTACCGGCGGCGGCTGTACCAGGATCCGGGCTACGCGACCTTCCTGCGCTCGCTGTTGTCGACGCGGACCGTGCTCTACCTGGGCTTTTCGTTCACCGACGCCTACCTCAACGAGCTGCGCAGCGAGGTCCTGGACCTGCTCGACTTTCGCCACGGCTCGCGCCCGGTCGCCTACGCGGTGGTCGCGAACTCGCCGCCGAGCGTGCGCGACTACTACCTGCAGCACGAGGGCGTGCAGATGCTCGACTACTCGACCGCGAGGGGCCCCAGCGGGGCCTACGATCATTCGGGCTTCGACCGCTGGCTCGAGGCCATCTACGCCGCCGCGAGCCCGCGGCGCCGCTTCGCTCACCTGCTCGCGGGCAAGCGCGTGCTGTGGCTCGATCCTCACCCGGAGAACAACGAGACCATCCGGGCTTTCTTCGCGTCGATCAGCGAGGAGCGGCCGCTGCAGGCGGGGGCCGTGGCGCTCGAGGAGGTCACCGCGGTCGAGGACGCCATCGCGCGCCTGCGCGCAGCTCGGGACGCGGGCCAGCCCCACGACCTCGTCATCAGCCACTGGGGCGAGGACGAGGCCGAGGACTGGCAGGGGGAGCGCCTGGCCAACGGCCCGCGGCTGTTGGCGCGCATGCGGAGCGAGGACCTGCGCGCGCCGGTGCTCGTGTTCTCGAGCAGCCGCGACGAGACCCAGCGCCGCCGCACGGTCAGGGGCCTGGGCGCGATGGCCTACTGCTCGCGCTTCGAGACCTTCTTCGCCGAGCTCGAGCGCGTCTTGGTCTGACCGGCCACGGGCAAAGAAAGGGTAGAGCTCTGCGGCATGGGCGCAGTAGCATGGCGGCATGCGCTTGCTTGGACCTTCGACCCCCCTCGCCCTGACCTGTGTCGCCCTCGCCCTCGCGGCCTGCCCCAGCGCGGCTGACGATGAGCCGCCGGTGGCCACGGCCGGCGACGAGATCGGGGACACCGACGACGAGAGCAGCGAGGACGCGGACACGGAGACGGGCTCGAGCGACTCGAGCAGCGAGGAGAGCACGGAGGAGTCGACGGAGGAGACGAGCGAGGAGGAGTCGACGGGCACGGGCGAGTGCGAGGTCGACACCGACATGGACGGGGTCAACGACTGCGACGACGCCTGCCCCGAGGACCCCGAGCAGTGGACCGACGCCGACGAGGACGGGGTCTGCGACGAGGTCCTCGACGAGTGCCCCGAGGACCCCGAGGGCTGGGCCGACACCAACGACGACGGGCTGTGCGACGGGGACGACGACGCCGACGGGGACGGCATCCTCAACGGCGAGGAGATGATCTACGGGGAGGACTGCGCCGTGTCCAACCCCAACAAGGCCGACAGCGACAACGACGGCATCCCCGACCCGGAGGATCTGTACCCCCTCGACCCCTTCCCGGTGTTCATCCTGTTCCGCAACGACCTGGGCACCATCGACATGGTGCTCAGCAACGGCGACGGGACCTTCCAAGACCCCATCGAGATCGGCGATCCCTTCGGCGGCAACGCCGACAACCCGGCCTACCGCTACCTGGGCTTTGCGATCTCCGACTGGAACAACGACGGCCGCGTGGACTTCCTGGCCATCGGCGACGCCGACCCGGCCGACCCCGACAACCTCCGCGACCTGTGGTGGTTCGACCGGGTCAACAACCCGGACACCGTGTCCCAGCGGCTGATCGACCCGGAGCTCGACCGCGGGATCTTCGGGACCACGGCGGACATGGACAACGACGACCTGGTCGACCTGGTCGCGCTGCAACAAAACAAGCCCAACTACATCAGCGAGGCCTGGCTCTACAGCTACACCAACCAGGGCAACGTCGAGACCACCAACTGCGCCTACTCGGACGACCCCGCCAACCCGGAGGATTGCCTGTTCGTGCGCCAGCTGGCCGTGGACATCACGGCCTGGGCCAACGGGCAGTGGATCGTGCGCCACTCGGCCGACGCCGTCGACGTCAACGGCGACGACTTCCGCGACATCGTGCTCATCCGCCACTCGAGCGGCGGCAACTCGTCGATCCCCGTGACCTTGCTCAGCGGCAACGGCGACGGGACCTTGCAGGCCCCCGGCGCGGCGCTGTTCACCCACAACCAAAGCGGGCAGTCGCCGGCCAACTCCATGGTCTTCGCCGACTTCGACAACGACGGCATCGGCGACCTGCAGCTGGGCCTCGACGACGACGGCGACGCGGGCAGCATGTGGTTCTACCCGGGCATCGTCAACGGCGGGAACTACTCGTGGAACGTGGGCGGCGCCTTCGAGTCCTTCGACCTCAACCCCAGCAACGAGGCCAACAACGGCGGCGAGGGCACGGGCGTGACCGCCTCGGCGAAGACCTTCGACTTCGACTTCGACGGCAACATGGACGTCATGGTCGGCTACAACACCCAGACCCCCTGGGCCGCGCCGAGCCAGACCGTCTACCTCTCGGGCAACGGCGACGGGACCTTCGCCCCGGCCGAGGTCGTGCGCGTGTTCCCGGACTCGACCTTTGGCCAGGCCTTCCAGATCCCCAAGCGGATCTGCCAGCCCTTCGACATCGGCGACTGACGCGTCGCGGACGTTGGGGTCGGGGGGGAGCGCGCGGGCAGGATCACTGCGCCGCGTCTTCGTCGAGAACCGGGAGCGAGGGGCGCCGGCCCGCAGCATCCGGCCCGCGCCCCTCGGCCTCGAGCAGGCGGATGAGCTGCTTGAGGTAGAGGTTGCCCATGCGGTCGGAGCCGACGCTCACGCGTCGGCGCAGGTCCGCGGGTCGCTCCTGCGAGAGGTTGGCGATGGCGGCCAGGTCCTCGCGCTGGAGGAAGAACATCGCTGTTTGCTGGAGGGCGTCGCCGATGAAGTTGCGCATGTGCGAGCGGAGGATGCCGAAGAACACCCAGGTGTGCTGCTCGTCGCTGGGCGTGATCGCGGCGTAGGCCATGTCGGAGCAGCCGTCGGCGTACTCGTAGCGGACCTGGGTGACGCCGCCGAAGTCGAAGCGGTAGTGGGCGGTCTTGACCACGGGAAGGCGCAGGAGCTTGCGGAAGTCGACGAGGTTGCGGTCCGCGACGGCGCGCAGGGGCTCCCCGGACACGGCCGTGAAGCCCCGGCCGTTCTCGAAGGCCTCGATGCTGACGTTGCCGACGGTCGCGGCCCAGTTGGGCCCGAGGGTGTTGGGGTGCACGGTCTGGATGTGCGAGGGGTCGAGGGCGTTCTCGATGAGATCGATGTAGTTGGCCTGCCAGCGCGTCGAGGGCAGGCGTTGGTGGCGGACCTGCGCGCCGAGGCTGTCGTAGTCGAAGCCGGGCACGGGGTGGGTCGACTCGCCCCCGGGGCGGCCCATCCACACCCACACCAGGGACTGCTCTTCGACGGCGGGGTAGCTCGTGAGGCAGGCCTGGGGCGGGACGCGGGCGTCCTCGGGCAGGGTCGGGACGTTGACGCAGCGACCGTCGAGGTCGAACTCCCACGCGTGGTAGGGGCACTGGATCCGCCCGTCGGCGAGCTGCTTGCCCGCCGACAGCCGGGCCTGGCGGTGGGGGCAGACGTTGGTGGTCACGTGGAGCTGGCCCGTGGGCGAGCGGCGAAAGAGCAGCTCGCGGCCGAGGATGGTCCGGGCCAGGGGCGCGCGCTTGATCTCGTGGGACCAGGCGACGGCGTACCAGGAGTCGTGGAGCATGGGCAGTGCGTGGGGAGTGGTCATGGCAAGATCGGGAGGGCGCGTTTGCGGTCGGGGGTGGTCGGAGGGCGCGGAGGCTCGGGGGGGGAGCCCTCGGCGGGCGCGGCCGCCTCGGCGCGCACGCGTCGGGCGTGGAGGGTGCGGAAGGTGTTCATCATGCGGTCGTTGGCCGTGCCCACGTACTCGCCGGGGCCGCGGACGTCGTCGTGGATCAGGCCCTTGACGACCCCGTAGTCCTCGCGCTGGAGCACGCGCATGGCCGCGTACTGCATGAGGTCCCCGAGCGCGCTGAGCCGGTGGCAGCGGCCGACCTCGGCGAACAGCCAGGTCTCGCCCTCGCGCTTGGGGGTGATCGCGGCGAAGGCGTAGTCGTAGTCCGAGCCGCCGTAGTGGTAGCGGGCGTACACGGCCCCCCCGAACTCGAACCGGTACTCGGCCGACCGCGGGATGGGCGGGGTGATCAGCTGGGCCAGGCCGAGGTTGCGGCCCAGGCTGGAGAAGCCCGTGTGCTCGCCGCCCTTGCCCGCGCGGCCGACGAAGCCGCCGCCGTCGGACCTTTGCTCGATCTCCGTCATCAGCCCGACGTGCTCGGCCCAGCGCGAGCCGAGGGTGCGGGCGTGGGTCGCGGTGATGTGCGTGGGGTCGAGGGTGTTCTCGACCAGGTCGACGTAGCTGACCTCCCACAGCCGCGGGGGCGTCCGCTGGCGACGCATCCGTTGGCTGGGGGAGAACTCGAAGCTGGGCGGCTCGCTGGGCGTGGGCTCCCCCTCGCCGAACCACACCCAGATCATCCCCTGGCGCTCGCGCGCGGGGTAGCGGGGCAGGCAGGCGGCCTTGGGGACGCGGGAGGTGCCGGGGACCTCCACGCAGCGCCCCTGCATGTCGAAGGACCAGCCGTGGTAGGGGCAGCGGATCCGGCCCTTGCCGAACTCCCCCGTCGACAGATCGGCGTGGCGGTGGGGGCACTGGGCCCCGAGCCCGACGACCCCCTCGCGGGTGCGGATGAGCATGACGTGGCGACCCAAGAGGGTGCGCGCGAAGGGCTTGCGCCCGAGCTCACTGCTCCAGGCGGCGACGTACCAGGCGTTTCGGACTGCGTTCATGAGCGGGCTCCTCGCTCCCACAGCGAGCGGCGGGAGGACCACCGCCCGGGCCGGGAGCCGACGACGTGGAAGGGGTAGGCGGCCAGGGCACGGGCGGCCTCGAGGCCCGACATGACCGTGGCCTCGACGCAGCCGGTGTTGAAGTCGTTGCGGGTCCAGTCCCCGCACAGGTAGAGGTTTGCGAAGCCCGAGTCGTCGGGCGCGAGGCGAAGGCGCGTCGTCCCCGGGGAGGTCAACACGTAGCGCTCGCTGGGGGCGTCGTTGACCCGGACGTAGCTCCGCCGCGCGCGCTCGCTGTCCGGGAGCAGGCGCTGGCTGTCGAAGCGGCCGTCTTCGGCCTGGGCGCCCGGCCACAGATCTCGGGCCTTGGCGTCGAGCAGGGCGTCGAGCTCGGCCTCGACGCTGGCCTGCTCCTCGGCCGCGGACGCGGCCTCGCTGGCCTCGGGCCCGCGCCGGGGACCGCAGTAGTAGGCGACGCTCCCGACCTCGCCGGGCGACCACCGCTCGAGGGGGATCAGGTGGCTCATGTCGGCCCAGGTGTTGAGAGGGTCGACGTAGCTGGCCAGGACCGTGGGCGGGTCGTGGTAGCCGAGCTCGTCGAGGGAGGGCTCGAGCCACAGCTGAGCCGCCTGGGTCTGGACGGTCTGGATCCCGGCGAGCATGCGGCCGAAGCGTTGGTTGACCTGGCCGAGCTCGGCGGCGATGGTCCGCAAGGCGGCGACGGGGATCCCGAGCACGAGCGCGTCGAAGTCCCGGCCGCGGGTCAAGCTGAGCTGGCGCAGGGGGGCGGGCCCGGGCAAGCGCGGATCCTCGAGCCAGCGCAGGTGCTCGCGCAGGGCCTCGCCGTCCGCGAGCTGCCCCCAGTCGGGCTCGCTCGGCCAGCACGGCTCCCCGTGGACCACGCGCAGCGGATCGTAGCCCTCGGCGTCCGCCCACGGCCGCGCCTGTTCGTCGCTCGGCGGCCGGATCTGCGCCTGCACGCTCATGTGCACCGCCGCGACCTCGCGGCCGTCGGCCGAGGGCTCGAGGCGGTCGACGCGGTGAAAGAAGTGCACGCGCACGCCCCGGTCGAGGAGCACCCGGTACAGCGGGGCGAACACGATGTCGCCCATGCCGCCTTGCATCTTCCAGAACACCGCGCCCTCGTAGGTGAACAAGATCCGCAGCGTCGCGCGGATGAACGCGCCGGCGGCGAAGCTGGGGCGCTCGGGGTCGCCCTCCTCGAAGGCCAGGCCCATGTCGTAGATGCCTCGGATCAGCGGCGAGTCGAGGGTCGCCGGATCGGCCCCCCAGCGCCGCAGCCAGTCGAGGAACTCGTCGTCGTCGAGATCGTCGAGGTGACGGCCCTCGAGGCCGAGCTCGGCCACCAGGCCAAGACCCAGGGTCACGAAGAGATCGACGAGCTGAAAGGTCTCGCGCAGGGCGGGGTCCTCGTCCAGGGCTTCGGTCCACGGGTCGGTTGCGGCGCGGGCCTTCGCCCACGCGCCCCGCCCCAGCACGCTGCGCTGGAGCGAGCGCCCGAGCCGGCGCAGCTGCGCCCTCGCCCCTGGGGCGTCCTCGCTGGCGGACTCGAGGCCCGTGCGCGCCAGCTGCTTGGCGAGCTCGAGGTAGTGGCTGAGGCTGGGCAGGAGCCGGGGGTTGGGCCCCCCGGGCACGGCCTTGGTCTCGGGAAAGCGCAGCCTCATCCGCCGCCACCCGCTGGCCCCGCGGTCCATGACCGCGAGCTCCGAGTGGCGGCGAAAGGCGTCCTCGAACTGGAGCACGGGGCCCTCGCCCCGGCGGGCGGCGACGGACCCGAGCTCGGCGTAGCAGTGCTGAATGAGGGCGAAGGCGTTTTGGTAAAAGCCCAGCCACACGTGCAGGCCGTGCTCTTCGATGCGCTCGGCGTGGGCCGCGTTGCGTCCGCTCGCCCCCTTGCCGCCCAGGCGCCAGCCGGCCGTGTAGAGGTCGATCTCGAAGCGCTCGGCCCAGCCCGGGATGCTCGTCAGGGCGTAGGCCGTGGACACGGCCCCCAGCCCGCCCCCGAGGATCGCGATCTTGCGCGGAGCCATCAGCTCGCCTCCCGCTCGGGCGAGCGCTGGCCCGGCGCAGGAGCGCCCTGGCCAGGCCGCTGCAGCCACTCGAGCGCCGAGGCGCGGGCTCGTCCCGGCTCGCGGTCTCGACGGGCGCGGGCGCGCTGGTCCACGGCTCGGGCGGCGGCCTCCCCGGACTGCACGGCGCCCTCGATGCAGCCGTAGTTCAGCGAGGTCCGGGTCCAGTCCCCCGCGAAGGTCAGGTTCATGCAGCCGGTCTCGTGGGGGCGCAGGCGGTAGCGGGTCGCGCCCTTGGCCGAGAGCACGTAGCGCTCGGTGGGCTCGGTGTTGACCCGGACGTACTGGTGCTCGAGGCGAGCGCTCCCCTCGACCCCCTCGGGGGCGACCAGCTCGCTCCAGCGCAGGGGCGCGCCGGGTCGCTGGGGGGGCAGGGTCGCGCGGGGCCAAAGCCCCCCCAGCCCCGAGCTGGCCAGCTCGAGGACGCCCGCGAACGCGTCCTCGAAGTCGCGCTGGAGCTCGGCGGGGCTGGGCGCCCCGGCCTCGGCGTAGGGGCGCGGGGAGTAGGGGCCGCAAAAGTAGGCGAGGTGGCCGACGAACTCGGGCCAGTCCTCGATCTCGGCGACGTGGGTCATGTCCGCCCAGGTGTTCATGGCCCCGCCGTAGGCGTCGAGGATCGCGGGGGGCCCCGCCCAGCCGAGCTCCTCGGCGCTCGACCGCAGCCACAGCTGGGCGGCCTGGGTCGCGGTGGTCTTGGTCTCCCGGCACATCGCCGCGAAGGCCGGGTTGCGCTCGATGAGCTCGGCGCAGATTCGGGGCAGGGCGGCGACGCTGATGCCGAGCACGACCTCGTCGAAGTCTTCGCCCCGGGTCAGCACCCGGCGCTCGCCCAGGCCGTCGGTGCGCGCCGACTCCAGGTTGCCGTCGGCCGAGCGCGCCGCGGGATCGCGCAGCTGCTCCCAGCGGGGCTCGCTCGGCCAGCAGGGCAGCCCGTCGACGTCCACGAGGGGCTCGTAGCGCTCGCCCAAGGGCGCGGCCTGGCGGGTCAGCTCGACGCGCTCGACGGCCAGGGGGGCGCGGGGGTCCTCGCTCAGGCCCAGGGCGTCGACGCGGTGGAAGAACTCGAAGCGCACCCCTCGATCGCGCAGCACCTGGTACATGGGCGCGAACACGACGTCGCCCATGCCGCCTTGCATCTTCCAAAAGACCGCGCCCTTGTAGCCCAGGAACATGCGGGAGAAGAAGCGCAGGAACACCCCCGCGGCGAAGTCGGGCTGGTCGAGATCGCCGTCGAGGTAGGCGAAGCTCATGTCGTACATCCCGCGCAGGCCCGCGGACTCGAGCAGCAGGGGCGAGGCCCCGTGCTCGGCCAGCCACTCGCGGTAGTCGAGGTCGTCGAGGTCGTCGAGGCTCAGGCCGCCCAGGCCCAGGTCGATGGCCAGGCCGCGCAGGTTGACGACCACGAACTCGAGGAACACCGCCCACCGGCGCAGCTCGTCGTCCTGGTCAAAGAGCTCGGCCAGCAGCTCCGCGCGGCGCTCGGGCTGGAGGGCGGCGCGCAGGAAGCTCGCCACGCGCTCGCGCGCTTGCGAGGGCTGCTCGGGGTTCGCCCTGGCGTCGTCGCGTCGACGCTGCAGCGCCCGGAGGCCCCGGCCGAGCATCTCGGTGGCCATCTTGGCGTAGCTGCTCGGGCTCGGCCAGGGGGTCGAGTGTGGCGTCCCCGGTCGCTCGTCGTTGCGCGGGAAGGGGAAGCGCCAAAAGCCCCAGCGCGCGCGCAGCTGCTCGGCGACGACGATGAGATCATGGGCCTCGAAGGCCGCCTCGAACCGGCCCAGGGGCGCCATCGGAGAGCGCAGGCCTCTAGACCGGAGCTCGGCGTAGGCCTCGCGCATCAGCGCGAAGGCCTGGTGGTAAAAGCCCATCCACACGTGCAGGCCGTGCTCCTCGACGCGCTGGGCCGCCTTGGGGTTGCGCCCGCTGGCGCCCTTGCCCCCGAGCCGCCAGCCCATCTGATAGACGGTGACGTCGTAGGCCCCGGCTTGGGAGGGGTCGCTCAATCTCCACGCGCAGGCCAGGCTGGCCATCCCGCCGCCGAGGATCGCTACTTTGGTCTTGTTGGTGCTCATTGCCTTCTCAGTTGCTCGGGCGCTGCTCGCCGTAGACCTCGCCCTCGAGGGAGCGGACGTCGAAGCGCAGCCATGAAGCGGCGAGCACGTCGACGAGGCCGTCCTCGGGGAGCCCCAGGTCTTCGATGATGGGGTAGGCCGTCGAGGGGGACACGCGCATGAGGTAGTCGCCCTGGAGGTGGCCGCCGTCGTGGACCTTGGGGACCTCGAAGCCCGACTCGACGATGGCCTGGTAGCACGCTCGATCGGGGAACTGGGCGTCGCGGATCTGCTTGAAGGACACCGCCCTGGCCCGGGAGCCGAGCTCGGCGAGGGTGCTCGCGGCGGCCCGACCCAGGCCCCGGGGCCGCAGCCCTCGTACGCTCCAGCGCCGCCGCGCCGGGCCCTGGGCCTCGACGCTGAGCAGCTCCAGCTCCCGCGCGGGGGCCCGCGAGCCCGCCGGCGACCAGGTCGTGACCGTCGCGGAGAAGCGCGCCGGCTGTTCGCTCATGCTCGGCAGCTCAAAGCGCGCGAGGGCCTTGGGGAAGCCGTAGACGTCTCGGCCCGCGAGCAGGGGGTAGCAGCTGTCGACGAACAGGTAGGGGGCGAACCACACCACCCGGCGAGGGTTGTCGGCGAGCAAGGGGAGCCACAGCGCCAGCTCGGACTCGGGGGTGCTGCCCCGGCGATCGGCCGGCTCCGTCGCCGGCGTCGAGGCGAAGTAGGCGACCGCGATGGGCAGCGCAGGCCGGTAGCGAAACTGGTTGGAGGTCGCCGCGTTGAGCTGGCGCTCGCACAGCGCCGCCACCCGGCCTCGGTCGACCCGGAACGCGAAGCTGGTCAGGGTCACGTCGTCGAGACGGAAGGGGTGGGGGGGGACCTGTTCACCGCCCCGTTCGATGTAGGGGGGGAGCTTGGCGCGTCTGGTCGTCATGATCGGGGGCCGCCTGCAACGCTGGCATTGCCGAGGTGCGGCTCGACGCGCGGGTGATCCGAAAAAAAATGAAAAACTTCAGCGACCCAAAAAGCGCACACTTTCAACAGTGTCGAAGTGTCCGCTTGGGTGTTGACACGTCCACGCGCGCTCGCGTATCGACATCTCCATCGTCGCGCTGACTGGCTTGAGCTGGTCAGCGGTGGATAGCTAGACAGACCAAGCACGACAACGAGAGAGCGAACCAATCATGTTTTCCCGCGAACAAATCTCAGATTATTACGACGTCATGACCAGCTCCTACCTCGAGTATGGGGGCCCCGCTAGAGGTTGGCACTACGGCCTGTGGGACGAGTCCACGGACTCGATGGAGAAGGCCATCGAGCGCGCGACGACCTACCTCGTCGAGGAGCTGAAGCTCGCCCCGGGCATGCGCGTGCTCGATCTGGGCTGCGGGGTCGGGGGGCTGGGGCTGCTGCTCGCCGAGCGCCACGGCGTCCGCGTCGACGGCGTGACCTTGAACGCCAAGCACTGCGAGATCGCCCGGGGCCTGGCCGCCGAGCGCGGCCTCTCGGAGCTGCTCGAGTTCCACCACGCCGACTTCACGACCATGGCGCTCGAGCCCGAGTCCTACCAGCACGTGTTCCACCACGAGTCCTTTTGCTACGTCGCCGACGCCCCGGCCTACTTTCGCAAGATCGTGCCCGCGCTGGCCCCTGGGGGTAGCTGGCGCGTGCTCGAGGGCGTGCACCGGGGCAGCGACGACGGCGAGGTCGCCCTCGCCCGGCACCAGGCCTGCCAGGTCGGCTGGCGCATGGCCCCGCTGATGACCATCCCGGACATCGAGCAGGCGGCGACGGACGCCGGGCTCGAGTGGCGCGAGACCGACGACGTCTCCCAGAGCATCATGCCCACGGCGCACTTGTTCGTGGAGATGGCGGCGGCCCTGCGCCGGGGCGAGGTCCCGCCCGGGGCCTTGCCCACGGACCCCGCGGAGCTGCAGATCAAGATGGCCCACGTGGGCGCTGGCGAGGCCTTCAGCCAGGGCCTGATCGCGGGCCAATTTGGCTACGCGCGCTTGACCGCGGTCAAGCCGGGCTGACCTCGCCTACGTCCTGCGGGGG
>NZ_ABCS01000050.1 GCF_000170895.1 Plesiocystis pacifica SIR-1 | reverse complement strand
CCGGCGCCGCCGGGTGGGGTCGTCGTCGAGGGCGTCGAGCAGGGCGCGCATCGACGGCCAGCGCTCGTCCGGCGTGGGGGCCAGGCCGCGCTCGAGCACGCGCCGCAGCCAGGTCGGGACGTCGTGGGCGCTGGGGGTCGAGTACGCGCGGTCGAGGATGGCCTGCTCGAGGGTGAGCAAGCTGTCGCCGGCGAAGGGGCGACAGCCAAACAGGGCCTCCCACAGCGCCACGCAGAAGCTGAATTGATCGGCCAGGGCGTCCTCGCTGCCGTTGCCGCGGAACTGCTCCGGGGCCATGTAGGCCGGCGTGCCGAGGATGGTCCCGGTCTTGGTCAGCGCCGTGATGTCCGAGTTGCAGGTCAGCTGGTTGGACAGCTCGCCGGACTCGATGAGCGCGTCGAGGGCTACGGACGAGCCGCCACAACCACCAGAAGCACCGGCTCGGGCGACGCCGAAGTCCATGACCATCGCCCGGCCGTCGCCGCGGACCATGACGTTGTCGGGCTTGAAGTCGCGGTGGACCAGGCCCTGCTCGTGGGCCGCGATCAGGCCCTCGGCGGCGCCGCGGAACACCGCGAGGATGGCCGCGCGCGAGCGGGTCGCGGCTCGGAGCCAGCGCCCGAGGGTCTGGCCGTCGACGAACTCCATCACGATGTAGGCGCGGCCCTCGGTCTGGCCGGTCTCGAACACCGGCACGACGTTGGGGTGAGACAGGCGCGCCATGGCCTGGGCCTCGCGGTGCAGGCGAGGCTGGGCGCCCTCTTCTTCGTGGAGGAGCTTGATCGCGACCTTGCGATCGAGGGTCTCGTCGTAGGCGGCGTAGACCACCCCCATGCCCCCCGAGCCGACCTCGTGGAGCAGCACGTACTGCTCGAGGCGGGTGAGCTCGAGGTCGGCCCGCTCCTCTCCCTGCTGCCCCGGGAGGGACTGGACCGTGGCCATCAGGTCGATGGCGCCGGGCTCGGTCGGCGTGCGCACGGCGCCATCTTACAAAACGCGCCGCGCCGCGGCGGCGAGCGGGAATCGCGTCTGCGACTGCGCGCCCACGTCGCCGCGGGTGGTTCTCACCAGTAGCAGATCAGGGCGCTGCGCCAGCTGTCGGCGCCGGCGAGGGTGGTCCCGTCGGAGAGGGTCAGGTCGGCGGTGTAGGACAGCCCGACGAGCAGGCGATCTTGGTCGTCGTGGCCGAGGGAGTTGACGCGATCGTCGGCGACGGAGCCGAGCAGCCGTCCCCACGAGTAAGCGCCGTCCCCGGCGTAGCGGGCGAGGAAGCCGTCGAGCTCGCCCGTGCCGGCGATCGCCCCGTCCCCGAGGTCGACGGCCCCGTAGACGTCGCCGCCGACGCTCACCGTGCCGTCGCTGGCGATGGCGAGGTGGCGCGCGACGCTGTCCCCGGGCCCGGGCATGGTCGTCGCCCAGGCCAGGCTGCCGTCGCTGTTCACGGTCATGAGGAAGGCGTCCGTGCCCCCGCCGGAGCTGGCGACCGCCTCGCCGTCGTAGTCGAGGTCTTGCTCGAAGTTTCCGGTGAGCACCAGCCGACCCGAGTCGTCGACCGCGGCCGCGCCGAGCTGGTCGTTGCCCAGGCCGCCCAGACGCTTGACCCACATCTTCGAGTTGCCCGCGGTGTTGAAGCGGATCACGAACACGTCCGTGCCGCCAGCGGACAGGAGGTCGTCCGCGCTGATCCCCCCGCTGAACTCGCCCATGAAGTAGACCCCGCCGAGGCCGTCGTAGAGCACCCGGCGGCCGCGGTCGGCCCCGGTGCTGCCGTAGTTGACGAGGGCCGAGAGCGAGAGGCCGGGTCCCACGCGGGCGTAGTAGGCATCGGAGGCGCCTGCGCTGGCGACGGTGCCCCCGGCGAAGTCGAGCATGCCGGAGAACTCGCCCGCGGCGATGACGAAGCCGCTGCCGTTGACGTCGAGGCCGTTGATCTGGGTGTTCGTCGCGGCGATCGGCGCGTGCCAGTCGAGGTCCGGGCCGTCGAAGCCCATCAGCACGCCGTTGAAGCCGGACGCGGGCGCGGGCAGGGGGCCGTCGCCAAAGTCCGGGGTGCCCATGTAGATGGTCCCGAGCACGAGCTGGTCCGTGGGGCTCAGGGTGTAGGCCGTGGCGTACTCCTCTCCGGGGCCGCCGACGCTCGCCGCCCACTCGAGCTCGCCCTCGCCGGTCAGGCCCATGAGCACCACGTCGGAGCCGCCGGTCGGGCTGAGCACGCCGGTGCTCAGGGCGAGGGGCTCGAAGAAGCTGCCGGCGAACAGAATCTCGCCCGTCGAGCTCGCCGTCGCGCCCGTGGGGAAGCCTGCGCCCCACTCGAAGGTCCACGCGACCTCGCCCGGCTCACCGCCGGTGGTCGTGCCGGTGTCGGTGTCGGTGTCGGTGTCGGTGCCGGTCTCGGTCTCGGTGGTCGTGCCGGTGTCGGTGCCCGTCGTCGAGCCCGAGTCGGACTCCGAGTCGGACTCCTCCGTCATGCCGATCTCGTCGTCGGAGCTGCCCGTGTCGTCCGAGGGTGAAAAGCAGCCCGCGAGCGAGGCGAGCGTCAGCAATGACAAGGTCGAAACGCGGGACGACAAGGACTTCATGGTCCAGGACCTTCGCGCGCGAATCCCTGCGGAACAAGGGTTTGCACCGCTCCCGACCGCAGAGCGGGTGAGCTCTGGTGCCCAATGGCACTGAGGTTGGAGTGACCTCAGTTGCCAGGGCTATCCGCAATGCGGGGACGGGCTCAGACCCACGGGAGGCCCGGGCTCGGCGTGCTCCAGTAGAGGTCCAGGGCGACGAGCATCCACGCGCCCAAGGTCACGCAGACGTTGGCGGCGCGCACGGGTCCGCGAGCCAGGGCGAACAAGGCGGCGAGGGCGGCGAGGCGCGGCGAGGCGGCCCACAGGCTGATCCACATCGGGGTACCCAGGCGCAGGGGGTGGGTGTAGATCGGCTGGCCGGCGTCGGCCCAGGTCGCGTAGGCGATGGGGCCGACCGTGCCCGCGAGCACGACGAGGGCGAGGACGGCCCAGATCCACGCCCGGCGGGGAGTGGCCTCGGGCTCGCTCGCCGTGCCCGCGCGGCAGCCCAGCCCGCGCAGCGCGGTCCAGCGCGCCGGGGTGTGGGCGGCGAGGCCTCCGAGCAGGGCGAGGGCGAGGGCGAGGGCGAAGCTGGTGTGCTGGACGCCGCGCCGCGCGTGCCAGGACTCGCGCTGGGCCGAGCGCCGGCCGAGGTGGATCCACCGCCGCCCGCTCGCGTCGACGCTGAACACCACGGGGATCGGCGGCCGCTCGGGCTTGGACGCGGCCCGGCGGTAGGAGCCGTCGGGCAGGGGCCCCCGCAAGGCCACGCCGTCGACGCGGAGCTCGCCGCCGACCGCCTCGACGCGGACCCAGCCGGCCTCGGGCTCGCGGCTCAGGAGCGCCCACGGCCGGGTGAAGGCGGCGGTCTCGTGCTTGTCGAGGACGCTGTAGCGACCGAGCCAGGGTTCCAGGGTGCTGGCCTGGGCGAGGGGGAGCTCAGCCTCGGTCTCGGGGATTGGAGCAGGCTCGGGCAGGGCCTCGGCGACGGCGTCGAGCACCTTCGAGGCGACGTTGGGCCCGAAGGCGTTTTGGGCCACGAACACGCCCACGCCCGCCTCGTCGAACACGGCCATGCGGCTGAGGTAGGCCGGCACGCTCCCGCCGTGGACCCGGGCCGGGCGCCCGCCGATGGTCGTGGGCGCGAAGGCGTAGTGGTACTCGGGCAGGGCCGGGTGGATGGTGTGGGCCCGGGTCGGGCGCCCGCGCATGCGCTCCATGGCCGCCGGGCTGAGCACCCGCTGGCCGTCCACGCTGCCGTCGCCCGCGTGCAGCATGAGGTAGCGGGCCATGTCCGCTGCGCTCGAGTGCACGGCGCTCGCCGGGATGGTCTGAAAGTGCTCGTAGCGCTGGACCTTCGGGGCGCGCTCGGGGTTTTCCTCGTCGAGGACGTAGGAGGTCGCCAGGCGCTGGGTCAGGGGATCGTCCCGGTCGTTGGGGTCGAGGTAGTAGACCGTCGACGCCATGCCCAGGGGCTCGAGCACGCGCGCGCGCAGGTGGGCGTCGAAGGGCTCGCCGACCACGTCCTGGACGACTAGGCCCGCGAGCGCGTTGCCGTGGTTGGTGTAGAGGGTGGCGGCCCCGGGCGGGTGCAGGCGCGGGGGCATGGTCCGGGCGACGAAGTCCTCGAAGCCTGCGGGCGCCGGCGGGCTCAGGCTCACGCGCCCGGAGTTGTAGTTGATGAAGCCGCTGGTGTGGCTGAGCAGGTGGCGCAGGGTCACCGGCGGCATGTCGGCCTCGCCGTCCTCGTCGGCGTCGAGGCCCGTGCGCAGGTGCTGCAGGTAGCCGTCGACGTCGGCGTCGAGGTCGAGGCGACCCTCGTCCTCGAGCTGGGCCACGGCCGAGGCGGTGAAGGTCTTGGACAGAGACGCGATGCGCACCAGGGTCCGCTCGGGGTCCATGGGCGCGCCGGTCTCGAGGTCGGCCAGGCCCCAGCCCTCGAGCAGGACCACGCGCTCGCCCTCGGTCACGGCGACGAGCACACCGGGGACGCCGGTGCGCTCGAGGTGCTCGCGGACGAGGGCGTCGATGGATGTGGCGAGGGCCTCGGCGTCGAGGCCCGGGGGCGCCGGGTCCTCGCCGTCTTGGTCGCCGCCTCCGCCGAGCAGCAAGGTCGCGATCAGGGTCCAGAGCGTGAGCAGCAAGCGCACGGCCGACAGCTTACCGCCGTCGCAGTCGAAACCACGCCCCCTTCAGGGGGCGAAGGAAGCCTGAGCGGAGGCACGAACCCCATTGCCCACCAAGCCAGAGCGGAGGAGCGGATAGCGACGAAGCGCCCCTGTCCTCAGATGCCCGTGGGGGTAGAGCAGGGTCTAGTCGATGCGGGTGTAGAATTCGTTGGCCAGCAGGCCGTTCATCTCACCCGCGGGGCCCGAGACGATCTCGTGCTCACCGGCGATCAGCAGGCCCGTGTCGTTGAGCTCGGCCATGCCCTTTTCGACTTGGCTGGCGTTGGCGCCGGAGGCCGCGAGGTCGACGCTGGCCAGGTCGTCGCTGACCACGGTGTTGAGGGCCCGCTCGAAGAAGTAGGGGCAGGGGAAGGTGACGCACTGGATGCCGGTGGCGTCGACGCGGCTGAAGTGGCCGTCGGGGTCCTGACCGGTCACGCCAGCCCACGCCTCGGTCGCGACCAGGGTGTCGGCGGGGAAGTAGGAGCCGATGTCGACCTCCTCGAGGCTGCCGCGGACGAGGGCGCCGCCGTTCCCGAACACCTCGCTGAACTTCTCCTCGGTGTTGGGGTTGAGGCCGAGGCCCGAGAGGTCGAGCTCGAACATGTGGCACTCGGCCTGCCAGGTCCCGTCGGCGCACTGGGTCACGTCGGAGTTGACCCGCTTGACGAACCACCCGCCGCACAGCGGGGACACGCACTTGCGGTAGTCGACCCGGGTGACGATGAAGTAGTCGGCGACGGGCGGGGCGTACTCGGCCGAGAGGCTGCCAGAACGCTCGAATTCCGCGTCGCCGGAGTCCTCTTCGAGGTCGCAGGCGGTGAACGCCACCAGGGGAAGGGCGGCGAGAAACAGGGACGAGAGGGAGTTGCGTACAAACATGATTTCGACACCAAGGCACGGCCCATCCGCGGGCGGAGACAGTCCGCCGCGGGGCCATGTGGTGAGTCGAAGAGTAGGGATTAACAGGCTTTAATCAATGCGTAGACCGGGGCGTCTCGGGTGGGAGGTCGCACGGTCGAGTTGGGCGATTTCCGTGGACACTTCAGGGCCCAGAGTCACGGGGGCAGCGGCCATCCCCAGCCCGGGTTGGGCGGGGAGCCTCGCACTCGATGTCGCGAGGATTGGTTTCACCGCGGCGCAGAGAACCCGCGGTGAGGTGGGCGCCGCGAGTCTGCAATTGAAGGACCGGCCTCGCGCGAGCGCGCGGGCCGGTCCACGGGCCGGAAGGCTGCGTCGGGCGGGCTCAGCCGCCCTCGCCGAGGATGGCCATCTTGGCCGCCGCCGCCGCCCGCTCCGTGGCCTCGCGGCCGGCGTTGAGCTGGCGGACCATGTCCTGGACCTCGCGCTCGAAGCGGTCCTTGGCGGCCTTGTCCTCGGCCTCGCGCTGGAACTCGGCGAACTGCTGGACCCGCTCGATGACGTCGTCGACGGTCACGCGCTTGCTGAACTCGTCGATGATCTGCCTGCGGCGGTCGAGGTCGGCCTTGAAGTACTCGTTGGGGTACTCGAAGTCCTGGACGTGGGCGCGGATGTTGTTGCAGATGCTCTCGACGTTGCGCCCGGACAGGTCCGAGTCGACGCAGGCCTGGCCGGCCTCGACCCAGCGCGGATCCTCGGGGTGCACGAAGCGCTTGACGTCGCGCAGCATGACGTCGCGCATGAGCTTGACGTAGTCCTCGGCCGTGGTCGGGCCGGTGACCGTGAACGGGTTCTGGGCGATGCGCGAGCGCGTGGCCTCGTCCATCTGCATGAAGTTGGCGTCGCACATCATGAACCACTTGCCGTCCTTGGGGATCAGCGTGCCGTCGAAGATGCCGAACACCGCGCCGAGGTTGTTCTTCTCCTCCATGCGCAGGTCGCCGCTGCTGCGGCTGGCGAAGGCGGTGTCGATGTCGGGCCAGTACACGCCGACGACGCCGTCGAAGCCGTAGATCTCTTCCTTGAAGATCTTGACCAGCTTGTTGGCGCTCGCGTTTTGGTAGGCGCTGGCCCAGTCCGTGCGCCGGATGACCTTGAAGCGGGCCGGGATGTCGCGCTCGCGGCAGTACTCGAGGAAGTAGTTGCCGATGGCGTGGGCGGTGATGGTCTTGCCGCAGCCCGGGCGGCCGAGGCCGAACAGCACGGGGTTGATCTGCTTGGGCGAGGTCCCGGCCTCGAGGTCGAAGGCCGCGACGTCGCGGGCGAGCTTGAGCCCGGCCTCGATGTAGTCGGCGTTGCCGACGATGTCGTCGACGCGCACGGGCTTGAGGTCGGTGACGGGCTCGCCGCCCATGCGCGCCCGAAAGCCCTCGTAGCGCCGCTCGCCGACGTTGACCCGGCGCTTGGCCAGGGCCACGCCGAAAGGACGCAGGCGGCCGAGGTGGGTCAGGCGCTCGACGGCGCCGTGGAGCTGGGCCGCGAAGGCGTGCAAGGTGGTGACGATCCACTGCTCGCGGACCTCGAGCTTGGGGTCGGTGGCCTCGGGCTTGGACTTGGCCTGGACCTGGAGGTACTTGCTGGCCATGACCGCGACGCGGCCGAGCATGTCGGCGGCCTCGCGCTCGAGCAGCTCTTCGAGGCCGTCGGCCTCGAGGTCGCTCTCGACCTTGGGCGAGGGCGCGAGCTCGGCGAGGGTGCCCTCGAGGTGGTCGAGGAGCACGGTGGTCGTGAACGCGCCGAGGAACAGGCGCTGGTCTCGGGTCGGCTCGGGGATGGCCAGGTTGCCCGTGCGCGCGATGTCCTCCATGAGCGCGGCGTGGATGGCCTGGCCGGCCTGGCCGGCGACGTCGAAGGCGTCGACGAGGGCGTCGAGGGTGCGCAGGGTCAAGACGGTGTGGCCAAAGGGCGCGCGCACGACCTTGTGGATGGCGGTCGGCAGCTTGCTCTCGCTGAGCAGGCGTCGGGTACCAGGGCGGTCGTAGCCCCCTGCCGCGGACTCGATGGTGATGGGGGTCGGGGACTGCAGGGGGGCGTCAGTCAGCGCGGACGACATGGGCGGGAGTGTACTACCGTGGGGCACCCATCGCGGGGCCAGGCGGTGTTTCGGCCCCTGGTGGACCCAGAGCGGACTCTGGCTGGCTCCTGGTCGGGAGCCCTCCCGCCCGCGGGACGGGAGGGGTCAGCAATCGCGTCCGCTCACGGCCGACTTTGGGCGCCTCGGCTCGCTCGCGCGCGGCGGGGGAGCGCTCCATCCACGTGGAATCGAGCGGAGCTCGCGTGGGCTCGGTGGATCGAGAGAATATGCACATAGTGGGGCGGGGCTCCCCGATTGACGCAGCGCGTCACCGCGTGGACGCTTTCGCTCGAAATGACCGCTGGGACGGGTTCCAGGGCCTGTAGGGCCACGAAATAGCGCGTGGACAATCACGGGGAGGATCGGAATCCTGTCGTCATGCGCACGCTTCACTGGACCTCCATTTTGACGCTCTCTGTAGCCAGCTGCCTGGCCCTCACGGGCTGCCCTTCGGACGACATCGGGGACACCGGCGTGGGCGATGACACCGACACCGGCGACACCGAGGAGTCGACGGAGTCGACGGACGACGAGGTCGGGACCGAGGACTCGAGCACGGGCACGACCGAGGAAGAGACGACGGAGGAGGAGACCACCGGGGAGACGACGGAGGAGGAGACCACCGAGGAAGAGACCGCGGACGAGACCACCGAGGAGACGACGGAGGAGGAGACCGAGACCGGCCCGCCGCCGGCGGAGTGTGGCAACGGCGTCGTCGAGGGCGACGAGGCCTGCGACGACGCCAACGACGACAACACGGACGACTGCCTCGACGACTGCACCGCGGCGAGCTGCGGCGACGGCTTCATCCAAGCCGGCGTCGAGGCCTGCGACGACGGGGTCAACGACGGCGCCTACGGCGGCTGCAATGCGGACTGCACCACGCTCGCGGCCTACTGCGGCGACGGCGAGGTCAACGGCCCCGAGGACTGCGACGACGCGAACCTCGAGCTCAACGACGGCTGCCTCGACACCTGCACGATCCCCGAGAGCTGCCTGACGATCATCGACTACGACGACATGGCGATGTCCGGGCCCTACCTGATCGCGCCGGCCGGCTACGACGGCGAGCCCTTCGAGGTCCACTGCGAGATGGAGGCCGACGGCGGCGGCTACACCTTCTTGAAGGTCGACGCGGGCGCGCAGCAGTTCGCCCAGGCGGCCGAGGCCGAGTGCGCGATGTGGGGCATGCAGCTGTGGATCCCCCGGAGCCTCGAGCACAAGAACGCCGGCTGGGCCATCGCCAACGACGCCGGGATCGGCGACGGGGCGAACCCGGACTACATGCGCATCCTCGGCATCTACCCCGACCAAAACGGGGCGACCTGCAACCTCCAGCCGATGAACTCGGACAACCCGAACTGCAACTGGGGCGCCTCGGACGGCGGACCCTGGTACGTCCACGAGGTCACCAACATCAACGAGCCCAACGGCGACAACTCGACGACCGGCTCGATGTTCTACACCTGGTTCGCCAACGGGGACATCAACCACCACAACGACATCCCCGGCAACGGCTACTCGAGCCAGCGCTACATGTGCGACGTGGGCGACAAGACGCCCTGATGCCCTGATGCCCCACGCCCGGCGATTCTCGGGTCGCCGGGCGTGGGGTGAGCCCGGTACCATCGGCCATGCTCTCGCGTGGCCGCGTCGGCCTCATCCTCTGCGCCCTGGTCTCGGGCCTGATCGGGGCCTGCATCTCCGACTGCGGCGGCCTGAACCCCGACTGCGAGGCCAAGTGCGCCGCCTCGGGCGAGTGCGGCCGGCGGACCTACCGGGCGGGGGATGGCTTCGCCCGCTGCTACGTGCGCGACTCGAAGGACTGCGCCCAGTCCGAGCTGTGCGCGGCCGAGGGTCGCTGCCACCTCTACGACGGGATCACGCCGGACCGCTGCGTGGCCCTCACCGACCTGGACTGCCGCGCCTCGACGGCGTGCGCGAGCGAGGGCAAGTGCAGCCTCGGCCACCTGGGCGAGTGCGCGATCGAGCCGTCGGCCTGCGCGCGGACCGACGCGTGCCGCGAGGCCGGCGTGTGCAACTACGAACACGCGAAGGGCTGCGTCGAGGCGCTCCCGGACTGCAAGCTCGCGTGTCGGCTCGAGGGCGCCTGCGAGCTCCGCGATGGGGTCTGCGTGGCGACGAGCGACGCGAACTGTCGGGCCTCCTCGCGCTGCCGCGGGGAGGGCCAGTGCACCCTCGAGGGCGATCGCTGCGTGGCCACGGACGAGGACTGCGCGGCCTCGGTGATGTGCGAGATGAACGGCTGGTGCGCCGCGGTCGACGGTGGCGACGGCTGCTACGACGGGCGCAGCGCGTGCGGAGCCCTGTGCTGGGCTCGGGGAGACTGCGCGCGCATCGACGGGGTGTGTCAGCCCGAGTCCGACGATCACTGCCGGGATTCGGTCGAGTGCGCCGTCGCGGGCCGCTGCGCGATCGGGGGTCGACCGGCGGTGCTGTGCGGAGCCATGGACGACACGCACTGCGAGCAGAGCCTCGAGTGCCAGGCCTTCGGACGGTGCACGCGATCGGGGATCACCTGCTCCGTCGACGGGCGCATGACCCCGATGTCCGGATGCATCCGGCGGCCGGAGTGCGCGAGCGAGGGCCGCTGCCTGACCACCAACGAGGGCGCCTGCGTGACAGCGGTCGAGGCGGGCCTGCCGGACTGGCAGCCGCCTCCGATGATTCCTTGAAGGGGATGGGGGCGGCCGAGGGCCGTGACTTTCCAGACGGTCAAAAAACCTCGGACCCGCAATCCCTCGCGGGGGCTCGCGGCACAGCCCGGGCATGAAGCACCACAAACTCCTCGGACTCGCCTGCGCCACCGTCCTCGCCGCCACGACGCTCGGGTGCGCCGACACCTCTGAGCTCGACGGCGAGACGCAGCCCGGTGAGCTGCTCTTCGACCTCGAAGAGGACGAGCTCGCGCGCATCCACGCGACCTACCTCGGCGAGGAAGACATCGCCCTGACCCGCGATCGCCTGACGGCCCCCTTTGACTGCGAGCTCTACGACGACCTGTGCGCCCAGGTCGGGGAGCAGGTGGCCTACGAGCTCACGGGTGAGCTCGTCGACCTCGCTCTCGAGGGCGTGAGCCTCGAGGAGCTCGAGGCCTACACGGACGCGCGCATCGACGAGGCGGTGGCCCTCGCCGACGAGCTCGAGGCCCAGGGCGAAGCGGTCAGCTTCCGAGCCTCGGGCTCGTGGTACAGCCACACCATCGGCAACTACCGCTTGATGGTCCGCAACGGGGTCACGACCCCGGTGATCGGCGACCGCCGGGCGTGGACCGAGGCCAAGACCCAAAAGAAGAGCCTCGGGATCTGGTCGGCCAAGAACGCGACTCAGCTGTGCGTGAACGCGGGCACGAACACCCAGACCTTCACTTGGTACACCAGCACCAACGGGAGCAACACCTCGACCATCGAGTCGATCAACCCCTCGAACGCCTGCTCGTCCTCGATCAAGACCAAGACCGAGACGACCTACCACGACCGCAACAACGGCATCGAGGGCTCGGGCATCCAGTCCTGGTACACGATCCGCGCGAACGGCTGCGCGACGGCGGAGTTCAACGGCAACAACTTCAGCCGCTGCGCCGCGCAGTACACCAAGATCTTCTGAGCCGGACTTCAGCTGTCCGTCATGGGGCGCTCGTCGACTCGTCGATGAGCGCCCCCGCTCTCTTGGTGGGCCCGGGCGGGCCGGGAGTCCGTGCAGGGGCTCAGAGGCCCGCGCCGTCGTCGAGGCGCTCGAGGGCGTGCACGCGGCGACGCTCGGCGGCGGTGAAGCGCTCGAGCTCGAGCTCGGCGACGGCCTCGTCGAGGCCGGCCGGGCTGGCGACCCAGCTGTCGCGCAGGCTCTGGCGCTCGGTCCGGAAGCTCGCGAGCTTCGCGTTCCAGGCGGCTCGCTTGGCGTCGAGGGCCGCGAGGCGCTCGGCGGCGCCGGGTTCGATGGCGTCGAAGTGCTCGGCGCGGGCGGCCTGGACCGTCGCGTCGTCGGCCCCGGCGTCGATCAAGCCCTGCACGCTGTCGCGGGCGGCGAGGTAGCGACCGGCGCGGCTGTGGGCGAAGCGCTCGGCCTCGGCCTGGTCGATGCGGGCGAGCTCGGCGTCGCGCTCGGCCGCATCGTCGAGGGCGTAGGCGGCCCGGACCGCGACGGCGCGGTGCAGCTGCGCGCGCTCGTGGGTGACGAAGGGCCCGGGGCCGACCTCGGCCTCGAAGCGATCGAGGGCGGCCGCGAGGGTCGCCTCGAGGGCGTCGGGCTCGGCGGGAGCCGGCGCGCCCGCGCTGGGCGGGGCCTGGCCCGCGGCGGCCTCGGCCGCTTCGGCCCGGTACACCAGGTAGGCGTACCAGGCGTCCATGATCTCACCGCGGCGGGCCTCCGAGCGGATCTCGGCGCGGAGGCTCTGCTGCACCCAGGCGTCGATCTCGGCGGGGCTCAGCTCGCCGTCGGCGGTGAGGAAGTAGTCGAAGGCCTGGACCGCGCCCTCGTCGAGGACGAAGTGGCCGTCGCGGTCGTAGCTGAACGCGCCGTCGAGCTCGGTGCCGTCGAGGGAGCGGGGCGCCTCGGCGGCGTCGAGGCGCGCGTCGGGCTCGAGCTCGCAGCCCCCGAGGAGGCCGGCGAGGGCCGCCACGGACAGGGCGACGATGGAGAACAGGCGGGAGTGCTTGGGGTCGCGTGGGGCGGTCATGGCTACAGTCCCTCGTTCTTGAGGCGGTTGGCGTGGGCGCGGAACAGGCTCTTGGGGTTGGGCCCGAACAGGTGGACGAGGCCGAAGGCCTGGTTGACCTCGTCGAGGTGGTTGAGGCGGTAGTCGTCGCGGATGACCTTGCCCAGGTGCGAGCTGCACTCGCCGACGAGGCCGTCGTTGTCCTCGTCGTAGACGAGGTTGGTCAGGCCCAAGAGCGGGTCGGACACGTCGAAGGCGTTGGTCAGGGCCCGGTCGCCAGACCACGAGTAGTAGCGGATGCCGTCGACCACGAAGTCGCCCTGGCCGCACCAGTCCTCGGGGACGCCGGCTGGGTGCGCGGCGCTGAACTCGACGGAGTTCTCGTAGGTCAGGGCCTCGAGGGCGGCGACGGAGTCCTGCTCGGTGCCCCAGGACCCGGAGATCAGCGCGAGCACGTCGCCGAGGCTGTCGGCGAAGAAGCTGAGCACGGCCTCGCCGAAGCCCCCTTCACTGAGGCCGTCGCGGAGCATGTCGGCCAGCTCGGCGCCGCCGTGGGGGCTGCCCACGGTCGTCACGGAGGCGACGAGCTCGGGGGCGACGCTGGCGACGTAGCGGACGTCGAGGCCGCCGTGGCTGTGGCCAATGAGGTTGACCTTCTCGGCCCCGCTGACCGCCAGGATCTCTTCGACCTGCGCCAATAGGGCCTCTCCGCGGGCCTCCGTGGCGTTGAATTGGGGCACTTGGGTCACGTAGACCTCGGCGCCGTCATCCTCCAGATCGGCCGGAATCGCGTAGAAGTACTGGTAGATGCCAAACAGCGAGTCGAATCCAGCCATGCCGTGGGCAAGGACGATGGGATACTTCGTCTCGGTATAGTCATCATTGTTCCACCAGGCATTGGCGGTACTAGGGGACAGGGTCACGGCGCCAAGGCTGCAAAGAGCAAGCCCGAAGCCCACGGCTCGGAATCGACGAGAAAGCCACGACATGGCTACACCTCCAACAGAGAACAGCTAGGAACGATGTCTAGGAACGACGTCTATTTAGGTACAACGGCGTTCCCAGAGAAGTCTAGAGTTTTTTCACGTATTTTCCTCACGTCCGCGGGAGGTCGAGGCAGCTTACAAAATCTGCCCGCTTTGACGGCGCAGACCGTGGCATGAAGGCCGTTCGATTAGCATGCTCATTGTGACCACTTTGGATTTTTTCGCGTATTTCCAAAATCGAACTGCACGGTTTTAGATGCGAAGGGCCCTCAGTGCCACAGAACGTCGTTTGAGGGCGACTCGCGCACCTTCGCGCGGACGCCGTTCTCTCCAGCCTCGATTCGGGAAGAGCGCACACGCATTTTTCTCCGGCCTTGCTGGCCGAGAAGTCATGAATCCAGCTCACGCCCGCGAGGGGGCCCATGCTACAAGGCTCGCATGTCGCCGATGATCGCCGCGATGATCCTGTTCGCCGTGATGTGGGTGGGGATCCTGTTCGCGGCCTACCGCCTGTTCCGCTGGCTGATCGCCCTCGATCGCCAGGTCCGTGACGGCGAAGCGCCGATCGAGCCCGGGCTGTGAGCGCGGGGCAGCGTCCGCGGACTGCGCATCCGTTGTGACTCCTGGCGGGGCCGCATACGCTTCGCCTCCCATGCGCCCCGACGCTCTCGCCCAGGAAGTTGCCAAGGTCCTCCAGCCCGCGCTGCCCGAGGCCGCCGGTCTCGACGTCGCCGCCGTGGCGGAGCTGCTCGCGCCGCCGCCCAAGCCCGAGATGGGCGACCTGGCCTTCCCCTGCTTTCGCCTAGCGAAGGCCCTTCGCAACGCGCCGCCGAAGATCGCGGCGGCCCTGGCGGGGACGCTGACCGAGCAAGGGGCGCTCGGGGTCGAGGGCCTCATCGCCGAGGCCAGCCCGGCCGGTCCTTACTTGAACCTGCGGCTCAACCCCCACCGCACCGGCGCCCTGCTGCTGCCGGCCTGGGCCCGGGGCGAGCGCCCGGACTACGCCGGCACGGCGGCCCACGGCGACGCCAAGGTGATGGTCGAGTTCTCCCAGCCCAACACCCACAAGGGCTTCCACGTCGGCCACATGCGCAACCTGTGCCTGGGCGACGCGCTGGTCCGGCTGCTCCGCGCGACGGGCAACGAGGTGGTCGCGGCCAACTACCTCGGCGACGTCGGCACCCACGTGGCCAAGTGCATGTGGGGCCTCGAGACCTTCGCCGGCGAGCCCCCGACCGAGCACCGCGGCGAGTGGCTGGGCAAGATCTACGAGCAGTCGACCTCCCGCCTCGACGCCTGGAAGGCCGCCGCCGACGAGGGCGACGAGGCCGCCAAGGCCGAGTACGAGGCCGCCCGCGCGCGCATGAGCGAGATCCTGAGGGGCATCGAGACCCGGGTGCCCGAGCACCGCGAGGCCTGGGAGCGCACGCGCCAGTGGTCCCTCGACGCCTTCGACGAGATCTACGCGTGGACCCGCGTGGACTTCGAGCGGGTGTTCTACGAGAGCGAGGTCGACGAGCCCGGCCTGAAGCTCGTCGAGGAGTACCTGGAAAAGGGCGTGTTCATCGAGAGCCAGGGCGCGGTCGGCATCGAGAACCCCGAGGTCGAGCACATGCCCTTTTTCATGCTGCGCAAGAGCGACGGCACGGGGCTCTACGCGACCAAGGACCTTGCCCTGGCGCGGATGAAGTTCGAGGAGTACGGGGTCGACCGCTCGATCTACGTCGTCGACGCCCGCCAGAGCGACCACTTTCGCCAGGTCTTCTTGACCCTGAAGAAGATGGGCTTTGACCAGGCGCAGCTGTGCGAGCACGTCGCCTACGAGATGGTCGAGCTCCCCGACGGGGCGATGTCGAGCCGCAAGGGCAACGTGATCTTGTTCCGGGCCCTGCGCGAGCAGCTGGCCGCGGCCCTGGAGAGCTCGCACTTCGAGGGGATCCGCAGCAACCCGGACATGTTGGCCGAGTGGGGCGCCGACGAGGCGAGCGCGAACGCGGCCATGGCCAAGGCCATCGAGGACGTGTCCCTCGGCGCGATCAAGTACGGGATGCTCGCCCGCGACAACAACCAGAAGATCGTGTTCGACATGGACAAGTGGACGATGGTCGCGGGCGGAGACGGGGGGGCGGCGCTGCAGTACGTGACGGCGCGCTCGGCCTCGCTGCTGCGCAAGAACGCGGCGATCGGTAAGACGCTCGACCCGGCCCTGCTCGAGGACGGCGCGACCCTCGAGCCGGGGACGCTGACCGAGCCGGCCGAGCGCGGGCTCATGCAGGAGCTGATCAACTTGCCCGGGACCGTGGCCCACGCCTCCAAGCTCCTGCGCCCGTCCCTGCTGTGCGCCCAGCTCTACGCGATCTCGCGGGCCTACAACCGCTTCCAGCAGACCTGCAACGTCAAGAACCAAGAGGGCGGGCTGCTGCAGTCGCGCCTGCTCCTGGTCCAGGCCACGCGTGAGGCTCTGAGCTGGGGGCTGTCTCTGCTCGGCATCCCGGTGCTCGAGCGCATGTGAGCGATTGACAGCGGGGCTGCGCGCCTCGCACGATCGGGGCATGGCGGACGCAGACGAGCCGGTGAAGGCCTTGGCCCGGACCGAACAGCGCAGCCTCGCAGAGCTCGGCGAGCGGGCCCCCGACGCCTACGAGTCCGAGTACATGAAGGGCGAGGGCGTGACCCTCTACCGCGACAAGAGCCGGGCGCCCTGGCAGCTCCACGCCCTGCTCGGGGGCTCGACGGCCATGGTGTTCGCGGCGGCCTTCCTGGCCGGCGAGGCCATGCTCCCGATGCTCGCCATGGTGCCCGTCGGCCTGCTCGTGTGGCTTTTGTTCTCGGTCCTGCGCGTGTCCGTGTCCGAGGGCCACGTCAACGTCCAGTACGGGCTGTTCGGGCCCAAGATCCCGATCCCCGCCATCGAGTCGGCGGAGGCGACCACCTACGACTGGAAGCGCTTCGGCGGCTGGGGCATCAAGCGCAGCCTCGACGGCGCGTGGATCTACAACATGCCTGGCGACGGCGGCCGGGCGGTGAAGATCGTGTGGCGCAACGCCAAGGGCAAGCGCAAGGTGACCTACGTCGGGAGCTTGCAGTCCGAGGACCTCGCGGCCCAGATCGCCCGGGCGCGGGAGCTCCGGGGAGCTCTGCCTGCGGGTGCAGAGAACCGAGCGCTCGGCCCCGGATCGGACTCGAGCTCGGACTAGGCGCTCGGGGTCCCGGCGCTGCGCAGCCCCGCGATGGCCCCGGCGTAGTCGCCGGGGTGGTATTTGCTGCGGAACACGGCCGAGCCGGCCACGAACACGTCGGCGCCGTCGCCCGCGAGCTCGCCGATGTTGTCCTGGGTGACGCCGCCGTCGACCTGGATGCGCGTGCTCAGGCCGCGGGCGGTGATCGCCTCGCGCAGGGTCCGGATCTTGGGGCGCACGGCGTCGATGAACTTCTGCCCGCCGAAGCCCGGGTTGACGCTCATGATCAGCACGAGGTCGCACAGCTCGAGCACGTGCATGACGACGTCGACGGGGGTGTGGGGGTTGAGGCTGACGCCGGCGCGGACCCGCTCGCCGCCGTGGTGGGGCAGGGCGTGGATCTGCTGGAGGTTGCGGTGCAGGTGCGGGCAGGCCTCGGCGTGCACGGTGATCCCGTCGGCCCCGGCGGAGGCGAACTCGGCGACGTACTTCTCGGGCTCGACGATCATCAGGTGGCAGTCCATGAACTTCGCCGTCACCGGGCGCAGGGCCTTCACGACCATGGGCCCGATGGTCAGGTTGGGGACGAAGCGGCCGTCCATCACGTCGACGTGGATCCAGTCGGCCCCGCCTTCGTCGATGGCTCGGACCTCGTCTCCGAGGCGAGCGAAGTCGGCGCTGAGGATGGAGGGGGCGATGGCGGGCATGGCCGCGTACTACACGAGGTGGGTGGAGGTCGTCGAGCGCCGGGCGACGCATTCGGGCACCGCGCACTCCCGCCCGCGTCGGCGTTGAGGCGTCTGCGGGGCGCCCGAGCGGATTTTTTTCGACCGCGCGCACGGATGCGCGTTGGGGCGGGACGACCCGGACGCGAGCGTCACAGCTCGAGCGCGGGGGAGCGCGCGCGCGGGGGCGAGGCGGCGGCGTGATCCTCGGCGCCGGCGGGCTCCGACACGAGCGTCGCAAACTCCCACACCGATCGCAGGGGTCGACGCGAGGCGAGCGGGGAAGGATGCAGCCGCTGAGGGTGTTTGCGCTCGGGAGGGTGAGCAGGTGGCAACCATCGTGGCCAGTCCGGCGACGTTTTGATCCTTCGCGGCGCGCGTCGAAGGTCGCGACCCGTGACCCTGACATCGCGGTCAGAGCCGGCGAGCGCGGGTGCGCAAGCGCTTGCGTGCTCGCGTGGTGGGTGGGCCTCGGGGCCGCGGGCGCGGGCCTCGAGGGCGTGCGCTCGGGCGGGCAGGTGGTAGCTTGAATTCAATGGCAGAGCGCGTTTGGGGGACGAAGCGAGCGCACCGGGGAAGCCCGGTCAGGCGCTGGCGGAGGCCCTCTCTCGGGCTCTTTCTCGTGCTCTTGCTGCTGGTCCTCAGCTGCACCGGCAGCCTGAGCCACGAGCGCCCCCTGATCGCGCCTGGGACCTCTCCGGCCCTCGAGCGCAGCCGCCTCGGCGACGAGCAGCGCGAGAGCCTCCGCTACGTGTTCTACGAGCACACGCCCGCGCCGCCCAAGCCCACCGCGGGCGAGATCGCGGCCCTCGAGCACGACCTCGAGCACGCGCCGCCGGTCGAGATCGAGGAGCTGCGCCGCCTGTTCGGGCAGGATCTCGAGCTGCTCGCCTACGCCACCCGCGACACCGATCGCGACGGCGTCCTCGACTACCGGATCAGCGAGTACCACGGGAAGTTCTTCGAGGGCGACGTCGACCTCGACGGCGACGGGGTGCGCAACGTCTACGACGCGGCGCCCTACGACCCCGAGCGCGGCGGCGTCGACCAGGACGGCGACGGGGTGCCCGAGGAGGGCAGCTTCGCCGACCGCGACGGCGACGGGATCCCCGACCACCTCGACTGGTCCAAGCCCAAGTCCCCCGAGCTCGCCGCCGTGCAGACCGGCCTGTTCCGCGACTTCGAGGTGATGCTGGTCGAGCGCAACGCTCGCTTCACCCCGGGCATGGTCTACGCCATCGACGACGCCCTGCGCCTGGTGTTCGGCGAGCCCATGCCGACGCTGCGGACCATCGCCATCGAGGAGCAGCTGCTGCTCGTCGACGACCACGGCGACAACGGCTTCATGCTCGGCCAGACCCAGACCCTGAGCGTCTACGCCTCGAGCCTGCGCGGGGCCGACGACCTGGCCATCCTCGGCTTGATGGTGCACGAGCTCGGCCACGCCTGGCAGCTCGCCCTCGACTTCGACGAGGACCGCCTGCGCGCCGAGAACAAGAAGATGCACTTCCCCCACGGGGAGTTCACGACCCAGCTCGAGCGCCACGGCTGGCGGGTCGACCGGCAGAGCATCGGCGAGGGCTACCACCACGCCCTGTACTGGCCGCACTTTTACGCCACGGCCCCGCGCTACCTCTACAAGGGCAGCTCGTCCCACGAGTGGGCGGAGTTCTTCGACCACGCGCACCACGAGCACGGCCACGACTTCCTCGACTCGACGGACATGGTCAGCAAGGGGATGGTCGGGCCCTACGCCATGACCTCGCCGTGGGAGTGGCACGCCGACTACCTGATGGCCTCGGTCTACAACCGCATGGATCGGCGGCTCATCGAGCTGGGCGGCGGCGCGGCCGAGCCGACCTCGGCGGTGCTGCGTCGGCGCATGCTCCGGGCCGTGCAGTCGCAGTGGTCGCGCTACGACTACCGCAACTCCGTCGGCACCAGCATCGAGCGCGAGCTCGGCGAGAGCTTCGAGCTGACCGAGGCCGAGCTCGACCAGCTCGTCGAGCGCTACGTCATCCCCCTGGCCGACCTGCCGATGCTCTCGGAGATGCTCGAGCGCGAGGCTCAGGTGTTCAAATCCCAGCCGCCGACTCTGTCCAAACTTCGCGAAGCCGTGGAAGAGCGCGGGCCCGAGGCGCTCACCGAGGCCGTCGATCCGGACGAGGAGTCGCCCACGCCGACGTCGCCCCAGGCTTGAGCGCGCGCTGGCCTCCGCTCAATCGGAGCAAGTCGAAAAACGGGTGTGTTGCCTTTGGTTCCGAGATCGGCTCAATCTCACTCGGCGGGGTACTCGCAGTCGCAATCGAGACTCAATTGTTGCGAGTTCTGCCGAGAACCGCGCGCGAGACCGCACTGGGGGGCGATAGGTTTCACGAAAGTCGAGATTTTACTCATGAAAAACTAGCATTCCACCCATGGAAAGTATAGAAACTATTCTAGATAATAACTCCCACACCCGCCGGATGTGTGGACGATCCGTCCGGCCGAGCCGCGAGCGTGGGTGGCGCGGACTCGAACATCGAGCCCAAGTGCGAGAGGATTCCCAACAATGAAGACCCTTCGACTGCTTACCGTTCTGGCCGCTGGCGGCCTGCTGACGCTCAGCGCGTGCACCAAAAACGAAGAGCCCAGCGAGACCTCCACCACCACCGCAGGTGATGGTGAGAGCGAGGACGAGGCTGGCGACTTTGGTGACGACACCACCGACGACGGCAACACCATGTTCATCCCCGAGGAGGACCTCGGGAGCGCGTCGACCTGCGACCCGTGGATGCAAGACTGCATGGACGGCGAGAAGTGTGTCGCCTACGCGAGCTCCGGCGGCACCTGGGACGCCAACAAGTGCGTGCCGGTGATGGGCGACGGCCAGCCGGGCGACGAGTGCACCTACGACGGCGCGGTCGAGTCCACGGACACCTGCGGCGAGGACAGCTGGTGCTGGGACGTCAGCGAGGAGAACCTCGGCACCTGCACCTCCTTCTGCACCGGCTCCCCGGACAACCCCGAGTGTGACCCGGGCACCTCGTGCTCGATCGCCAACACCGGCTCGATCAACCTGTGCCTCCTGGACTGCAACCCCCTGCTCCAGGACTGCCCCGCCGACGGCACCGCCTGCTTCTGGGAGGGCACGAACTTCGTGTGCGCCAACGCGACCTCGGACATCCCCACCGGCGACCCCTGCGGCTTCATCAACGACTGCAGTGGCGGCAACGTGTGCCTCGCGCCCGAGGCGCTGCCCAACTGCATGGGCGCGTCGTGCTGCGTCGCCTTCTGCGACCTGACCGACCCCAGCTGCACCCCCGACGGGACCGAGTGCACCGCGTTCTACGAGGAGAACACGGCGCCTCCCGGACTCGAGGAAGTCGGCGTGTGCATCGTCCCCGGCGCCTGAGCGCGGCCTGAGACGGACACCCGAGAGGGACGGCGGCTTCGGCCCCGTCCCTCTTCTCGTTTTTTCGTCCTCGGGGCCCGAGGTGCGAGACTCGTCGCGATGCGCGTGTGCAGCCTGATCCGCCCGCTGGCGGCCGCTCGCGTGGCCGTGGTCCTGGCCCTCGCCCTCGGAGCCGGAGGCTGCCGCGGGCCGCAGACGAGCGCAGCGCCCGAGCCGACGCCGCTGCACGCCCGGGGCGTGGCCGAGCCCTCGGGGCTGTGCGCGAGCGTGTCAGAGCTGCGCAGCTGGGGCGTGCTCGACGAAGCCGGGGCGATCGTGGCGACCTCGCGCGGGCGCTGCCTGGGGCCCGTCGAGCACCCCGCGGACGGGCGGCTGTGGCACCTCGTCGCCCAGCTCCAGCCCGTCGACGCCGAGCGCTCGAGCTGGGAGCTGCACACCTGGATCGACGACGCCGGGCAGCCGCGGCACGCCGAGTTTCGCACCCCCGAGGTGGTCACGCGCATGACCTGGACGCCCTCGGGCCTGCTCGTGCGCCGCCTCGGTGACGAGCTGGCCCTCGGCCCGGAGTCGGCGGCGCTGTGGCCCACGCCGAACCACGGCCTGTTCGTCCGCGAGGTCATGCTGCGCCTGGGCGTGGGCCTGGGCGCGGACGGGGTCGCGCGACACCTGGGCTGGATCCCCGAGGGCGACCGCGCCGTGACCCTGGAGCTGCGCGTGCGCGCGGGCGGCAGCGGGGGCCTGGCCGAGGACGGCGCGGGCACGGTCCTGGCCCTCGAGGCGGACCGCCCCGAGCTCGCCGAGCCCGCGCTGGCGCAGCTGGGGCTGAGTTCGGTGATGGCCGGGGAGCGCCTGCTCTACCGCCCCCTCGACCCGAGCCAGGACGCCCTCGCGCCCTTCTTGCCGCGGGTGCCCAAGCCCCGCTACCGGCCCCCGGCCGAGCTCGAGCGCGTGCCCGTGGAGGTCGCCCCGGAGCGCAGCGGCGAGCCGGTGTTGGTCGGCGAGCTGGTCGCGCCGCGAGACGTCGAAGGGCCCCTGCCCGGGGTCGTGTTCCTGTCGGGCGCGGGCCCCCAGGATCGCCACGGCATCGTCCCCGATAGCCCCGTGGACATGGGCAGCCACGCCATCCACGACGCCCTGGCCCGGGCCGGCTTCGCGGTGCTGCGCGTCGACGATCGCGGCGTGGGCGAGAGCGGCATCGGGGACAACCCGACCCCGGGCTTCGACGAGCTCGTCGACGACGGCCGCCGGGCGCTGGCGACCTTGGCCGCCCACCCCCGCGTCGACCCCAGCCGCGTATTGATCGTCGGCCATGGCGAGGGGGCCCTGCGCGCGAGCATCGTGGCCGGCGAGCGCGGGCGCAAGCGCAGCAAGGCCAAGCTGCGCGGGTTGATCGTCCTGGCCGCGCCGGGCCGGAACCTGCGGGAGCTGATCTACGACGAGATCCGGGCGTCGATGGTCGGTCGCCGCGACGCGGAGATCCGCGCCGTGCTCCAGCGGGCCCGCTCGGTCCACGACGCCGCATTGTCCGGGGGCGATCTGCCGGCGAGCAGCGTGGGCGCGCGCCAGTGGATGATCGAGGCCTTCGCCGAGGACCCGCTGGCTCGGCTCGGGGCCGTGCGCGCGCCGATCCTGGCGATCCAGGGCGGGAAAGACTTCCAGGTCAGCGCCGAGCGGGACTTTGGGCCGGTCCGCGCCCTCGTCGAAGCGCGGGGCGCCCCGGGCAGCGCCGCGCTCTTGTTCCCCGAGCTCGACTATCTCCTGGCCCACGAGCCCGGCGTGTCGACGCCGGGGCACTACGCGGACCTGCGCCGCGGCGTCGACGAGGCGCTGCTCGAGGCCCTCGTCGAGTGGGCCCGGGCGCGGGTCGACGCGTAGCCCCGGGCGCTCGCGTCTGTCTGAGCGCGAAGCGATCGATGGCGTCGTGCCGATTACGTCCTTTTCGTGGGCGTCGCAGCGATTGCCGTTGCGCGCGGTGCGTGGCTCCAGGGATGATTCCTCGACCGAGGAAGACAGATGACATACGAGTTCCCCAACAGCCCAGGTTCAGTCGTATCGTTCAAGCCCCGCTATGAGAACTTCATCGGCGGCGAGTGGGTCGCGCCGACCAAGGGGCAATACTTTGAAAACCCCTCGCCGGTGACCGGCAAGACCTTCTGCGAGATCGCGCGCTCGACGGGCGAAGACATCGAAAAGGCCCTCGACGCGGCCCACGGTGCGCGGGTGTCCTGGGGGCAGACCGCGGTCGCCGATCGAGCCGACATGCTCAACAAGATCGCCGATCGCATCGCCGACAACCTGGAGATGCTCGCCGTCGCGGAGACCTGGGACAACGGCAAGCCGGTGCGCGAGACGATCAACGCGGACTTGCCCCTGGTCATCGATCACTTCCGCTACTTCGCCGGCTGCATCCGCGCCCAAGAGGGGACGCAGGGGGAGATCGACCACGACACGGTGTCGTATCAGTTCAAGGAGCCGCTGGGCGTCGTCGGGCAGATCATCCCGTGGAACTTCCCGCTGCTGATGGCGGCCTGGAAGCTGGCCCCGGCCCTGGCGGCGGGCAACTGCGTCGTGCTCAAGCCGGCCGAGCAGACGCCGGCGGGGATCATGGTCTTGCTCGAGCTGATCGCCGACCTGATCCCGCCGGGCGTACTCAACGTCGTCAACGGCTTCGGGCTCGAGGCGGGCAAGCCCCTCGCCAGCAGCCCGCGGGTGGCCAAGGTCGCGTTCACCGGCGAGACCACGACCGGGCGGCTGATCTTGCAGTACGCGTCCGAGAACCTGATCCCCGTGACCCTCGAGCTCGGCGGGAAGTCGCCCAACCTGTTCTTCGCGGACGTGTGGGCCAAGGACGACGACTTTCGCAGCAAGGCCCTCGAGGGCTTCGCAATGTTCGCCTTCAACCAGGGCGAGGTCTGCACCTGCCCCTCGCGGGCGCTCATCGACGCGGGCATCTACGACGCCTTCATGGAGGCGGCCGTCGCCCGGACCAAGGCGATCACCATCGGCAACCCCCTCGACCCGAGCGTCATGATGGGCGCCCAGGCCTCGCGGGACCAGCTCGAGAAGATCATGTCTTACATCGACATCGGCAAGCAGGAGGGCGCCGAGGTCCTGCTCGGGGGCGAGCGCGTCGAGCTCGAGGGCGAGCTCGCGGGCGGCTACTACGTCCAGCCGACGATCTTCGGCGGCGACAACTCCATGCGCGTGTTCCAGGAGGAGATCTTTGGCCCGGTCGTCTCGGTCGCCAAGTTCTCGGGCTACGACCAGGCCATCGAGATCGCCAACGACACGCTCTACGGCCTCGGCGCGGGGGTCTGGACCCGCGACATCAACACGGCCTACCGGGCCGGGCGGGCGATCGAGGCGGGGCGCGTGTGGACGAACTGCTACCACGCCTACCCGGCCCACGCGGCCTTCGGCGGCTACAAGAAGTCGGGCATCGGGCGCGAGACCCATAAGATGATGCTCGACCACTACCAGCAGACCAAGAACCTGCTGGTCAGCTACGCGGAGAAGCCCCTTGGCTTCTACTGAGGTCCCCGCGCGCGTGTCGGCGACCCCGGAGGCCGTCGCGATGCTCGAGAAGCTGATCACGATGCACGGCCCGCTGATGTTCCATCAGTCGGGGGGCTGCTGCGACGGGAGCTCGCCGATGTGTTACCCAAACGGCGAGTTCAAGATCGGCCAGCGCGACGTGCTGCTCGGCGAGGTCGCGGGCTGCCCGTTCTATATCGGCGGGGACCAGTACGAGCGCTGGAAGCACACCCAGCTGCTCATCGACGTGGTCCCGGGCCGCGGCAGCGGGTTCTCGGTCGAGGCCCCCGAGGGCGTCCGCTTCTTGACGCGCTCGCGGGTGTTCGACGAGGACGAGCAGGCCGTGCTGGCCTGCAACCCGCCGGCCCGCGGGAGCTAGCGGTACACCGCCGGCTCCTGGGCCCAGTCCGGGAGCTCGCAGGTGAAGCTCTGAGGCGCGCCGGTCAGCGGGTGCTCGAACTCGAGGCTGCGCGCGTGCAGGCACAGCCGGCTGTGGTCGCTCCCGGCCTCGCCCTCGCCGTCGGCTCCGTAGCGGCGGTCGCCGACGATCGGGAAGCCGAGGTGGGCCGCGTGGGCGCGGATCTGGTGGGTCCGCCCGGTCTCGATCTCGACGTCGAGGAGGTGCTCTGGCCCGGCCTCGCCGTCGACCCGGGCGACGTGGCGAAAGTGGGTGGTCGCGGGCTTGGAGCGCCCGTCGCCGGGGCTGCCGACCTTCACGCCGCCGCTGCGCAGCTTGATCAGCGGGGCGTCGCAGCGCAGCTGGGCCGGGGGCTCGCCGGTCACGCGGACGCGGTAGCCCCGGCGGATCTCGTGGTCGCGGAACTGCTTGTGCAGCGACTTGTTGGCGACGTCGCGGATCGTGAACAGGACCAGACCCGACGCGCCCTGGTCGAGGCGGTGGACCACGCCGACGTAGGGGCGCTCGAGGCCCTCGGACTCGAGCTGGTGGATCAGCGCCTCGCTCAGGCTGCCCACGCAGGTCTCGCGCACGGCGGACACGGGCACGCCCGCGGGCTTGTCGAGGACCACGAAGTCTTCGCCGCGGTGGACGAAGCGCACGCGCTCGGGGTCGAGGGGCTTGGCGTCGAGGGCCTCGAGGTAGACGGTGATGCGCTCGCCGTGGGCGACGAGCACCTGGGGCAGGCGCACGCGCAGGCGGTTGACGTACACGCCCCCGGCCTGGATGACCGCGGCGGCCTGCTTGCGGTCGAGCTTGACCCGTCGCATCAGCACGTTGCGCAGGGTCGAGCCCTGCTCGGTCGGGATGATGCGGAAGCGCTTGGGGGCGGAGGCCATGCTCATGGAGTTCACGGGGTCGCTGGCGTTGGACGGGTCGGGGCTGGTCGGACTTGGTCAGGACTGGCCGCTGCGCAGGCGCTGAGCGAGGGCGCGCAGCTGCGGGGCCGAGACCAACGTGGTTTGACCACAGAAGTTGCACCCCACCTCGGTCTGCTCGCGCTCGTCGGCGAGGGACTCGAGGTCCGCGGCGCCCAAGGTTGCGAGCACGGACAGGGCGCGCTCGGGGCCGCAGGGGCAGTGGAAGCGCACGGGGTTCTCGAGCATGGTGCGGAAGGCCTCGCCGCCCAGGGCCAGGCCGACGAGCTGCTCGGGCTCGCGGTCGTGAGCGGCCAGCAAGGTCCGCAGGCTGTCCCCGGCGAGCCGGGCGTGGGGGGGCAAGAGCAGCTCGGGGGGGCTGCCGGGGAAGCTCTGGACGAGCACGCCGGCCGCCCGCAGCACGCGGCCGTCGCTGCCGAGCACGACCTCGGCGCGGAGCACCGTGGGCAGCTGCTCGCTGTGGTCGAGGTAGTGCTCGAGGTCCTCGTCGACCTCCCCGGAGCGCAGGTCGACGCTGCCCTGGTAGGGGCGGGCCATGCCGAGGTCGCGGGTGACCACGACCTGACCGCTGCGGCCGATGACCGCCGCGGTGCTCGGGCGCCCGTCGACCTCGGGGACCGGAGCTGGGCTCGCGTCGGGCTGGGCCTCGTCTCGGTGGACGATGCACGCGCGCACGCGGCCGTCGCCGTGGGCGTCGGCGATGACTTGGGCCACGGAGCCGTCGCCCATCAGCTGGATGCGCACGCGCTCTCGCTCGCGCTTGGCGAAGGTCGCCAGGAGCACGCCGGCGGTCATCGCCCGGCCCAGGGCGATGGCCTCGGCCCCGGTCGCGCGCTGGCGCCGACAGGCCTCGCGCACGGCGTCCGAGGTGGTCGCGGCGACGATGCGGATCGTCTCCGGTTGGTTGATCGCACGCAGCAGCGCGTCCATTGACGCAAGCTAGATCGCCCGCGGGCCGAGGTCCACCGCGCGCCTCCCCGGCCGGCTCACCCGACCACGCCCAAGGTGACGGGGATGGCGAAGACCTCGCCGGCGCGGCGGACCTTGACCTGGACCTCGTCGCCGGGCTCGTAGTCCTCGAGGGCGTTGAACAGCTCGTCGTAGTTGCCCACGGCGTGGTCGTCGATGCCGACGATCACGTCGCCGAGCAGCACCTCGCGGCCCTTGCGTCGCAGCCCGCGGAGGCCCGCGCTCGCCGCGGGGCCCCCGGGCAGGGCCGCCTCGATGATCACCCCCTCGATGCGGTTGCGCTTGGCCAGGCGATCGTCGACGACCTCGACCCCGAGCCCGGCCCGGCGCGCGTGGCCGTACTCGATGAGCTGGGGGACCAGGCGGCGGACCGTGGCCACGGGGACCGCGAAGCCGATGCCCGCGGAGCTGCCGCTCTTCGAGAAGATGATCGTGTTCATGCCGATCAGCCGGCCCGAGGAGTCGAGCAGCGGGCCGCCAGAGTTGCCCGGGTTGATCGACGCGTCGGTCTGGATCATGTCGCGGATCGTGACCCCGCCGTAGCCGGGGACCTCGCGCTCGAGGGCCGAGATCACGCCGACGGTGAGGGTGTGGTCGAGGCCGAAGGGGTTGCCGATCGCCAGGGCCTTTTGGCCGACGACCAGGGGCTCGTCCTCGGGCGGGAGGTTGACGGGGATCAGCATGCCGGCCTCGGCCGGGTCGAGCTTCAGGGCGAGCACGGCGATGTCGCGCTTGCGGTCGCCGCCGACCAGGCGCGCGGGCACGGTGCGGTCGTCGTAGAGGGTGACGGAGAAGCTGTCGCCGCCGTCGACGACGTGGAAGTTGGTCACGATGTGGCCGCGGGTGTCCCAGATGAAGCCCGAGCCGGTGCCGGCGGGGATCTGATCGACGCGCATGGTGAAGCGGTCGCGCACGAGCTGGGACTGGGTGACGAAGACCGTGGCGGGGGCCGCCGACTGGAACACGGCGACGGTGTTGCGCTCGTCTTCGAGGGCTGCGCCGGGGGAGGGCGGTGGCACTGGGGAGCCGACCCGGGGTCCTGCCGAAGGCTGGGGCTGGGGCTGGGGCTGGGGGAGCTCGGGGCTCGGGGCGGCGACCTCCGGCGGCGGGGCGGGGACCTGAGCCGGAGCGGCCTCTGGAGCCGCGTCGACGGGCCCGAGATCACAGCCGAGCCCGAGGCCCAGCACCAGGGCGATCCCGAGCCCGAGCGCAGGGTCGAGCCGTGGCCGAGGCGTGCGGATCCCCCCGAGCCTGCGCCTTTGTCCCGTCCTGGCCTGCGCGTTTCTCGGGGGCCCCATGGCCACAAAATACTGCGCCGCCCGAGGATGGAGAAGCCCGGCCCCGCGGCGACCCCCCGGAGTTGGGAGCCCCGAGGGCCCCAGGGCCGGGGCGTGGCCCAAACACCATGTGGCGCCATCCTGCTCCAGGGATGCTATATGCTCGGGTCGATGGGCGAGCCCGGGAAGTGCCCCCACTGCGGGGCCAATCACCCCGAAGAGGTGCTCGTGTGCCCGAACACGAACCGTTTGCTGCCCCTCGAGGGGCGGCTGCTCGACAACCGCTTTCGCTTCCTGAGCAAGCTGGGCGAGGGCGGGATGAGCACGGTCTGGAAGGCCGAGAACATCCGGGTGCGCAAGCGGGTCGCGATCAAGATCATGCACCCGGAGTACGCCCGCAACCCGCGGACCCTCCACCGCTTCCAGAACGAGGCGACCTCGGCCGGGCGCATCGGCAACCCGCACATCTGCGACATCCTCGACCTCGGCGAGTCGGTGCTCGGGCCCTACATCGTCATGGAGATGTTGGTCGGGCAGAGCTTCGCCGAGCTGCTCGAGGGGCAAGGGCGCATCGATCCGCCCCTGGCCGTGCTGATCATCCGCGAGGCCCTCAAGGGGCTCAGCGCAGCGCACGCCGTGGGCATCATCCACCGCGACCTCAAGCCCGAGAACGTCTTCCTCCACGAGCCCGAGCCCGGGCGCATGCTCGTCAAGCTGATGGACTTCGGCATCTCGAAGTTCACCGAAGATCCGGGCGGCGGGCGGACCGGGGCCAACGTGGTCATGGGCACGCCCGAGTACATGTCGCCGGAGCAGGCGGCGGGGGCCGCCAACGTCGACGCGCGCACCGACATCTGGGCCATGGGCGTGATGCTCTACCGGGCCCTCGGCGGCGTGGAGCCCTTCCGCGGCAAGACCATGGCGGGGCTGCTGCTGGCCCTGTCGACCGAAGATCCGCCGCCCCTGGCTTCGCTGGTTCCGGGCGCCCACCCCGGGCTGATCGCGATCGTCGAGCGCTGCCTGGCCAAGGACGCCGACGCGCGCATCCAGACGGCGCGGGCCATGTTCGACGCCCTCGCGCCCTACCAGCAGGTGGTCGCCGAGGGCGAGCGGCCCATCGCGCCGGTGCGGACCGGGCGGACCATGGCGCTGGGCAGCCTCGACGCCGCCGCAGCTGCGGCCGTCGCCGCCGGACCGCTGCCGGACGCGGCGGGGGCCAACCCCGACAGCACCCAGCCGCTCTCGGCCATGCCCCTGGGTACGCGGCCCTCCGCCTCGGGGGTCACGCGACCGGGCGGGCGATCGACCTCGACGCCCGGTTCAAGCCCGGGCTCGAACCCGGGCGTCGAGCTCTCCTCTTCCTCGCCGACCCTCGGCGGCAGCGGCTCGGGCCCCTCGACCCGGGCCGGCACCCAGGCCGACGACCCCGCGCTCGCGGACACCGGCGCCTTCCCCATGTCGGCGGTGACCAGCGCGAGCACCTCGACGCCGCCGACCCCATCCGGCTCGAACCGTCAGACCTGGTCGTCGGAGCTCGACCCCTCGCTGACCGCCGCAGAGCAGAGCTGGTCCATGGGTCGGGAGAAGCTCGACAACAAGGACAGCCGGCCCGAGGGGGAGCGCCGCGAGGGCGGCGGCTTTGGCTGGGTGATCCTGCTGATCTTCGTCGCGCTGATCGGCGGCGGCGTGGCCTGGGCGTGGAGCGTGGGTCACCTCGACGGCCTGCTCGGCACCCAAAAAACCCCCGACGCCGTCGCGTCCAGCGACACGGAGGGCGAGGGCGACGAGGGCGAGGACGCAGTCACGGACACGACCGGCGAGGGCGACACCTCGGCAGCGGTCGGAGGCTCGGACACCGGGGGCTCGGACACCGGGACGGACACGGCCGCGGACGGCACGGGCGAGACCACCGGCACGGGCGGCGCTGACGAGACCACGGGCACGACGACCGGGGCGGGCGGGGACGACTCGAGCGACGACAGCTCGACCTCCGGGGGCTCGACGCCCAGCTACCAGATGGGCAAGGTCTACAAGTCCGGCCGCCTCCACGCCCTGCGCTCGCGCGGACCCAACGGCAGCTGGGCCTCGGCCAACAGCTACTGCCGCAAACTCAAACGCCAGCGAAAGTTCGGCTTCTCGAAGTGGCGCATGGCCTCGGTCAAGGAGCTCCAGGGCTTCCGCAGCGCGGGCGTCGACAAGCTGCTCTACTGGTCCAGGGAGACCAGCGACAGCACGGCGAAGACGGTGAACTTGCTGAACAATCAGGTCGCCGACCGCGAGCGCGAGAACAAGGCGCCGCGGGCCTTTTGCGTGTCGAGCAAGTAGCTCGCAGGCGCGGCGACGAGCTTCGAGACCCGTCGCTTCGGCGGCGGAGAATACGTGTTTGACGCCCGGTCACGCAGGGCCGCTCGAGCCCCCCACTTGGGTCGAGGAGTCCTCCCTCGACGCGGGGTCGGGCGTGATAGCGTCCCGGCCATGAAGCCTGCTTGGAAATCTTTCGGCCTGCTCTCTCTCGCCTCCCTCGCCCTGATCGCCCCCGCCTGTGGCGACAACGGCAACTCGGACGACGAGATCGGAGAGACCGCCGGCGACGACACGACCTCGACCACGGCGGGCACGGACACGGACACCGAGACCGGCACCGCCGACGGCACGGACACGAGCACCGACGCCGACACGAGCACGGAGACGGCGGAGACTGAGACCGGGACCGAGACGGACACCGAGACCGAGACGGACACCGAGACCGGCACCGAGATCCCGCCTTGCCCTTACGACCCCGTCGACGGCACCCCCGACGTCGGCCTCGAGGTCGTCGCCGAGGGCCTCTCGGGTCCGACCTTCGTCATCGGCCACCCCGAGCAGCCCGATCGCCTGTTCGTCACCCTCAAGAGCGGCGACATCGTGATCGTCGAGCCGGGCAGCACCTCGCCCAACCCCACGCCCTTCCTCTCCCTCGACGTCAACGACTTCTCGGAGATGGGCGTGCTGGCCATGGACTTCCACCCCGACTTCCCCGACGACCCCCGGGTCTACGTGCACTACAGCCCCTCCGGAGCCCTGCGCACGCGGGTGTCCGAGTTCAGCCTCGACCCCAACGACCCCGACCAGGCCGACCCCGGCAGCGAGCGGATCCTCTACGACAAGCCCCAGTCCCAGGCCAACCACAACGGCGGCCAGGTCGAGTTTGGGCCCGACGGGATGCTCTACTTCTCGATCGGCGACGGCGGCGAGCAGGGCGACCCCTTCGACCGCGCGCAGGATCTGAGCACCCACTACGGCAAGATCATGCGCGTCGACATCACCCCGGGGAACGGCGAGGAGTACTCCATCCCCGCGGACAACCCCTTCGTCGACGTCAACGGGGCGCTGCCCGAGATCTACGCCTACGGCCTGCGCAACGTGTGGCGCTTCGCCTTCGACCCCGAGACCGGGGTGATGTACGCGGGCGACGTCGGCCAAAACGCCTACGAGGAGATCGACGTGATCGAGTCCGGGGGCAACTACGGCTGGGTGCCCATGGAGGGCAACCACTGCTTCGATCAGAACAACTGCGACACCTCGGCGGGCCCCAACCAGCCCAACGCCGACGGCTACATCGCGCCGATCTACGACTACGGCGGCGGCCAGCGCTCGGTCACGGGCGGCTACGTCTACCACTCGTGCGAGGTGCCCGGCTGGGACGGCCGCTACTTCTTCGCCGACTACGTGCTCAACCGCCTGTGGGCCCTGACCTGGGACGGCTCGAGCGTGGACTTCCACGGCGAGCTCGCCAACCCGCAGAACGTGTCGAGCCTGGGCGGCAACGCGTGGGGGGACGTGTACGTGGCGGAGGGGAACTTCGGCTTCCAGCCGCCGCACCCGCCCACCTCGCGGATCTTCCGCATTGTTCCTAACTAGGCCCCCGCAGGCGCCCTCGGACCGGGGGCGCTTCGTCGCTGTCCGCTCCTCCGCTTTGGCTGGTGGGCAAAGGGGGTTCGTGCCTCCTCAGGCCGCATGTGGTCGCCCCCCGAGGGGGGCGTTCGTTTGGCGGGGGTGAGGGGGCGTCTCGGTGTTCGCTTGGCGGGGGTGAGGGGGCGTTTTGGTGTTCGCTTGGCGGGGGTGAGGGGGCGTCTCAGTGTTCGCTTGGCGGGGGTGAGGGGCGTCTTGGGGTTCGTTTGACGGGAGATGGGCATCACGGCGTCGTTTGACGGAGACGTGATTGGGTGAGGGGGTGAGCGTGGAGCTCGCAGTTGAGGGTGTCGTGCTTGGGAATTTCGTGAGTAGGCCCGCTTGGCCGCTGCGCGCTCGGCTCCTAGCGTTACGGCTACGTGCCAATGGCGGGCGCCCTTGCGCGACCGGCCCTCGGCCCCGATTATCCGGGCGCTGGACCCATCATGACGCGTCTCGCCTCCTCCCTCTCTCGCGGCCTCGCGGTCCTCTCCCTCGTCGCGGGGCTGTCTCAGGCCCTCGCTTGCTCCACCGTGGTCGAGGTGAAGCCCGAGTTCCCCATCGACGTCTCGGCCAAGCCCCCGGCCAAGCCCATCGCCGATCTCCCGGCGGTGCCCCAGCCTCCGCCTCCGCGGGTGCGCCTGGAAGGGACGACGACGGTGTGGGTCGACGAGGCGCTGACCTTCACCGAGGACGGGGTGCTCTCGCCCGAGCACGCCGACATCATCGAGGCCCTCGCCAAGTGGCTGGCCAAGCACCCCGAGGTGACGACGCTGCGCGTCGAGGCCCAGAGCATCGGGAGCGGCAGCAAGCGGGCCCACAAAAAACGCAGCGCGGGCTTGGCCCAGCAGATCGTCGACCAGCTGACCACCGAGGGCATCGAGGCCGGGCGCCTCGAGGCCGTGGGCGCGGGCAGGTCCGAGGACGAGGCTCGCCACGTCACGCTCAGCGTCGAGCTGGCCGCAGCGACCCCCGAGGAGACCAAGTGATGACCGCGCGTACGCTGACCATCGCCGCCCTGGCCACCCTCGTCGTCTCGCCCGCGCTCAGCGGGTGCACGGCCTGGATGCGCGACGCCGACTTCTACGCCGAGGAGCTCGAGGCCCTGGTCGAGACCCGGACCGCGAGCGTGGAGCTCTGCTACGACCGCTACCTCGAGGCCGAGGCGGAGGACGCCAAGGGCGAGGTCGTCGTCGAGTTCGAGGTCGCCGAGAAGACCGGCGCGCTCGAGAAGGTGTCCGTCGTGAGCGCGGACGCGCCGGCGCCTTCGGGCCTCGCCGAGTGCGTCACCGCCGAGCTCGACGGGCTGGCCCTCGATCCGCCCGACGCCAACCGGGCCCAGGCGACCTTCACCTGGAACTTCGCCCCGGGCTCGCGCAAGAAGCAGGCCGCCGATCCCTTCGGCGCGACCAAAAAGGGCGTGCTCGACTGCTACAGCCGCCACCTGGCCGAGGTCGACCGCGAGGCCCAGGGCACGCTGACCATCGACTACGCCATGAACCCCGAGACCGGGACCGTGTCGACCATCGAGGTCGTCGCCGACCATACCACCGCCCCGGAGGCCGTGGTCCAGTGCGCGACGGAGGCCCTGATGGCCTCGGCCATCCCCGCCGACAAGGTGGAGGAGCGCAACGCCCAGGGCCGCCGGACCTTCACGCTGCGCTTCGAGCCCTACCAGGCCCCCGCGCCCGCTGACGGCTGAGACCCGCGGCAGAGCCAGAGAGCCCAGTTCTCAGCTGGACCCAACACGCCCACGTCGCTCGCAGAGCAGACCTGGGCGTGTTTGGCATAGACTGCCGGCATGTCGCGTCGGGTCCGCAGCTTCCTCGTCTCTTCGATAGCCCTCGCTTCGCCGCTGCTCACCGCGGGCTGCAACGCCGGGGTCAAGCCCGTCGAGCTCGAGGGTTCCTTCGAGGCGGAGAACCAGCTCCAGCTCGCGGTCAACAAGGACGTCGACATCTTGCTGGTCATCGACAACTCGGGCTCGATGGCGGCGGAGCAGGCCAACCTCGCGGCCAACTTTGGCGCGATGATCGACATCCTCGAGGAGCCCGCGGTCAAGGCCAACTACCGCATCGGGGTCACGACCACGGACAACGGCAACCCCTGGTGCCCGCCGGGCCAGACCACCCCCGAGGGCGGAAAGTTCGTGGCCAGCTCGTGCCGCGAGCGCCTCGGCGACTTCGTGTTCGAGGGCGCCGGCGACCCCGTCGACGCTCAGGTCCAGGCCTGCCTCGAGATCTGCGACCACGAGAGCATCGAGCTGCTCCCGACCTTCTCCTTCGTCGACGACGCCGAGCTCCCGCGGCCCTGGCTCGAGCGCATCGAGGGCCAGTCCAACGTCGGCGGGGGCCTGGGGACCGCGGAGGCCTTCGCCTGCCTCGCGCCCCAGGGCATCAACGGCTGCGGCTTCGAGAGCCCCCTCGAGTCCATGTACCTGGCCCTGGCTCGGGCCCAAAACCCCGGCGAGGACAACTACGGCTTCCTGCGCGATTCGGCCATCCTCGCGGTGATCACCATCTCCGACGAGGCCGACTGCTCCTACGACAAGGACTGGGCGTCGATCTTCGAGGCCGAGGGCAGCAAGACCTTTTGGGAGGACCCCGACGAGCCCTTCCCGACCTCGGCGCTGTGCTGGAACGCGGGGGTCGACTGCGCGGGCGACCCGTCGAGCTACGACGAGTGCGTGGCGGTGAACTACGCCGAGGACGGCTCCCCGACCGGCAACCCCGACGACGCCGTGCTGCTCCCGGTCTCGCGCTTCGTCGATCAGCTCGCCGGCATCGAGAACGCCAAGCGGGCCCTCAACCCCGACCAGGACGTGATCGTGACCCTCATCGGCGGCGTCGATGAAAACGGCGAGGTGGTTTACGCCGACGCCCTCGACCCGGAGCAGCAGGCCAACTTCGGCATCGGCCCGGGCTGCGAGGGCGCGAGCGGGGAGTTCGCCGTGCCGCCCGTGCGCCAGCGCGAGGTCGTCGAGGCCTTCGGCGGCGAGATGTTCTCGATCTGCGGGGCGGACTACACCGGCCCCCTCGAGACCATCGCCGACCGCATCCGCGATCAGATCCAGCCGGCCTGCTACGGCCGCTGCGTCGCCGACACCGAGCCCGAGGTCCCCTTCATCCAGCCGTCTTGCGAGGTCGAGGAGGAGCTCGCCGACGGCACCGTCAACGCCATCGTCGAGTGCGAGCGCGAGGGCGAGTGGGGGCCCTACGCCAACGACCCAGAGATCGGCGGCTACCGCCTGCCCGAGGGCGCCAAGGTCTGCTACGCGCTGCTGACCGACGCCGACGAGAGCAGCGAGGACCCCCTCGACGACATGTCCGAGGAGTGCGTGGAGCTCAACTTCAACATGGAGTTCGAGATCACCCGCCGGCCGGGCTTCCCCGCCGCGGGAGGCACGAGCGTGTCGGCCAACTGCGTGACCGTGGACGAGCCCGAGGCGGTCTGCCCCGGGATCGGGGCAGCCTGAGCTCGGGCCGAGTTCGGGGAAGCTCTGCTGGGTGTTGGCGATCGACCCTGCGTCGCGTCACAGCACCTGGAATTCCGTCGGGCAGGGCTCGTAGGGCGGGGAGCAGGGCCACGGGTAGGGGTCGTCGACGTCCCCGCTCTCCTCGGTCTCGGCGGGGAGCTCGGGGTCCTCCTCTCCGCCCTGCGTGCCTTCGGAGTTGCCCTCGCCCGGGGAGCCCGGGCCATCGCCAGCGTCGTCGTCGCTCTGGCTGTCCGCCACGGGCAGGCCGCCGTAGGCCGAGTTGCACGACCCGATCTCGTAGCCGGCCAGGCCGAGGCCCTGGAAGGGGGACTCGCACGCCGCGACGGCGATCGCCGGCGCCCCGCAGGCGTCGGAGCCCGCCACTTCCCAGTGCTGCGCCGCGTCGAGGAAGCCCTGGCCGTAGTGCTTGTAGACCGGCGGGTAGTTGCCCAGCTCGGACGCCGGCCCCAGCAGCGCCGCGAGGGTGTTCGAGCGCGTGCAGTCGGGGCACTGCGCGGCGACGGTCTGGACGTAGTGGATGAACTGTGCCCGCGACTCCCTGGTGCTCAGCTGTTGAACGGTCTGCGGGCCGAACTCCGCGCGCACCTCGTCGAGCCACTCCGCGGCGATGCGGGCTTGCTGCTGGCGGAAGCACTCCTCGCTGCGAAAGTGCGTGTCGACGGTGGTTCCCGTGTCGCATGCGCCGAGCAAGAAAGCGGCGCCGAGTGCGATTGTCATGATCTGGCTGTGTTTCATCGAGACCTCGCCATCGCCTTTGCCCCCACCAGCAGCCGCGATGACGCACAAGATGGAGTTTTAATCTGGCACCGAGGATCTTCTGCGGGTTCTTCGAGATCACCCGGCGGACCGACCCCCCCCGCGGGCGGGACCAAGGTGTCGGGCAGCTGCGTGACTGCGGACGAGCCCGAGCAGATCTGCCTGGGCAGCATCGGGGCGGCTCGAGCTCGGGCGGCGTGGGGCCGAACTCGCGGCTCAAAAGCCCGAGCCCGTCGAGCCGAAGCGGACCTCGAAGGCCCGGAGCACCGCTCGCATGGGCTCGTCGAGGCGGCGGAGGACCTCGGCGCGCAGCTCCTCGGGGACCTCGCCAAAGCGCGCCTGGGCGATGCCGCCAGCGATGCAGGCCTGGGTGTCCGCGTCGCCGCCCAGGGACACGGCCAGGCGGATGGCCTCTTCGACGCTGGTGGCCTCGAGGGCGGCGATGATCGCCTCGGGCACGGAGCCCTGGCAGGTCACGTCAAAGCGGTAGCTCGGGCGGATGCGGGCGATGCTGCGCCCGAGGTCGTAGCCGAACATGGCCTCGATCTCCGCGCGGATCGCCTTGCGGTCGGCCCCCTTGCGCGCGAGGAAGATGGCCAGCGCGACCGCCTGGGCGCCCTTGATGCCTTCGGGGTGATCGTGGGTCACCGCCGCGCTGGCCATGGCCGCGTCGAGCACCTCTTTTTTGCGGTGGAAGGCCCAGCCGACCGGGCTCACCCGCATGGCCGAGCCGTTGCCGTAGCTGCCGTAGGGCTCCGCGTCGTCCCGCGCCATCCACTCCCGGAACATCCCCCCGTAGCCCCGGCGCGGGTAGGCCTGGGCCCAGTGGCGAATTCGCTCGGCGTAGGGCTTGTCCTGGACCAGCGCGTCCGCGACCGCCACGGTCAGCACCGTGTCGTCGGTGAAGCTGCTGTTTTGGCCAAACAGCGCGAAGTTCATGCGCTTGATGTGGGCCTTCTCGTGCACCGAGCCGACCATGTCTCCGGCGATTGCTGCGAGCATGGGGACCTCCGAAAGGGGGAGCGTTCAAGCTGACCGCGCCCCACAATGGTGTCAAATGGACACTTTCGGAGTTCCCGCACGGGCGCGATTTCGCGGAATTCGAAGCCCGACCTCGCGTTGTGTGCTACTGGGCCGGCCCGCCGGCACAGTGAGTCTGGAGGAGTGAACCCGTATCATCCCGGGCTCTGCACCAACGATACGAGGTCGATGCATGAGCTTTGAACAACGACTCAAGAGCCTGGCCGAAAAGGCCGAAAAAACCCGCGCCATGTTGGAGACTGAAGAGGCGACCAAGAACGCGTTGGTCATGCCCTTCATCGCCGCTTTGGGGTACGACGTCTTCGACCCCAGTGAGGTCATCCCCGAATTTACCGCTGACGTTGGAATCAAGAAGGGGGAGAAGGTCGACTATGTCATCAAGCGCGGCGACGACATCGTCATGCTCGTGGAAGCCAAGAGAGTTCAGGCCGAGCTCAATCTGAGCCACTCGAGCCAGCTATTTCGCTACTTCACCGTGACCAAGGCTCGCATCGCCGTGCTCACGAACGGCATCTCGTACCGCTTCTACTCGGATCTCGAGGAGAGCAACAAGATGGACGAGAAGCCCTTCCTCGAGTTGGACTTGATGAACTTGCGGGAGAGCCTCATCAATGAGGTCGCCAAGTTGTCGAAGTCGAGCTTTGATCTCGACAACATGTTGGAGGCGGCGAGTGACCTCAAGTACATGCGCGAGATTCGAGCGACCCTCGAGCGTCAGCTCGAGTCTCCAGACGAAGAGCTCGTCAAGTTCTTCTTTCAGCAGGCCAATCCAAATGGCCGCTTTGTCGCGTCCGCGAAGGAGCAGTTCTCGCGCCTGGTCAAGCGTACCCTCCACGGCTTCATCAACGACCGGGTCGGCGCGCGGCTGCGGTCGGCGCTGGCGAGCACCGACGATTCGGCGCACGAGCCCCCGAGCGAGGTGCGCGTCGAGGGAGGCGAGGGGCCCAGGGAAGAGCCTACCCAGGCGAGCGTGGACAACGACGGCATCGTGACGACGGAGGAGGAGCTCGAGGGCTACCGGATCGTCAAAGCCATCGTGTGCGACGTCTTGCCGGCCGAGCGGGTGACCTATCGAGACAGCAAGTCCTACTTCGCGGTGCTCGTGGATGACAACAACCGTCGGCCGCTGTGTCGGCTGCGCTTCAACCGGACGCGCAAGTACGTCGGGACCTTCGACGCCGACAAGAACGAAACCAAGCACCCGATCGAGTCGCTGGAGTCGATCTACAGCCTGCGGGATGCCTTACGGGCGACGGCGCAGCACTGGTTGTCCCTCGAGCAAGACAAGGCCGCGTCGGGGAGCCAGGAGAGCTCAGACGAGCCGAAGCCGAGCCCGGGCTGACTCAGTTCGGCCAAAAGTCGACGACCACGCCGACGAGGGCGAGGCCGAGGAACCACAGCGGCGCGTAGGGGGTCAGCCAACGCCGGACGAAACGGCGGCGCCCCCGGAGGGTGTTGGCCCAGGCCCCCGACCCGAAGGTCGGGCTCTCGTCGTGGGCCCGGCGGTGGGCGAGGTAGGCCGGCGCGCCTGCGGCGAGGCCCGCGATCAGCCCGCCGGCGTGGCCGACGTTGGCGATCGGCCCCACGATGCCCGTGAGGCACAGGACGAACCACAGCATCATCATGACCACGAGATCGTCGCCGAGCACGTAGCCGCGGCTCCGGTCGTAGCGCGACTGCATCCACGCGAAGCCGAACAGCCCGTAGACCACGCCCGACATCCCGCCGAAGTTCGGCCCGCTCGCGAGGTACTGGCCGAGGCCCGAGGGCACCTGGGCCAGGAGCACGAGGCCCAAGAGCGCGAGCGTGCCGTGGCGAGACTCGATCGCCCGGCCCAGACGCCACAGCCACATCATGTTGAAGGCGATGTGGAACAGCGAGAAGTGAATCCACATCGGCGTGACCAGCCGCCACAGCTCGCCCGCGCGGACCTGGCCGAGGAAGCTCGTCGACAGCCACGGCTCGATGCTCAGGGCCTGGACGAGCTCGTCGCCGAGGGGGTTGTCGAAGCCCGCCGAGTACGCGACGAGGATCGAGCCCGCGATCAGGAGCAGGGTGAGCGGGGGCCAGCCCTCCTCGCTCCCGCGCCAGCGCTCGCCGACCGCGACCGAGCGTCGGGCCGCGCGCTCGTTGGCCTGGGCGCGCTCGGCTCGGATCTTTCGGGCCGAGCGCGCGGCTCCAGCGTTGGCTTTGGGGTCGAAGCGGGCCAGGGCCGCGCGCGCGGCCTCGAGCTGGCGGTCGTCGTGGACCCAGACCTCGTGGGGGCCCTCGCCGCGGACCTCGCTGTCGATCTCGGCCACGAGGAGGGCGTCGACGAGGCCTTCGGCGTGGGCCTGGTTCGCAAATTCGCTGAGCTTGCGCATGGGGGCTGTCGGTGTCCGCCCCCAGAGTACGAGACGCGCGGGCTTCAGGGCCCGGCGCAGATCACCATCGAGACCGTGCCGCCTTCGCCCTCGACGCAGGCGAGCAGCGCGTCGCCGCACACCGCCCCGCCCACGCAGCCGCAGTTGGGCTCGGCCTCGCACACGGCCGGCAAGCCCTCGCAGCTGCTCTCGCCGAAGTCGCCCCAGGCCTGGCAGAGCTCGCCGTCTCCGCAGCCTCCGCACAGGTCCTCGACGCCCTCGGCCAGGCCGAAGTAGCTGGCCACCGGCCCAAAGCCGACGAAGTCGAGCTCGGTCTCGAGCACCTCGATGGCCAGGCTCCCGCTGGCCGCGACCGCCGGCGCGCCTCCGCCTTCGCCCTGGAAGCTCGCGCCGAGCTGGACCATGCGCAGCTCGCCGGTCTCGCCGAGGTCGAAGCTCGCCTCGGCGAGCTCGCCGGCGTGGACTTCGAAGTCGAGCTCGTGGCGGAAGCTCAGGGCCTGGCTGCCGAGGGCCGAGGCGCGGAGCTCGATGGCCACGGCCTGCTCCGCGAACAGTCCGTCGTCGGTAGCGAAGTCGAGGACGGCGTCGACCTCGACGCGGTTGCTGCACGGCTCGCCGCCGAGCTGACCCTCGGGGAGCTCGCCGTGGAGGGCGTACTCGACCAGCCGGACCTCGCCGCCTTCGTAGCGCACCTCGAACTCGAGCCCGGCGCTGGTCCCAGCTGCGTCCGCGGTGTAGGGGCCGTCGGGGGCGTACCAGGAGAAGGTGCCCGCGTAGCTGCCCACGGCGCTGGCGAGCATGGCCTCGACGCCGAGCTCGAAGGTGTTGGGCGCCGTCTGTAGATCGCGCAGCACGGTCACGGTGACCTCGCCGCACGAGCCCTGGTTGCCCTCGCCGGTGTCTGTCGTGTCGTCCGCGCCGGTCTCGGAGTCCTCGGTGCCAGTGTCGGTCTCGGAGTCCTCGGCGCCAGAGTCCGTCTCGGTCGTATCCCCAGCGGTGTCGCCCTGTTCGTCGCCGGAGTCCTCGTCGTCCCCCGGGCCGGTGCACGCGAAGCAGGCGAGGCTGAGGGCGAGGGCGGTGGAGGAAGAGAGTCTGTAGGTCGTCATGCCAGAGCGCTGGTCTCTCGGCCGCGGCGGACGGTTCAACTTGGACCGGTGAGCGCGGTGTCGGCTCGGGCTTCGTGGAAGATCGCGTCCATGCCCGCGGGCCCGAGGCTCGTCGCGACCACGGCCGCGTCTCGGAGGTAGGCGGCCTCGCCGACGCCCCGCGGCGGCCGGTCGAAGAGCGCACAAAAGGCGTCGACGCCGAGGGCGTCGGTGTCGAGGACGACCAGGCGCCCGCGCCAGCCCAGCTCGGTCAGCCCGCGCCGCAGCCGGGCGAACTGCGCGAGGGCGGGGGCGCTCCAGGGGGCGTGGACAAAGACGATCCCCTTCGCCAGATCGGTGCGCTCCCAGTCCGCAGCGCCTTCGACCTCGATGCCGTCTGGCATCGGCTGCCCCGCGAGCAGGGCTTGGATCGCGTCGTCCATGAATCACGGCAGCGTAGCACCGAGACATGCTTGTCGCGGTCGCGATCGAGAAGGGGGTTCACGGCCATTTGGGAAGGACATGACTCGCCTTCACAGGCGACGAGTCGCCGCGTTTTTGTGGGCGCTGATGGCCAGCCATCGCCGCGTTGATGGCTCTTGCGCTCCGGTATCGACGGTCGCGATGGGAGCGACTGAGCCGGTCGAGTGGCTCGCATCACAGCCGCTCCCATACTCCCTCTCGTCCGCCAAAGACGGCGTTTCGAAGCCCCTACAGCAAATCACTACGAGCATATGAATACACGTTCAAAACCCATGCACCGCCGAGCGGCCACGCTCTTGGGTCTGGCGACCCTACTCAACCTCGTCGCCTGCACCGAAGACGATTCGCCCGACTCCTCCTACACCGGCGACTCGGACCTGCGCGCGGTCCAGGTCACCAAGGTCGAGCTCGGCCGCGACCTCGCCCCGGCCTACGTCAACGAGCGGATCCCGATCACCATTGGCGTCACCGCGTCGAGCGGCGTCGACGGAGAGGTGCCGACGGAGTCGGTGCCGGTGGTCGTCTCCTTCGTCGACCCGGAGGCCCCCGACGAGGCGGGCTGCAGCTCCAACGGCATGCTCTTCGACATCGTCGGCGACGGCGAGGAGCACGAGTTCAGCGGCTTCATCTGGCCGCCCACGAACTGCGCCAACCTGGCCGGCGGCGACGTGACCTTGAAGATCGAGATGGACCCGGCCGCGGACCAGCCGCTCATCGAGCCCCTGGTGCTGTCGCAGGCCCGGGCCGACGAGCCCGCGAACGCGGCCTGCGAGGGCTGCGTGCAGGAGTTCCCCCTGGAGTTCACCCCGGACGGGAGCGTCGACATCGAGTTCGCCGCCCTCAACGCGGAGTCCTCCGTGGGCGTGATCCCGCCGCTCGAGCTGCCGACGGAGGGCGAGCCGGAGAAGGCCGACCCCATCCTGGTCGCCCAGAACCTGCTCGTGTTCAACGGCCGCGACCCCTACGAGTCGGTCGTCAACCCCGACACCATCCCGGCCGAGCTGCTCGAGAGCGAGCCGGACATCGCCGAGGCGCTCCGCTTTGGTCGCCCCGCCGACCAGATCGACACCATCGACGACCTGCCCGCGCCGCTGCACATCAGCTACACCATCAGCGCGGCCAACGACGGCGAGACCTGGCTGCCGCTGAGCATCGGCGAGGACGGCGGCAAGGTCGACGAGGCGGTGGTCACCGAGCTCCTGCCCGGCACGGCCAACGTCATCGCCCACGACCTGTTCCTCGACGGCGAGGCCTACGACGCGGTCCTCGACCCGGAGCAGTGGCTGGGCGAGGAGGCCTTCGTGGTCCGCAGCTGCTTCGACACGGACTTCGAGGAGTTCCGGGCCGAGGACGAGGGGCCCAAGTGCAAGACCCTCGACGTCCTGCTCATCCCCGACGGCGACGTCGAGAGCGGCGCGGCGGCGTTCAGCTTCGGCAAGGAGAGCAAGTCCTCCCACGGCAACAGCCGCATCAAGCTCGAGTCGCTGTTCGCCACGGACAACAGCGTCGGCCTGGACGGGGTGTTCAGCGACTCCGAGGCCCGGCTGACGGTCAAGGGCAAGATCGGCAAGAGCTTCACCCTCGACCTGGTCAAGGCCCACGCGATCCTCGACGCGCCCCTGACCGGGGCCAAGTCCGTGGACATGGGCCTGCGCCTGTTCAACAACGACATCTACACCTACGCCGACGAGGCCGACGGCCTCACCGTCAGCGAGGACGTGACCTTCAGCAAGAGCACGACCATCGTCAAGGCCAAGTTCATGTTCGGCCCGGTCCCGGTCAGCTTCGACCTGGGCGCGGGCGGTGCCGTGGGCATCTTCGCCGAGGGCAGCGCGAACCTGCTCACGGGCGAGGAGGGCTGCCGGCCCTTCATGCCGCTGCCCTCGGACGAGGTCCTGGCCAAGCGCGCCCAGCAGGAGGCGGCGATCGCCCAGATCGAGGCGAAGATCGCCGGCATCTCCAATCAGTTCCTCAAGGACTTCCTGCGCAAGGTGCTGCTGGCTCCGCTCTACAAGCAGCTGAGCGGCAACACCTTCGACACCGGGGAGTCGGAGCTGCAAGGCTGCGTGGTCCTCGAGGCCGTGGCAGGACCCACGGCCAACCTCACCGCGAGCGCCTTTGGCGGCGTCAGCGTCGGCATCGCCTCGGCGGGCGTGCAGCTGGACCTGATCATCGCCCAGCTCGACCTGCCGCTCTCGGCCACCTTGGCCGTCGGGCGCAACGGGATCGAGCAGTTCCTCGCCTACGCCAACACCCAGCTCGATCTCATCTTCCAGCCGCTCCAGGGTGACCTGAAGCTGGTCGGCAAGCTCAAGATCGGCTTCTTCAAGAAGTCCAAGTCGGTCTCGATCGTCAAGTTCAACGTCAAGCCCATCGAGAAGACCCTGGTCAAGCGCAGCACCCTCGCCACGGAGATCCTGAACCCATGAAACCCGCCGTCGCCGGAGCCCTCGCGGGCTCTTCCATCCTGTGTGTCGCAGCCGCGTACTTCCTGATGAGCCCCACCGCCCCGGCGTCGGCGCCCGAGCCCTCCGCCTCTGTCGAGGCGGGGGGCGCCCCCATGGCGGGGGCTGAGCTGGGCTGCAACTTCGAGCCTGGGGCCCAGCTGGCCTACGCGCTGAGCTCGACGGTCTCCGCCCGCGACGCCGACGGGGCCGCGCTGTCCGAGGCCGACCACCTGTCCGCGGTCCTGAGCGCCCGCGTGGTCTCGAGCACCGAGGACCGGACCTCCCTGCAGCTCGCGCTCTCGCAGGTCGAGCTTCGCCAGGAGCTGGCCAACGCCGAGGACCGGGTCGACCAGCCCCTCGACGCGACCTTCGAGATCGACCTGACGGCTTCGTGCCGCATCGCCGAGTTCCGCTTCCCGGCGAACTGGTCGGGGGACGCCCGGCGCCTCGTCGCCAACGCGCTGCGGACCCACGAGCACGTGCTCGAACCCCGCACTCACTCCTGGGAGGCGGACCAGACCGACGCCCTCGGCCGCTACCGGGCGCAGTACACCCGCTCGGACGGCGAGGTGGTCCGGGACAAGGTCCACTACTACGACGACGAGGGCCTCGCGACCTTCGGCATGAGCATCGCCGTGCCCCACTCGACGGCCTCGGCGACCTTCGGCCCCGACGGCGTGCAGACCTCGAAGGTCCGCGAGCGGGTGCAGATCCGCGTGGGCCGGGAGGTCCGGGCGGACCTCGATCAGCGCTCGCAGCTGGTCCGCGACGACTCGAAGTTCCAGGCGCCGGCGGCCGCAGGCTTGCTCGCGGCGATGGACCCCTTTGCCGTCGAGGAGCCCGAGGGCTCGGCCCTGCCCGAGGCCCCCGCCAGCTTGGACGAAGCCCTGGCGCTCTACGAGCAGCTGGCCGGCTCCCTCGACCCCTTCACCATGAGCCAGGCCCGGGCGCTCGCGGGGCTGCTCGCCGCCTACCCGAGCCTCGCCGACGATCTCGTCGCCCGCCTCGACGGCGACGCGCTGTCCGAGGTCGGCCGCTCGTCGGTGTTCTGGGTGCTCGAGCTCGCCGGGACCGACCACGCCCGCGGGCACCTCACCAACCTGCTCGGCGCCGAGCGACCCAACGATCGCATCCGGGCCGCGGTCGCCCTGTCCGGGGCCGCGCCGACCCTCGAGGTCGGGCACCGCCTGCTCGAGATGTACTACGAGGACGGGGAGCACACGGCCCGCTCGGCGGGGCTGCTCGCCCTCGGGGTGGTCGGGGCCAACGGCGACGCGGCGACCAAGCAGTTCGCCCGCGAGAGCATCGGCGCGGCCTTCGAGGACGCGCAGACCCACGGCGAGACCGTCGCCGCGCTGGCGGCCATGGGCAACGCGGGGGACCCCGAGTTCATGCCGCAGCTGACTGAGAGCCTGGGCGACGCCAACCCCACGGTCCGGGCCAAGGCGGCCGAGGCCATGCGCAACATGGGCGACGAGGCGCGCCCGCACCTGCAGGCCGCGCTCGAGGGCGAGGTCGAGGTCGCGACGGCCAAGTCGGTGGTCCGGACCCTGCGCGAGATCGGTCCGCCGCAGGGCGAGGACTTCGACTGGGCGGCCGAGCGTTTGGGCGATGCGCCGTCTGCTGCGGTGCGGGGCGAGCTGATCGCCTGGCTGGGCGCCGAGTCGTCGGAGCAGTCCACGGCCATCTTGGTCGAGCGCTTCCACGCGGAGTCCTCGAGCGAGCTGCGCCAGCTCATCGGCCGCTACGTGCCCGCTTCCGAGTTGATGCGATGACCTTCGTTGGGGAGCGAAGGGCAGCAAAGACCCCCGTCGGGGCGTTGCTGGGCGCGCTCGCGCTCAGCATCGCCCCGGCGGGCTGCGTCGACGAAGCCGAGGCGCCACGGGACGCGTCCGCGTGGACCTTCGTCGGCGAGTTCGCCTTCGCCCCCGAGGACAACCAGCTGCTGACCGAGGCGCTGACCCTCGACGCGGACGGCCAGGGCTTCGCGCTGTTCGCCGAGGTCGAGGGCTGCGCCCAGATCGCCCTGCTCGAGGACGAGGCGCAGGCCTGGGTCGGCGCCCTCGAGAGCGGGCCGTCGTGCGTGAGCTGTGCCGAGCGCTTCTCGGTCATCGCCGGGGAGGGGCTGTGGGTGCACCACGCGGCCGCAGCGAGCTCGGGCCCGACGCAGCTGCGCGTGGGCGCGATCGACTGCGACACCCTGACCCGCGCGCGCCCGAGCGAGGACACGCCGCCAGGCTCGGTGCGCCTGTGGGCTCGAGAGCTGCCGGCGGTGCCGAGCGAGGTCGAGGTGCCGCTGCGCTTCAGTCACGGGTCCTTTTCGTCGTGGTCCTCCGCGGACGAGTCCGAGGCCCTCGTCGAGGCGGTGTCCGAGCTCTTCGCTCCGGCCGGCGTCGCCCTCGTGCTCGACGACTCCACAAACGACGAGGCCTTGCCGACGGCGCTAGCTTGGTTTGAAGGGCAGCCCGGCGCCCTCGCGCCCCATGTTGGCGGCGAGCCTGGTGTGGTCGAGGTGGTGTTCGCGGGCTGCCTCGAGCACGTCCACCCAGCCCTCGGGAGCCAGACCACGCTCGACGGCCTGGTTCCACGGATCCCCGCCCAGGATTCCGTGGGCGCGGGCGTGTTCCTGCGCGGGCGGGCGTGCGCCGAGGCCGAGCTGGGCCCGACCGCCTTCCCCCTCGACGCCCAGGCCCAGCTCCTCGCCCACGAGCTCGGGCACTACCTCGGCCTCTACCACTCGATGGAGGCGAGCGGGATCACAGACCGCCTCGACGACACGGACGACGGCACGCTCATGGCCCCCAAGCCAATGCTCGTCGCGGAGCCGGTGTTCAGCCCGGCCCAGGCCGAGCGCATGCGCCTGCACGCGGCGCTGCTCCGCGAGCCGCCGCCGCTGCGCTGACGCCCGGTGTCGACCGGAGCCCGCCGGCCCTGACGTATCATCGCGCCATGACTTGGACTTCGCGTGGCTTGGTCTCGCTCGCGTGCTCGGTGCTGGTGCTCTCCGCTTGCGGAGACGACGGCTCGGGCTCCGACGAGATCGGAGAGAGTGACACCCAGGGAGAGGCGGGCACGGGCACGGACTCGGAGTCGGGGACCGACACGGGGACGGACAGCGAGACGGGGACGGACAGCGAGAGTGACACCGAGAGCGAGACGGACACCGAGTCCGAGACCGACACCGGCACCGGCGGGGACCCGCCCGAGGGGGACCCCTGCGCGCCCACGGAGTGGGACGAGGCCGACTTCGTCGACGTCTACGACGTCGGCCCGGGCCAGCCCTACGAGGATCCTTCGGCGGTCCCCTGGGAGAGCGTGGGCCCGGGGACGCTGGTGCGCATCCACTGGCGGGATGAGCCCTACCGCGACAAGTGGGTGATCAACAGCGTGGGCACGGAGGACGCGCCCATCGTCGTCACGGGCGTGCCCGAGGGCGGGCAGCTCCCGGTGATCTCGGGCGACGGGGCCAAGACGCGGGCCGAGCTCGACTACTGGAACGAGCAGCGAGGGCTGATCAAGATCGGAGGCGCGAGCGCGCCGAGTGGCGACGCCGCGGCCTGGATCCATATCGAGAACCTCGACCTGCGCGAGGCTCACGAGGACCACGGCTTCACCGACGCCAACGGCAGCCCGCAGACCTACGCCGGCAACGCGGCGGCGCTCTACGTCGAGTGGGGCTCGGAGCTGACCTTCCGCGGCAACGAGGTCAGCTGGTCGGGCAACGGCATCTTCACGGGCTCGCAGTCCGCCGACGTGCACGTCGAGTGCAACTACGTCCACGACAACGGGACCTCGGGCAGCATCTACGAGCACAACAGCTACACCGAGAGCGCGCGCATCACCTTCGAGTTCAACCACTACGGGCCGCCGTGCCCGAGCTGCCCGGGCAACAACCTCAAGGACCGCTCGGCGGGGACCGTCGTCCGCTACAACTGGATCGAGGCCGGCAACCGCCAGCTCGACCTGGTCGAGAGCGACCACCAAGAGCTCGTCGACATGCCCGAGTACGCGACCACGCAGGTCTACGGCAACGTGCTCGTCGAGCCAGACGGCGCCGGGAACAGCCAGATCATCCACTACGGCGGGGACCTGGGCGACGAGAGCTACTACCGCAAGGGCACGCTCTACCTGCACCACAACACCATCGTCTCGACCCGCCAGGGCAACACCACCTGGATGCGCCTGTCGTCCAACGGCGAGTCTTGCGAGGCCCGCAACAACGTCGTCTACACCACCGCGGGTCCCGGGGCGCTGGCGATCAGCGACGGCAGCGGGGCCGTCGAGATGGCCTCGAACTACCTGATGGAGGGCTGGGTCCCCACCCACGGTCAGCTCGAGGGCAGCGTCGACGACATGGGCAACACCCTGGGCAGCGACCCGGGCTTCGAGGACGTGGACGGGCAGCTGTTCACGCCGGACGAGGGGAGCCCGCTCGTCGACGGGGGCGAGGCGCTGCCCGGCGGGGCAGTGGCGCCGACGTGGGAGTACGTCCCCCACCAGGCCGGCACGCCCCGGGAGGACGAGGGCGCCCCGGACGTCGGAGCGTTCTCGGGCTAGCCGCGGGAGCGTCGCGGGGCCACGAGGCCGAGCAGGCCCAGGAGGCCGAGCAGCGACAAGAGCGGGGCGCCTTCGCCGGGGCCCTGGCCCTGGTCCTCGCTCGAGCACGCGCAGCCGCTTTGGTCGGTGGCCCCGTCGTCCTGGAAGGAGGAGTCGCTCTCGGCCTCGTCGCCGATCTCGTCGCTCCCGCTGGTGTCGCCGGACGACTCGCTCTCGCCGGTGTCGGTGGTCTCGCCCGTGCCCGCGAGGCCGGTGAGCGGCACGCTGGCCTGGGCCTCGGCGATGGTCAGCACCCGCGGCCCGCCGCCGGGCAAGGCGTCGAAGGCCGCCTCCAGCTCGATCCCGGCGTCGTTGATGCGGTTGTCCTCGTAGAGGGTCTCGAGGTAGCTGGGCGTGTTGATGAGGTAGCGCAGGCGGACCTGCACGCTGAGCTCGTCGTCGTCGCCGCTGGCCGGGGTCTGGTCGTCGACGCTCGCGGCGTCGAAGCTGTAGTCGACGCTGTCGGTGTGCGGCCAGGTGTCGTCGGCGTCGAGGGTGTAGCGATCGCCGACGGGGTCGGTCTCGAAGTCGGCCTTCAGGCCCTTGGGCGGCAAGCGGGTGTCGAGGGCCCAGTGGTCGTTGAGCAGCAGGTGGTTGCGGGTCCCGTCGCTCCAGCGCTGGGCGATGCCCTCGTAGCGGCGGACCTGCGCGTCGTCCTCGAGGGTCCGGGTCGCCTCGTCCCAGCGCCCCGAGGTCCACACCTCGACCCCGCCGTAGCTGGCGATGACCTCGATCCACATCAGCCGGCCCTCGCTGTAGCCCGTGGGCAGCTTGTGGCCGCTCTCGTTGGTCACGGTCACGGGCAGCGAGGGCAGGCCGGCCTCGAGGTCGACGCTGTCGGGGAACTCGACGGTCAAGCTCGCGGCCTCGCGCAGGAACGCCTCGGTCCACGCGATCGACTGGTCGATGCGCGCGTCGTCGACCTCTCCGGTGCCGCGGCTGCCGTAGAGGTTCTTCATCACCTCGAGCACCGGCGCGTTGGAGCCGACGAGCACGTGTCGACGGCCGCCGCTTTGGTGGGGCGCCCCCGCGTACATGTTGCAGCCGAGGATCGAGCCCTCGATGACCGGCATGTGGCAGTCCTGGCAGCTGGCGAAGTCCGAGCCGGGCTCGGCGAAGTCGCTGTTGAGCCACTCGCTGTAGGTCCGCTGCTCGTTGAACTCCACGCCCAGCCCGACGCCCTGGTCGTCGACGCGCTCGCGCGGCGTGGTGACGTCGTGGCAGGTCCCACACATCCGCGAGCTGGGCATGAAGGCGGTGTCTTGCTGCCAGGGGTGCTGGGGCGAGGGGCCGAGGGGGTCGTAGTCCCAGGGCCCAAAGCGGGGGACGGGATCGCCCATGGCCGCGTCGGCGAGGGCGTAGCGCGCGTTGCCAGCCGGCGTCTCGCCGTCGTCCAGCATGCGGTGGCAGGCGTCGCAGCTGACCCCTTCGCGCTGCTCGAGGGTGAGCTCGTCGATGCTCGCGACCAGGCCCTGGCCGTCGAGGAAGGCCCGCGGGGCGTGGCAGCGCACGCACTCCTCGGTCTCCTCGGGGTGGTCGCCCTTGGCCACGGCCAACCCCGCCCAGAACACGGGGTCGCGGCCGCTGCTCGCCATGGTCGATCCGCTCCAGGCCCAGGGGTCGACGGGGCCGCCGTCTGCTCGGAGATCGTCCGGGGTGAAGAAGTCGTGACAGCTCTGGCAGTTCTGATCGGTCTCGAGGGGCTGCTGAAGCTCACCGGGCTCGGTGGGGGCCGCGTGGGCGACCGCACCGGTCACCCCATCACCGACGCTGAGCATCGGCGCAGCGAGGCCGAAGACGAGGAGGGAGGCGGGCAGCCAGGCTCGACGGTGCACCGGTGGATGCTACCCGCGGCCAGATCGCGCTGCATCCGCGGTCCATGGATCAACCCGTGACGGCGCCGACATCGAGGGTCTTCGAGCGCGACGGTCGATGGGTCACCACGCGAAGCCGTGATATGGTCCGCCCGGTCATGCGGCGTCACACGAGCATGGGTTCTCGACTCCTCTCCAGTCTTCTGGCTCTCGCCCTCGTGGCGTCGCCGCTTCGCGTCGCCTTCGCGGGCCCCGTCGAAGATCTCTACACGCAGGGTCAAGAAAAGTTTGACGCCGGTGACTTCGGCGAGGCGGCCAAGCTGTGGGCGGACGCCGTCCATGCCATCGACGAGGGGCCGGACTCGGCCACGCGCCAGACGATCATGAACCTGGCCCTCGACGCCTACCTGCGCGCCTACAACGGCGACAAGGATCGCGTGCACATCGACGCGGCCGCGGCCCTGCTCCAGGAGTACGAGACCCTGCTCGAGGGCAGCGGCGTCGAGCTCAGCGAGGAGATCCGGGCCGAGAAGACCAAGATCGAGGAGATCCTCGCCAAGATCACCGAAGAGGAAGAGGCCGCGGCCAAGGCCGCCGAGGAAGAGGCCGCGCGCAAGGCCGCCGAAGAGGAGGCCGCGCGCAAGGCCGCCGAGGAGGCCAACGCCAAGCCGGAGAAGCCGGGCAACGGCCTGCTCATCGGCGGTGCGGTGCTCGCGGGCCTCGGCGCGGGCGGCATCGGCCTGGCCGTTGGCGGCGCCGTCGGTGGCATCGCCGCGACCGTCGACTACGAGAACGCCGAGCCCGGCTCCACGGAAGAGGCCGACGCCGAAAAGCGCGGCAACACCATGAACGCCCTGGCGATCACCGGTGGCATCATCGCGCCGCTCTTCCTCGGAGCTGGCATCGCGCTGATCGTCATCGGCATCAAGAAGAACAAAGCGGCGGCCAACAACAAGACCGCGCTCGTGCCGGTGGTGAGCCCCAACTACGCCGGCATGAGCTTTACGACCCGCTTCTAGTTTGCCCCCACAGGCGCTCCCATGCTGGGGGCGGTTGGTGGGCAACGGGATTCGTGCCTGGGAGAGGGCATGTGGTCGCCCCCTGAGGGGGCGATTTGCGTGTGGGCGTCCTCTCGACGGTCGTTCGACCTCGACCGCATCGAGCTGCGGTCGCGTTAGCTCGACCCCGTCCAGAACGCGACGACGTCCTCGGGGCGCTCGCCGGGGTGGAGCATCTCGATGTGCGGCTCTTTCTCAAAGCGGCGGTAGCCGTAGGTCGGCGGGAGGCCGCGGCTGCAGTGGCGGGACCACATGCCGAGGGTGTAGGCGCCGCAGTCCCGGACGAGCAGCCAGTCCCCGCGGGCGGCGGGCGGCAGGCTCCGGCCGCGGGACAGCATGTCGCCGCTGAAGCACAGCGGGCCAGCGATCTGGGACTCGCGCGCGCCCTCGCCGTGGGCCCTGGGTCGGCCCTCGGGGTCGAGGACGATGAACTCGTGGTCCCAATCCTGCGGCCGGTAGACCCGGCGCATCAGGAAGTCTGCGCCGAGGTGGATGATGAGCGTGGGCTTGCCGTCGACGTCCTTGACCGCCTCGACCGTCGACACGGCCCAGCCGCAGCCCGCGTGGATCGAGCGGCCGACCTCGGTGACCAGGCGCCGCTGCCCCCAGCCGGGGATGTCCGCGAGGGCCCGGCCCCAGTCGGCGTAGGAGGGCGGCTCCGGGTCGGCGTCGGTGTAGCGAACGGGCACGCCCCCGCCGACGTCGAGCCAGTCGAGGGCGAGGGCCTCGGCGACCTCGGCGGTGGCCCGGGCCGCCGCTTGCAGCAGGGGCAGGCCGACGCCCTGGGAGCCGGTGTGCACGTGCAGGCCGGTGATGAAGGGGAAGCGGCGCACGAGCGCGGGGGCGTCCGTCAGGGGCACCCCGAACTTGCTGGCCTTGCTGATGGTGCTGGTGAACTCGATGGCCCCGGAGCCCAGCTGGGGGTTCACGCGCAGGCCGACGCGCGCGCGCGTGGGGGGGCGCTCGGCGAGCAGGGCCTCGATGCGGCGCAGCTCGTCGGGGTGGTCGACGTTGAGCCACAGCCCGAGCTCGAGGCTCGCCGCCAGCTCGGCGTCGGTCTTGGCCGGCGAGTCGAACACGACGCGCTCGCTCGGGCAGCCCGCGGCCAGGGCCAGCTGGACCTCCTCCCAGCTCGCCGCCTCGAGCCCCGCGCCCGCGTCGACGAGGACCTCGAGCAGGGCGACCACGGGGTTGGCCTTGATCGCGACTGCGTGGAGGGTGTCGGGGGGGAAGGCCGCGCACAGATCGGCGTAGCGGGCCTCGAGGCGGTCGAGGTCGTGGAAGATGGCCGCCTTGGGCAGGCCGCCCAGCTGCGCGCGGGCGGCCGCGAGCACGGGGGAGACGTCGCCGACGGGCGCGCGAGGGTCGACGGGGGCCTGGGCGGTCATCAGGGCTTCATCCTCGCCCACCCACGGCGAGGGTCAAGGGCCCGGCGGGGGCTGGGGCTCGGCGAATACGCAGACGCGGTAGCGCCCGACCTCCCGGAAGCCGAGGGCCGTATAGGCCGCGCGCGCGGGCAGGTTTCGATCGCCCGTGAACAGCACGGCCTGGGTCACGCCGCGGTCCCTCCAGGTCTGCAGGTGCGAGGCGAGGACCGCCCGCGCGTAGCCCCGCCCGCGCAGCTCGGGGGGCGTCCACACCTCGCCGATCTGTACGCAGTCGGGCAGGCGCGCGTTGAAGCGGGTCATCGACACGAGCCGGCCCTCGCGCTCGAGCAGCCACACCTCGTCGGGCTGGTAGCTGCGCAGCCGGGCCTCGGAGTCGGCGCGCAGCTTCGGGCTGCGGGCCAGGCCGATGGACTCGACGGAGTAGTCGATGCTCCACTCGAGCACGGCCTCGAAGTCCGCCGCGGCCATGGGCCGGCCGTGGACGACTCCTTGGGTCAACGCGGCGGGCGGGCGCAGCTCGTCGAGGTCGAGCTCGAACAGCCCCTCGGGCTCGTCGCAGACGAAGGGGCCCGCGCTCAGGCCCAGGGCGTCGAGGCCCGCGCTGACGTCGGGCTCCGGGCCGACGAGGGCCGACAGGGGCCGGCCCGTCTCGCGCACCAGGCCCGCGCACAGCCTCGCGGCGTGGCCTGGAGCGCACACGACGATGTTGCCCATCTCGTAGTGCGCCGCCACCCCGACCAGCGCGCCCGACCTCCCCTCGAAGGCGCCGAGGTAGCAGCCGGCCTCGCGCCGGCCCGTGGCGCCCAGGGGTGCTATGCGGGAGTTCGAGGCCAGGAACATCGAATGGCTCCGATGCGCAGCCAGGAAGTCTTGGAGCGCGGAGGTGTCGGCGGGAACCAGCGTGCGAAGGTCGAGCATGGTGCTCTCCAGCGACCGCTCAAGCTAGCAGGTCGTCGCTCGAGAGCACGCGTCTATTTTAGCCGTCGTGGACGACGCCACGCCCTCCCGGCCCCAGCTCAGCCCGCGTAAAAGGTCACCGTCGAGGTCGAGGTGCTGTAGCCCGCCGACCCGCAGCCGAACGCGACGGTCTGCTGGGTCTCGTAGCGGACCTCGAAGGTCGGGCCCAGGATGGGCGAGCCGATGGGGAAGACCCCGTCGACGGTGTCGTCGCCGAATTCGATCTCGAAGCCCCCGACGTTTTGACCGTTGACCGAGACCGTGACCCCCTGCACGCCGCACTCGGTCAGGTTGACGTCGATGAGGTCGATGTGGATGTCGAGCTGATGCAGCTCGAAGATGGTGGTGTCGCGGACACCTTCGTACCAGTCGCCCCCGGTCCACGGGTTCGTGCCCGAGAAGATGAAGAAGGGATCCTGGGGCGTGGGGAAGGCGTAGGTCTCCGAGTCCGCGCTGGTGTCCGTGGAGGTCTCGGTGTCCGTGGAGGTCTCGGTGTCCGTGGAGGTCTCGGTGTCCGTGGAGGTCTCGGTGTCCGTGGAGGTCTCGGTGTCTGTGGAGGTCTCGGTGTCCGTGGAGGTCTCGGTGTCCGTGGAGGTCTCGGTGTCCGTACTGCTCTCGCTATCCGTGTCGGTCGTGGTCCCCGGCCCCGTGCTCGACTCGGACGTACTCTCGGACTCCGCCTCGTCGTCCCCGAGCTCGTCGTCCGTGCTTCCCCACCCCACACCATCGAGGGTCAGCGTCTTGTCGGCGCAGGCCGTCGACAACAGGGCGAGGACGATGTAAGGGAGACACCCGCGTCTGGACATGCACCGAGTATAGCGAGGACCCCGAGCCACGCCTTCGGGTCGGGTCTAGTCGACCTCGTAGGTGACGTGGACGATGGTGATGATGTCCTTTTCGTAGGAGCTCTTGTCGTTGTTGCCCTCCCACGAGGTCGCCGAGGAGTTCGCGGGGTTGATGTTGATGACCCCCATGTGCGTGGCGACCAGGTCACCGCGCTCGGCGTCGCCGGCCGAGGCGAGGATCTGATCGGCGCGCTGGCGGGCGTTGTCGGCAGCCTCGGCGAGCATCTCGATCTTCAGGCCCTCGAGGCCGGTGTAGTGGTAGCGCGGGGTCGAGGACTCGATGGGGATGTTGCGATCGAGCAAGGCGGTGACCTCGCGAGACACGCGCTCGACGAGCTCGACCTTTTGGCTGGTCACGGTCACGCTCTGGTAGGCGGTGTAGCCGGCCAGGCGCGAGTTGGACACGGGGGTGTCGCCGATCTGCTCGTAGTAGGTCTCGTAGTAGGCGTTGACGCTGGCCGAGCCGACCCGGATGTCCTCCTTGGGGATGCCCTGGTCCTCGAGGTAGGCGACGGTCGCCTCGACGTCGGCCTTGGTCGCCCGGTAGGCGTCGGCGCGCTTGGACGCCGAGTGGCTCACGCTGGCCTCCCACTCGATCAGGTCCGAGACGATGCGCTGGGTCGCCGAGCCCGTGACGCGGATGGTGTCGCGCGGGGTCTTGACGTCGTGCCAGGTGCTCGCGGCGATGGCCGTGCAGGCGACGGCGGCGAGGCCGAGGAGGAAGGGCCCGGCCAGGCGAGCGAGGGCTCGCGGCTGGGGAGCGGCCGACTCGCGGCGCTCGAGGCTGGGGGAGGTCTCCGCGCTCTCGTTCATCGCGGACCCCGACGCGCGCGGATCTGTACACATTCCCAGGATGGGGAAAAAACCCGAAAAAAGCCGAAGCCCCGGCCAATCGGCGCGGGGCTCCAACACTCGGGGGCGGAGTGCGCGAATCCGCTCACTCATCCTGCTGTTGATTCTTGGCCATCCTCTGCAGCGCCGCTAGGCGTTCAGACAGCGCCGCGACCTGTTCGACGAGGATGTCGACCTCGCTCACCACGGTGGGCTTTTTGTCGGCTTGCTCCATGCGAGCCATGTCCGCGGCCTCGGCCTGGGCCTCGTCCATGCCGCTCATGATGACGCCGATGAACAGGTTGAGGATGATCATCGTGCCGGTGAGCACGAAGGACACGAAGAACAGCGCGCCGAGCAGGGGCTGGGCCTTGGGCGTGACGCACTGGACGACCGAGTCGGCGCTGTAGCCGTAGCGGTCGCAGCCGTACATGTTGATGTACATGACGTCGGTCCAGTCCTCGAGGGTGACCACGCGGAACAGCGAGAGCATCGCGATCTCGAGGTTCTCGAAGTGCAGCGGGTCGTTGGTGCCGAACAAGAACACGGCCGCGACGGCGTACACGTAGAACAGCATGAACAGCAGCAAGCTGACGTAGACCATCGAGGGGATGGACTTGAGCAGCGCGCCGACCAGGATCTGCAGCTTGGGCAGGGCCTTGACCAGCTTGAGGACACGCAGCAGACGCAGCAGCCGCAGCACCGTGACCGCGTTGCCCTCGAAGGGCAGGAAGCACGCGGCGACGATGACGAAGTCGAAGACGTTCCAGGGGTCGAGGAAGTAGCGCCAGGGCTTCTTGCCCTCGGCCAGCATCTTGACCACGATCTCGGCGACGAAGATCCACAAGATGATCTGGTCTCCGATGTGGATCGGGTGCTCGAACCTCTCGACGAGAGCCGGGTAGGTCTCGATGCCGACGAGCACGCCCGCGAGCAGGATGACCACCGTGATGCTGGTCTGGAACCAGGCCGCGTCGGCGATCTTCTTGAAGAACTCTTGAACCTTGTCCATGGCTATGGGGTGCGCAGGGTATGCGTACCGGGAGCCACGATCAAACCCGCGCGACCCCGGGTATCGACGATGGCCTCGGGGTGGAGCGACGGTTTGGACGATTCACGATGGGCGCGCAGCGCAGCGCCCGAGGGGTGTTGCGTCGACGTCACCGCCCGCGGGTCACTGCGGGTTGGGGCCGCGCAGCACGAGCACGGGGCAGGGCGCGAGGCGGACGACTCGCTCGGCCGTGGAGCCGATCAGCCAGCGGTCGAAGCCCTGGCGCGCGTGCGAAGAGATGACGATGAGCTCGGTCCGCTGCTCGGCGAAGCGCACGATCTCCTCGGCGGGGTTGCTGGCCACGCGCACGTGCGGCTCGAACTCGGGGTAGCCCGCGTCCGTGAGGGCCTCGCGCAGCTGCGAGAAGCCCTGAGCGATGGCGCGCTCCTCATCGAAGGGACCCCGCAGCAGGCGCCCCGGTGCCGTGACCGGGGGCGGGGTGATCACGTGGATCACCGACACGCTGCCCTGGGCCGGATCGGGCACGAAGCTGCGGGCCACGGCGAGGGCCTTGCGCGAGGCCGCCGAGAAGTCGAAGGGGACGAGGACCGAGCGCTTGTGAAGTTGCCAGCTCATGATTCAGCTCCCCTTGGCCTGGTTTGGGTTGTGACCGTCGCCATAGTCCGGCGTGACCACGGCGGTCGGGCAGGTCGCGGCCGCGGCCAGCTCGCTGCCCACGGAGGTCACGAACATGCGCTCCATCGGCCCCATGCGTCGCGAGCCCGTGACGATCATCAGGGCGTCCTCGGTCTTGGCGAGGTGGCGCAGCTGATCGACCACGAGGCCCTCGAGCACGACCCCGCGGGACTGGGCGATGCCGTGCTCGCTGGCCCAGCGCTCGAGGGTGCGCTGGCCCTGGGCGCGGAGATCGGCGCGCAGCTGACCCATGGACTCGGGGGTCACGTAGCTGGTGCTCCAGCCGTAGGGCACGGGGACGACGAGGGCGACGAGCAGGTCGCGGTTCAGCGCGCGGGCGAGGCTCGTGGCGAAGCGGGCCGCGCCGGAGGAGTCGGCGTGGCCGTCGGTGGCGAGGACGATGGGGCCCTCGCCGATGGTGTCGCGGGTCAAGTCCGGCGGCGTCACGATGGTGGGGCAGGGCAGCCGCCGCAGGAGCCGACGGGCCACGGCGCCCAGGCGCAAGATCGCGTCCCGGCCCCGGGGCGCGAGGCGGCCGATGACCATCCCGGTCTGGCCCGCCGCGCGCTCGGCGAGCACGGCCTCGGGCCGACCACCCTCGACGATCTCGAGCTCCGCGGAGCGCCCCGCGAGGGCCTTCTCCGCCGAGGCCTTGGCCAGGGCCGCCGCCTCTTCCCGGCGGTTGACGCTCGCCAGCATGCCGAGCTGGTCCGCCTCGACGATGTGCAGCGCGTGCAGCGGCACCCCCTCGAGGGCCTCCGTCAGCCAGCAGGCGAACTCGAGCGGCCCGGCCGCGCCTTCGCGCAGATCCAGCCCGAGGAGCCACGAAGCGTCTCGTTTGGTCATGTCCATGTGCGAGGCAGTGATCGCCCATGGCGGGGGCAAATGCGAACGAATAAAATGCATGTGGCAGCACAAAATGCTTCGAGCGCAACTCTTGCTGGCTTGAGGACTTTTCAAAGCGCGTCGGTCGAGGCAAGCAAGAAGACGTGAGTGCTGACAAGACGCCCCCCCGTGCCCGAATCCTGGTCGTCGACGACGAGAGCTCCGCGCGCTCAGCGCTCACCGAGCTCCTGCGCGACGAGAATTTCGAGGTCCAGTCCGCAGGCGACGGCTTCAAGGCCCTCGGCCGCCTCGACAACTTCACCCCGGACGTCGTGATCACCGACCTCAAGATGCCCGGCATGAACGGCATCGCGCTGATGGAGAAGGTGCGCGAGCGCCTGCCCGAGGTGCCGGTCGTGGTCATGACCGCCTTCGGCACGGTCGAGAGCGCCGTCGAGGCCATCCAGCAGGGCGCCGACGACTACCTGACCAAGCCTCTTCACCTCGGCCAGCTCCTCGTCGTGGTCGAGCGCGTCCTCGGCCACCGAGCGCTCAAGGACGAGGCCAAGCGCCTGCGCGACGAGCTCGCCCGCCGCGACGAGGGCGAGAGCGAGGAGGGCTTCGACGGCATGGTGGGTCGCTCCCGGGCCTTCCGCGACATGATGAGCCTCGTCGAGCAGGTCGCGGGCTCCGACGCCTCCGTGCTCCTCGTCGGCGAGAACGGCACGGGCAAGGAGAGCGTCGGTCGGCTCATGCACGACCTGAGCAAGCGCAAGGAGGCGCCCTTCGTGGCGATCCACTGCGCCTCGATGAGCGCCGAGATGCTCGACCGCGAGCTGTTCGGCTACGAGGCCGGGGCCTTCGCCGGCGCGTCCGAGCAGCGCGACGGTCGGCTCATGCAGGCCAACGGCGGCACCCTCTTCCTCGACGAGGTCGCCGACCTGCCCGCGGCCATCCAGGCCAAGATCCTGTGCGCCCTCCAGGACGGCACCATCGAGCGCATCGGCGGCTCCGAGCCCATCGCCATCGACCTGCGCCTGATCGCCGCCAGCGAGCGCGAGCTCCACGACGAGGTCCAGGCCGGCCGCTTCCGCGAGGACCTCTTTTACCGCCTCAACGTCATCTCGATCCGCGTCCCGACCCTGCGCGAGCGTCGCGACGACATCCCCCTGCTGGCCATGCACTTCCTCAAGCACCACGGCCGCGCCAACGACAAGAGCTTCCAGGGCTTCACCGAGCGGGCCCTCGGCGTGCTGCTGAACTTCGACTGGCCCGGCAACATCACCCAGCTCGAGAACTGCATCGAGCGCGCCGTCGTGCTCGCCCGCGGCGATGAGATCGAGCCGCGGGAGCTGCCGCGGGAGCTGATGACCTCGGGGCGCTCGGGCAACGAGATGCCGCTGGTGCCCGGGGCGAGCCTGCGCGAGCTGGAGCGCTACGCGATCTTGAAGACCCTCGAGCACGTCGGCGGGTCGACCTCGAAGGCGGCGCGGATGCTGGGGATTTCGCCGCGGAAGATTCAGTATCGGTTGAACGAGTACCGCGAAGAGGACGCGAGCTCCGTGCCGCCCCGGCGCGGGACGGCGGCCCGGAACTGAGGCCCACGGGGAGGGCGCGAGGTCGTCCTGGCCTACGCCCTCGAGGCCAGGGTCGTTCGGCGCTGGCAGCTCGGCATGGAGCCAGGATGAATGGGGCGTTGCGGCGCTTGGAGTGAAGGCGCTTGGTGTCTTGACGCCTCAAACTCGAGAAAATAGTGTGGAGTCCATGAGAGTCGCTAGATACGTTGGCGCGACGCTGGCGATGGTCTCGCTGGGCTGTGAAGGGCCTGGTGCGGATGAGGCAGGTGGCGTCAGTGGCGACACCGCGACAGAGGGCTCCAAGCCGACCTGCGAGCTCGTATCGACCACGGAGCTCGCTAGCGTGGATACGGTCGCTCCCAACGGGCGGTCTGGTGCGGATATCCTCGCGGTGATCCCCGAGTCCTTCGAGACCACGCTTACTTGGGAGCTGTCGAGCAATGGCGCGGAGGTCGAAGTCCAGGGCGCCTCCGGTCAAAGCTCGGCGTTGACGTTGACCTTCGACGTACCGATGGATCCCCAGGTCTTCTTCGAGGACTGGGAGGCTACAGACCCCTCTGGGGAGGTCGTCCATGACGTCGACGTCGTCTGTGATGACTTCGTCCGGACGGTGATTGGTGTGAGCGCCGCGACCGAGGATGGGGCGCTCGCGTTCGAGCTGTCAGGGGTGGATGTGGGTTTTGGCCCGGACCATCCCGAGACCGGGGACTGGGCCAAGCCCTTCATCTATGCGACGCGAGATCTGAGCTCTCCGAACGTCAACTTTCTCGCGCCTGTGGCTCAGCCAGCAGATGCCGGCAAGACCTTGGGGTTAATCTTCGAGGCCCCTCAGATCTCGGGGTCGCTCACGGTCTACGCGACGAGCTCGGACGAAACGCACCGGCTCGTGGTGGCGCGATGGTGAGGCGGGGGGGCACCCCCTTGCTGTTCTCTTTCGCCTTGGGTTGTAGCGACCCCGGCGCTGAGCTGTGCGATGAGCCTGAGTCTGCGGGGGGCGATGAGGTTGGCGCCGCGAGATTGACTTCAGCGGGATGGGGCGAGTCGACGATCGCCGAATTCGATGGGCTGGCTCGTCGGCTCTTGGACGACGAGACCGTCTCGTCGTCGGGGCAACCCCTTGGCTTTCGGAACTGGGGGCTGGAAGACCCTCGGGTTCCCGTCAACTCCGAGAGTGACCTCCAGTCTTATCCGTTGCGTACCGTAGCCCTCGTCCGTCTCCAATACCCCAAGAAAAACTCCGTGGGTTATTGGCTCGAGCGGGGGACGGGCTTCCTCGTGGGTCCCAGACACCTTCTGACCAACCGGCACGTCGTCGGGGGAACCTGGGGGGACCTCAATGAGTGGATCGAGGACCCCCCAGAGTTCTTCAGTTTGGACGTCTTCCCTGGGCGCTCGAGCGAGGTCCTGCTCAACGGCGGCGCTTGGGCTGTCGAGCGCGTCATTTGGAATCCCTTCCCGGAGACGATGTATGACGACTACGCGCTGCTGATCTTGACGGATGACGAGGAGCGGAGCGGCCAGTTCGGTAGAATGGGTTTGTGTAGAGCGTCCAAAGGTACGCTCGATGAGCTCTCCGTGTTCACCGCGGGGTACCCCGCACCGACGGAGGCCTGCGACCAGTCACCGGAAGCAGATGAGGAGGGCTGTCCTTGTGCTGGCTGGATGTACTTTCAATCGTGCGCGGTCGAGGAGGTCGAGTCTCAACAACTCATTCACTCGTGCGCGAGTCAGCCCGGTCAATCGGGCAGCCCCTTGTGGGTCGACGAGTGCCCTGGTGGGACTCGATGCAGCGTCGGAATTCATTATGGCAAGATCGGGCTCGATGCTGGTGCCGTCCGCTGGGAGGACGACGACATCGACTGGCTGCACGCCAGGATCTGTGAGTGGCCCTCGGACCACGCGCCGATGCCTCCCTTCTGTGACTAGCGTAGGGAGGCCGCCAGCGTGGCGTGGTTGCCGCGCACTCCACTATTGGATCCTGGGCTAGGGCCGCCCGCAGCCGCCGTCGGTGCGTAGAAACTCGACGCGGCGGTTGTGGGCGCGGCCCGCTTCGGTGCGGTTGGTGTCGATCGGCGTCATCTCGCCGTAGCCGACCGAGCTCAGCTGTTGGTCGTTCACGCCGAGGGAGAGCAGGTGCTCGCGTACGCTGTCGACCCGGCGCTGGGACAGGCCCTCGTTGTACTCCGAGCGGCCCTTGCTGTCGGTGTGACCGGCGATTTGGATCGTGACCTGCGGGCTGTAGCCGAGGACGAAGGCGATGTCCTTCAGCAGCGGGAAGCTGCGCGGCTCGATGGTGGACTCGTCGTAGGCGAAGTAGACCTTCTCGAAGATGGCGATCTCGCAAGGGTCGAGGCGGCACAGGAGATCGGGGCAGCCGTCTTCGTCGGCGTCGCCGTCGACGTCCTCGGGGTCCTCGGGGCACTGGTCGAGGGTGTCGGGGATGCCGTCTTGGTCGAGGTCGCTCGGAGGGGCGGCTTCGGGGGATGCCTGGGCGAGTACGGGGGCGTCGGTTGGTTGCTCGGAGGTGGCGAGGGCGGTCGAGCCGGGCGCTTCAGCGAGGGACTGGGTTGGTTCCGTGTCCGAAGCGTGCGTACACGCGAAGCCGAGCGCGCAGCTCAGCGCGACCAGAGCGAGCGTCCTAGCCTGACGCGCCATCAAAGGACGGTAGCACACGGCGGCGAAGCCCGCGCTGTCCCGATTCGCCAAGCGATGTTAGATCATTTGGCGATGTCTTCGCGATCGTTGCCGACGGATCAGCAAGTTTGGAAGCAGGTCCAAACAGTCGCTAGAAAACGCAAAGACGCTGGCAAGCCGATTCGAACCTTGAGCACCGGCGTCGCGAACATGATCGTCGATGTCGAAGACGCGAAGATCTGGCGGCGGTCTTCCCAATCGCGCAGCCAGGGCCCGAGCGCGATCAGCAGGGGCCAGGTCCTGAAGGCTTGGAGCGCGGTGGTGGAGCAAGGCTGGGCCGAGACCAAGGGGTCGACGGTGTTCGTGTTCGCGCTGCTCGTCGAGGCCTTGCCGAAGCTGCTCGAGTCACGCGGGAACGCGGTCTTGCTGCGACCGACGGTGGACTATCGAGCGTTGGCTCGGACGAACACCGCCGCAGCTCGAAATCCGAAGTGGGCGCGGGACGAGCTGATCCTCGCCCTCGATCTCTACTTGCGATCGGAGGGCTGCGCGATGGCCAAGAGCGACCGGCGGATCCTCGAGCTGAGTCGCCAGCTCGGGGCCTTGCCGGTCCACGGGGATCGACCCGACGCAGAGCGCTTTCGCAACGCCAACGGGGTCTACATGAAGCTCATGAATTTCCGTCGCTTTGACGAGCGCTTCGCGTCTGGAGGGGCCGGGCTCAAAAAGGGCGGGAAGGCGGAGGAGCGGGTTTGGGACGACTTTGCGAGCGAGCCCTACAAGCTCCGGGCGATGGCCGAAGCGATCGTGGCCGGGCACGCGCTGGTGTCCGAGCGCGTCGACGAGGACGAAGACGAGTACGCCGAAGGGAAGGTCTTGTACCGGCTCCACCGTCGATACGAGCGGAGCGCGAAGCTCGTCCGCGACGCCAAGCGGAGGGCGTTGGCCAAGCACGGGCGCCTCGCGTGTGAGTGCTGTGACTTCGACTTCAGCGAGGTCTACGGCGCGCTGGGGGAGGGCTATATCGAGGCGCACCATCGCGTGCCGGTCTCGCAGATGAGCGGAAAGAAGAAGGCGAAGGTGGAGGACTTGGCGATGGTGTGCGCGAACTGCCATCGCATGCTCCATCGGAGCAAGCCGCTGATGTCGGTCGAAGCGCTGCGCGAGCGGGTGTTGGGGCGGCGCTCGAAGAAGTAGGCGCTCAGCCGTCTACGGGGCACACCGCCGGCAGCACCGTCCCCACCGGCAGGGCGTCGCAGGCCTCGAGCAGCCACTGACCGACATCCGTCGACCAGCGCGCAACGATCCCCCGCCCGTCGACGGCCAGCAGCTCCCCGCCTTCGCCAAAGCGCAGGCTCAGCACGGGCGACTGCACGCGGAAGCGGCCGATCGCCTCACCAGTGTCCAGCCGCCACAGCTCGACCGCGCCGCCGCGCGCCAGGGCCAGGCGCGAGCCGTCACCAGACAGCGCGACCCGTTGAATCGCCCCGTCCGCGTGGCTCGTCTGCCCGAGGCTCAGCTCATCCACGCGCTCGCGCGTCTCGAGCGACCACAGCTCGGCCTCGCCGGCGTCGTCCACCAACAGCAAGAAGCGATCATTGAGCACGAGGTGGTGCGCCTCGTGGTCCAACTCCAGCGTGGCCCACAGCGCGGCGGTCCCCGGGTCCCACACGCGCACGACCTGGCTGCGATCGGCGCTGGCGAGGTACTGGCCCGAGGGCGAGAGCGCGAGGCGATCGACGGGGGCCTGGTGACCCGCGAGCGTGGCGATGGGGGTGCGGTCGGCCCCCCACAGGGTCACGCGGCGGTCTTCGGTGGCGAGGATGATGCGCTGGCCGTCGGGGTTGACGAGCAGATCGAGGACGCGGCTGGAGCTGCCTTCGCCGGGCGCGGTGGGGAAGGGGAGGAAGTTGGGGAGTTCGGGCTCCGGCGCGGGTTCGCTGCTGGGCGTGGGCGCGCTGCCCAGCTCGGGGTTGAGCGGCAAGAGCCCGGCGCGGCCGTCTTCGAGCAAGAGAGCGAGGACGCGGGCGTCGAGGTCGGTCTCGACGCGGACGGTGCCGGGCGGCAGCGGGCGGGGGGGCAGCAGCCCGAGGCGATCGAGGCCGTCGAGCCACAGCGTGGGCACGGCGGTCGCGGTGGCTTGGTTGGCCTGCACGGCGACGCGCACGGCGACGGTCAACACGGCGCCGTCAGGCCCGAGCTGAGCAGCCTGGGGCTCGGGGCGGTCGTGGCGGGTCAGCGGCTGGATGCGCAGGCCGCCGCTGCGGTCGGCGGACACCAAGGTGCCGCGGCCGAAGCTGAGCGCGGACACGGGCGCGGCGTGGGCGGGGGCCTCGGCCAAGAGCGCGCCCTCGGTGGACCACAAGCGCACGGCGCCGGCTTGGGTGCCGGTGGCCATGAGCAGGCCGCCGGGGGAGAAGCGGGCGGCCGTGATCGCGCTCTCGTGCTCGGTCTGCTGGCTGAGCTCGCCGCTGTCGATGGACCACTCGAGCAGGCTGCGGCCGGCGTGGGGCCACACGAGCACGCGGCGGCCGTCGGGGCGCCACAGCAGCTCGCGGACGCCGGTCGGGAAGGGCGGGGCCGGGATGCTGGCGAGGGTGCGGCCAGTGGGCGGGTCCCACAGCTCGAGGGTGTTGGCGGCGAGCAGGGCGACGCTGGCTGGGGCGGTGGTCTCGCTGCCGGCGGGGGGGAGTCGGGCGGCGGCGTGGCTGAGGGGGAGCTCGTCGGGGAGGGCGCTGCCGCGGACGCGGGCGCTGGCGTTGCCGGCCTGGGGATCGACGCGGTCGACGGCCCCGTCGCGGCGCAGCAGGCTGACGCCGCCGCTGTCGTCGACGCTCAGGGAGGCGACGGGGGCGAGGCCAGTCAGCACGCCGGCGGGGGCGGGGACGGGCGCGGGGCCGAAGGTGGCGAGCTCGTCGAGGCTCCACACGGTGAGCGAGCCGGTGCGGCTGAGGGCGGCGATCCACAGGCCCGAGGGCGAGATGGCGACGGCCTCGAGCTCGCCGGCGGGGGTCTCGAAGGAGGCGAGGCGGCGGCCGGTGGCGAGCTCCCAGACGCGGACCTCGGCCCCGCCGGTGGTGGGCAAAGGGGCGCCGCCGCCGTTGTCGGTGACGGTCTTCAGCGCCACGGTCACGGCGCGGGTGGGGCTGGCCGCGAGGGCGACGATCGGCCCGCCGTGGGCGTCGACCTCGATGGTGTCGCCGGCGGCGGGGAGGTTGATGGTCAGCGCCCGGGTCACGGCGGCCGGGGCCTCGCCGAGGTCTTCGGCCCAGTGCTCGAGGGCGCGCAGGGCCAAGCTGGCGCCCTCGGTGCGCCGGCCGGGGTCGGGGGCGAGGAGCTCGGCGCGCGAGGCCTGCTCGATCGCCAGGCGCTGGGTCAGGACCTCGAGCTGCCCGCGCAGGAGCTCGTTTTGCTGGATCTGGAGGTCGAGGCGCGAGGCCTGGTCGACGGCGGCGATGGTCTCGACGAGGGACAGGTCGTCGGCCTTGGGCGGGTCGACGAGCTCGCCGCTGGAGCTGGCCCGGGCGGCCTTGGTCTCGAGCCCGGCCGCGACCACGCCCCGGGCCGTGGGCGCCTCGAGGCTGGCGCGGTACTGCCACAGCGACACGCCGAGCAGGCCGGCGAGGCCGAGGCTCAGGGCGCTGCCGGCGAACAGCAGCCGGCGCAGGCGGTGGGCCCGGGCGCGCTCGCTGGCGAGGACGAAGTCGCGCTCGCCGGGGGTGACGTCGGGGCGGCCCTCGACCCAGGCGACGGCCTCGCGCAGGTCCTGGCCGCGGAGCAGGGCGGCGCTGCGTCGGCCGCCGGACTCCCAGCGCTCGAGGGCCTCGGACACGGGGCGCCCGGCGAGGGCCTTGCGCACCCAGTTGCGGTCGAAGGCCCGCTCGACGACCTTGTTGCGCACGCGCAGCTTGCCGCCCGCGCTCGCGGCGACGAGGCCGGCGATCTTGAGCCGGGCGACGATCAGCGCCCCGTCGGAGCCGAGCTGACGCCCGCGCAGGTCGATGCGCTCGCCCCGGAGCACGCGCTCGTAGACGGCGAGCACGCGGGTCCGCCAGGGGTCGCGCTGGTCTCGACGCAGGCGCCGGGCCGTGTCGCCGAGCAGCGGGTCGACCTCGGGCCCGCGCTGCAGGAAGCTCTCGCGCACGACGGCCTCGACGGCCGTGGCCTCGTCGCCCTTTTGGACCTCGCGCAGCAGCAGATCACCGGCGATCCACTGGCACAGGGCCGGGTGCCCGCTGGTCCAGTCGTTGAGCGCGTCGAGCACGGCCTTGGTGTCGGCGCCGAGGGGCTCGAAGGTGGGGGCGAAGGCGTCGAGCAGCTCGCGGCTAAAGTCCCGCAGGCCGATCTCGCGAGCGGGCAGGTCGAAGGCGCTGCGCCGCGGGTCGCTGACCAGCTCGTCCCGGGTCATGGCGCCGACCAGGCACACGCTCAGCCGCTTCCACGGGCCCGCCTCGCCGCGGGCGTCGGCCATGGCCCGGAGCGCGGCGAAGAAGTCGTCGCGGGCGGGGCCGAGGGCGCGGACGAGCTCGAGCTCGTCGATGAACAGGACCACGGGGCCGTCGACCTTCTCCAGGATGACCTCGCGGATGCACGCGCGCAGGCGCATCTGCGGCGGGCCCTTGGACGCGCGCCAGGCCTGCTTGGCCTGCTCGGCCAGGCCCAGGCTGCGCCCGGCCTCGATCACCACGGAGGCGCAAAAGGCGTCGGCACGGTTCTCGGCTCCGATCGCCCCGAGGTCGACGGCGGCCACGGACACCCCGGCGTCGGCGAGCAGCTCGCTGGTGCGGATGCGCAGGCTGGTCTTGCCCGAGCCCCGCGGCGCGAGCACGAGGGCGTACTCCCCCGCGCGCAGGGCCTCGACCAGGGTCTGATCCGCTTCGCGCTCGACGTAGGGGCCGGGGCCGTAGAAATGCCGGCCGCGCTTGGGCGTGTGCTCCTTGGCCATTGGGGGGCGGGGCCCGAGCATAGCAGGCCCGGGGGGGCTCGGTCGGGGCGCCTCCCTACTCGAGGAAGTAGCCCGTCCAGCGCCAGGTGTTCGGCCCCTGGCCGGCGGACAGCACCCCGCTGAGCCCCGCGGCCCCGCTGGCCCCCGAGCCCGCGCCGGTGATCGCCAGGGAGGGCGGGATGATCAGCCCGTCGTCGACGCGGTGGCGACCGCGGCACACGTAGTCGCCAGCGGCATCGAGGCGCGCGACCCAGGCCTCGCCGTAGTAGAGCATCTCGAAGTCGTCGCCGCCGAGCATGTCGCCCATCACGATGACGTCGCCGTTGCTGGCCTGGCCGAGGGAGCGCGCGCCCCAGTCGGAGCCGATCACCTCGCCCTCGTGGTCGGCCCAGTAGGCCTCGTCGCGGGTCCACACCTCGTTGCCCTCGGCGTCGAGGCGGACGAGCCAGCTGCGGTAGACCGCGCCGCTGTCGCTCTCGATGGCGTAGTAGACGGCGTCCTCGGTGGCCAGCAGCGCGACGGGGTTGTGCTGGTGGTTGCCTCCGCCCAGGGGCACGAATTCCTCGAGCAGGTTGCCCTCGCCGTCAAAGCGCAGCAGCGCGGCGTCTTGGCTGTTGAAGTCGACGAACTCCCGGGCGCCGACCCAGACGTCGCCGTTGGGCGCGACGGCCATGGGCCCGCTCAGATCCGGGGAGTTGTTGCCGTCGCCCTCGCCGGACCAGGTCGTGGTCCACAGCTCCTCGCCCGCGCCGACCTCGCGCATGCTCAGCCACACGTCGCTGCCGTTGTCGGTCCCGATCTCGCCGACGAGCAGGACCTCGCCGCCCTCGCTGATGGCGACGTCGGTGATCCGCTCGTCGCTCCCGGGGATGGGCCCGTCCATGACGTGGGACCAGTTCTCGGAGCCGTCGGTGGGCGAGAGGGAGGCCCACCACATCGCCTGCTCGTCGGCCTGGACGCGGCCGCCCACGAGCAGCTGCCCCCCTGGGCCGATGGTGAGCGCCAGGCCGGCGTCGTTGCCGGGCCTGGCTTCGACGATGGTCTCCCAGATGGGCCCGTCCTGGTCGTAGTGGGCGGCCCAGATGTCGAAGTCCTCGGGGCCCTCGTCGCGGCCGATGAGGTAGAGGCTGCCGTCGTCGGCGACGGCGACATCGAGGGCGTGGACCAGGCTCGTGTCGGTGGCCTCCTGGACCGACCAGCGCAAGCCGCAGGAGCTCACCGTGCAGGTCGGGGAGCAGCCGTCGCCCTCGGCGGTGTTGCCATCGTCACACTCCTCGCCGGGGTCGACCTCGCCGTCACCGCAAAAGGGCTCTGGCTCGCCTTCGCTCTCGGCCTCGTCTTCGGTCGTGGTCTCGGGTTCCCCGACCTCGTCGTCGGCGACGGTCTCGCCTGCCTCGGCGTCGTCGCCCGCGTCACCGGGGCAGCCCGCGACCGTCACCAGAGCCACGAGAGCGAGCGAAAGGCGCGGAGGCAGACTCGACGGTCGCGACATGTCGGGAGTTTCCCCACCGAGTGTTCTCGCGTCAATCGCAGCGCCGCGACCTGGAGCGAGCTGGCGCGCGCGAGTGAGCCCTCCCTCCGGCCTGCGTGGGCTCGCTGGCATGACGCGGGGGCACAGCGGTGATAGCTTCGCGGGGTGCGCAGGACCCTCACCGTGGCGAGCTTCGCCCTGACCGCGACCCTCCTCAGCCCTTCGGCCAGCGCCGCGCCCTCGGAGAGCGACGCCGCGGCCGAGCCCGCCGCGGACGCGCCGGCGGAAGATCCGGCGGAAGATCCGGCCCTGGTGGAAGCCAAGGATCTCTACAAGCAGGGCGAGATCAAGTTCCGCACCGCCGAGTACATCGACGCCCTCGCGCTGTGGAAGCGCGCGTTCGGGATCCTGCCCGAGGGCGAGGACACGCGCACGATCCGCAACGCGCTCGTCTACAACATCGCCGAGGCCCACAGCAAAGCCTACGAGGTCAACCGCAACCCGACCCACCTGCGCAAGGCCAAGCTGCTGCTCGAGAACTACCAGGCCGAGCACGAGGCCCTCTACGGCGACAGCCCCGAGGCGAAGAAGGAGCGGGCCGAGGCGGGCGAGCGCATCGAGGAGCTCGACGAGAAGATCAAGGCCTCGGAGGCGGCCGGTGAGCAGGCCTCGTCGATCCCCGAGAGCGAGGCCAGCGCGGGGACCACGGAGGACTCCGTTGTCCAGGCCGAGCAAGAGGAGGCGGGCAAGCCCTCGTGGGACGAGGAGGTCAAGGCCGACCCGGTGCTCGGTCCCAAGTGGGCCACGGCCAACAAGCGCTTGGTCGGCGGCGCCGTGATGACCGGCATCGGCGGCATCTTTGGGCTCGTCGCCCTGGGCAGCTTCGGCCTCGTGCCCGGGAGTTCGGGCCTGCTCGGCGGGCCGCCCGTGGGCCTGATCGTCACGGGCGCCGTGACCGGAGTGATCGCCGTGGGCCTGCTCGTGCCCGGGGGGATCTTCCTCGCCCGGGGCATCCGCGGGCGCAAGGAGGTCCTCGCCGCGAAGCCGCGCAACTCGGCCTACCTCGTGCCGGTGCCCGTCTACGTCCCCGACACCCGGGGCGCGGGCTTTGGCGTCGCGGTGCGCTTCTAGCAGGACATCGGAAAAAGACCTCGACATCAACGACCGCGCATGATCTATCGAAGTCATGCGTGGCCGTCAGCCGAAGCAAGCCTCGATGCTGTGTTTGATGAACATCGAGGAGCAGATCCCCGAGGATCACCCGCTGCGCGAGATCAAGGAGGTCGCGGACGCCGCTCTCAAGCGGATGGATCGGACCTTCGACCGCATGTACTCGAAGCGTGGTCGGCGTTCGGTGCCGCCCGAGCGCCTGCTCAAGTCGATGCTCCTGATGGCGCTGTATTCGATCCCCAGCGAAGTCCGGCTGTGCGAGCAGCTGCGCTACAACATGCTGTTTCGCTGGTTTCTGGGCATGGACATGGTCGAGACGCCCTTCGATCACTGCGCGTTCTCGGACAACCGAGACCGACTGCTCGAGTACCAGGCCACGCGCAAGTTCTTCGAGCACGTGGTCGCCGAGGCGCAGGCGCGCCGTCTGATGAGCAAGGACCACTTCTCGGTCGATGGAACGCTGCTCGACGCGTGGGCCTCGATGAAGAGCTTCCGGCCCAAGGACGAAGACGACAGCGACAACGACAACAACGGCTTCGCGGACTTCAAGGGAAGCAAGCGCAGCAACAAGACCCACGAGTCCAAGACAGACCCCGAGGCCAAG
>NZ_ABCS01000051.1 GCF_000170895.1 Plesiocystis pacifica SIR-1 | reverse complement strand
AAGAACCAGGCTGGTCTTCACCCCCGCCAAAGCAATCCTCCCCGTCGCCCCGACCTCGAGCCGAAGCGAGCGAAGCGAGCGTAGGTGGAGGAAACGCGCGCAGAGAGCGAAGCGAACGAGCACGATTCCTCGTCGGGGCGAGCGTTTTCGAGGGCCTCCCGATAGAACCTCTTGGGGAAAAATAGCCAGCTCTCCAACCCGGGAAGCATGCAGCAGTGTTCGTAGAACCCCGCCGCATGCAGCAGTGTTCGTAGAACCCCACCGCATGCAGCAGTGGCCGGAGAACCCCGCCGCATGCAGCAGTGGCGGGAGAACCCCACCACACACGCCCAGGTTCATCGACCCCTGCCGCACGCAGCCCGGACTCGAGCACCCCCAGCAAAACCGCGCACCTCGCAAAACCAGCCCTCCGAGCCCAAAAACAGCAGTTTTCCAATTGTCGTGATCGGTTCACTCCCACCGAGGCACATCCGAGGCAGACCCCCCTTTTGAACTCAGAGACTTCTGCCATGCGACGCTTGACCCAGCACACCCTCTTGTCCCTCCCCCTGCTCCTCGCCAGCGCTGGCTTGGTGGCCTGTTCCGACGACTCGAGCGGCGAAGACGAGTCGAACATCGGCTCGGACGGGACCGGCGGCGGCGCCGATGACTTCGGCGAGGAGGGCGAGGAGGGCGACGAGCTCGGCTCCGACGGGGAGACCGGGACGGGCGGCGACACGACCGGCGATGACGGCTGGGGCGAGGACGAGGGCACGGACGGTGGCGACGCGACGGACGGTGGCGAGCTCGACACGGGCGAGGAGGGTGAGGAAGAGGAGTCCACCTCCGAGGAGGAGACGGACACCACCGAGACCGGTGACCCGATGTGCGACGAGGAGACGCCCATCACCCTCTACCTCAGCCCCGACGACAGCAACTCGATGTCCTCGCCGGTGCAGGTCCGCGACTGGGTGCTCAACTACGGCGGCAACAGCCTGTCGGGCTTCCCGATCCGCACCTGGGAGTTCATGAACTACTACGGCTTCGACTACGACCCCGCCGCGGACGGCGAGCTGTCGGTCTACGCGGCGATGAACCCGATCGAGGGCGAGGGCGACGAGGCCCGCTTCCAGATGCAGATCGGCGTGGCCTCGGAGCTGATGACGCCCGAGGAGCGGCCGCCCATGAACGTGACCCTGGTGCTCGACACCTCGGGCTCCATGGCGGGCACGCCCATCGAGCTGCTGCGCGAGACGAGCCGGGCGATCGCCGCCCAGCTCAAGCTCGGCGACACCGTCTCGATCTGCGAGTGGGACACCTCGAACGACTGGACCCTGGCGGGCTACGCGGTCACCGGCCCCAACGACGAGCTGCTGCTCGAGAAGATCAACGACGTCGTCCACGGCGGCGGCACGAACCTCTACGGGGGACTGGAGTCGGGCTACGAGCTGGCCCAGATGGTCTACGACCCCGACGCCATCAACCGCCTGGTGCTGATCTCCGACGGCGGCGCGAACGCGGGCATCACCGACTTGGACCTCATCGCCGAGAACGCGGCCTACGGCGGCTCGGACGGCATCTACCTCGTCGGCGTCGGCGTCGACGACCCCGACGACTACAACGACGAGCTGATGGACGCGGTCACCGACGCGGGCAAGGGCGCCTCGGTGTTCATGCCCTCCGAGGAGGAGGTCTGGACGACCTTCGGCGACAACTTCGAGTCGGTCATGGCCATCGCCGCCCGCGAGGTCCAGGTCCAGCTCGACATGCCCCCGGGCTTCGAGGTGGTCAAGTTCAGCGGCGAGGAGATCAGCGGCGACCCCAAGGAGGTCGAGCCCCAGAACCTCGCGCCCAACGACACCATGGTCTTCTACCAGCAGGTCGAGACCTGCGCCCCGGACCTGGCCGGTGAGGACGCCGAGGTGACCGTGACGGTGACCTGGGACGACCCGTGGACCTTCGAGTCCCAGGAGCTCGCGCAGACCTGGACCATCGGCGAGCTGACCGGCATGGACCAGGCCCTGCTGCTCAAGGGCGCGGCCATCCTCGCCTACACCGACGCCCTCAAGGCCTTCAAGCAGGCCTACACCAACGACCAGAAGGCGGCCGCGCTCCAGCCGGCCCTCGACGCCCTGGCCCTGGCTCAGACCGCCAACGACACCGACGGCGACCTCATCGAGATCGGCCAGATCCTCGGCGCCCTGATGAACTGACCAGCGCTCAACCACGAAAAAGAGGGACCCACGTGGGTCCCTCTTTTTCGTTCAGAGAGTTTGCCGGGAGATCGTCATCCCCATTTTGGGGTCTTCATCTCCGTCAGATGACGCCCCCTTCAGGGGGCGAGCACATGCGGTCTGAGGGGGCACGAACCCCATCGCCTTACAGCCAAAGAGGAGGAGCGGAGCGACGGAGCGTCCCCGGTTCTCGATGGCTGTGGGGGCCTAACTGTCGGACTTGTTGGGCTCTTGGTACCAAGCCAGGGGCTCGATGCGCTCCATCAGCCCGTCGAGCTCGACCTTGACGCCCTTGTCCGAGAAGAACAGGTCGTTGCTCGCCAGGGGGTTGCGGCGCTGGGCGATGAACAGGATCGGCTCGGCCTTGCGGGTGTAGCCGAGCTGCACGATGGCGTTGACGAGCCAGCGGCCGCCGCCGTCGAAGGTCATCTCCTTGAGCAGGCGGTAGAAGCCCTCGTGGGGGAGCTTGACCAGGGTGTCGCCCCAGTTCAGCGAGGCCGAGGGGATCTTGATCCCCGGCATCTGGAACTGCCACTGGTTGTTGCGGTTGGAGACCGGCTTGAGCACGGAGGCGGGCGCGAACTCGCCGTCGGTGCGGATCAAGACGAGCTCCCCGGGGCCGATCTCGGCCTCGTTGCCCGGAAGGTACTTGGTGGTCTGGTAGATGCCCGGCTTGTACTCGAAGGCCATGGAGCGGCGACCGTACCCGAGGATCGGCCGGGGATCCACGCCCGAAGCGGCGGACGTGAGTACACTCGGCTCATGCCCTCCGTGTCGGCGCCCGACTGTGCCATCGCCATCATCGGCGCGGGGGTGGTCGGCTGTGCGATCGCCTGGAGCCTGGCCGAGCGGGGCTGCGGGCCGATCTACGTGCTCGAGGCCGAGGCCGGGGAGGGGCGGGGGATCTCCAGCCGAAACAGTCAGGTGGTCCACGCGGGGCTCTACTACTCGCCGGGCTCGCGCAAGGCCCTGAGCTGCGTCGAGGGCATGCGCGCGCTGTGGCGCTGGGTCGCCGAGCGTGGGGTGGCCCATCGGCGGACGGGGAAGCTGGTGGTCGCGACCCGGTCCGAGCTCGAAGGGCAGCTCGAGGTGTTGGCGGACAACGCGGGGCGCTCGGGGGCCGTGGTCGAGGCGATCAGCCTGGCCCGGGCCCGGGAGCTCGAGCCCCACCTGCCCAGCACGATCACCGCCGCGCTGTGGTCGCCCTGGTCGGGCATCGTCGACGCCCACGGCCTGGTCCGCTCGCTGATCGTCGCCGCCGAGGGTACGGGCCGGGCGGAGCTGCTGTGCTCCACCCGAGTCGACAGGGTCGAAGCAGTCCGCGGGGGCTTTCGCCTGCAGACCTCGCGGGGCCCCCTCGTCGCCGAGCGGCTGATCAACGCCGCGGGCTTCGGCGCTCCGGCGCTGGCTCGGGAGCTCGGCATCGAGCGCACGCTCTACCCCGCCCGCGGCGACTACTTTCGCCTGCGCCGACACCCGGCCTGGGGGCGGCTGATCTACCCGGTCAAGGAGCCTGGCAGCCCTTCGCTGGGCGTGCACCTGACCCTCGAGTTGGACGGTCGCTGCCGCCTGGGCCCGGACCTCGAGTGGCTCGACCCCGACGCGCCGATCGACTACGACCCCGCCCGCGGGGAGGCGAAGGCGGCCGCGTTCCTGGGCGCGGCGCGGCGCTTGCTGGGCCCCGAGCACGTCGACGACGACGCCCTCGTCTACGACGGCTGCGGGGTGCGGCCCAAGCTCGTCGGCCCGGGCGAGCCCCTCGCCGACTTCGAGATCCTCGAGTCCCCGGCCGGCGCGTGGCACCTGCTGGGCATCGAATCCCCGGGACTGACGGCGGCCCTGGCCCTGGCCCGGGAGGTGGCCGAGGCGACTCTTTAGCCGTCGTGGGCGACGCCACGCCCTCCCTGCCCCACGCCCACGACTCAGAGACTGTCAACGAGTCCACGCCCCCGCTTGCGGGGGCGACCACGAGCCTTCTCCAAGGCACGAACTGCATTGCCCACCAAGCCAAAGCGGAGGAGCGGAGCGACGAAGCGCCCCCGGTCCCGGCCGGCTGTGGGGGCAAAACAGCACTCAGCCCTGGAGCACGTGGGCCATCAGCACGCTGATGTTGTCCTTGCCGCCGGCCGCGTTGGCGGCGTCGATCAGCGCCATGCAGGCCCCGTCGAGCCGCTTCTTCCGCTTCTCGACGATCGCCAGGATCTCGTCGTCCTCGAGCATGTCGTTGAGGCCGTCGGAGCACAGCAGGTAGATGTCCTCGAGCTGGTACTCCTCGACGACCACGTCGACGTAGACCGACTCCGCCAGGCCCAGGGCGCGGACCACCACGTTGCGGTGGGGGAAGTTGGCGATCTCCTCGGGGCTCATGTCCTTCATCCGCTTCCAGTCGTTGAGCAAGGAGTGGTCCTCGGTCATCAGCTGGATGGTGCCGTTGCGGATGCGGTACACGCGGCTGTCGCCGACGTGGCCGATGTAGAAGCGGCCCTGGTCAAAAAAGATCGCCTCGACGGTGCAGCCCATGCCGCTCTTTTCGGCGTCCGCTGCGGCCGTGTCGAAGATCTCGGAGTTCGCCAGCTTGATCGCCGTCGTCATCCGGTTCTTCTGGAGCTCGAGGGAGGGCGCGCGGAACGGCCAGGTGCGCGCGGTCTCCTCGGCGGTGCGCTTGTAGAACTCGCCGATCACGTCGACGGTGATCTGGCTGGCGACTTCTCCGCAGGCGTGGCCGCCCATGCCGTCGGAGACCACGCCCAGGGGCAGCTCGTCCGGGATGAGCACGTTGTCTTCGTTGTGCGAGCGGACTCGACCCACGTCGGTCTTGCCGGCAAAGCGAACGCGGTCGCGACCTACGGCGAAGCTGATGCTCACGGAGTCTGAGCCTCCATCCCGGCAACGGTAGCAGGGCGCGCCACACCACTCCAGCGGTGATGGTGCGAAACGCCCGCGCTTCGCAGCAGGCGCGAGTGCGCGGCGGGGTGCCGCGTAGTTCGGGTCGCAGCTCGGGTAGGGGGAGAGAGGGCCCGCGGGGACACGGGGCCGTGCTAATCTGGCCAAGAATGGCCGCGGAGGCAGGAAGTTCGCGCACGATCCAGCTCGATCCCCTCGCCGGAGGCTACTCCTTCGCACGCCTGTTGTTTGCCCTGCTCCGCCAGCGCTTCACGGGCACGGTGACCCTCCACCAGGCGAGCCCCGCGGGGGAGCGCCGGGTGTGGCTGCGCGGCGGCATGCCCGTGTTCACGGACTGGAACCGGATGGAGGACGCGCTGGGCAACGTGATGCTCGAGCGCGGGGACATCGACGCGGGCACCCTCGAGGTCGGGCTGGTCTCGATCCACAACAACGAGAGCTTGCTCGGCGAGGTCCTGCTCGAGGGCGACTTCATCGACGAGGCCACGCGCACCGAGGCCCTGCGCGTGCAGTGCATACGCAAGCTGACGGCGATGTTCGCCGCGGACGCCTTCTCGCCCGCGGAGGCCAAGGTCGAGGCCGCCGAGCATGACTTGGGCAAGGGCGACGAGCTCGCGCCGGTCAACGTGCTCGCGCTGGTCTGGACCGGGGTGCAGGCCCACTACGACGAGGAGCGGCTGCGGCGAGAGCTCGGCGACGCGATCGGCGGAGACCTGGTCGCGACCAAGGCCCTGGTCCGCTACGAGCGACAGTTTGGCTTCTCGGCCCCCGACGGCCCGACCCTCGCCGCCCTCGGCCGGGGCGTGACCCTCGAAGGCATGATCCGCCCCGGGGTCGACACGACCCGGGTGTTGCAGCTGATCTTCACCCTGATCACCTGCCAGATGCTGCGCGTCGGCGACGACGCGATCCAGGCCATCGCCAGCGGGTCCACGGCCGTCGCCGCGGGCCACGAGCTCGGCGTCAACCTGGGCAGCCAGAGCACCGGCAAGGCGCCGGCCAAGGCCAAGGCCAAGGCGAGCGCGAAGCCGCCGGTCAAGGCCAAGCCGAAGGCGAGCGCGAAGCCGCCTCCGCCGCCCAAGGCCAAGCCAAAGCCGAAGGCGGCCGCGAAGCCGAAGGCGGCCGCGAAGCCGAAGGCGGCCGCGAAGCCGAAGGCGGCCGCGAAGCCCAAGGCGGCCGCGAAGCCCAAGGCGCCGAGCGCCGAGGACCAGAAGTTCGAGGCCGATCTCGCCGCCCTCGAGGCCAAGGTCGCCAGGGAGGTCCACGCCTTCGAGCTGTTCGGCCTCGAGCTCGACGCCGGCCGCAAGGACATCCGCAAGGTGTGGGCCGAGCTGAGCAAGACCTTCCACCCCGACGCCCTCGAGGGCCTGGGCCGGGCGCACCTGCGGCCCCGGGTCGAGCCCGTGTTCGCGGCGCTGTCCGAGGCCTACGGGGTCCTGGGCAACAAGGACAGCCGGGCGAAGCTGCTCGAGACCCTCGAGGTCGGGGGCACGGGCAAGGTCGGCGAGGACACCAACTCGATCGTGCGCAACGCCTTCGAGGCCGAGGTCAAGGCCCGCGACGCCGACAAGCTGCTGCGCGGCAAGAAGTACGTCGCCGCCCGCGACCTGTTCGCCGAGGCCCACGGCCTGAGCCCCCAAGACAGCGACATCGAGGCCGCCTTCTACTACACCAACTTCCTCGCCGGCGATCGCGACGTCGACGCGCAGACGACCATCACCAAGCTCCAAAAGGTCATCGAGGTCGCGCCGGCCTGCGCCCGCGCCCACTACTTCAAGGGCATGCTGCACGTGCGTCTCGACCAGTACGGCCCGGCGAAGATGTGCTTCTCGAAGACCCAGGAGCTCGACCCGCGCAACATCGACGCGCAGCGTCAGCTCCGGGCGATCAAGATCAAGGACCGCGAGGCCAAGGCGAAGGCCAAGGAAGAGGCCAAGGGCGGCTTCCTGGGCAGCTTGTTCGGCAAGAAGTGACTAGCGCCGGCGCTGGGCCGGCAGCGCCGCGATCACGGACAGGGCGAGGAGCAGCAGCAAGACCACGGCGAGGGCGGCGTGGTGGACCAGGCTCAGCTGCGAGGCCTCGGCGATGCGGTCCAGCGGGCGCATGGCGACGAGGTCGACCCGGCCCCAGCGGCCGTGGAGCTCGGGCAAGAGCACGAGGCGGTCGCAAGCGGCGATGCCCGCGGCGAGCAGGGCCAGGCTGGAGGCGACGCGGTGGCGCAGCCAGGGCTGGGCGAGGGCCGCGAGGATCACGGTCGCGCCGATCGTCAGCTCGGCAGCGCGCAGGGTCAGGGGCTCGGCCAGGGCCCGCGCCAGGTTGGCGTCGACCAGGGCCGTGTTGCCGGCCACGAGCGGGACCAGGATCAGCTGACCGACGAGGATCGCACCGAGGGCCAGGCCCAGGCTGGCGATGCCTGCGGCGCCCAAGGCCGTGGAGGCCGCGCGGGTCGCCTTCGTTGCTGCGCTCGTCGTCGATGGCACTCCCCAAACAAGCCAGGACCGGGGCCGCGAGGCAATTTTTTGGCTGTTATGCTGCCCTCATGTCCTCGACGCGCTGGACCCGTCGCCGCTGGCTCGGCACTTCCTTGACAGGCCTGGGCTCCGGCCTCGCGCTCGCGGGCGCGGGTGTCCTCGCGGGCTGGCCCCGGGGGGCCTGGGGCGCCGAGGAGGAGCTGCTCGAGCAGACGACCTCCGAATACAACGAGATCATGGTCACCCGGCGCGGCTCCGTGCTGACCATGTACTTCGTCGTCGACGGCACCCGCTACATCGAGTCGCGCAAGGACCTCGACTTCCCCAGCAGCCTCGACCTCGACTACTCGCGCACGATGATGGCGGGCTTTTTGGTCAACCCCAAGCCCAAGCGCTTCATGATGATGGGCCTGGGCGGCGGGCAGATCAGCAACTACCTGTTCGAGCGCTTCCCGGGCCTGGAGATCGACGCCGTCGACATCGACCCGGAGGTGGTCCGCCTGGCCCGCAAGTACTTCGGCGTGCCCGACCACCCCAACTACCGGACCCACGTCAGCGACGGGCGGCTGTTCATCGAGGAGGCCGAGCAGCCCTGGGACCAGATCATGCTCGACGCCTTCCGCGGCGTGTTCGTGCCCTACCACCTCAAGACCCGCGAGGCCTACCAGGCCTGCCTCGACAAGCTGTCGCCTGGCGGGGTCGTGGTGGCCAACTTGCACAACCTCACGCGCATGTACCCCCACGACCGCAACACCCTCGCGGCGGTGTTCCCCCAGCGCTACTCCTTCGTGTCCGAGAGCGGCAACCAGACCACCTTCGTGGCCTCGGCGTCGGAGCAGCGCGTGGGCACGTTCGAGATCCGGTCCAACGCCCGGACCGTGGCCGAGAACTTCGACTTCGACGTGATGGGGCTGAGCGCGCGCTATTACATGCGCTCGGACTGGGACCCGAAGGCCTCGGTGTTGACCGACGACTTCAAGCCTGGGGACCTGGAGTCGGCGGCCCAGCGGCACAATACGACCTGCATCGCGGGCTGCGCCTACCCGGCGAACTAGCTCAAAGCTCGACCCACGACACCGCGGCTGGCATCCGATAACGGAGGGAGCGCCGCGCATGTTTCGGGCGAGGGGGTGCGGCGCTCGGTCGCACTCGCGCGCCGCCGAGCTTGTGGCAAGCTCTGGCCATGCGCTTCACCTCGCTTCGCCTGTTCGAGCTCGCCATCCCCCTGGCCATCGCCGCGCTCGTGCCCCTGTCTGCTTGTGACGGCGACTCGGGCGACGACGAGGCCGCAGACGATCACGCGGACCACTCGGACCACGCGGATCACGGCGAGACCGAGGCGGAGGGGTGCGAGAGCGAGGACCGCGACGACGAGTTCGCCGTGGGCCTGAGCAAGTCCGGGGACGTCGTCTCGGCGACCTTCGTGTCCTCCGACCCGGCGCCGCCGCACAAGGGCGACAACACCTGGGTCCTCGACTTCACCGACCTGGGCGGGCAGCCCATGGCGGGCCTGACCATGACCGCCGTGCCGATGATGCCCGACCACGGCCACGGCACCCCCGTCAACGCCGTGGTGACCGAGACCGAGACCCCCGGGCGCTACGAGGTCACGCCGGTCAACCTGTTCATGACCGGCCTGTGGGAGGTGACCTTCGAGATCACCACCGACGGCGGCACCGACTCGCTGATGTTCGCCTTTTGCGTCGAGTGAGCCCCATGCCCTTCGCGCTGCGCCGGGCCTGCTTCAGCGTCGCGATCGCCCTCGCGGCCCTCGCCTGCGTCGACGACACCGACGAGGCCGGGGACGACGAGGCGGGTGAGCTCGCGTGCGTCGAGTACGACGTCGAGGGCTGCACGCCATTGTTCTCTGCGAGCTACGACCAGGTCTGGTCTCAGACCCTGGAGGGGTGCGCGGGCGGCTCGGCTTGCCACGCGCAGGACGGCTCGGGCGGGGCCTTCGACGGGATGACCTTCACCGACGCGCAGGCGAGCTACGACCACCTCACGGCCGGCGCGCTGGTGATCCCGGGCGACGCGCAGTGCTCCCCGCTGTTCATCCGCCTGGCCACGGACGACCCCGCGCTGCGCATGCCGCCGGGATCGAGCAACATCGACGACGGCGCGCTGTGTAGCATTGCGACGTGGATCGACGAGGGCGCAGCGCAACCGTGACGAGGCTCGAGCGGAGCGCGTTGGTGCTCGGCGCCCTCGGGGCTCTCGGGGCTCTCGGGTTTGGGACCCTCGCCTGCAACGCGCCGCCGGACGCCGAGCCCGGCTACGACCTCGAGGCGCTCCAGGACCCGGCGACCTGCGAGGAGTGCCACCCCACCCACTACCGCGAGTGGCTGGGCAGCATGCACGCCTACGCCGCGGAGGACCCGGTGTTTCGGGCCATGAACGCCAAGGGCCAGCGCGACACCAAGGGCGAGCTCGGAGACTTCTGCGTCAAGTGCCACGCGCCCATGGCCGTCGAGCTCGGGCTCACCGAGGACGGCCTCAACCTCGACGAGGTGCCGCAGAAGCTCCAGGGCGTGACCTGCTACTTTTGCCATCAGGTCGAGGCGGTCGAGGGCACGCACAACAACCCGCTGCGCCTGGCCATGGACGGGGTCATGCGCGGGAGCATCTCCGACGCCCTCGCGCCCGAGGTCCACGGCGTCGAGGCGAGCCCGCTGTTCAACCGCGACCGCGTCGCGTCCTCGGACCTGTGCGGCAGCTGCCACGACATCGTCACCCCCGGCGGGGCGCACATCGAGCGCACCTACCACGAGTGGCTCGAGAGCTTCTACGGCGACCCGGACCCCGACGACCTGAGCAAGCCCGCGCTGTGGGGCCTGAGCTGCAACGACTGCCACATGGACAAGTCCGTCGGGCCCATCGCCGACTACCCCGGGGTGCCGGGCGACCGCAGCGTGCACAGCCACATGTTCGTGGGCACGGACGTGGCGCTGACGGACTTCCCCGACGCCGAGCTCGGGCCGCAGCTGCGCGCCGAGCAGCTCGAGGCCATCGAAGACCAACGCAAGACCTCGCTGTGCGCCACGCTGTGCGTGCGCGAGCAGACCCCGGGCGAGGGCGACGGGTTGATCTCGGTGTGGCTGCACAACGAGGCGGCCGGGCACGCGTGGCCCAGCGGCTCGACCCCCGACCGCCGCGCGTGGCTCGAGCTCGTCGGCAGCGTCGGCGAGGAGCTCGTGTTCAGCACTGGAGTCGTCGGCGAGGGCTCGGCCATCGCCGAGCTCGACGACCCCAACCTGTGGCTGCTCCGCGATCGCATCTTCGACGCCGAGGGGGCCGAGACCCACGACTTTTGGGCGGCCTACAGCTACGAGTCCGAGCTGCTCCCGGCGCCGGCCGTGTTCGGCTCGACCGGCGACGCGGCGACCTGGCGCTCGCGGCAGTTCAGCGCCGAGGCCCTGCCCGAGCGCGTCGAGATGCGCGTGCAGCTGCGGCCCGTCGGCCTCGAGATCCTCGCCGAGCTGGTCGACAGCGGCGACCTCGACCCGGCCATCGCCGACGCCATGGCCACCTACACCGTCGAGCCGAGCGTGCTGACCTGGACCCCCGAGCTCGGCGAGGTCAACGAGGACCCCGAGGTGGCCGAGGCCTACGGGACCTGCGTCAGCTCCTCGCCGGGCTGCGTCACCCCCGAGCTGCAGGGTCTGTGAACGCGCCATGAAGCTGCGCAAGCTCGACGACTATCAATCCTGGCTGCTCGAGTTCGAGGACGACGCGGGCGCGCCCGTGCGCGTGTTGATGGATCCCTGGCTCAGCGAGCGCTACGTCGCGGGCGGGGCCTGGCTGCTCAGCCGCAGCCACGGCGCGCCGTGGATCGGCCTCGACGAGCTCGACGTCGCGAGCCTCGACTACGTGCTGCTCTCGGCCCACTTCGCCGACCACCTCGACCCCGAGACCCTCGGGGCCTTGCCGGAGCAGCTGCCGATCCTCGCCACGCCCTTCGCCGCCAAGCTCTTGCGTCGCCGGGGCCACGCCAGCGTCGAGGCCCTGCGCCTCGGGGAGCCGCGGAGCCTCGCCCCTGGCGTGGAGCTGCTCCCGGTCCAGCCCGGCTGGCCCTACCGCCACAACTCCATGGGCTACTGCATTCACGAGCACCGCAGCGGCCGGCGGGTCTACGTCGAGACCCACGTGACCCACAAGAGGCGTCTGCCGCAGCTGCGCGCGGGCGGGCCCGTGGACGTGGCCGTGCTGCCGGTGGAGTCCGTGCGCTTGCTGGGGTTGCCGATCGTCATGGGCGGGGCGCGGAGCCTCGAAGCCGTGACTGCCCTCGAGCCGCGCTGGGTGCTGCCCACGGGCCTCGAACCCCAGAACACTCGGGGCTTGCTCGGGGCGTTACTGAGCACGGCCGGGAGCGCTCGCGACTTTGCTGATCGACTACGCGAGAGCGAGTCGAATGTGGAATTCGTCGAGCTCGAACCGGGTGCCAGCTTCACCGTGCCGGCGCGGGTTTAGGCCCCTGCAGCGCGGGTTCGCATTTGCGCGAGCGGCTGGTACCTTGCGCCGGCATGAGCGAGAGCCCTCCAAAATCCCGCGCTGCCCGTCGTCGTGAGAAGCTCCGCGACGAGGGCGTGAATCGTGAATTCCTGGTCGACAAGGCCGTCGACTTCGTCCTCATCTTCGTCGGCCTCTACGCCGCGACGGCGGTCCAGGGCCTGCAAGACAAGCGGGCCGAGCGCGACGAGTACGTGTCGATGCTCAAGGACTTCAAGCGCGAGCTGACGACCAACCTCGAGCAGGAGTCCTCGATCGTCAAGGATCTGGGCCCGATCACCGTCGACCAGGATCCGCCCGAGATCGGGGGCATGCGCGACACCTTCGACGCTTACTTCAAGGAGCTCCACGAGGACGAGGACATCGTCCACTGCCTCCACTCGGAGTTCACGGTCGAGGGCGGCCTCGACGAGGCGGGCAGGGCCAAGTGCCACGAGCTCTACTCGACCTTCCTCCACCACCACGAGCAGCCCGACGCCAACTTCGACTTCACGCCCGTGGTGCTCACGCCCTTTTACCGCTACGAGGTCTGGCAGATGTACCTCGCCAACGGCGTGCGCATCTTCCAGAACAAGGAGCTGGCTGTGAAGATCGGCGAGATCTACAACAACGCGCGGCTCATCGAGAAGCAGGTCGCCGAGATCGAGTCGGTCTACAACGACCAGTTCATGAAGCAGGTCGGCAAGACCGCGGCCACGGACCTCCAGCTCGCCGAGCTCGTCGAGGACGAGGAGGCGGAGCACGGCCTCTCGCCCCAGCGCAAGCAGCTGCTCGACCGCGTCGAGGAGCACATCAAGGACGAGCACTACGAGGTCAAGGAGATCAAGCTCGTGCTCGAGATGAACGTCGAGCGGATGAAGTCGACGGTCCTGCTGATGCGCGGGGAGATCGAGGCGGTCCAGGCCGAGATCGACGCCGAGCTGGCGGCGGTCGAGCGCTAGCCGTCCGAGCGGGTCCGCTACTTCTTGGTCTGGCGCATCATCGGCTCGAGCAGGGCCGAGGGCATCGCGCCCATGATCGGGCCGAACACGGTCATGGGCACGGGGAAGATGAACACGCCGCGGCCGCGGTGGATGGCTCGAACCACGCGCTGAGCCGCGTCCGCGGCCGTGACCTCGAAGGGCTTGTTGGGGATGCCGGCGGTCATCTCGGTCTCCACGAAGCCGGGCCGGATGTCGGTGACGCGGATCCCCGCGTGGTGCAGGTCGACGCGCAGGCTCTCGAGGAAGGTGCTCAGGAAGGCCTTGGACGCGCAGTAGGCCGCGCTGCTCGGCAGCCCGCGGTACTTGGCCACGCTCGACACGCCCACGAGGTGCCCGGCCCCGCGCTCGACCATGCCCGGGAGCGCGCCGGTGAGCGTGGCCACGGCCCCGCACACGTTGACGGACACGACCGTCTCCACGGCCTTCCAGCTCAGCTTGGGGCCCGGGGTGCTCTTGCTGACGCCGGCGTTGGCGATGACCAGGTCGAAGGCCAGCTCGCCGTCGAGCTCGCGGACGGTCGCCTCGGTGCGCTCGGGGTCGCTGACGTCGAGGACCTGGACGCGGACCTTGTCGGCGCCGTGGGCCTTGGCGATGGACTCGGCGACCTCGGCGAGCTTGTCCTCGCGCCGGGCCGCGAGCACGACGGAGCTGCCCTCGGCGGCGAGCGTGTGGGCGATGGCGGCTCCGATGCCGCTCGAGGCTCCGGTGATCAGGGCGCTGCGGAAGGCCACGGTCTGACTCCTTCGGGTTCGGGAGGCTCAGGGGAGCTGGATGCGCGGCTTGTCCGGGAGGTCCTTGCCGCGGGGCTTGTAGATCACCGCCACGCGCCCGAGCAGGGCCACGCGCAGGGCCTCGCTGCCCTCGATCAGGGTGTCGTAGAGCGCGTGGCGCTCCGCCGCGCTGTCGACCTTGGGCAGCTTGACCTTGATGAGCTCGTGGCGGCGCAGGGCCTCGGAGACCGCGGCGAACACCGACTCGGTCAGGCCGGCGGCGCCGACTTGGACCACGGGCGAGAGCGAGTGCGCCATCCCGCTGAGGAACTTGCGCTGCTTGGGACTGAGCTCGTAGGCCATGGCGGCGGAGTGTGGACCCGATCGGCCCGGGAGGCCAGCCCAGGGCGTTGCTTTTCCGAGCTTTTCGGGGCTCCGGCGGCGGGCGCGACGTTGGTATGATCCGGCCATGAACGAGCTCGTCACGCTGCACACGCAGTCCTTGCACGGCCCGATCGTTCCGACTTACCTCGACCTCCTGAACCGGGCCATGCGCACCGCCCGGCTCAACAACACCTTCCCCGACCGTCGCCGCCTCCAGGGCAGCATGGACACGATGAAGCGGTCGATGGAGGCCGAGCAGTACACCCAGGTCTACGTCGACTCCCGGGCCGGGCTGCCGAACATGGCGAGCTTCACCCGCGTGGTCACGGACCACGAGCTCGCCGAGGGCTCCCTCTCGCGCATGAGCGACCTGGCCCACTACGAGGCCAAGCAGGACGAGGCCGAGGTCTACGCGCGCATGCTCGTCAAGCGCCGCTACCTCGAGGCGATCAAGGACCAGCCCTACGCGCCCCTCGACGAGCACCGCGTCCAGCTGCGCCGCCACGATCCGAGCACGGGCACGGCCGAGTTCCGCATCGACCTGACCAAGCTCGACGCGACCGGCGTGTACATCCGCATCACCATCGAGCTGACCCAGGTGTCCTCGACCTGGCGGCGCAAGGTCATCGACCTCGACGCCGACGGCGAGAGCGCCGAGGCCAACCAGGCCTTCCACGCGACGGTCTACCGCAACGCCAGCTTCGACGCCGAGCACCTGTTCATCCACATGCACGACATCGAGGGCGTGAGCGTCGACCGGGTCCAGCGCGGCGTGGTCGGCCCGGCCGTGTTCGCCCTGACCACCCCCGACGGCCTGCGCGTGGTCCCGGCCGAGCCCCAAAAGGGCAACAGCCGCCTGGCCCACGCCTGGCGCCGGTGGCTCGACAGCCCCGCGGGCAACACCGGCAAGCCTGAGCTGCTCGTCACCTTCCAGACCGACATCGCCGCCCGCGACGTCCGGGAGGAGCGCAGCAACGATCCCCTCGAGGACCTGCTGTCCGCGAACATCCAGGACAGCGAGCGGGCCCGCTACAACCACACCCGCGAGCGCTTCCCCTTCAAGGTGTTCAAGGACCGCAAGTTCGTGGCGACCCGGGGGCTCGAGCCGCTGGCAAAGGCGCTGGGGCAGGCGGCGGGGACCAAGAACCTGGTCTACCGCCTGCGCTGAGTCTCTGCTTTGCCCCCACAGGCATCGGGGGACCGGGGGCGCTTCGTCGCTGCGCTCCTCCGCTTTGGCTTGGTGGGCAATGGGGTTCGTGCCTTCGAGAAGGCATGTGGTCGCCCCCGCTCGCGGGGGCGTAGTCTATCCCCACGGGGAGCTGGGGATTGGGGGCACTCTGGCTTGCATGGCGCCATTCACGACGGTCTGAGTCGTGGACGTGGGGCAGGGAGGGCGTGGCGTCGTCCACGACGGTCTGAGTCGTGGACGTGGGGCAGGGAGGGCGTGGCGTCGTCCACGACGGCGAAAATAGACAGAGGGACGGACAGGACTTGTTCTGGCCGACGCTCTGAGGTGCTTTGGCGGTTGGTTTACACTGAGCGCCATGAACCTGCGTGCCTCGAAGCTTCGCCTCGCCCATGTCGCTCTCGCCCTCGCCAGCGCGAGCCTGGCCGTGGCGTGCACGAGTCCGCCCGACGGGGATGGTGACGGCGACGGGCAGGACGAGGTCGGCGAGGACGAGGACGGCACCGACGACGCCGCGGATCAGAGCGAGGACGAGGGCGGCGAAGACCTGCGCCCGAACTGGCACCAGGACGTCGCGCCCTTGGTGGCCGAGGCCTGCGGCGGCTGTCACCTGGCTGGCGGCATCGCGCCCTTTTCCCTCGAGGACTACGCCAGCGCCTCGCCCTGGGCCGGGCTCATGGCCGACGCCGTCGAGGACCGGCGCATGCCGCCGTGGCACGCCGCCGAGACCGACGAGTGCGAGCCCGTCGCCCCCTACCGCCACGACCCGCGCCTGAGCGACGAACAGATCACCATGCTCCGCGACTGGTCCGAGCTCGGCGCGCCCGAGGGGGACCCCGAGCTCGCCGCGCCCTTGCCCGAGCCGCCCCTGCTCGAGCTCGCCAACCCGACCACGACGGTGCTCAACCCGACGCCCGTGGAGGTCGAGGCCCAGGGCAACGTGCTCGACTTCACCCACTGCTTGAGCTTCGACCCCGGCAACGACGAGGAGGTCTACCTCGACGGCCTGCAGGTCGTGCCCGGCAATCGCAAGGTGCTCCACCACGTGCTCATGTACGTCGACGAGAGCGCCGAGTCGGCCAGCTGGGAGGGCGGGGTCAAGTACGACTGCGGCGGCGGCTCGGGGCTCAGCGGCAGCGCGCCCTTGGTCGGCGCCTGGGTCCCCGGCAGCTTGCCCATCGAGACCCCAGACGGCGTCGCCGTGCCCCTGCCCGCGGGCGCGCGCATCGTCTACAACGTCCACTACCACGCCACCGGCGCGGGCCCAGAGACCGACATGAACACCGGCCTGGCCCTGCGCTGGACCGATCAGGCCCCGGAGTACACCGCCTTGTTCGCGCTCATCGGCGCCCCCGGCATCGGCGATCCGCTCACCGGCTTGCTGCACATCCCGCCCTACGCCGAAGGCCACGTCGAGGAGTACGAGTGGCCCGTGGAGGTCAACGGCCAGGGCATCCCCGCCATCCTCGACGTGCGCGTGTGGACCGTGGCCGCGCACATGCACAAGGTCGGCGTGGACATGCGCGTGTGGGTTGAAGACGGCCAGGGCGAGGACCACTGCCTCGTGCACACGCCCAGCTGGGACTTCAACTGGCAGCGCTTTTACACCTACGACCAGCCCATCGAGGACGACTACCGGATCACCAACGGCGACGTCGTGCGGCTGCGCTGCGAGTACGACAACACCCTGGACAACCCGGGGGTGGTGTCGGCGCTGTCGGAGCTGGGGTTGACCGAGCCGATCGACGTGTTCGTGGGCGAGGGGACCCTGGACGAGATGTGCCTGGCGGCGGTCGGGGTGGGCTACAAGTTCTGAGCCCAGATCAGGACTGTGAATGATTCACAGTCTCTGTCTTCTTTAGCCGTCGTGGACGACGCCACGCCCTCCCTGCCCCACGTCCACGACTCAGAAGAACCCGTCTGAGAGCGCCTTGTTGGTGTCCAGTCCGTCCGCTCTGACGACTTGTTCAATGTGAGACAGGAGGCGCTCAAAGACCTTGGATGAGAAGGGGTTGCCGTCCAGGTACTCGATGAAAGTCCCTCGGTTAGCTTTGCGGTCCGCGGCCTTTGAGAACGACTTCCTCGCGCTCGAGGGCAACCGCTTTGCCCGGCGCATGAGCAGTATCTCGTCAATTGGAGTCACGCTGGTCGAGATGGGCGTCATGTCGAGCCATTCGCAGAGTAGAAAGTACTTGGCGCCTGGCACGGCGGTCTTCACGTCCTGGGCAGTGGCCGCCGCCTCCTGAAACATGGTCTTGTCGAGGTTCGTCTTGCACTCGGCGGCGACATACGCGATGCGAGTTTCATGGGTGGTCGCATTTCGGAAGTCTTTATGGTGCGATGTCTTGAGGAATACGGGGCGCGAGATTGCGAAGTCTTGGTCCTTCGACTTCACCGCTGCGCCAGCGCCCTTCGACAGCTCGACGATGCTGGACTCAAAGCGCAGGTTCGAGAAGCAGGTCGTTGGACCGAGCTCGAAGATGTCGTCAGCCAAATCCTCGCCAAACACCGAGGTGACGAGGATTGGGAGAAACTCTTCGATGATCGAGTTGTCGAGTTTCGTCTGCCCCTTTTGTCGGTAGAGCCAGTCTGCGGGGCTGTCGAAGATGAGCTCAAGATCGATGTATCTCTTGTACTGTTGGAGCTGGGCGACGAGGGCCTGGATAACTTGCTCTCGTGTCCCCGAAACGCAGAGGCAGCTCTCGCGCCACATCTCGTAGACCTTGCGGGCTTTGTCGACGCGCTCTCTGTCAACCTCGGGGAGCTTTGAATTCTCGCGGAGCGCGGCGAGCTTCTCTCCGTGAGGCGTCGGCAGCTTCGGAAGACTCATTCCCATCTCACTCATCATGTTCGGCGGCCATCGGTGATGGTTGCACCGTCTCCAGCCGTATCAAGGCGCTGCCAATGTCTGCCCGACTCTCATCAGGGCAGCTTCGAAGCGCATCTTCGAGGACCCGCTTCGCAACACTACGGGCGTGCTCATGTCGGCGGCCGCGCGGCAGTACCTTGGAGCGCCGGGGGCGGGAGAGGTGGAGAATGTCCTCGTAGATATGCTGCCCGAAGCGGTTCAGGAACACGCGCTCTTGACGAAGGCATAGCTTCAGCCCCGTGGCTGTAGAGGCGACTTCGGCGAGCATCTCCCCGTTGAAGAAGCGGGTCTTTCGGACCATCGACTCGCGACCGACGACGACGACTGCGGACCCCCCAGGCTTCAAGACCCGTTCCATCTCGGCGAACACGTCCGCCATGTCCATGCAGAATTGAATCACCGTGAGGACCCGGTTCCCGCGGTGTTTCCGGTTGGACCCAATCTCGGAGCGCGCAGCCGCGAGTACATCCCAGCCCATGCTCTCCACCGAGCCGCGGTATTTTTGGTGGTAGTTGTAGACGTTCACGTACGGAGGTGATGTGACGATGAGATCGACGGAGCGGCTCTCGACTCCAGTCGCCCTCGCATCACCGAGCCTCACCCGAACATCGCAGTTCGGCCGGAAGGGGAGCGTGTTGAGGAGGCTGGACAGATGGGTGTGCGCCTTGCGCAAGCGATCGACCTTTAGCTCTCCCTTGGAGATGTCACAGAGGACGAGCAGGGCAGCGAGGTAGCGCGACAAGCCTCCTCCAGGCTCCGCATCTTTGGCCCGTGCCCACGCGCTCCGGAGCACGTGCGCAGGTGACGATGACGGGTGTTGAACCGAGGCGAACAGCGGTCCTTGGGTCCCAGTCATGCGGGCCACGAGCTCGCGGGCCGTGCCGAGGATGGCGTCGCGTTCGGGACCTGGGGTTCGAACCAGCTCATAGAAGGCCGCGAGATGATAGGCCGCCGGGTTCACCTCGACCCCTAGGGGAACCAGCCCCCGCCTCGCGGTCTCGAGCAAAACGGTCCCGCTGCCAACGAATGGGTCGAGTACCGTCGTCGCTCCGTCGGAGTAGAAGCCCAGAATCGCCTCGACGAGTTGAGGCGAGAACTGTCCCTTCCACTCCAGAGGGTTGGAGCGTTCTTTGTCTCGGATATCCAGGATATCCTGCGGGATGCTCACGCGGTCGAGAGGGAGTGAGTGGAGCGCTCCGTCCGGAAGGTGGCCCCGGCAGCTCTGGGGAGATCGGGTCTGTTCGGCGGTCTGCATCGGCCTGATTCGATCGCTTCGCGGCCCGAGAACGGCTCAACGTGCGCGAGCTGAGTTTCGGCCACGAGCGCACGCCCTCGCAAGCCCACGGGTGTCACAGCTTCAGCCCTGGGGAGACGGCGCGGAGCTCGGCGTTGGAGCGGTCGAGCGGCCAGCAGAGCGATGGAGGGCTGCCCCAATGAAAAACCCGCAGGAAGCTTTCCTGCGGGTTTAGGTGCCCAGAGACGGAATCGAACCGCCGACACGGGGATTTTCAGTCCCCTGCTCTACCGACTGAGCTATCTGGGCGTGCTCGTTGGCGGGCGGTAGTCCTAACCCCTTCCCCCAGCGGCGTCAAGCGAGGCTCCGGGAAGGGCTCCGGCGGGCCAAAGAAGGGCCAGGGGGCTGTGGGCGTTGGGCTCGGGCTGGGTTGGCGGGCGGCCGGGACCCGTGTCGGCGGTGGGCTCGAGGCGGGGCCCAGGCGCTGAATTGCCTGGACCGAGGGTTGGCTCACGTCCCGACGTGAGTGCTGCGCGCTTCCCGTGGGGGCATGGAGCCACCGAACTCCAGGGTCGACCCCCGGCGGGGATCGATGCGGGCGCGCCCGCGTTGCAAAGGGCCCTCGGCCGCAGTCGAGGGGGCGCCGTCACGGACAGCGTCACCAGTGCTCGAGGCTTCCAGGGAGCGCGGGCGCGCAGCGGGCCTTCGGGCGCGCGATCCGAGGATCGCCAGCCGCGTCGCGCGGCGTCGAGGCGCGCCCTCAAAGTGATCGCATTTCCCCAACGCGAGAATGTGATCACTCGAAGCGCGTGGTTCGCTGGGGTTGCGTCGGCGACGAGAACCCCAACCGGGGCGTGGGCGGGGGGCGAGCGCGGAAGAAAAACGGCTCTGGCGTCGTCTTGGGCGCTGTAATCGACTCCGTTCGGAACGGTTCGTTGGTTCGCGTAACCGTCCCTTCAGGTGATCACGCCGTGACTGCGAGGTCCCTGACCGTCAGCAGGGGGAGGCGACATATTGATGACGGTTGATAGCCATGCTGTTGCGATTGCCAAGCCCCGCCCAAGCCGCCGCCGCCGCGGCCAGTGTCCCAGCGACGCCCCCGCCTTCCGTCGAGCCCCACGCGGGGACGGCCACGGACGTCCAGGCGTCCCCGGAGCCCTCGCCTCGAGATCCGGGCGCTGAGGACGACCATGATCTCGGCGCCGCGATGCTGCGCGAGCGCGAGCTCGCGGTGCAGCTGGTCGGCTGCTTCGAGGGCTGGAGCCTGATCACCGTGGCCTGCAACCACGAGCCGACCTGGATGGCCAGCGAGCTCGCGCGCATCCTCGGCTTTGCGACGCCCCTCGAGCTGCTCGGGATCCTCGCCAAGCGCTGGTACGAGCGCTGCCCCGCCGGCGCGATCCACTACCTCGAGCACGGCGATCGCCGCGAGCTGCTCGAGCGCCTCGATCGGGCCCACGTCGTGCTCGCGCCGGACCACCGCCGCCGGCCGATCGTGCTGCTCAGCGCGGTCGCGGTCTACGAGCTCGTCAGCGCCCTCGACAGCGCCGTCGCTCGCAGCTTCGCCCGTCACCTGCGCGAGCAGGTCATCCCCGAGTTCCACGCCCACGAGCGCGCGGCCACGGCTCTCGAGCGGCCGCTGCTGTCGATCGACGCCGTGACCATCGCCGGCAACCGCCTCGAGTTCGAGCAGCGCTGCTTCGAGGCCGCGGTGCTCGAGCGCCTGCTCGATCGCCTCGAGCGGGCCGGGACCATCGACGCCGATCAGCTCATCGCCCACCGCGTCGTCGCCAGCGAGATCGCCCTCGGGGCGCGCCTGGTCGACTTCGAAGAGGAGCTCGCCCACGGCTGGATGACGCCCACGCAGGTCGCCGAGCGCTGGTGCGACATGACCCCGCTGCGCGTCGGTCGGCTCATCGCGCACTTGGGCCTCAAGGGCAGCCGCGCCCACTCGCGCGCCTTCCTGACCAAGGCCCGCGGCCAGCAGCGCACGGTGCTCGGCTACGTCTACAGCCCCAGCGCCGTCGCCCTGATCGAGCGAGAGCTGCGAAGCCGCGGGCTTCGGCGCTGCACCTGCGCCGAGGACTACGAGGCCGAGCTCGCCCAATCCCACCCCCCCCAAGCCCACACCCAAGCCCCCCAGGGAGGCCGGCGATGATGCTCACCCTCGGACCCCGCACGCACATCCAGCTGTCGATCGAAGACGACGAGCAGGCCGATCGCGTGATGACCCTGCTCGACGCCCTCGGCTACGAGGTCGAGCGCGCGCCCCACTTCGACTCGCGCCAGGCCCGGCTGCAGCTGCGCGTCGACGCGATCGTCGAGAAGGACTCGCTGACGCCGCGCGAGGCCGAGGTCCTCGGCCTGTTCGTCCACGGCGGCCTGCTCAACATCGAGATCGCCAAGGAGCTCGGCGTCGAGCTGTCGACGGTGAAGTGGCACATGCACAACATCTTCACCAAGACGGACACGAAGAACCGCGAGGCGCTGCTGCGCGCCGTGATCGGCGACTGGTTCTAGACATGCCCCCACAGGCGCCCCGAACCGGGGACGCCTCGTCGCTGTCCGCTCCTCCGCTCAGGCTGGTGGGCAATGGCGTTCGTACCTTCGAGGGGGCGTGTGGTCGCCCCCGGGGGGGGCGTTCGATCAGGGCCTGCTAGAGAGCACGGACGGTCAAGCGGGGCGCCGAGGTCCCCGCTAGGCTGGGTCCATGTCCAAGCGCGACCCTTGGGGCCAACGCATCCTCCGCGTCGTCGACCACGTCCAGGCCCACCTCGACGAGGACGTGGATCCCGAGACCCTCGCCGACATCGCCGGGCTCTCGCTGCACCACTTTCACCGGGTGTTCCGCGGGCTCACGGGCGAGTCGGTGATGGGCTTCGTCCGCCGCCTGCGGCTCGAGCGGGCGGCGATGCAGCTCAAGCTCGGGGAGGCCCCGGTCACCCAGGTCGCGCTCGAAGCGGGCTACGGCAGCCACGAGGCCTTCACCCGGGCCTTTCGCAACCGCTTCGGCGTGCCGCCCAGGGCCTACCGGGAGCAGACCCGGGTCGAGGTCGAGGTCGGCGTGCCGCGGGTCGAGCTTCGCGACGATCCTGCGCTGACTTGCATCGGGCTGCGCCACACGGGGTCTTACTCCGAGTGCGGGCAGACCTGGGGCGAGCTCATGGCCCACGCCGCGAAGGCGGGCTGGATGCCCCACGTGCTCGGCAGCGTCGGCCTGGCCTACGACGACCCCGACATCACGGCGGCCGAGCGGCTGCGCTACGACGCGTGCATGGTCATGGAGCCGGCCCGGGCCCGCGCGCTGTGTCGGCCGCCCTTCGTGCTCCGCGAGCTGCCCGCGGGGCGCTACGCCATCACCCTCCACCGGGGCGACTTCGAGTCCATCCTCGAGACCTACGTCGGCTTGATCGGCCGCGCGCTGCCCTTTCGCGGCGTCGAGCTGGCCAACGAGCCCGTCATCGAGCGCTACCTCGACGACCCCGCGACCGTGCCCCTCCACGAGCTGCGCACCGAGATCTGCGTGCGCATCGAGACGAGACCCTCATGACCCACCAAGACGTCCCCACGATCATCAACCACCTCTCGCTGGGCACCAACGACTTCGAGTCCGCGTGCGCCTTCTACGACGGGGTGCTCGCCACCCTCGGGGCCCGGCGCGTGCTCGAGCACCCCGGCGTCGTCGCCTACGGCCGCGCCTTCCCGGAGTTTTGGGTCCACGCCCCCTACGACGGCCAGCCGGCGACCGTCGGCAACGGAGCCCACGTCGCCTTCTTCGCCACCAGCAAGGCCCAGGTCCAGGCCTTCCACGCCAAGGCCATCGAGCTCGGCGGTCGAGACGACGGGCCGCCGGGTCCGCGCCCGGACTACGGCGACCCCTACTACGGCTGCTTCATCCGCGATCCCGACGGCCACAAGATCGAGGCGACCTTTTGGGACGCCCCGCCTCCGCCGCTGCCGTCGTCGGCGAGCTGAGCCTCACTGGCAGCTCAGGTGCAGGTCGACCAGCTCGCCCACGCCGCCGGCGTGGCCGAAGCTCGAGCGCTCGACCGCGCAGTTGCCCCGCTCGTCGCAGGTCGGCGCGTCGACGTGGCGCACGCTCAGGGCGTCGACCCCCGCCGCGCTCAGGGGCTCGAGCTCGGCCGGCGTCGAGCGGCGGTCCGCGTCGAGGTCCCGCCAGACCAGCAGCTCGCCGAAGCGGGGGTCCCGGCCGTCGACGAGGCCGTCGCCGTTGCCGTCGAACTCGGCCAGGGCGAGGAAGCCGTCGCTCGCCCGGGCGCCCGAGCGCAGCACCGTGCCCGAGCCGAACAGCTCGTGGCCGCCGTCGATGCTGCCGTTGCCGTCGAGGTCGACCGCCAGCCAGGGCGTGTCGGCGCTGGGCCAGTCCGTGGAGATGCAGCTGCTGTGGTCGTCGGCCATGGCGATGTCGAAGCTCGCCGCCGGGGTCGACTCGGCGGCGATCATGGTGATCGGCGCGTCGTCGAAGCGCAGCACCAGGGGCGTGTCGCCGCCTTCGTCCTCGCAGGAGGTCTGGGTCCAAAAGGGCCCGCTGTCGACGAGCACGCAGCTCGAGATCAGCGTCCCGCACCAGTCGTCGATCTCGCGGGTGTCGCCGGGGACACACTCGACCTCGGCGGCGGGCATGCACTCGCCAAAGTTGAACTCGAGGTCGTCGTTGGCCCAGTCGAACTGGCAAAAGGCGATGGACTCGCCGTCGAGGCAGGGCGCGGCCATGCCGTACTCGAGCTGGTCGCAGCTTTGGTCCGTGGGCTCGAGGTCGGGGTCGGGGGCGTCGATGAGCTCACCCTCGTACTCGAGCGCGCCGGCCTCTTGCTCGCCCGAGTGGATCGGGCCGGGGTCGCAAGCGGTGACCAGACCGGCCGCGGCCAGGGCGAGGAGGGAGAGGACGGTGACGCGGGGGGAGCGGGGGGAGATGGACATGACAGCCTCGCTCTATCCGTGCCACTCGCGCGGAGGATCGATCACCGGGAGCCTCCGTCGGCCCCGGAGCGAGGGCTGATCCAATGACCACGCGCGTTCCCCGTGATTCTGCCCACATCGGGTCTGGAGGTCTGAAAACGCCGCACAACCGCGGTTTTCAATCCCCCACGGAGAGCCGTGAAACATCCGTCGCGGGCACGCGAAGTTCCGCCCGACGCAACCCCCCGACGCGCCCGCGAGCGCGTCGACACCTCCGCCCACCCTGACTATTCTTCCCGACTCATGAGCGAGCCCCAACACCGCAAGGTCATCATCCTCGGCTCCGGCCCCTCCGGCTACACCGCGGCCATCTACGCCGCCCGAGCCAACCTCTCGCCCCTGGTGATCACCGGCAACGAGCCCGGCGGGCAGCTCATGACCACCACGGACGTCGAGAACTACCCCGGCTACCCCAAGGGCGTGACCGGCCCCGACATGATGGACGAGCTGCGCGAGCAGGCCGAGCGCTTCGGGACCGAGGTCCACTACGACATGGCGGTCGAGGCCCACCTCGGCGAGCGACCCTTCCGCCTCGTCGTCGACGGCGGCGAGGTGTTCACCTGCGACGCGCTGATCATCTCGACCGGCGCGAGCGCCCGCTACCTCGGCCTGCCCAGCGAGCAGCGCCTGCGCAACAAGGGCGTCACCGCCTGCGCGACCTGTGACGGGCACTTCTACAAGGACATGGAGGTCGCGGTCGTCGGCGGCGGCGACACGGCCATGGAGGAGGCCCAGTACCTCACGCGCATGTGCACGAAGGTCCACCTCATCCACCGCCGGGACAGCTTCCGCGCCAGCCAGATCATGCAGCAGCGGACCCTCGACAACGACAAGATCGAGGTCCACTGGAACCGCGTCGTCGACGAGGTCCTGGGCGCCGAGAGCGTCGAGGGCGTGCGCGTCAAGAGCACCGTCGACGACGCCGTGGAGGACATCGCCGTCAAGGGCTTCTTCCTCGCCATCGGCCACGTGCCCAACTCGCAGATCTTCAAGGGCCAGCTCGACATGGACGACGCGGGCTACCTGGTTGTCCAGCCCGGGACCACGCGGACCAACATCGAGGGCGTCTACGCGGCGGGTGACGTGGCGGACAAGATGTACCGCCAAGCGATCACGGCCGCGGGCACGGGCTGCATGGCGGCCATCGACGCCGAGCGCTGGCTGGCCGAGCAAGAGTAGATCCTCGGTGTGCTGTGAGGACTGGGGCGACGAGGGCGCCCTGGCCTACTTCAGCCGCTGCCTCGAGCTCGCGCCCGCGTTCGAGCTGGCCCTCGCCAGCGAGTGCTCACCGTCGGCGCGATCTGGTGGCCCCGCTAGCCCAGCCAAGGCTCAGATCAGCCATCACCGAAGTCGAGGCTTCGGCCTACCAAGGATGAAACAGCCCCCCGCGGACTACCGAGCGGTCAGTTTCTTATCAGCCATCACCGAAGTCGAGGCTTCGGCCTACCAAGGATGAAACAGCCCCCCGCGGACTACCGAGCGGTCAGTTTCGTATCAGATCAGCCATCACCGAAGCGAGGCTTCGGCCTACCAAGGATGAAGCGAGCCCTCGCTGACTACCGAGTGGTCAGTTTCTTATCAGAGCCCGTCAACGAATCCACGCCCCCGCTTGCGGGGGCGACCACGAGCCTCCTCAAAGGCACGAACTCCATTGCCCACCAAGCCAAAGCGGAGGAGCGGAGCGACGAAGCGCCCCCGGTCCCAGACGCCTGTGGGGGCAAAACAGAGCTCAGTGGGCGAGCGCGCGGCAAATCGCGACGGCGAGCTCGCTGGCGCAAAAGGGCTTCGAGAGCACCTCGATGTCGGCGTCGAGCAAGCCGCCGCGCATCAAGTGCTCGGCGCTGTAGCCCGACAGGTAGAGCACGCGCAGCTCGGGGTAGTCCTTCAGCAAGCTCGCGTAGAGCTGGGTCCCCGTCTGACCGGGCATGATCACGTCGGTGATCAGCAGCGTCGCGCCGGACTGCCCGACGAGCTCCGCCGCGTTCGCGACCTCGGCCAGGACTGCGTTGGCGCCGAGGCTCTCGACCGTGCGCGTGACGACACCCCCGACGAGGGGGTCGTCGTCGACGATGACCACGTCGAGCGTGGTGAAGTCGGCCTCGGGCGGAGGGCGCTCGGCTTCGAGCTTGGACAGCGCCTGCGACTCGTCGCGGCAGGGAAGGAACACGCGAAAGCTCGTGCCGCACCCGGGCTCGCTGTAGACCACGATCTCGCCGCCGTGTTGCTTGACGATGCCGTAGGCGCTGGCGAGGCCGAGCCCGGTCCCGCCGCAGCCTTTGGTCGTGAAGAAGGGCTCGAAGATCCGGGCGCGCGTGGCCGCGTCCATCCCGATCCCGTCGTCCTCGACGAGGACCTCGACGTAGGCGCCCGGGGAGAGCCCGTGTTGACTCTCCCAGCCCTCGAGCGCGCGCCGGCGCATCTCGACCGCGATGTGTCCGCCTTCGGGCAGCGCGTCGCGGGCGTTGAGCACCAAGTTGACGAGGATCTGCTCGAGCGGCGAGGCCTCGCCCTCGACGAGCAGAGGCTCGTCCCCGAACACCGACTTCATCGTGATCGCCTTGGGTAGCAGCCGCTCGATGAGGGGCAGCACGCGGACGGCGAGCTCGCGCAGATCGACGAGCTGGCGGCGGATCGCCCGGCTGCGACTGAACGAGAGCAGCTGCGTGGTCAGATCTCGAGCTCGACTCGCGGCCGCGAGGATGTCCTCGAACGCCGCCTCGACCGCGGCCGGGTCGGAGGCGAGCTGGCCGAGCTCGGCGCTGCACATGACCACGGACAGCATGTTGTTGAAGTCGTGGGCGATGCCCCCGGCGAGGCGCCCGAGCGCGTCCATCCGCTGGGACTCCGCGAGCTTCTCGCGCAGCCGGACTTTCTCGGTGATGTCGGTCAGGCTCGAGCACGCGTAGGTCTCCCCGTCGAGCTCGATTCCAACCCCGTAGACCGCGACGTCGAAGCGCCCACCGTCGGCGCGCAGCCCCTGGGCCTCGCCCCAGTACTCTTCGCCACGAGCGAGCGCCGCCCGAAATGCGTCGAACACGTCGATCGACTCTGGCGCGATGAAGTCGTGCGGCGACATGTCGAGCATCTGCTCGCGGGACCAACCATGGAGTGCGCAGGCCGCAGGGTTGATGTCGACGAGCCGGCCTTCGAGCGAATACACAAACATCGCGCTCGAGGTCGCCTCAAACATCTGCGCATACCAGGCCGCTCTGGTGTGCTCGGTCGCCATGGCCGGCAAATTACCACGTAGGCGCGACCCATGGACATGCGCGGGCGCTCGCAAGACCATGGTCGACATGCGGAAGATCGCAATCATTGGTGCCGGCCAAGCCGGCCTGCAGTTGGGCTTCGGCCTGCTCCGTGCGGGCTACTCGGTCACGCTGTGCTCGGACAAGTCCGCGCGCGAGCTCGAACAAGCCGGGCCACGCCCGGTCACGATCCAGTTTGGTCCCTCGGTTCTGCTCGAGCAGGCCCTCGACCTGTGTCTGTGGCGCGTCAACCCCCTCGCCCGCGTCGACGAGGTCTACATGAGTGTGTTCGCGCCCGATGGCCAGCGTCTCATGCGGATCGAAGCCGAGCTCTCGGAGCCTGCCCAGAGCATGGATCTGCGCCTCAAATTCGGCCGCTGGCTGCGGCTGTTCGCCGATCAGGGTGGAGAGGTCGCGATCGGGCGCTGCGGAGTCGACGAGCTCGAGCGCTTGGCCCAGAGCCACGACTTGGTCGTGGTCTCGGCTGGGCGGGGGCAGTTCACCGAACTGTTCGCCCCCGATCCTTCGCGCTGCGAGTTCGATCAGCCCCAGCGCCAGGTGGCGATGTTCTACACCCGAGGTTGCGACATGCGGGTTGGCCTCGACGGGGTCGAAGGTCGGCAGGTCAGTCGCTACAGCATCGTCGCGGGCGTCGGCGAGGTGATCATGTCGCCCTTCCTCAGCCGCTCGGGCGAGGAGCACCACTATGTGCAGTTCGAGGCCATCCCCGACCAGGGGATGGACATGTTCGATCGCAAGGCCGACGTCGGCGAGCAATACGACCAGGCCAAGGCCTGGCTCGCGCAGCACCAGGCCGAGATCCACGCCCTCGTCGAGCGCTCGAGCCTGACGCCCGAGCGAGAGTGGGTCTGTGGACGGATCCAACCCAAGGTCCGCGAACCCGTCGGCGCGCTCCCGAGCGGCGCCGTGGTGATGGGCATCGGCGACGCGGTGATCGTCAACGACCCGGTCATGGCCCAGGGCCTCAACAGCGCGTCGAAGTGGGCGGCTCACGCTGTCCAGTCGATCCAGGCCCGCGGGGACGCGGCGTTTTCCGAGGCATGGATGCGCGAGAGCTTCGAGGCCTACTGGGCGCGGGCCCAGTTCAGCAACAAGCTGACCAACACGGTCTTGTGTCCGCTCGGGCCCGTTCAGCAACAGCTGCTCGGCTTCGCCAGCCAAAACCCCCGCTTCGCCAAGATGTTCGTCGAGGGGATCGGTCAGGCCGAGGTCTTCGACCCCTGGTTTTGGGACGAGGACGCGGCCAAGGCGATGATGGCTCGCTACGCCTGAGCGAGGCCGCTGAGTCGAGGACGTGGGGCAGGGAGGGCGTGGCGTCGTCCACGAAGAGGGGCGGACAGGACTTGCTCTGGCCGACCCGCTGAGGGCTCGGAGACGCCGACATTCCCGGCCCGGGCGGCGGCCCGGCTTCATCGAATCCTCAGCCGCAGCTGCGGTCCTTCAGCGGACTGCGACGCTTGAACTTGCAGTCCCCAATCCCCAAATAACCCCGCCGCGTCCCCAAGCTCTCGCTTCAGCTCTGGGACGCCCTCGATGGCCCGTCGGACGTTCGCAACCTCCAGATAAGCCAGCGGCGCCGCCCCATCGTCCCGGGGCTGCTCGAACAACCACCGCAGCCGCGCCTCGTCGTCCGCGAGCACGGCCCAGCCCCACTCGCCCGTGTCGGCCTTGGGGTCGTAGACGGCGTAGTAGCTGCCCTCGACCTCGTCGTTGGGCAGCTTGGTCGTCTCGATGCGTCCCGGGATCGCGTCGATCTCCAGCCCCTCGAGGCGCACGTCGATCAGGCCCATGAAGCCCGCGAGGGTGTTGAGGTCGAGGGCGGTGCTGCGAGCGTAGAGCAGCCACTGCTCGCCGAAGGGCTGGCCCTCGCCGGCGTCGCGGACGGACAGGCCAAAGCCCAGGGCGCGGTCGGTGACGCCGAGGGCGTTGCGGGCGACCATGGCTTCGGGGCCGGTCATGAGGCTGCCGGGGAGGTGCCCGGCGGCGCCGAGGAGGTTGGGCCAGGTCTCGAGGGCGGCGATGAGCAGGGCCGCGCGCTCGTGGTCTTCGAACAGCTCGCCGAGGACCTTGGGGTCGGTGTAGACGCCGGTGGCGAGCTCGGACAGGCGGTGGCGGTTGGGCAGGCCGCGGCCTCGGGCGCAGAGCAGGGCGCCCTCGCACAAGGCGGCGACGCTGGGGACGTCGGCGTCGACCTCGAGCAGCTCGAAGGCGGCGAGGCGCTCGCTGGTCTCGCCGCTGGCGATGGGCAGCCAGCGGACCAGGGCGGTGGTGCCGGCGTCGCCCTCGTCGTCGATCTCGAGGGCGAGGCCCTGGAAGACCCGGGCGGTGTCGCGGAGCTTGGCGAGGGCGTCGAGGGCTTCGGCCTCGGCGTCGACGGCGTCCAGGCCGAGGCGGGGGAGCGCGTCGACGCCCTCGCGGATCGCGAGGGCCTTGAGCAGCTCGACCGTCGCGGGGCCGTCGACGTAGACGTTGGCGTCGCCGCGCAGGCTGGTGAGGTAGGGGGTGGCGAAGGCGGCCGGCTCGGCGAGGACGCGGGCGAGCTCGGCCCGGCGGCGGTCGGTGTCGGGCTCGTCGACGTCCCCGAAGCTCAGGTAGAGGTCGATCTGCACGCCGTCCTCGAGCTCCCGGCCGATGGCGAGCTCCCCCCGGCCGCCGCCGCACAGGCGGACGTTGGACGCCCGCGCCTTCATGTCCGCGCAGGCGGTGCTCCACAGGTCGTCCTGCGCCAGGGCGCCGAGGGCCCACAGCGCGTCGAACTGCTCGGGGCCGACCTTGGGGATGTGGATCCGGACGTGGGCTCCGAGGGTGTTGGCCTGGTCGAGGAGGTGCCAGGCTTCGGAGGAGTAGATCGGGCGGCCCGTCTTGGGGTCGCGCTCGACGGGCTCGGCCCCGTCTTCGGTCAGCGCCGGCTCGCCGGCGAGCTCGCGGACCTCGGGGCCCCGGGCGCCGAGGGCTTTGTGCACGGCGGCGGCCTGGCCAAACACGGGCCGGGCCGAGACGCTCACCCGGGCGTCGCCGAGCGCCTGGCCCTTGCCGAGCACGACGTCGAGGCCGGCCAGGGCTTCGCCCACGCGCGGCGCGGTCTGCAGGTTCTCGAGTATGCGCTGCGCCACGCCGAGCTCCACGCTCGCGTAGACGAAGGCGTCGTTCATGTAGGCCGGCTGGATCGCCACGGGCTCGCCCGCGAAGGCGGGGATGCGATCGTCCGGGGCGGGGGCGCTGGGCGCCTTGGACGGGAGGACCTCCTCCTCGCCGCCGGCGTCCGCGGCCTCCTTTTTTGCCGGGCAGCCCGCGAGCCCCACGACCAAGCCAGCGAGCCCTGCGACCTTCGAAAGCCTGCGCACGGCGGGATTCTAAACCCCGCGGGTCGGAGCGAAGGGCAACCAAAAGCAAACCCCGAACCAGCATCGCTGGCTCGGGGTTCTAGGGATCCGAGTCCCGTCTTGCCTAGAGTCGGCTCGTGGGGCTCAGCCGCCCACCTTGCCGAGGAGCAGGAGGTCGACGACGAGGGCGAAGATGACCAGCGACTCGATGAAGGCCAGGCCGAGGATGAAGGGGGTGTTGACCTCCTTGGCCGAGCTGGGGTTGCGGCAGATGCCCTCGAAGGCGGCAGCCGCGGCGCGGCCCTGACCCAGGGCGCCACCGAGGGCGGCCAGGCCGATGCCGAGGCACATGGCGAGGGCCACGAGCTCGTTGACGGGCGCGGGGGCGGCACCCTCGGCGGCCGGAGCAGCCAGAGCGAGGGCCGGGAGCAGGAGGACGGTCGCCAGGGCGACGATGGGGGCGATGATGCGCTTGCTCATGATGATTCCTGAGTGGACTTGGAAGTCGGGATTCGGACAGGTGAGGCTCAGTGGTGCTCTTCGTCGTGTTCGAGAGCGAGAGCCAGGTAGATGACGGTCAGCAGGGTGAACACGAGGGTCTGAACGATGCAGACCAGCGTACCCAGCAGGAGGAAGGGGATCGGGAGGGCCAGCGGGACCAGCATCAGCATGGCGCCCACGACCTTGTGGTCGGCGACCATGTTGCCCATCAGGCGCAGCGACAGCGAGATCGGCCGGGCGATGTGGCTGGCGAGCTCGATGGGCAGCATCAGCGGGAACAGCCAGCGGAACTCGGGCAGGCCGAAGACGCTGAACTTGGGGCCGCACAGGTGCTGCACGTAGCCGACCAGGCCCTGCTCCTTGATCGCGACGACGTTGTAGACGAGGAAGACGAGCAGCGCGAGGGCGAGGTTCGTCTTGAGGGTGTCGGTCGCGGGCAGCAGGCCGGGGATCAGGCCCTGGATGTTGCAGCAGAAGATGAACAGCGCGAAGGTGCCGATGAAGGGCAGCCACTTCTTGGCGTTGTCTTCGCCCATGACGTCGGCCGTCAGGTTGAAGGTCGCGTTGACGAAGTTGCCGGTCATCGCCGCCAGGTTCCAGCTGCTCGGCGGGACGACGCCCTCGCTCTCATCCTGGAGGCTGTTGCGGTAGATCGACGCCGCGATGATGATGAAGACCGCGGCGAGCAGGGCCGCCACCACATGCGTGAGCGTGTAGTGGGTCTCCTGGAACATCAGCGCCTTCCAGTGACGCTCACCGATGACGGGGGTCTCTGCGGCGGTCCGCGTCAGCCGGGCCCAGAACTCGGGCATCAGCAGGGTGTAGAAGGTGTCGTGTTCGCCCATCTCGGCGGCTCTCGGAGCGGGGATTTGCGGCGCTTGGGCGCCTCAAACCGGCGATTTCGGGTCTGATTGGGGTCTTCGGACCCTTCGTCGCGCGGGCATGTACCAAAGGATTTCGGCGGTGGCAAGCCGGCCAAGGAGGGCTCCGATCGCGCTCTAACGCGGTCTCAGACCCCGCTGGGCGTCAATCGTGAGCAGGCTACCGCTCCTCGGGGGCCCCGCTGGACGGCGGCGGAGATCGGCCCAACGCGCCTGAGGCCCAACAGCAAAGCTTGCGCGCTCGATCAGGCTCGAGGGTCTTGATTCACAGCTCCGACTCGGGCGGGGCGCAGCTCGCTCCCCAGGCCCATCAAAGCCCCGAATCTGGCGGGGTCGGCATCAATGCGAGTTTCGTCGCATGGCGGCGACGGCCAGCCCGGCCAGGGACACGATCACCCCGATGGCGATGCCGCCTGGCTGCGCGGGCCGGAGCAGAAAGAGCCCCGCCGCGGCCGCCACGACCAGGCCCAGGCGGGTCAGGGCGCCGAAGCCCTTGGGCAGCTCGACCAGCTTGGGATCCGTCGCGCGCGGGTCTTCCGCGCCGATCTCCGTACCTTTTAGCTGGGCGTCGAGCTCGGCGAGGCTGGGCTCGCCCCGCTCGCGGCGGGAGGCGTCGATGCCCTCGAGGGTCTTGGAGATCCCCGCGCTGACGCCCCGGGCGAGCATGGCGATGTTGAGCCAGCCCAGCATCGCGCCGAGGGCCACGGCCAGGGCCCAGTCGAGCTGGGCAAAGGCGAGCAGGGCCACGCAGGGCAGGGCGAGCAGGGCCAGGGTCCAAATCAGGGCCGAGCGGGCGAGGTCACGGCCCTGGCCGGAAATCTCCGAGGGGTTGCTCACGATGGCTCCCCGGGCTCGTCTGGCCCCGCGTCGGCGGCTGCGGCCTCGGCCGCGGCCTTCTTGGCCTCCCGCTGGGCGATCTCGCGCTCCGTGTCCCGGATCGTGCGCGCGACGGCGTTGACCGCCGCGCCCATCCCGACGGCCAGGCCGATGAGCATCGTCCACGGCGACCAGTGGGTGTAGTTGTTCTCCAGCCACATCCCGAGCAGCGTGAACAGCACGATCGAGACGCAGATCTCGATGCCCACCGACGCCGAGTTGGAGTGGTGGAACCACGCCGCGCGGCCAAACTGGGCGCGGCGGTCGGGGTTGCCGTAGACGTGCTTTTTGACCAGCTCGGCGTGGCGCTCCTCGTCGATGGGCTCGGGCGTGTCGCCGGTCTTGGACTCGGGCTCGGTCACGGCCCGGGGAGGGTAGGTCCCCTCGCCCCGAGACTCAACAGGGGCAGAACCAGTCGGCGTCGACGCTGCCCTCGCTGACCACGAGCCAGCCCGGCCCCTCGTCGGGCCCCGCGCTGGGGAGCTCCTCGTAGACGGTCCAGCTCGGGCCCCACTCGTCCGCGTCGTCGTAGAAGAGCTCCCAGTTGCCGTCGAGGTCGCTGTCGAACACGGCCACGATCTGCGCGCTCATGCCGACGTCGACGAGCTCGGCGCCTCGGACCCGCTCGACCACGGAGTGGTAGCTGTCGAAGCCGTCGCCGCAGCTCTCCCCGGCGTAGCCGAACTCGAAGGCCGTGAGCACGGGGCGGCCCTTGGCGTCGCTCCACACCCGGGTGGAGGGGCCGTCTTGCTCGAGCAGCTCGTCCCAGGTGGGCTCGTAGTCGCCGTAGCCCTCGGCCTCGAGCTCGGCCCGGTACGCGGCGTAGTCTGCGGCGGCGGCCTCGAAGGTCTCGGAGGCGAGGAAGCGCCGCTCGTGCTGGCGGGTGAGCCTCAGGGCGGGGGGGGTGGCGCGCTCGGTGGCGATGGCGGGCGCGGGCAAGGCGGGGCTGCGGGCCCACAGCGCGCGGCGGACGTCTTCGTCGGTACAGTCTTCGCCGTACTCGACGACCGCGCTGAGCCAGGCCGGCTCGTGATCCCAGATCAGCGCGAGGCGCTCGCCCTCGTCGAGCAGGTACTCGCCGGTCTCCCAGTCGTAGATGCCCTCGTCGAAGGAGTTGAGCTCCTCGCCTTGGTACTGGGCCACGAGCTCGAGGGCCCCGGCTCGAGCCGAGCACAGCTTGCCCTCGACGCCGTAGAGGTCGACGGCGCGGCCGGCCTGGACGTAGTGCTCGAGGGGCAGGGCCTCGAGCTCCACGGCCTTGGCCGCGATGAAGTCGACGGTGCCCTCGCCCGCGTAGAGCTCGCCCGGGGCCCAGGCCTCGACGTCTTCGTCGGCGAGCTTGGTCGAGAACACCAGCCGGTCATCGATGAGGGGCGCGAACTCGAGGGCGTGGGTGCTCGGGTCGACCTCGACCTGGACCTCGACCTGCTCGACGACGATCTGCGGCGCCGAAGGATCGACGCACATGCCGATGTGCCCGGCGTCGTCTTCGCCCGGCTCCTCGGCCTCGACCTCCACCGCGACCTCGGCGGCCGCCGGCGCCGCGACCTCGGGCACGACCACCGAGGGCACGCTCAGCCCCGGGCCCGGGAGGGTCAGGGCGTAGACGAGCGGGCCGAGCAAGAGCCCGCAGCCAACGAGGAACTCGACCCGGGGATGGCGAAGGAGGGCGCGGGCGCGTCGCATGTCCTGGCTACGCGCAGCGATCGGCCCACATTCCCGCACCCGTGAACACGCGTTGAGCTCGCTCTTGGTGGCCCGCGGACCGTCAGATCCCGCCGGGCGTTCGCAAACGAGCTGGCATGACGCGCACCCGTTTTGCCCGCCTCCTCTCCGCCTGCTCGCTGCTCGTCGGCCTGAGCGCCTGCGGCCCCGAAGCGCTCGGACCCGACGAGACCTTTCGCGGTGTCGAGCTCGAGGATCTCGAGCCCGGCCAGTGCGCGCCCCTCCACGAAGGGATCGAGGCCGTGACCGCCGAGAAGTGGCGCGTCGCCAAGGGCCTGCCCGAAGGCATCGTCATCGACGACCACTTGCTCTTGACCTCGGTGTTCGAGGACAACGTGATGCTCCGCGTCTCGGGGCCCGCGACCAGCGAGGGCGAGGTCTTGATGGTCGAGACCGCGACCGCGATCTACAACCATCCCCTGCTCGACGACCCCTGCGACGGCTTTTGCGACGGGATCTGCATCGACGGCGAGTGCTACATGAACATCCCGCCCTACTCCGTGACCGTCGAGGGGATCTGCTACTGAGCTGGGCTTTCGCCCCAGGCCGCCGCGTAGGCGTCGCGGGCCGTGAAGCGGTTCACCCACGCCTCGACGCGGGGGTGAGCCGCGAGCGGCACGCCGGTGAACGCGGCGTAGCTGACGGCGCTGCCCACGATGACGTCCAGGAGCGAGAAGGCGTCGCCGAGCAGGTGCGCGCGGCCCTCGAGTCGGGCCTCGAGCAGCGCGAGGTGGGACTGGAGCTGCTCGCTGGCGAGCTTGGCCTGGGCCGCGTTGTGGCACTTTGCGGGGAAGCGCGGGCTGGTCGCGTGGATGAGCCGCTGCTGGGTCCCCCCGAAGGTCACGTAGGTCCAGGTCGACCACGACAGCGCCTCGAAGCGCGCGGCCGTGTCGGCGGCGGGCCACAGGCCACGCTCGACCCCGAAGCGCTCGCCGAGCCACTGCAAGATCGCCAGGGCCTCGAACATCGGCTCGCCGTCGATGACGAGGGTCGGGACCTTGCCGTTGGGGTTGAGGGCGAGGAAGGCGGGCTTGCGTTGGTCGCCAGCGGCGAGGTCGAGGTCGATGCGCTCGTGGGGCACGTCGAGCTCGAGGAGCGCGAGGGCCACGGGGATGGCGCTCGACAGGGGAGAGGCGTAGAGGACCAGCTCGTTCATGCTGGGGACCCTAATTTCAATCGCGGACAGTTTCGGTCCTCAATCGAAGTTAGGATTCGCGGGTGGTCGGGACCTCCGCGCGGCTGCTCCGGTTGTTGGCCTTGCTGCAATCCCGGGGCTTTTGGTCCGGGGCCGAGCTCGCCGAGCGCCTCGAGGTGACCGAGCGGACCGTGCGGCGGGACGTCGAGCGGCTGCGCAGCCTCGGCTACCCGGTGAACTCGAGCGTGGGGGTGGCGGGCGGCTACCAGCTCGGGGCCGGGGCTTCGCTCCCGCCGCTGCATCTGGACGACGAGGAGGCGCTCGCGGTCGCCGTCGCCCTGCGGACGGCTGCCGTCGGGAACGTGGTGGGTGTCGAGCAGGCGGCGCTGCGGGCGATGGCGAAGCTCGAGGCGGTGCTGCCCAAGCGGCTGCGACGGCGCATCGCCGCGCTGCACGAGAGCGTCGCGCCGATGTACGTCGAGACCCCGCGGGTCCGCCCCGAGGTTCTGTCGGCCTTGGCCGCGGCGTGCCGGAACCATCGGCAGGCTGCGTTTCGATACGCCGACGGCCGTGGTCGGGTGAGCGAGCGCGCGACCCAACCCCACGGCGTCGTGCACACGGGCTGGCGCTGGTACCTCGCCGCCTTTGACGAGGGCCGCGACGACTGGCGGACCTTTCGGCTCGATCGGATCGAGGGCGAGGTGTCGCTCGGCGGGCGCTTCACGCCGCGGGTGATCCCGGGAGGGGACGCGGCCGCCTACGTCTCGAGCTCGGTCTCGTCGCGGACCCATCGGTACCGCGGGCGCGTGCTGATCCATGCGCCCGTCGAGCGAGTCCGGGGGCGCATGTCTGCGCTGGCGGGGGAGCTTCGCCGCGTCGACGCGCAGCGCTGCCGCCTGGAGTTCGGCGCGAGCGAGCTGTCGACGATCGCGATCTACGTCGTCGCGCTCGGTGAGGAGTTCGAGGTCGAGGATCCGCCAGAGCTGCGCCGAGAGCTCGACGAACTCGCTGCACGCATTCGCCGTTCAGTCGAGTCGAACTAGGCTTGAATCAGCCGCTGCACCGCCGCGCTCGCGCAGGCGAAGCCAAAGCTGCCGGTCACGAAGCCCGCGGTCCCATAGATGAGGTTGCGCTGGTCGCAGGTGTGCTTGCCGTTGTCGCCCTGGGGGCACACGCAGCGAAAGCCCGTGCCGGCGTCGTAGGCCAGGGGCATGGGCGAGGCCGCGGGCTCGAGGGAGTGGACGGTGGCGATGCCCCAAGCCGGCGCGTTGGCGCCCGACTCCGCCGGGGTGCGCGGCGCGGCCGGGAAGCCGTGGCGCTTTCGCAGCAGCTTGCGCAGCGAGGCGAGGAAGGGGTCGCCGGTCGCCTGGGCCAGATCGCCCAGGCGCACCTGGGTCGGATCCATGCGCCCCGAAGCGCCGCCGGAGACCACCAGGGGCACGCCCCGCTCGCGGCACTGCGCGATCAGGTGGGCCTTGGCGGTGAGGTTGTCGATGGCGTCGATGATCAGGTCGGGCCCGCGCTCGAACAGGGACTCGCTGGTCTCGGCCTCGTAAAAGGAGCGCACGGCCTCCACGGCGCAGGTCGGGTGGATCAGGCGCAGGCGCTCGGCCATGACCGTGGCCTTGGGCTTGCCCGTGGTCCCGCGCATGGCGTGGAGCTGGCGGTTGGCGTTGGTGACACAGACCAGGTCGAAGTCGACGAGGCTCAGCTTGCCCACGCCCGCGCGCGCGAGGGCCTCGGCCGCCCAGCTGCCCACGCCGCCGAGCCCGATGACCATGACGTGGCTGGCGAGCAGGCGCTCCATGGCCGCGTCGCCGACGAGTCGGCCCATGCGATCGAAGCGGCGATGGAGGCGGTAGCTCGACTCGTCCGTGGGCTCGGAAGCTCGCTCGCTTTTGGGCTCACCCACGCGCGCGACCGAGTCCACGGCCGGCATGCGCAGCGCGGTCAGCCCGGCTGGCCCCGGCTCGGAGTGGGGCGTCTCGCGCTCCCACGGCAGTCGCTGATCCCCTGGTTGCTCACTCATGGCCATGGCCCGTCGGCGGCGGAGTATGGCACGAGCGCTGGAATTGGCCGTACTGTGACCAAATAGGGACCAAATTGGCGGGCTCACGGCCAAGAACTGCAAAGTGTCGGGAACAGCGCGCGTTGGAGGCCGAGCCGGCGTAAAATCCGCTGACCGCGCGAGCGCCCCCCGCGAACGTCCGAAAGCCGAAGCCCCCGTGAGCCAAGCCCAGCCCTCCCCGTCGTCGCCCTCCCCCCGCGCCCGCATGCGCCGCACCGGGAGCGCCCTGTTCGCCCTCGCCACGACCCTTGGCCTGCTCACCGCCGTCGGTACCGCGACCTCGTGTCACAAGGAGCCCGCGGCGCAGACCGTCGCGCCCCTGGGCGCCAGCCTCGAGCTCGCCGCCGGCGAGGTCAAGCTCGAGGGCAGCGAAGGCGGCGAGCGCTTGTTGTCGCGGACGCCCCTGCCCCTGGGCGCGACCCTCTCGACGGGCCCGGGCGCGCGGGCGCTGATCCGCCTGGGCGACGGCACCCGCGTGTTCATGCGCGACAACACCCGGCTGACCCTCGGCGACGGCCTGCAGCTCGAGGCCGGGCACGTGTGGATCGAGGCGCCGCCCCTGTCCGAGGGTCGCCAGGCCACGGTCCACGAGCTCGGCGAGGTCGGCGTGTCGATCAGCGACGGCGGCGCGAGCTTGAGCCTGGTCGAGGGCGAGGCCGAGGTCTACGTCGCCAGCGGGCTGGCGATCGTCAACGCCAACAAGCGCCGCGAGGTCAACCCCGGCGAGCGCGCGAAGGTCGGGAGCGACGGCGAGCCGACGGTCGAGCCGGTCAAGTTCTGGGACGACTGGACCGGGGGCATGGGCGACGTCGCGGGGGCCAGCGCCGAGGCGATCGGCCAGAGCCTCGAGGGCTCGGGCAGCCTCTACGCCATCGACCACATGGCAGGCGCTGCGGCCATGCCCCTGTCGATCCAGCGCCAGACCGTCAAGGTCGTCATCGACGAGCAGATCGCCGAGACCGCCGTCGATCAGGAATTCTTCAACCCCGGCGGCAGCGAGGTCGAGGGCTACTACTGGTTCACCATCCCCGAGGACGCGATGCTCGTGGGCTTCGCCCTCGAGGTCGACGGGGAGCTGATCGAGGGCGAGGTCGTCGAGCGGCGCCTGGCGGCGGCGGAGTACGAGGCGCGGATCGTCCGGGCCGTCGACCCGGCCCTGCTCGAGTGGATCGACGCGAGGACCGTGCGCGCCCGCATCTACCCCATCCCGGCCGCGGGCACGCGCCGCGTCGTCGTGCGCTACCAACAATTGCTCAGCGAGACCGAGGGCAAGCTGCGCTACCGCTACCCCATGGCCGCGCCGGCGGGCCGGGACGAGGCGGCGATCGAAGAGTTCGGCCTCGAGGTCCAGCTGCGCGGCGAGATGGCCACGGACTTCGTGCCGGCGACGCGCAGCGAGGCGCGCATCGAGGGCCGGGACCGCGACCGCGTGGCCATGCGCCGCAGCGGCTACACGCCCCGGGCGGACTTCGAGCTCGAGCTCAACCGCCGCCACGAGCGAGACGAGGATCGGCCCGAGGCGCTGCGCGTCGATCTGCTCCACCCCAATGGCGGCGGGCACGGCGAGGAGGCCGACGAGGCCGACTACTTCATGCTCCGCTGGCTGCCCGACGAGCGCCTCGACCTGTCCAAGGCGGAGGTCCCCAAGGGCGAGGTCGTGGTCGTGGTCGACACCTCCGCGGGCAGCGACCCGGGCGAGCACCAGGCCAAGCTCGCCGTCGCCGAGGCCCTGCTGCGCTCGCTCAGCGAGAGCGACCGCTTCGCCCTGGTCAGCGCAGACCTGCGCGCCGACGTGCTCTACCCCGACGCCGAGCAAAAGGACGAAGACGGCGAGCCCAAGCGCTTGATCGAGGCGAGCCCCGACGCGATCTCCGAGGCCCTCGAGCGCCTCGCCGAGCGCGGCGCGGGCGGGGCCACGGACCTGGGCGCGGTCATCAAGCAGTCCCTCGAGCGCGTCCACGGCCTCGAGCAGCCCGCGGTGGTCTACATCGGCGACGGCCTGGCGACCTCGGGCGAGGTCAGCGGCGAGGCCCTGGCCGAGGACCTGCAGCGCTCCTTGGCGGGCTCGCGCGCGCGCCTGTTCACCGTGGCCCTCGGCCGCGAGGTCGACGAGGCCCTGCTGACCAAGCTCGCCGAGGTCGGCGGCGGCCGGAGCCTGCGCGTCGACGACCCCAGCCTCGCCGTGCTCCAGGCCCTCGAGCTGTCCGGCGCCCTCAAGACCCCGACGATCACCGACCTGAGCGTGGACCTGGGCGAGGGCCCGAGCCAGGTCATGTCCAACGTCGCGGGCAAGCTGTCCCGGGGCGACGAGCTCGTGCTGCTCGCCCGGACCCACGACGAGCTGCCCGAGCTGATCACCGTCAGCGGGCACTTCGCGGGCGAGGACTTCAGCCACCAATTCTCCATCAAGGCGGGCAAGGACGACGCCGAGAAGACGCGCTACCGGATCAACCGCGAGGGCCTGGTCCCGCGGATGATCCCCCGGCTGTGGGCGCGGGCCTACGTCGACCACCTGCTCACGGACACCCGCGGGCCCGATGCGGTGCGCGGCAAGGTCCTGACCCTCGGCTACGACTACGGGCTGATGACGCCCTTCACCTCCTTCCTCGTCCTCGACAGCGAGGGGGCCTACCGCGACGCGGGCATCGAGCGGCGCCAGCGGAGCTTCCCGCAGCTGACGGACGGGAGCTGGGTCTCGACGCCGGTGGACACCCGCGTCGGGTCGCCTGAGTCGCCCACCGTGCTCTCGATGTTCACCGCCGCCCTGCTCGCGCCCTGGGGCTGCGCCATGGAAGAAGCCGCGAGCGAGGCCAACGTCGACGCCGACGTCCCGAGCGGGGGCGGCCACGCCTTCGGGCAGCCGTTGACCAGCGAGCGCACGCCGGCGCCCTCGGCCACGCCGATCACCGGCAAGCTCCAGAGCCAGACCCAGCCCGCGGCCGATCCCAACGCCCCGGCCTTCAACGAGCGCGGGGGCTGGGCCGGCGGCGGCGAGGACATCCCGGCGCGGGAGGCCTTCGCCCGGGACGCGACCACCTGGGGCGTGTTCCGTCTCGAGGCCGAGAAGACCGAGGAGGAGGAGATGCTCGCGGGCGCGGGCATCCGCGCCGCCGCGCCGCCGCCGTGGGTGCGCGAGACCACCGAGGCCGAGCTCATGCGCCGGGGCCTCGTGGGCAGCCCGCGGCTGAGCCCCTCGGGCGTCGGGCCGACGGCCCCGAGCGCGTGCAGCGACGCGGCCACCCGCGGGCTGAACACGCGCCGTCGCCTGTGGGCCAAGCAGCTCGACCGCAGCGTGGCCATGACCGCGCGCCTGCAGTCCTACGAGGCCGCCAAGGCGACCTGCGAGATCCGGCGCTGGCGCGATCAAAAGGCCTTCCTCGACCTGCTCCAGCAGCGCGCGTCGACGGAGGCGGAGATCCGCCTGCTGCTCGGCCACTTCGCCGACGACCCCGACGCGAAGACCTTCCTGACCCAGGCCCTGCTGCGCCGGCTCATCGACCCGAGCCTGATCGCCACGGTGATCTACGCCGAGTACGGGGCCGTGGACTGGTTCGAGGTCGACGCGCGCTTGCAGGCCGCGAAGACCGCCCAGGCGCGGCTCGAGATCCTCGACCAGGCCCTGCGCGCGGCCCCGGGCGACCCCGACGGCGAGCGCCGGATGATCCGCGAGTTCGTGGCCATCGGTCGCGTCGACGAGGCGATCACCCGCGGGCAGAACCTGCGCAACCAGGGCCTGCTGACCCCGGACCTCATCGTGCTCGTGGGCGATCTGCTCGCCCGCGAGGGCCGCGACGAGGAGGCTCGCCGGCTCTACTCCGAGCTGGTCGAGTACGCCCCGGACTCCGAGGCCAGCCGCCGCCTGCTCGGCGACCTGTTCCTGCGCCACGGCTGGTACGCCGACGCCTTCCGCCAGTACGAGCTGCTCTTCGACATGCGCGAGACCCCGGTGACGGCGATCCGCATGGCCCGGGCCGCGGCGGGCAACGAGCGCGGCGACAAGGCTCGGCGCCTGCTCGAGCGGGTGTTCTCCGGCGAGGGTCGGCCCGGCGCCGACGATCCGCGCCGCTGGGCCCGGCTCCACGCCGCGGCGATCCTCGCGGCCTCCGTCGAGGACGAGGAGCACAAAAAGGCCGTCGCCGCCGAGCTCAAGGCCCTCAACCTGTTCGACGGCCCCGGCACCTGGGAGCTGCTTTCGTGGGACGACCTCGGCGCGACCTTGGTGCTCGCGCCGCCGCCCACCGAGCCCGGCTCGGACGAGCGACGCCTGCCCGACGCCGATCGGGTCGAGGCCAAGGGCACGGGCCTGTTCGCGGTCTTGCCGGCCGCGGCCGAGGGCGACCCGGACCTGGTCGTGCGCCACGCGGGCCTGGTCCCCGATCGCGACGTGCGCTGGAAGCGAATTCGCCTGAGCTACGACGGCGAGACCTTCACGGCGGTCTTCATCGAGGACACCATCGAAGCCCGCCAGGTGAAGGCGGAGCCCGAGCAGCCCGCGGAGGGCAGCGAGGACGACGCGGCCGAGCCCGCCGACGAAAATCCCCAAGAAGACAGCGGGAATTGACTCACGGTCATCAGGTGCCGGGCGGTGATACAACCGCTCGATGCACGCCCTTGGATTTGGTCTGACGCCGCCCCTTCGATGGGCGCCCCTCGCCCTCGCCTGCGCGGGCATGGTCGCCTGCAACAACGACGGCGGCGGGTCGATCTTCACGGACTCGACGGACTCGACGTTGACCGCGAACGACGACGAGGCCAGCGACGCCACGACGAATTCGTCGACCGACACCGAGGGCCCCTGCAACACCTGCGAGGCCAACATCTACACGCCCTGCGAGGGCGACCCCGTCGACTGCGGCGAGCTCGGTGAGGTGTGCGTCGAGGGTCAAGGCTGCGTGCCCTGCATCCCCGGCGAGCCGACCTGCGAGGGCAACAGCGTGGTCGAGTGCGACGAGAGCGGCCAGCCCGGCGAGCTCATCGAAGACTGCGACTCGGCCTCGGGCTCGGTCTGCGCCGAGGGCGAGTGCGTCGACGCCTGCGCCGTCGCCGACGACACCCCGTCCAACATCGGGTGCGAGTTTTGGGCCGTCGACCTGCCCAACTCCCGGGGCATCGACGACGCGTCCATGCAGGCCTGGGGGGTCGTCCTGGCCAACGCCGGCGAGACCCCGGCGAGCGTGATCATCGAGCGCAACATCGCCGAGCTCGGCGAGCCCGAGAGCCTGTTCGTGGTCGCCCAGACCACCATCCCCTCCGGCGAGCTCGAGACCATCGAGCTGCCCCGGGCCGAGCTCACCGGCTGGACCGAGGCGACCGAGGAGCCCCCGGGCCCGCCCGGCACCTGGAAGTCCAACAACGCCTTTCGGATCACCGCGACCGCGCCCATCGTCGTCTACCAGTTCAACACCTTCACCAACGACTTCAGCAACGACGCCTCGCTGCTCTTGCCCTCCTCGGGCCTGGGCAAGGTCCACCGCGCGATCGGCTACGCGACCGCCAACCCCATCGCCCCGATCCCCATCGCCGGCATCCCCGACCGCTCCTCGGTCACCGTGGTCGCCATCGAGGACGGGACCAACATCGAGATCCGCCCGGGCACGACCACGCTCTCGGACATGGTCGGCATCCCCGTGGGCATGCCCGGGCAGCCCTTCGACGTGTACCTGAACCGCTGGGAGGTCGTGAACATCGCGAGCTCCGGCATCCCCGGCGACATGACCGGCACCGTCGTCGAGGCCGACAAGCCCGTCGCCGTGTTCTCCTCGGGCGAGCGGGCCATCGCCCCCACCTACGACATCCCCGGCATGCCCGAGCCGCCCAACTGGGACGGCGAGCTGTGCTGCACCGACCACATCGAGGAGCAGGTCTTCCCCGCCAGCTCCCTCGGCAGCCAGTTCGTCATCACCCACAGCCCCGAGCGCAGCGGCGGCGGCTGGGTCGAGCCCGACCTGCTGCGCTTCATGGCCGTGGCCGAGCCCGCCTCGGTGACCACCAGCTTGCCGCCGCCCCGGGACCAGTTCGAGCTCCAGCCCGGCGAGGTGTTCGACACCTGGGCCCAGGAGGACTTCGTGGTCGAGTCCTCGACGCCGATCATGGTCGCGCAGATCCTGGTCAGCCAGGGCTACACCATGGCCTTCACCGGCGACCCGGCGCTGACCTACTTCCCCTCCATCGACCAGTACCGCGAGCGCTACGTGTTCCTGACCCCGCCCAGCTGGACCAGCAACTACTTCGTGCTGTCCACGCCCTACGAGCAGGGCGGCGACGGGCCGAGCCTCGGCAACATCACCCTCGACGGCGGGGCGCTCCCGGGCGGCTGCGTGGAGCAGGCCGCGGGCACGCTGGAGGCCACGGAGTACTGGTCGATCGTGTGCCCCGTGGGCGAGGGGGCGCACCTCGTCGAGGGCGACAACGCCTTCGGGTTGACGGTCTATGGCTACGGGCCGGCGGGTTCCTACGCCTACACGGGCGGGGCGGACGTCAAGCCGATCTACGAGGTGCCGCCGATCCCCTGAGCGAGGAGCGACGGCCCGATCGGTCTCGGAGTGCGGGGGGTCCTCGCCGTTGCCTGCGTCGATGACGTCGGCCCCGACGCCAGAGTCGATGGTGTCGTCGCCGTTGCCGGTGGTGATGTCGTCGAGTCCGTCGCCAGAGTCGATGATGGCCGTGCCGTCTTCGACGATGATCTCGTCGTCGCCGTCGTGGGTGGTGATGTGGCTGGTCTGGTAGGCCCTCGAGAAGATCCAGTCGTCGCCCCCGCCAGTGGTGACGTCGAGCCGCAGCCCGTGCCAGAACTCGATATCGTCGTTGCCGGAGTTGCCGATGACCCCGGCGTCCTTGATGCCGCCGTACAGCACGACGGTGTCGTTTTGGCGACCTCGGAGGAGGAAGTGACGACGAGTTATAGTTTGTTCGCGGCGACATCGAGGGCCACTCGAGTCGCGCGTGAAGCAACACACCGCGGGGTTCAACTGTGCGGAATGAAATGGGCGCTCGCGGACACGCGGAGCCCGCGAGTCAACCGAGGGCGAGCCAGCTGAGCGAGACGTCGTGGACGCGCTCGGGCTGCGGCGGCTCGAAGCGCGGGGCGAAGGCCAGCGCCTCGTCGAGGCTGCCGAGCTTCCGATCCCAGCGCTCGTCCGGACGCTCCTCGCCGCGGCCGAGCCACAGCGCGTCGCCGGGGCCTCGCCACAGCCCGAACACCAACCCAGGCCCGCTGGCGTGGGCTTCCAGGGTGACGCCGGTGGGTCCGCGGCGAAAGCGTGCCACGTGGTAGCGGCGGCGCTCGGTCGCCTCGTCGCCGTGCGTGGCCGCGTAGACCCAGACCTCAGAGCTCCCGACCCGAGCGAGGTGGCTACCGATCGTCACGGCAGGGAACTGGTCGGCGGTCGCCCCTTCGAGCTCGAGGTCCCGCCGCCAGCGGGTCGGCGCGAGCTCGGGCTTGGCCCACTCGCCCACGAGCACGGCGACCCGCGCGTCCTCGCCGGTGCACACGAGGGTCAGGCTGTCCGCGGACGCCACGTCGGCGAAGCGATCGATCCACTCGATGCCGTCGATCTGCCCCCCGTAGGCCCGCCACAGCAAGCTGCCACCGAGGCTCCAGGCCTGGACCTCGTTGCCGACGACGGACACACCCTGCTCGGCGGCTTCGCGGATCAGCACGACCGCGCCCGGCACCCAGCGCTGATCGAGGACGGCTCCGCAGCCGACGGTCGTCGCGTCGGACAGCGGCACCTGCTCGAACGCTGCGCCCTCCACGGGCGGGAAGGCGGTCGAGAGCAGCACGGGCTCTTCGTCGTCTCCGAGGCCGGCGAGCAGCCACATCTGCCCGCGCTCGACGTCGACCTGGACGGCGAGGGCGAGGACCGGGCGCTGCTGGTCGTCGATGACCGCGAGCTCGAAGCGGCGCCCATCTGCGGTCTGGAGCTCGAGGCGCTCGCCGTGGCAGCACGCCCGGATGGGCGCCTGGGCCTCGACTGCAGCGCGGGTGAGCGGGGAGTGGATCCATGTGGCGCAAATGGGCATGGCAGTGACTCGCTCGCTTCGCGGAGGGGAATGAGCACCAGAGAGTTTTACACACCTCGTACGCCGATTACCGGAACTGAGCGGTAGCGAAGCTCGACTATTGACATCGGTGTGCGGATCACGATGCCGTGTTCCCGGCCGGAGCGGCGGAGCACGGCGTCGAGCCACCGCGCCAGCCAGTCGAGGCCCTCGCTCAGGGGGTCTGGCCCACCGCCGCGGGGGTGCTCTCGATGCTGGCGCCCTGGCGGGTCAGGAACTCGGCGACGCGATCAGCCACCTCGCGCTCGCGCCCGTCGATCCACAGGTGCGAGGAGCGGATCGTCCACAGCTCGACCGCGTCGGTCATCGGCGGGGCCTCGACGAAGGGGTCGCCCTCGTTGACCAGCCACAGCTGCGGGAGGTTGGGCGTGGGGATGAAGGGCATGCGCGCGCTGCAGGTGGCGGCGATGCGGCGCTGGACCCAGCCGTCTTGCTCGCGCACGCGCCGATCCGTCTGCTCGATGGTCGCCCGCTCCCCGGGCACGAGGGCGATCCAGGCCCGGGTGGCGATGCGCTGGACGCCGGCGAGGAGCGGGTCGGGGACGGCCCGCGCGGTCGCGTTTAGCAAGGCGGCGCCGCGGTAGCGCCCCGCCGGCGTGGCCAGGACCAGCCCGACGGGGCGGGGCTCGAAGCCGTCGTTGAACAGCGCCCGGGTCCAGCCCGTGGCCAGGCAAAAGGCGAACACCGAGTAGGCGCCGGCTCGCAGCCCGAAGGCCTCGATGACCACGCCGAGCTCGCGGGCGAAGGCCTCGATGGAGTAGGCGCCGGGGACCCGCGGGCGGTCCGAGCCGCCGTGACCCCGGGCCTCGAGCACGATCACCCGGGCGTGGCGGGCGAGCTCGACGGCGACGGTCTGCTTCTCTTCGGCGCTCGACAGCCAGCCCGGGACCATCACGACGGTGTGCGCCGGCTCCGGGGGGCCCTCGTGGATCACGCAGCGCACGCGGATGCGGGGGCTCTCGCGGGTCTGCACCCAGCGCTCGGTGACGGTCACGCTCGCCTCCCGCGGCGGACTCGGTCGCGGATCTGGCGGGCGAACTTGCTGCGCCCGCCAGCGCGGATCATCGCCCGGTTGAGCCAGCGGTAGGGGGCCCGGATCGGGCGCTCGATGTCGATCAGCAAGATCACGCGCTCGCCCACCCGGCCCTGCTCGACGCCGTGGGGGTAGGTGTCGTCGAACACGAGCAGCTCGCCCTCGGCCCAGCTCCGGGTCTCGCCGCCGACGGTGATCGAGCACGGCCCGTCCCCCGGCGGGAGCACGAGGCCGAGGTGCACGCGGATCAAGCCGCGAAAGATCCCCCGGTGCACGGGCACGCGCTTGGGCCCTCGCATGATCGAAAAGGAGGCCGAGACCACGCCGGGAATGCTCGCGAGCACTCGCGCGGTCTCGGGGCAGCGGGCGAGGTTGGACTCGACGGGGCCGAAGGCGTGGAGGGCGAAGACCTTCCAGTTGCGGTCGCCCCCGATCCGCGCTTGCCCGGGCTCGAGCTCGGCGAAGCTCGGGACCTCGCGGGTCGCCATGACGGCCAGGGCCTCGCGTTGGATCGCCTCGAAGTTGGGTCGCAGGCTGTCGAGGCCCGGGACGTCACCGACGCCGAGGAAGGGGCGAAGGGGCGCTTTGGAGCCCCGGCATACGAGGGCCTCGAGGGCCGCCCAGGCTCTCGAGTAGACCAGCCCGACGAGCACCCGGTCACGGAGGGTGTCGAGGGTGCCGGGAGGTCGACGCAGGCGTTGGAGTGTCTGGGCCTCGAGGGAGGTGCTCGCCGCGGTTGGCATCGGCCCGATAGAGTGTGCGGGCTTCCGGGAGATCACGACAACGACAAAAAGTCTCGGGAGCGTCTCGGGCCGAGGGGCGCGAGCGCCCAGCCCGCTGAGGGCGCCGACGGGACGGTCGACGCTATGGAAGAGGGTCGCGCTTGGGTTAAGCTCGTCGTAGATGGAGTACTACTTCGATCACGAGTGGAGTGAAGAGCGGGAGCGCCTGCGCGAGCTCGAGCGCTTTTGTGATCCGATCACGCAGGGGCATTGCGAGCGCGTTGGCATCTCGCCGGGGTGGCGCTGCCTCGAATTTGGCGGCGGCGGCGGTTCGGTCGCCGAGTGGCTGGCCTGGCGTGTGGGGCCGACGGGGCACGTGCTCGCCACCGACCTCGAGACCCGCTTCCTCGAGCCCCTCGCGGGGCCCAACCTCGAGGTCAAGGCGCACCGCATGGGCACGGACCCCCTGCCGGCGAACCGCTTCGACCTGGTCCACTCGCGGGCGGTGCTGGAGCACCAGCCCGACCGCATGCCGGTGCTCCGCCAGGTCCTCGACATCCTCCGCCCCGGGGGCTGGGCCGTGCTGGAGTCCTCCGACTTCTCGTCGATGGTCGCGGCCCGCCCCGAGCACGAGGCGCTGTTCGACAAGGGCTGGGGCGCGCTCGACGAGCTGCTGGCCGCGGGGGGCTTTCGCTCCGACTGCGGCCGCCACCTCAGCTGCGAGATGGAGGACGCTGGCTTCCAGAACGTGAGCTACTCGGGGCTGGTCTACGAGTGGGGCGGCTCCTTGCCGCTGACCAAGTTCTACGTGCAGACCTTCGAGCGCATCGGCCAGGCCCTCCCGCACGTCGAGGGCATCGACATCACCGACGAGGAGTTCCGCGCCTTCATCGAGATGTGCAAGCTGCCGAATTTCCGCGCGACCTCCAACGTGATCGTCTCGCTGACCGGCCAAAAGCGCCGCGATTGACCTCGGCGCGAGGTGTCGCGCTGGCGGGCTGCTAAGCTGGGCCGGTCTGGCCTTGGCCCACTGGACCTGCATGCGACACCTCCCCCGCTCGTTCCCCCGCCAGGTGTCGCGCCTGGCAGCCTCGACCCTCGCCGCGTTCGCCCTGGCCTGCGCGACCCCGGCGGACCCGGAGGGCGGCGCGACGGCTCCCGGGGCGGACGCGACCGCCGACGCGCAGACCCAGGGCCCCACCACCTTGCGCGGGAGCGTCGTGGGTCACGACGGCGAGCGCATGGCCCTGGCCCACGCCCACATCGTGCGCAGCGTTCGGGCGCCCGCCGAGCCCGTCGACGTGGACGCTGACGGGCGCTTCGAGCTGAGCCTCGAGGGCCAGGGCTTCATCGAGCTGATGTTCACGGGCGTCGGCCATGCCCAGGCGAGCGTGCACGTGCCGCTGGATGGGGGCGTGCACGAGCTGCAGGTCACCCTGGGCACCCACGAGCGGCCCGAGAGCTACGCCGAGCGCGAGTCCATCGCCGGCTTTGGCTTTTTTCAGGGCTGGCCGGAGCTGGAAGCCGAAGCAGAAGCCGAAGCCGAAGCCAAGGCCGACGCGACCCCCGGAGCGGGGGAGGGGCAGGGCAAGCCCGCGCCTTCGCCCGGAGAGCGCGTCGGCTTCGAGTTCGAGCCCCAGGCCGACGGCACCTTCCTCGCCAAGGTCAAGCTCAACCCGGCGGACCTCGAGCTCGGGGCCACGGAGTTTCGCTACCAGCTCGCGTCGGCGACGAACTCGAGCCGGACCATCAACGGCACCGAGGCGGCGAGCTTCGTCTACGACGGCGGCGGCGACTACTTCAGCGTCGTCCGCGTCGAGCCCGGCGCCGAGACCCTCGAGCTGCGCTTCGACCCCGCCGCGATGACGCCCCCCGGGCTGCCCGGGAAGGTCGCGGCCTCGACCCCCGACGATCCGAGCTCGGACTTTGGGGCCATCGTCGCGCTGGACTGGCGGCTGAGCGCCCTGTCCAGCGAGCTGTGGGCCGAGGCCATGGCCGAGAGCGAGGCCGAGCCCGAGGAGGCCGACGCGCTGCGTGAGCGGGTGCAGCAGGCCGTCATCGATCAGACCGCGGACGCGGTGCGGACGCTCGAGGGGGCCGTGCGCACCGCGGGCCTGGTGATCTGGGCCGAGCAGCTCGCCCCGGAGTTCGAGGCCGACGCCGCCCTGGTCGACGAGCTCTTCGCCACCCTCGAGCCCGACGACGCGGCGTGGTCGCTGCGCCCTTGGGCCCTGAGCCAGGCCCTCAAGCTCAGCCCCAAGCCGGACTACCGCGACCGAGCCGTGCGCGAGCACCCCGACGCCAAGGTCGTCGGCGCGGTCTTGCTGGGTATTTTGTGGGCCAACCAAAGCCCTGACGAGGCCGCGGTCCAGGCCAGCAAGGCGGCCTACGAGGCCCTCCAGGACCCGCGCTTCGAGGGCACGATGTACGCCCACATGGCCGGGCAGTACGACCCCGACCGGGCCACGGCGCCGGGCAAGGCCATGCCCGCGTTCAGCCTCCCGCGCCTGGGCGGCGGCGACCCGATCACCTCCGAGGGCATGGCCGGGCAGGTCTACGCCCTCGACTTTTGGGCGACCTGGTGTGCCCCCTGCGTCGCCGACCTGCCCGAGCTGCACGCGGTCTATGCCGCGCTCAACGGGGCCGAGGTCGCGCCGGCCAAGGCTGGTGAGGCCCCCGCCCCGGCCGACTACCGCGCGCTCGACCTGGGCGCGCGCCGGGTCGAGATCATCTCCGTGTCCTGGGACGACGCGGGCGAGACCGTGAGCCGCTACCGCGAGAACGACTGGCCCATGCCCTGGCTGCACTCCGTCCCGAGCATGGAGGAGCGGCAGGTGCTCTCGGAGCGCTTCAACGTCATCGGCGTGCCGACGATGATCGTCGTCGACGGGGAGGGCACGATCCTCGCCTCGGGCCTGTCCGTGCGCGCGAAACAGCTGGGCGAGCTCTTGAGCGAGGGTTGAGGCCTACTCGGGCGCCGCTCTGGCTAGGGGGGCGATGCTCTGCCATCCTCCGCGCACCGTGAAGGCTCCCGAGCAAGCCAAGGCGGAGGTCGCGCGTCGGCGCACCTTTGCGATCATCAGCCACCCCGACGCGGGCAAGACCACCTTGACCGAAAAGCTGCTGCTGTTCGGCGGCGCGATCCAGATGGCCGGGGCCATCCGCGCGCGCAAGGCCAGCCGCCACGCCGTGTCCGACTGGATGAAGATGGAGCAAGAGCGCGGCATCTCGGTCACGACCTCGGTGATGAGCTTCGAGTTCCCCATCCCCGGTCGCCCCGAGGACGCCCCGGACTTCGAGCGCCTCGCCAACGTCAACCTCCTCGACACCCCCGGCCACGCCGACTTCGGCGAGGACACCTACCGCGTGCTCACGGCCGTCGACTCGGCGCTGATGGTCATCGACGGGGCCAAGGGCGTCGAGTCGCGCACGGAGAAGCTCATCGAGATCTGTCGCATGCGCGACACCCCGGTGATCACCTTCGTCAACAAGTTCGACCGCGAGTGCAAGAACCCCCTCGAGCTCCTCGACGAGATCGAGGACAAGCTCGGCATCCCCTGCGTGCCCTGGACCTGGCCCGTGGGCATGGGCAAGGGCTTCAAGGGCGTCTACCACCTCGTCGAGCGCGAGCTGCACGTGTTCAAGCCCAGCGACGAGGGCACCATCGCCGCGGGCATCCCCGTCGAGGGCATCGACGACCCCAAGCTCGACGAGCTGCTCGGGGAGGAGGCCGTCGAGGAGCTGCGCGAGGCCGTCGAGCTGCTCGAGGGCGCGGGCGTCGAGTACGACCGCGAGGAATTCCTGGCCGGCAAGCAGACCCCCCTGCTGTTCGGCTCGGCCATGAACAACTTCGGCGTCCGCGAGCTGCTGCGCGCCTTCGTCAGCCTGGCCCCCGCGCCCCAAGAGCGCCAGGCCGTGGTCGGCAAGGCCGCGGTCGAGGCCCCCAAGCCCGGCGACCCCGTCGAGACCCGCATGGTCGACGCCGACGAGGCGGCCTTCTCGGGCTTCGTGTTCAAGATCCAGGCGAACATGGACCCCAAGCACCGCGACCGCATGGCCTTCTTGCGGATCTGCTCGGGACGCTTCAGCCGCGGCATGAAGGCCCACCACGTGCGCCTGGGCCGGGACGTCGCCATGGGCAACGCCCTGGCGTTTTTGGCCCGCTCCCGCGAGCTCGTGGAGGAGGCCTGGCCCGGGGACATCATCGGCATCCCCAACCACGGCACCATCAAGATCGGCGACACCTTCTCCGAGGGCAAGAAGCTGCGCTTCACCGGCATCCCCAGCTTCGCCCCCGAGCTGTTCCGCCGCGTGATCCTCAAGACCCCGCTCAAGGCCAAGCAGCTGGCCAAGGGCCTGCGCCAGCTGTCCGAGGAGGGCGCCATCCAGGTGTTCAAGCCCCTGCTCGGGGCCACCTGGGTCGTCGGCGCCGTCGGTCAGCTGCAGCTCGAGGTCATGAAGCACCGCCTCGAGGACGAGTACTCGGTGGTCGCCATCTACGAGCCCGTCGAGTACTCCATGGCGCGGTGGATCACCCCGGACCTCGAGCACCACGACAAGGTGACGCTGGACAAGGTGATGGCGAACTTCAAGCGCAAGTGCGAGGAGAACCTCTACGTCGACGGGCACGACGACTTGGTCTATCTGGCGCCGAACAAGTGGAACCTGAGCAAGACGGCGGAGCGCTTCCCCGAGCTCAAGTTCGAGGCGACGCGCGAGCATTCCTGAGAGGCCCCCGCAGGCGTTGGGGGACCGGGGGCGCTTCGTCGCTGTCCGCTCCTCCGCTTTGGTCGTGGGGCAATGGCGTTCGTGCCTCCTCAGACCGCATGTGGTCACCCCCGTTCCGGGGGTGTTGTCTGGCGGGGGTGAGGGCCCTCAGGGGTCCTGCAGGCGTTGGGGACGAGCCGCGAACACGCTCAAAGGCCCGAGCGCCCGACCCCTGGGGGCCGGCCGCTGGGGCTTGGGGTTCTCAACGGTGATGCTCAGCGAGCCATCAGGGCTTCGATCTGCGCCTGGCTCAGGCCGCGGTCGAAGATGTTGAGGTCGTCGACGGCGCCCGCGAAGAAGTTGTCGTAGGGGGCGGCGGCGCCCCGGCGACCGATGTAGAGCGGGGAGTCGTTGTGGGTGTTGGGCCCGGTCGTGTCGGTGACGTCGCCGCCTTGCTGCTGGCCGTCGATGTACAGGCGCAGCGCGTCGCCGGACTTGACGAAGGCGACGTGGTGAAACTGCCCGTCGTTGATGGTCGCGGTCGAGAGCACGCTGGGGTGCTTCGAGCCGTCGTAGCGCGCGGCGACGATCTTGCCGACGTTGCCGCTGTTTTGGTTGATGTAGCGGATCACGAAGGGGTAGCCGCCCCCGCCGCTCCACTTCTCGACCACGTCGTTGTCGGGCTTGGACAGGTCGAGCTGCTCGTCCGCGCGGACCCACAAGGCGACGGTGAAGTCCTCGTCGCCGTAGGACACGTCCGGGCCGTTGGGCAAGGTGGCGTAGCCGCTGGTGCCGTCGAGCTCGAGGGCGCCGCGGTTGTAGGTGGTGATCGGCGCGGCCTCGGTAGAGAACAGGGCCCCGCCGACCACGCTCGCGGCGTCGCCGTCGCTGGCGTTGGCGCCCGAGTCGTCGAGCAGCAGGCTGGAGATCGGATCGAGGGTGACGGCGCCGAGCAGGGGGCGGGTCAGCGTCGTGCTCGCGGGCAGGTCGCCCAGGTAGTCCGCCGAGACCCACTGCTTGGCGACGACGTCGTAGTACTCGACGTAGATGGCGTCGACGGAGTAGACGACGTTGTCGGTCTGGATCGACACGCCCTCGGGCTCGAACAGCTCGCCGAAGTCCATGCCGAGGTGGGACTGGCCCAAGACGTCGGCGTCGAAGGTCTTCCACATCGTGGTGGTGTCGCCGTCGAAGGCGTTGGCGGGCAGCGACCAGGACCGGGAGTCGCCGCTGTCGAAGGCCTCGCCGTCGGTCCGCGGGCTCAGGCAGCCGGCGTCCTCGCAAAAGGCCATCTCGCGCACGACGATCTGCCCGGTGTTCTCCTGGACGGCGGCGTTGCGGACTCGCCAGCGGGTGGGGAAGCGCTCGCGCTGGGCGAGGGGGCGGACCAGCTCGCTGGAGGCGGGGAGCTTGCCGAGGTAGTCGTAGGTCACCCACTGCTCGGCGACGACGTCGTAGTACTCGACGTAGATGGCGTCGACGGAGTAGACGACGTTGTCGGTCTGGATGGACAGACCGCCGATCTCGGTGATCTCGCCGAAGTCCATGCCGAGGTGGGACTGGCCCTCGACGTCGGCGTCGAAGGTCTTCCACATCGTGGTGGTCTCGCCGTCGAAGGCGTTGGCGGGCAGCGACCAGGACTGGGAGTCGCCGCTGTCGAAGGCGACGCCGTCGGTCAGGGGCTCGGCACACTCGGCGTCGGCGCAAAAGGCCATCTCGCGCACGACGATCTGCCCGGTGTTCTCCTGGACGGCGGCGTTGCGCACCCGCCACTGCGTGGGGAAGGCCTCGCGGGCCTGGACCGCGCGGGTCGAGGTGGCCTGGGCGGGGAGCTTGGCCAGGTAGTCGGCGGTGACCCACTCCTGAGCGGCCTCGTCGTAGTACTCGACGTAGATGGAGTCGACGGAGTAGACGACGTTGTCGCCCTGCAGGCGGAGCCCGGCGACGCTCGTGGGCTGGCCAAAGTCGAGGCCGATGTAGGACTGGCCGGCGACGTCGGTGTCGAAGGTCTTCCACATCGTGGCGGTGTCGCCGTCGAAGGCGTTGGCGGGGAGCGACCAGGACTGGGAGTCGCCGCTGTCGAAGGCGACCCCGCCGGTCAGGGGGCTGTCGCACTCGGCGTCGGCGCAAAAGGCCATCTCACGGATGACCCACTGCCCCGTGTTGGCCTGGGCGGCGGCGTTGCGGATGCGCCACTTGCTGGCGGCGGGTCCCGGGAGGTTTCCCTCGCGCAGGTCGGCGTCGGCGAACTCGTCGTCGAGCTCGGGGGATTCGCCCGTGTCACAGCCGAGCGTCAGCGAGAGGGCGGACGCGAGGGTGCCGAGGACGAGGAGCTTGGGGAGGGTGCTGTTCTTGGTCATGGTCTGAACTCACTCCGGCGAACCGGTGTCATGGCCGACCGCGTCTCGATGAGCGGCGGCGAGCATCCAGGGAGTGACCAGGCCGAGGGTCTTCATTCAGAAAGTGTTGAATTTAAATATGTCGATTCAAATATCCGTGCTTTGTGGTTGGGTGGGGAGAAATGGTAAGTGATTACATTCGTGATTGCGGGAGGGTGTCACTGGCAAAAAGGTCAGCGAGGCGTCACGCGGGCCCGTGTGATGGCATCGAGCCGCGGCTAGCGCTTCAACCGACGCAGGCACTCTTCCAGGCCCGCGCCGAGGGTCGGCAAGGTCGCGAGCTTCGCGATGCCGGTGTCGAGCCCGACCAGGGACAGCGCGAGGGCAGGGCCGATCCCCGTCAGCACGCAGGTCGAGCCGAGCAGCTCGCAGGTGCGCGCGAGGCTGACGAGGTAGTTCGCCATCCACGGGTTGACCTGCTCGACCCCGGTGAGGTCGAGCAGGACGTAGCTCGACTTGCGCTGGTTGATCTCGTCCATGAGCCGCCTCGAGATCAATTCTCCGCGGCTCGGATCCACGGTCCCGATGATCGGCAGCGCCAGGACCTCGGCGTGCAGCTGCAAGATCGGCGTGGACAGCCGCGTGATCTCGTCGCGCTGCGAGGCGATGATCGAGAGCTTGACGTCGAGCTCGTCGAAGGCGGCCTGCTTTTTTGCGGCCTCTTCGGCGGCGAGCTGGGCTCGCTGCTCGGCGACGCGCTGCTGGGCGGCCCGCTCGGCGGAGGCCTCGGCGCTGGCGTAGGCCATCGCGGCGAGGCCGACCGCCGAGGACAGGAAGGCCAGCTCGGCCTCGAAGATGGGCTCGCCCGAGAGCTTTGGGCCCAGCACGAGGAGGCCGAGGGGCTCCTCGTGGAGCAGGATCGCCACGGCCACGATGCCCTCCTCGAGGGCCGCGGGGACCTGCGGCCAGCGATCGCGCAGCGCCTCGCGGTCGAGGCAGACGGGCTCGCGCGCGTCGATCAGCTCGCGCCACAGCTCGCAGGCGACGGGTTCGAGCAGGGCCGCGTCTTCGCCCACGCCCTCTCGCGCCCCGAGGGCCAGCGCCCCGGTCTCGCGCTCGAGGGTGAGGGTCAGGCGCGCCGGCGCGTCGAGGAAGGTCCCGCTCAGCGCGCTGAGGGTGTCGCCGATCGCCTCCGGCTCGTTCAGGTCGAGGGTCGAGAAGGTCCTCGCCATCAGCTGGATGAAGCGCATCGCCTCCCCGAGGCGGCGCTGCTCCACCTCGGAGCGGCGCTGCTCCACCTCGGAGCGGCGCGGCTCCACCTCGGAGCGAGCGCTCATCCTCACAGCCCCCGCTTGGCCTTGAACGCGTCGCGCAGGCGCGAAAAATTGCGCGGGTGGGCCATGACGAAGACGCACTGCTCGTCCCCGCAGGCGCGGCAGCTCAGCTCCTCGGCCTTGAGGTCGACGCCGTAGCTGACCTGGCACCAGCCCGTGGAGTAGCCCGCGTTCATGTGGCACACCGGCGCCTTGCTGCTCAGTCCGTTGTCGACGTAGGCGGCGGCCTCGAAGGAGTAGGGGTGGTCGTAGGCCAGGAAGTAGTCCTCGTTGGGCTGAGGCGCGCTCTCTTCGAAGATGTCGACGTTGGCCCAGCCGACGTGGGCGAAGTGCACGGGGCCGAGGGCCAGGCGCATGTCGGGGTCCTCCACGCCGAGGCGCTCCGCGAACAGCTTGGCGTCGCGCATGCCGCAGGCCTTGGCGAGCTTGTAGCGGATCTGCCGGGCACCGGTCTCGCCGAAGGTCTTGCGCAGCTCCTCGTGGAGCTCGATGGCCATGGAGTCCGTGCGCACGAGCATGTAGCGGACGCCCTGGATGTGCAGCTGCCCCTTCTCGGGCTCCCGCTGGAGGTCGGTGAAGAAGCCCTCCATGATGCGCTCGGCCGCGCTGAACAGCGGCGCGAAGGGAGGGGGGCAGCGGACGACGTTCGTGGGTGAGGGCTCGTCGGACATCGGGGGACTCCGTGGGCGGCCTCGTTCGAGCGCAACCTGGGTCGCATGGGCCGAGGTCAACGTATGGCTATTGCAGCATCTTGGCACGGCTTTCGTTGGTCCTTCGTCGCGAGGGAAGATGAGCGGACACGCTCTGTTTTCGCGGGACCGATCCGCCCCGAGCGCAGGGCCAGGCGACGGCACGACGAAATCGCGCGACGCCATCGCCATCGCCCCGCGTTCAGCTCGAGCGCACCCAGATCGTGGACTGGAGCTTTCGCCCCCTGGAGGGGTCCGGCTGTGGAGCTCAGAACCCCCGCGAGGTCAGTCTGAGGCCACGCGGAGCCAACCATGGGTGTGGGACGCGGACCGGGCCGACGACGCGCCGGTCGGGTGCTCTCGACCACGTGAGCGCTCCCGTCGTCTGCCCGTGAAACCCTCGGCCGCCGCGACCCACTAAACATGCACCCGTCGACGACGAGCTGACGCGGGCGGCTCACTTTTTTCACCTTCGTGCCATTCTCGAATCCATGCAAGCCGAACCTCGATTGAGAATCGCAGCGTCGCTGTCCCTGGCCGCGCTGGCGATGACCCTGTCCGCTTGTCCCGTTCCGGGCGCTCCGCCGACCAACCAGCCTCCTCCGGGAGCCCCACCGACGGACCAAGCTCCGCCCGGCGCCCCGCCGACGGATCAGCCCCCGCCGGGGCAGCCGCCGACGGATCAGCCTCCGCCCGGCTCCCCGCCGGAGCACTCACAGTAGGCCGAGCACGGCGCCCGCGAGGCCCAAGATCGCAGGGATGGCCACGAACAGCCGGCGCCGCAGCAAGGCGCGTCGAAGGCTGGCCTCGGGGTCCTCGCTGCCGGCCGCGAACACCACGGCCGGTCCGCTGTCTCCGCCGACTAGCCGCGTCGCCATCGTCCCTTCGCCCCGGCGCAGCTTCCCGAGCGCGGCCACGCGATCGCCCGCGTCGATGCGCTCGACGGTCCCGCCCACGACCCCGTGCTTGGGCGGGCGCGGGCCGCCCCAGTCCTTGCCCCGGCTCTGCGCCCGGCCAAACCATCGCTCGCGCGGGGCCGCCCAGATCGCGCCGCCGAGGCTGACCTCCACGGGCCCCAGGGCGGTGTCGAGGGTGAGCACCTGGGCGCCGCCGACGTGGCGGATGCCGCAGCCGTAGTGGGTGGTCTCGTTGGCCTGGACCGTCTGGCTGTTGCCGTCGCTGTCGGTGATGGTCTTGGTGACCTGGCGGGTCTCGGACCAGATCTTCATGACGACCTCGCGCCAGGCCAGGGGCCGGTCGCGGGCCTCCCCGGAGGCGGTCCCGACCACCCGGCCTTCGGTGATCTCGGCGGCGGCGATGCGATCGCGGATCGATGCAGCGCCGAGCAGGCGCCGGACCTCGGCGGCCGAGAGGCGATCGTGAAGGTAGAGCAACACCGCCGCGACGACGCCGGCCAGGCCGAGGTAGGCCGCGCTGACCAGCGGCTCGAACATCGGCAGGCCCGCGCCGACGGCCAGCACCAGCCAGCCCCCCAAGGTGATCAGCACGGCCTCCCACTTGTCGCGCTGGGGCGCGCGCTCGAGGGCCCCGGTGCTCAGCGTGCCGGGGTCGTCGGGCTTGCCAAAGCCTGGGGCGTGAAAGCGCGGCAAGGGGTGGTGCTGGGCGTGCACGTAGGCGGCGACGAGGACGTGGAGCATCACCCACTGGGCCGAGAACACCCAGGCCTCGGCGCCGCCGTAGAGCATCAGGGCGGGCCCCAAAATGCCCAGGCCCAGCCAGACCTTCGCGGCGTGGCGGAAGGTGAAGCGGTGGATGCGGGCGCTCCGGCTCAGCTCGGGCTCGGGCGCTTTGGCGCTGCCCTTGCCGCGGGCCGTGGGGGCGACGAGGCGCTTGGCCAGGGCCGTCGCCGGGACCCACTCCTCGCCGTCGTCGGTCGAGACTTGGAAGGCGCCCACGTGGGTGCCGATCACCGTGCCAGGCACGAAGCTCGACCCGCGCTCGACGAGGACCGCGTCGCCCTTGCGCGGCTGGTCGTGCTCGGAGCACAGGACCGCCAGCTCGGCCCGGGCGCAGGCGAGGTACTCCCCGTCTTCGCGGATGACGTGCACGCCCGCATCGTCGGTGTGGGTGACCGTCCCGCGGGCGTAGCTGGAGCCCACGAGCACGGCGGTATTGGGCTGCAGCGATCTCACCCCGCCATGGTCGCCGCTGGCCTCGGGGGCTGGCAACGACTACTGAGCGTCGAGGAAATCTTGCAGCCGCCCGACGATGACCCCGCCCCCGTGGAGGAGGTGATCGAGGTTCTGGCGCAGGAACTCGCGCTCGTCCTCGGAGCAGTCGGCGACCCGCGGGAGCGGGTGAAAGCCCGGCTGGCCGTGGCGGATGTCGTTGCCGTCGACGCTCTGGCCGCGGACGTGCAACAGGTTGCGGCGGGTGATGGTGTGCCCGCGCCACGAGCGAAAGAAGGACTCGTAGCGCACGACGTAGCCGAGGGCGGAGGTGTGCGCGGGCTTTTGGGGGTCCGAGCCGTCGAAGGCCGCGAGCTCTTCGGCGGTCCAGCGCCGGTCTCGGCGGGCCGGGTCCGCCTCGAACTCGGCGATCCACGCCTCGCTCTGGGCGCGGACCTCGGGCGCGGTGAGGTGGTGGGGCAGGGCGTCGAGGCGAGCGACGTGCTCGGGGTCCAGGCCGGCCTCTCGGGCGCCGCGCTGGATCAGCCGGAGGTAGCGCTTGGACGGGAGGCCGCCGTGGCCCGGGCGGGCGCGGCCGGGCTTGGGCACGTACAGGCCCACGCCCTCGAAGCGCTCGCCGGTGTAGGACTCGAAGCGGACCGGGGCGACGTCGTAGCCGCCCTCTTGGCGGTCGAGGCCCTCGGCCTCGGCGGCGCTGACCTCGAAGGCGGCGCCGTGCAGCACCGCGCTCGGGTCTTCGCGCACGCACGCGAACGCAGGATCGACGTGGGGGATGCCGGGCAGGTCGAAGGTCAGCGCCCAGCCGCGCACCCGGCCCACGAGGTGGCGCGTCGGCGCGAGCTGCTTTTTGGTCCGCAGGTTGTCGAGGCTGATGTTCGAGGCGTAGCCAAAGCGCCACACCGAGGGTTTGCCGAGGTCGGCCATGGGCTCTACTCCTCCAGCGCCTCGATGCGGTCCTTGGCGTTCTTGCGCTTGCCTCCGCCCACGCGCACGAGCACGCCCTCTTCCTGGAGGAACTTGCGCACGGTCAGCTCGTCGATGGCCGCGGCCCGGCGGGCGAGCAGGGACAGGTTGCTGACCAGCGGACCCACGTCCTCGCCGATGCCCTCGAGGTCCTTGGAGATCTTGGCCAGGTTGTCGCTGGCCACGGCGACGTCGTCGATGATCTCGCCGACCTTGTCCATGCGCTCGGGGGTCAGCTCGTCGGTCACGCGCTCGACCTTGGCCAGGGCGTTGTCGGCCCGGGTCAGGGTCTGGTCGGCCTTGCTGAGCAGGCCGGGCAGGCGGTTGGCGGTGGTCGTGGTGATGCGGTCGAGGTTGCCGATGATGCGGTCGACGCGGGGGTCGTCCATGAGCTCGTTGACGTTGTCGATGAGCAGCTTGACGCCGTCCTTGTTCTCCTCGGTGATCTCCTTGACGGCGGTCACGGTGGCCATGGCGTCGTCGAGGGTCTTGCTGATCTCCTCGCGGGTGACGACGGGCTCGCCCCCGTCCTCGCCGGCCGCCTTGGCGACCAGGCCGTCGACGCGGCCGATGAGGGGCTTGAGCGCAGCGCCGATCGAGTCCTCGCCGCCGAGCACGGGCTCGAGGGCGTTGAGCACCTGGTCGACCTCGAAGGTCGAGCGCACGTTGACGATCTCGCCGCCCTCGGCGAGCAGCGGCGCGTCCTCGGTGCCGGGGTCGAGCTGCAGGTACTTCTCGCCCAGCAGGCTCTTGGCGCGGACCCGGGCGACGGCGTCCTCGTGGAGCTCGACGTCCTGCTCGAGGCGCAGGGTCAGCTGGGCGCCGTCGGGGGTCACGGCGATGTCTTCGACCACGCCGACCTTGACCCCGGCGACCTTGACCGCGTTGTCGCGGACCAGGCCCGCGGCCTGATCGAGGGAGACGACATAGCGCTGGCCCTTGCCGCCACCGAGGGCGCCGATGCTCTGCGCGAGGTAGAGCAGCAGGCCCAGGGTGATGACCATGAAGGCCCCGAGGAAGATGTGTTTGCGGTTCACGGCTTGGACGACCTTGCCTAGACGACTTTGCCTAGACGACTTTGATGGGCCCGACGGTCTGGCGGGTGAAGAATTGCTCGAGGGCGGGGTGGTTCTCGGCGAACACCTGATCGGCCGGGCCGAAGGTGACCAGCTTGCCGTTGGCGAGCATGCCGATGTACTGGGCGACCATGCGCGCCTCGGCGGTGTCGTGGCTGATGATGATGAAGGTCATGCCCAGGGTCCGGTGGAGCTCGAGGATGAGCTCGTCGAGGGTGGCGGACATGACCGGGTCGAGGCCCGAGGAGGGCTCGTCGCACAGCACGATGTCGGGGTCGATGGCGATGGCCCGGGCGAAGGCGACGCGCTTGCGCATGCCGCCGGACAGCTCGCTGGGGAACTTGTCCTCGGCGTGGGCGACCCCGACCCGGGCGAGGCGGTCGCGGACCTTCTCGCGGATCTCGTCCTCGCGCATCTTGGTGTGCAGGCGCATGGGGAAGGCGACGTTGTCGAACACGCTCATGTCGTCGAACAGCGCGCCGTCCTGAAACAGCATGCCGAAGCGACGGCGCACGGCGAACAGGCGGTCGCGGTCCCGGGCTCGTTTTTCGTCGAGCTCGGCCACGTTCTCGCCGAACACGAGCACGCGGCCGGTGTCGGGGCGGAGCAGGCCGACGAGGCAGCGCAAGAGCACGGACTTGCCCGTGCCCGAGGGGCCGAGCATCACGCAGATCGTGCCCCGGGGGATGGTCAGGTTGACGCCGTCGAGGACCGTGTGCGAGCCGAAGGACTTGCTGACGTTCTCGAGCACGACCGCGGGGGTGTCGTCGCGTTGCTTGGGGGCGCTCATGGGCAAATCACCCGCACTTCATCCGTAGATCAGCCAGGACAGGAACAGGTTGACGACGATGCAGGTCACCGCGCCGTGGACGATGGCGAGGTTGGTCGAGATCCCGACCCCGTCGGCGCCGTCGCGCTTGGACACGCTGTAGCCGTGGAAGCAGGCGATGACCGCGACCAGCCAGCCCATGATCAGGCCCTTGAGCATGCCCGCGCCGATGTCGACGAGGCCGACCTGCTCTTGGATCTGGGTCATGAAGCTGCCGGCGTCGAGGTCGAGCTGGTAGACGGCGCCGGCGTAGCTGGCCGCGATCCCGACGACGTCGGCGTAGCCGCACAACAGCGGCAGCGCGAGGGTCACGGCCCACAGCCGCGGCGAGATCAGGTAGTCGAGGGGGTCGACGGCCATCACCTCGAGGGCCTCGATCTGCTCGGAGATGCGCATGTTGGCCAGGCTCGCCGCCAAGTTGGCGCCGATGCGCGCGCCGCAGACGACGGCCGCCATGACCGGGTAGAGCTCGCGCACCCCGCCCACGCCGGCGAACATGCCCAGCAGGTCCTGGCCGCCGAAGCGCTCGAAGGAGGCGTAGCTCTGGACGCTGAGGTTCAGGCCCGCGAACGCGGTGAGCATGGTCAGCAGGGCCAGAGAGCCCCAGCCGGCGTCGACGAACTGGGTGATGAACACGTCCCGGGGCGGGACGCGGGTGAACTGCACGCGCAGCGCCAGGCCCACGAAGCGGACGAAGTCGACGAGCTTGGTCAGCGAGCGCTCGACGCTCGCGATCAGGCCCTCGTCCGGGCCGCTCACAGGCCGGCCCCCAGCAGCGCCATGCTGACGACGTAGTCGGTGAACAGGATCAGCACGATGGTGCTGACCACGGTGTCGTTGGCGGCCTTGCCGACGTCGGCGGCCCCGCGCCCGACGTTGAGCCCGAGGTAGCCGGCGATCATCCCGACGCCGAGGCCAAAGACCGCGCACTTGCCCAGGCCGACCCACAGGTCCATGGGCGTGATCTGGGCGGTGAGGTTGTCCATGAACGCGCCGTGGTCGACCCCGCCCAGGGGCACGGCGAAGATCCAGCCCGAGAGGATGCCGAGCAAGTTGGTGACCACGCTGAGCAGGGGCGTGACGAGGACGCAGGCGAGCACGCCGGGGACGACGACGTAGCGCACCGGGTCGACGGACATGACCGCGAGGGCGTCGATCTGCCCGCGGACCTTCATGGTGCCGATGCGCGCGGCGATCGACGAGCCGGCCTGGGCCGCGACCATGACCGAGGCCAGGGCCGGGCTGTACTCGCGGATGATCGCCGTGCCCAGGAAGGCCGAGAGCATGCGCTCGGCGCCGAAGAGCTTGAACACCGCGATGCCCTGGAGGGAGATCACCGCGCCCACGGGGGCGACGGCCAGGCCCACGGGCACGATGCAGCGCTGGACCAGGATCGCCATGATGTCGAGGGTCTGGCGCAGGTAAAAGGGCCGGCTGAAGGTCGCGCGGGCGACCTGAGCCATGAACACCACCAGTCCCCCGATGGTCTGGAGCATGCGCAGCAAGGCCACGGCGCGCCCTCGCTAGAGCCCCAGGCTCAGTTGGTTGTCGGGGACCGGCGCCGAGGGGCCCGCGTCGGGGCGCAGGCGCACGCCCTCGTGGGCCAGGAGCCAGCGCTTGCGCGAGAGCCCGCCGGTGAAGCCGGTGAGGGAGCCGTCGCTGCCGATGATCCGGTGGCAGGGGACGACGACGGCGACGGGGTTGCGGCCGTTGGCCCGACCCACGGCCCGGGCCGCGCCGGGCTTGCCGAGCATGCGCGCTTGCTGGCCGTAGCTGCGCACCTCGCCAAAGGGGATGGCGCACAGGGCCTCCCAGGCGGCCTGCTCGAAGGCGCTCGCGGCGGGGTCGGCGAGGATCTCGAGCTCGAAGTCGCGGCGGGTGCCGGCGAGGTACTCCTCGAGCTGGCGCAGGGCGGCCGAGGGGCGGCCACCGCCGCTTCGGGTCAGCCGCGCACCCCGTCGCCTGGCGAGGGCCTCGAGCACGCTGGTCTCGCGCACCGTGATCCCGGCCACGCGCCCCTCGGGGCTCGTCGCGACCCACGCGGGCAAGGCCGGATGATCGAGGCGCTCGAGGATCCACTCCTCGCCTTCGGCTGAAGGTACGAAACCGACGCTCGCCATGGGTTGCAGTTGTAACAGTCCCAGGGGCTGGGCGGGAGGGTTAGTACGGGCGCTAGAGCCCCTTCTGGGGGCAAATTTGACTTGCCGCGGCGCCCCAGACACAACTCGAGGGTGAGCTCCTCGGCCGAAGGCGATCTTCCCGGCGAGCGCGCGCCCGCGCCTGGATCCAAGGCGGCGGGCTTCGGCGCGTATCTGGGCGTGGTCGTGCTCGGGCTCGGACTGGGCCTGAGCGCCTGCTCCAAGCCCCCGTCCATGCCGGGCGCCGGGGTCGACGACACCGAGGTCGCCCCCCTGCCGGCGACGGCCGAGGGCGCCGCGGAGCCGAGCCCCGTCGATCCGGCCGACGCCGACGCGGACGAGGTCCTGCCCGCCTACACCCCCGAGGCCCTCGCGGCTCGGGTCACGGCGCAGCTGGCCTTCCTCGACGAGGACGAGCTGTTCGAGGACGAGCAGGGCCGGCCCCTCGCGCCCAAGCTCCCCGCGCCCAAGGAAGGCGACGCGCCGGCCCCGGGCTCCGTCGAGGACGACCTGCTCGCGGCGCTGCCGGGCTCGTCGGGCATGGGCATGGGCGGCGGCGAGGGGGGGGACCCGGCGGTCGTCAACGGCAACGCCCTGGGCCTCTACGTGCCCATCGAAGAGCCGGCCGCGGGCGACTCCCTGGCCCACTTCCACCAGGCCCTGCGCGACCTGAAGGCCGGCCGCGACGCCGACGGCAAGGTCCGCCTGGCGATCTACGGGGCCTCGCACACCCAGGCCGACGTCTACCCGGGCTACATGCGGGTCTACTTCCAAGAGCGCTTCGGCGACGGCGGGCCGGGCTTCATCGCGACCACCAAGATCAACAAGTGGCACCGCTACGCCGACTGGTCCATCGAGCAGACCAAGGGCTGGAAGGTCGAGCACGCCCAGCGCTCGACGGCGCGCAAGGACGGCCTCTACGGGCTGATCGGCGTCAGCGGCTCGAGCAGCAGCAAGCGCGACCGGACCAAGCTCAAGCCGCGCAGCGCCTACCCCCGCGCCAGCCAGTACGAGCTGTTCTTCCTGCGCCAGCCCGACGGCGGCACGGCCAAGCTCTACGTCGACGGTAAGAAGCTCGGCGTCGTCGACACGGACTCGAAGACCGGGGACTACACCGCCGGCTACCACCCCTTCAGCCTCGACGCGGAGACCGGCCACGAGCTCGAGCTGCGCGTCGTCGGGGACGGCGAGGTCCGGCTGTTCGGCGTGGCCATGGAGCGCGAGCAGCCCGGCGTGGTCGTCGACACCCTCGGCATCTCGGGGACGCGGGCGGCCAACATGCTCAAGTGGAACGAGCAGGTCTGGTCCGACACCTTCAGCCACCGCCAGCCCGACCTGTGGACCATGTTCTACGGGACCAACGAGGCGACCGACGAGAACCAGCCCATCTCGGCCTACCGCGCCGACCTGCGCGAGGTCATCACCCGGCTCCAGCGCGCCGCGCCCGAGGCCAGCTGCCTGATCATCGGCCCCGGCGACTTCCCCCGCCAGGTCGAGGACGGCGTGTGGGTGCCCCGACCGCGGGTCGCCGCGATCATCGAGACCCAGCGGGATCTGGCCTACGAGATGGGCTGCGGCTTTTGGGACGCGCTGGCCTTCATGGGCGGCGTCAACAGCATGCACACCTGGGCGACCGCGGTGCCCCAGATGGGCAGCCGCGACCACATCCACTTCACGCGCCGCGGCTACGTGCGCCTGGGCATGGCCGTCGTCGACGCGATGATGGCCGACTTCGACCGGGAGTAGCTCAGGGCTCGATGGGCTCGCAGCCCTCGTCGAGGGTGAGCAGCTCGCCGTCCGTGCACGTGCGCAGGGCCGCGATCAGCTCGGTCACGAGGGCGTCGGCAGGGGCGAGCTCCGCGGGCGGGTTGCTGAACTCGTAATTGTGCTCGGTCGACTGGCCCTCGCGGATCAAGGTGATCCGGCTCGCGCCGCCGTCGTCACAGTCCGGGCAGCCGTAGGTCTCGTCGAGCGCGACGCCGACGAGCGCGACCGCGGCAGCGTCGATCTGCTCGCGCCCCGCGGCGGTCAGCGTGCCGGTGTTGCCGACGGTGGTCTGGGTCTCCCAGTCGAGGATCGCCAGGTCGAGGGCGTCGTCCGCCGCGAGCGTCAAGGTGCCCGAGCACTTGCCCAGGCACTCGCCGAAGGACCAGCCGGCCGCGCTGATCGTCGCGTCGGCTTCGCCGCCCTCATCCCCCTCGGCTCGCTCGTCGCCCTCGTCGGTCCCGTCGTCAGCGCAGCCTGGACCCGCGCACGCGAGGATCAGCGCAGCCGTACACAGCGAGCGGAGCAGTCGAGGGGCGCGGGCGAGCATGGCCCATGATCGCCGGGCGTTCCCGGGAGTTCAATCTCCGAGTTCGCGGCCTGCCGCGCTGGGGCGAGTCCCGCCTGCGGGCTGTGAGCGAGCGTGGTTTGCGCGAACGGTCCTCGTGCGCTCTCATGGGCCCATGCGATCTTGCTCCATCCCGTTGCTGACCGCCCTCTCGCTGGCGGCCTGTCCCGCTCCGTCCGAGGACACCGACGTTGGGGTCGAAGCCGGCTCCGACGACGAGGTCGGCGAGTCGACGACAGACTCTAGAGCCGAGGCGAGCTCGGACACCGAGGCGAGCACCGAGGGCGAGACGAGCTCGGACACCGACACGGGCACGGACACCGAGACGAGCTCGGACACCGAGACGAGCACCGAGGGCGACGCGGGCACGGAGACGGAGACCGGCGGCGGCCCGGCGTGCGGCGACGGCGTGGTCGAGGGCGACGAGGCTTGCGACGACGGCAACACCCTGCCCGGGGACGGCTGCGGCCCCAACTGCATGGTCTCGGGCACGGCGCTGTGGGAGGTGTTCGTCAGCGGCGAGAACCCCGGCCCCGACAGCTTCCGCGAGATCGCCGTGGACCAGCTCGGCCACGTCGCCGTCGTTGGCTACCAGCACCCCGACGTGCGCTGGTACGGCCGCTTCGACGGCAGCAGCGGCGACATGCTGTGGGGCGAGGTGTGGCCGGGGCAGCAGGCCGCCATGTGGGACGTGGGCGCCAACAGCGGGGAGCTCATCGCCCTCGCTATCTCCGCGGGCACGCCCATCGACTCGGCCCGGCTCGTCACCTTCGACGGGGACGGCGTGATGGGCTGGCAGCACACCCTGCCGATGGACTCCGCGTTCACCTCGGTCGTGCTCACCCCCGAGGACGACGTGATCGTCGGCGGCCACGTCGAGGACGTCTTCCACCTGCGGCGCTACGACTCCGAGGGCAACCTCGAGTGGATCGGGCCCGAGATGGGCGACAGCGCCTTCGACCTCGCGCTGCGCCCCGACGGGTCGATCGTCGCAGCGACCGTCGGGTCGCCCCCCAGGGTCGTCTCGATCTCGGCCCAGGGGGAGCACGAGTGGACCGCCGCGCCGCTCGAGTGGATCTCTTACTACGCCGAGCTCACCGCGGACGAGGGGGGGCGGGCCTACGTCGTGGGCTACGAAGGTTCCCCGGCCCACGCGGCGGTCGTCGCCCTCGACACCGACGGCAGCGTGCTGTGGACCTGGGTCGACGAGGAGGAGGGCCAGGGCTGGGGCATCGTGTCCACGGGCCAGGGCCTGCTCGCGGGTGGGGAGCGCTTTGGCCGGGTGCAGTCCAGCGGCTGGCTGGGGTGGTTCGACCTCGACGGCGAGCTGACCCACGAGCAGCTGATCGCCCACCCGGACTTCCCAGACTTCCAGGTCAGCGTCCGCGACCTCGAGCGCAGCCCCGACGGCTACGGCGTCCTCGGCGGCGTCCACTACCAGCCCGACGAGGCCGGCGACATGTGGCTGCGCAAGTTCGAGCTGTGAGCCGCTCAGGTCCGCCGGGTCTTGAAGGACAGGAGGAACTGAGCTCTGTTTTGCCCCCACAGCCACCTGGGACCGGGGACGCTTCGTCGCTCCGCTCCCCCGCTTTAGCTTGGTGGGCAATGGAGCTCGTGCCTTGGAGAAGGCTGGTGGTCGCCCCCGCGAGCGGGGGCGTGGATTCGTTGGCAATCGCTGAGTCGTGGACGTGGGGCAGGGAGGGCGTGGCGTCGTCCACGACGGCTAAAGTAGACAGGGACTGTGAAAACTTCACAGTCCCCTGAGTCGTGGACGTGGGGCAGGGAGGGCGTGGCGTCGTCCACGACGGCTAGAGTAGACAGAG
>NZ_ABCS01000052.1 GCF_000170895.1 Plesiocystis pacifica SIR-1 | reverse complement strand
AGAGGTCGCTCGCGTGGCCTTCAAGGCTGGGCGCGAGAGCATGCGCCGGCAGGTGGTCGCGATCATCGAGCACCTGCTGGTCGCCGACGGGTCCACGAAGCTCGACGGCGTGACGCAGCGCAGCACGTCTGCGGATCCCTCGCAGCTGGCTCGCACGGAGGCGCTGCGGGAGATCGTCGACGACGTGGATCTGCTCGCCCACGTCGAGAGCAACTAGCAGCCTACCGAGAAAGGCAGCCGCCCCCGGGTTCAACGCCAGCTGAGTCCGTGGACGACGCTTTCGTGGATCATGGGTCCGGCGTGGCCGGGGCGGGCGACTACCGAGAAAGGCAGCCGCCCACGGGTTCAGCGCCAGCTGAGTCCGTAGACGATGCTTTCGTGGATCATGGGTCCGGCGTGGCCGGGGCGGGCGACTGCTAGGACCAGAGCGACTAGCAGCCTTCGGGGCCGGTCACGCTGGGGAGCTGGGCGCGGTCCTGGCCGAGCCACGCGCGCGTGCTGAGCTCGGTGGCGATCTACCGAGAAAGGCAGCCGCCCACGGGTTCAGCGCCAGCTGAGTCCGTAGACGATGCTTTCGTGGATCATGGGTCCGGCGTGGCCGGGGCGGGCGACTGCTAGGACCAGAGCGACTAGCAGCCTTCGGGGCCGGTCACGCTGGGGAGCTGGGCGCGGTCCTGGCCGAGCCACGCGCGCGTGCTGAGCTCGGTGGCGATCTGAGCCAGGTGGGTGAGCTCCGCGAGGGAGCAGGCGTCGAGCTCGGGGCTGAGCTCGTCGATCGACGCGCGCACGCTCGCGTCGACGAGCTCGCCGAGGTCGGCGGTGATCGAGGCGGTCGCGCGCAGCAGCTCGAGGTCCGCGTCGGTGCTCCGGCCGCGGGCGCTCCAGCGCTCGCCGTCGAGCTCACCGGTGCTCGACAGGCGCACGCGCCAGCTGGCCGCTTCACCGTCGAGGTGCACGCGGCCTTCGATGCGATCGCCGCGGGTGCGCGCTTCGATGACCACGCGCCGACCTTCGGGGGTCTCGTGCTCGAGGACCAGGCCCGAGCCGCCCAGGGGGCTCGTGGCGTCCTCGTCGAGGCGCACGGCGAGGCGCCCGAGCACGCGCGCGTCGGCGCTGACAAAGGCCAACGCGACGCTCTCGGGGCTGGCCGCGGCCACGTGGTAGCGAGCGCCGACGGGCAGCGAGGTCGCGGCGCGCTCCGAGGGCTCGGCGATCAGCGAGAGGCCGACGTGGGTGGCGTCGATGTGGCCGTGCCCTTCGACGACGCGGGGGCCGGGCTCGGCGAGCTCGGAGGAGACATAGCTGGCGGTGTGCGAGGCGAGGGTCGAGCTGTGGACGCTCGGGGTGGACGCGCACGCGCTGACAAAGGCGAGGGCGCAGGTCGCCGACAGGGCGAGGGGCGAGGTGCGGGCAAAGGACTGGAAAAAAGACTTGAAGCTGGACATGACAGATTGCCGAGAGATCGAGGGGACGCACGACCAGGCAGCGGCGCGCCCGTCATTGGGGGCGCGCCGAAGCCTTCGTCGCAGTTAGGGTCTCGGCCCGCGGCGGAGGGGCTTTCAAGCTGGCTGCGAGGTGAGCTCGTCGAGAAGTGGGGGCCGAGCTCGCCACGCGCGGTCGAGCGCAGCGCGGACCTCGGTGCCCGCCTGACCCCGAGCGTGGGTTGCTATGATCGAGCTCGTGCCACGCCGCGCTTCGAGTCGTCCTCGCACTCCCTCGCCCCGCTCCAAAGGCCGCTCGGGGGCCCTCGGGCGCGGGCAGGGCTCGGTCGCGGGCAGGGTCTCGAGGTTGGGATCGGCCCCCGCTCGCGGCCCGCTCGGGGGGCGGGTGATCTTGTTGGTGTCTGCGCTGGCCTGGGCCTGGGCCTGCAACATGCCCTCGGCGACCCTCGAACTCCCGCCCGAGCGCCCGAGCGCCCCGCCGCCAAAAAAGACCGAGCCCAAAGCGGCGGTCGCCGACGCGGGCCCGATCACCAACGCGCGCCTACCCGTGCCCGGAGGCGTGGGCGCGCTGGGCTCTCGGGCCGAAGACATCGACGGGATCATGGCGCTGTGCGAGCGCTTCGAGGACGACTGCGAGCGGCACTGGTTCGACAGCGAGGCGCCCCAGGAATTCGTCGAGGTCGCGGCCTTCGAGATCGATCGCCTCGAGGTCACCAACGCCGAATACGAAGGCTGCGTCGTCGCCGGGGCATGCACGGCGCGGGCCCTCGGCGCGTGCAAGGGCTACGGCGAGGACCTCGAGCGCGGCCCCGGTGGCGGCCCCGTCCCCGTCGAGGGCTGGGACATGGCCACCCCCGAGCGCGTCCGAGACTTCACGGGCCCGAGCCAGCCCGCGGTGTGCGTGACCCCCGACGAGGCCGAGGACTACTGCCGCTTCGCGGGCGGTCGGCTGCCGGATCGGGCGCAGTGGGAGGTCGCAGCCCACGGCCGCACCAATCGGATCTGGCCGTGGGGCAACGAAGAGCCGACCTGCGCCCACGCTACTTTTGCGTCGGCACGTGGGGGCATGGGCTGCGGCGCGTGGGCGACCCGCTCGGTGGGCACGACGCAGGGATACCCGAGCCCCCATGGTGCTCTCGATATGGCGGGAAACGCCGCGGAGTGGGTCCGGCCCCACGACGAGCCCCCGGGGGCCTCCGGCGAGTTCGAAATTCGCGGGGGCCACTGGGCGACGGAGCCGGTCTACCTGCGCTGCGCCGAGCGGGGCCACTTCGCAACGGACTTTCGCGGCATCTACGTGGGCTTTCGCTGTGCATATCCGCCAGATGGGGCCAAGTCGGGCCGGTGACGCGGCGCGTTGGTCTGGAATCAATAGTCAATTTGTGGGTGGAGATTTTACTCGCGAAGATTGATTCATAATCTGTTCTCAGGCGCAGATGTCGCCAAGTTATGCAGGGAATCGATGTAGTTTTCAAAACCTCATGGAAACAAGTCCCCGTGGGCAGGAAGCGGACAAAGACGAGTCTGCGGCGGGGGGCGCGGGTTTCGCGTGAATGAAAAAGAGAGCGCAGCTCCTTGAAACTAGCTAGAATGTCAATGTATCCATAGTTCACGGATATCGCTTCAGGACGCATGTCGCTTCGTTCAATCCGCACCGCGCTCTGCCCCAGCGCGAGGCATCCCGGGATCAAAGCCATCGGCGCAGCGACTGTAGAGCATGGTGCGACGCAGTTGAGCCGAGACGACCTGAGCATTGACGATGACTCAATCCAACCTAGAAACCATCCTCACGGTGGCCGAGCGGCGCGCGCTCGTGTCGGTCATTCGGTCCCACCCCAACATGACCCTGGACGAGCTTCGAGGCTGCTTTGGCGGTCGTTACGGCCAGACCCTGCGGACCATCACGGTGCGCGAGCTGCTCGAGGCCCACGCAGAGCTGGCCTTCCCCAGCGACGGCGGGCCCCCCATCGACGCGGCAGCCCTCGCCGAGGCGAGGAGCCTGACCGGAGATGCCTTTGATCAGCGGGTGCTGATCGCCGTGCGCAGCGCGGGGGGCCGACCGGTGTCCGCCAGCTACCTGCGCGCACGCGTGGGTGGGCCGCGCTGGAAGCTTCAAGGTTCGCTCCGTCGCCTCGTCGACGCAGGAGACGTCGCCCGCAATGGCGTCACGAGCTCGACGCGCTACAGGCCGACGGAGACCCTCAGAGACTGAGTTCTGTTTTGCCCCCACAGCCGCCTGGGACCGGGGGCGCTTCGTCGCTGTCCGCTCCTCCGCTTTGGCTTGGTGGGCAATGGGGTTCGTGCCTTGGAGAGGGCATGTGGTCACCCCCGCAAGCGGGGGCGTGGATTCGTTGCTGCTCTGAGTCGCGGACGTGGGGCAGGGAGGGCGTGGCGTCGTCCGCGACGGCCCAAATAGACAGGGACTGGGAAAGATCGGCGCATCGGTGCGAGCATCAGACAATGCTGATGCTCCTGCGCGTCATACCGGTCCACATTGGGACACCTTCGCAGGTGTGTTCCAATCCCATCGTTGGTGGTGAATCTGGCCAGTACCGATTCACCAAGCTCAATCGAGCCCGAGATAACCACCGCGACGGCGTTCAATTAAACCCGCCGAGTGCGCTCAGTTAATCAAGTTCGGCAAGCTGAGCGCGAAGGGAGCGATGGTCGCGTCAAAGCGCTCGCCCTCTTCGTCGATCATCTGATAGCTGCCGTGCATGGTCCCAAAGGGCGTCGGCAGCGGGCAGGCCGAGGTGTACTCGAAGCTCTGACCGGGCGCGAGCAGCGGTTGCTCCCCGACCACGCCGGGCCCCCGGACTTCTTCGACGTGGCCGTCGCCGTCGGTGATGATCCAGTGCCGGCTGATCAGCTGGACCTTGGACTCGCCGACGTTGGCGATCTCGACGCGGTAGGCGAAGAACCACAGCCCGTCCTCGGGGTTGGAGCGCTCTTTGATGTAGCGCGCCAGAACCCGGACGCGGACGCCTCGTGTGACCGTTCCAGATTGCTCGGACATGGCTGATGCTCGCGGCCTCAGCTGAGTGACGGCGGCCAGTTGCCGTCGAGGCCCATGTTGTCGTCTTCGCGCAGGAGCTTGATGCTCCGGTCGCGCAGGAAGTCGTCTTCGTAGGGCTTGATGACGAAGGCCGTCGCACCATTGCGCAGGGCCCAGTAGCGATCGACCTCGTGGCTCATGTAGGTCACGAACATCACGCGGGGCGCCTGGTCCGTGTAGCGCTCCTTGAGCCGGCGCAGGAGCTGGAGGCCGTTCATGCCCTCGAGCAAGATCTCGGCGACGATGAGGTCGGGCCGGGTGCGCTCGACGAGGGCCCAGGCCGCGGTCCCGTTGGTCGCCTCCTGGATGGCGAGCTCCTGCTCGCTCTCGCTGACCTGATCCGCGGCCTCGCGGAGGATCCGAGCCACGCGCTCGCGGTTTTCCTCGTCCGGGTCGATGAGCAGCGCCGACTTCCAGCTCGCCTTGACCACGGGCGCTCCGCCTCCCAGTCCGGTGCCGACCTTGGGCGGGGAGACTTTGGGCGGAGAGATGGGCATGGCGGCTGGCGGGCTCGAGGTCGACGGGGCTCAGACCGTGATGGGCGTCACGCGCCTGCGCACGATGTTCGACTTGCTGAGGCGGTAGACGATGCGCGCCACGGCGAAGGTGCCCGTGCGCGTGCGTCGGGCGATCTCTTTGACGGAGTTGCGTCCGTTGACCAGCTCGAGCACGTCGAGCTCTTCCTTGGCGAGGACTTCCCGGGCCATGCGGCTGACCTTGGCGTCGTCGCGCACGAACACGTCGTCGACGTCGGGCATGTGCGGGCCCATGGTCGCGTTCTCGTCGATGCGGCGCAGGCCGTCGAGGAGGGCCTCGGACACCGGGAGGGCGACCTTGCCGGCCTCGGCCCCGCTGGCGGCGATGGCCTCGAGCTTCTCGAGCGGGCAAAAACCCGCGGCGCCCTCGTTGAAGGTCAGCAAGTGACAGGTAATCTCGCGGGCCTGGGCGATCAGCACCTGGGCGAGCTCGCCGGGGGTGATGAAGCCGGCCTCGACCAGGCGCTGGCCCAAGGGGCGATTTTGCGGGTCGCGGTTGCGGATGAAGGCCTCGAGCTCGTCGTCGCGCATGAACCCGCCCTCGACCACGAAGCGGCCGAGCTTGAGGTCCTCGTCGTCGCCGTAGTACTCGGCGAGGCGGAGCTTGCCGCCGTCGAGGTGCAGCCGGGACTCGCGGCCGTCGGACTGGAGGCTGAGCACGCCCGTCACGCCGTCGTCACTGAGCATCTCGAGCACCGAGGCGAGCCGGGTCGCCGCGAGGTCGATGGTCATCGACTGGGCGCCGGCCGGCTTGGGCAGCTCCTCCGAGCCTTCGAGGTCGCGCAGCAGGCCCGCGATCGCCTCGTCCTCGAGGCTCGTGCCTGGGAAGTGCTTCTCCAGCAGACGCTGGAGCTGGACCTGGCGCTGATCGGGGATCGCGTCCATGTCCGAGGGCAGGCGCGCGGAGTCCACGGAGCCGACGGTGGCGTTGACCACCTTCAAGAGGGCCGGGCTGGAGAAGGGGCGGCGGACCGTGGGCAGGGCGGCCGCGGCCGGGATGGGGTTGGGGTTGCGTCGGCTGACGATCAGGATCCCCGGGATGTCGGCGGCACCGGGCAGGCGAACGAGGTCGCGCAGCACCCCGGCGCTGATGGCCGGGTCGGTGGAGGCGTCCAGGAGCAGGGCGACGATCGTGTTGTCACCGCTGGCTCCGTGGAGCTTGAACATCGCGACGGCGTCGCGTTGGCCCGACGCGTTGTAGACCTCATAGCCCGCGAGCCGGAGGCTGGCGGTGGCCAGCTTCGCGGTCGTCGGGTTGGGGTCGTAGTAGAGGATCCCCGGGGCCGTGCGCGCTTGCTGCGAGTCGGGCATGAGGCCGGCAAAGTCTACTCGCAATCGGCCCCGCCGTGGTAGCGTCCGGCGCATGGTCATGGGCGCGCTCGAGCGGCTCGATCCGCCGCGGGTTCTCGGGGACCTCACGCTCCTGGCTGCCCTCGGCGAGGGCGGCATGGCGACGGTCTACCTCGCGGGGGTGGGCTCTGGTCCTCTGGCCCGGATGTGCGCGGTCAAGCTGCTGCGGGCCAACCTGCCCGATCACGACTACAGGACCCGCTTTCTCGACGAAGCGCGGCTGGTGGTGCGCCTGCACCACAACAACATCGTGGACGTCCGCGCGGCTGGCGAGATCGACGGGCAGCTCTACATCGCGATGGAGGCCATCGAGGGTCGTGACCTGGCCGACGTGTGGGATCGCTGCGCCGAGGTCGGGCGGGCGTTCCCCGTGTCCCTGGCCGTCTACGTGATCCGCGAGGTTTTGCGCGGTCTGCACTACGCCCACACCTTCCCGGGCCTCGGGCTGGTCCACCGCGACGTCTCGCCCTCGAACATGCTGATCGATTGGGCAGGTGCGGTCCGTCTCGCGGACTTCGGCCTGGCGACCTCCAGCCTCAAGGCCAGCCTGACCCTCCCGGGCGTCGTGTTCGGCAAGGTCGGCTACATGAGCCCGGAGCAGCGCGCCACGAACCCCTGGACGGACGTGCGGATGTCTACGCCGTGTCGGTCATCCTGTGGGAGCTGCTCACCGGCCGGCCGCTGCGCTCGCCCGAGGGCATGAGCACCGACGCGGTCTCGCGCTTCGAGGCGCCCCCGCCGAGCAGCCGGAGCCGACGCGTTGACTCACGTCTGGATCAGATCGTCACCAAGGGACTCGCGCGCGAGCGCGAAGATCGTTGGGACAGCGCCAAGGCGATGATGCTCGCCCTCAACACGTGGCTGGCCGAGCACGCCCCCGAGATGGGCCAGGAGAAGGTCGCCGAGTTCATGCGCAAGCTGTTCGGCAACGCCCGGGAGGTCGAGTCGGCCATGCGGGCGGACCTCCTGCGCGAGCTCACGGCGGCGCACCGGGCCGCATCGGGGACGCAGATCCTCGAGGCCCAGCAAGAGGACGCGGCGACGGGGCAGTCGGCCAACCCCGAGCGAGAGTCTCGCTCCTCGCAGCGCGTCGGCCCGGCGCCCCCGGGCCTCGACGCCAAGGAGCTCATCGAGGCCGGCACGGTCATCGCCGATCGCTACCGCGTGCTGTCTCGCCTCGGGCGCGGCGGCATGGGCTACGTCTACCTCGGCGAGCACGTGACCGTGGGGCGCTCCGTCGCGATCAAGGTCCTGACCCACGATTGGTCGCGGACCCGCTCGGTGGCCCAGCGCTTCCGGGCCGAGGCTCGAGCCGCGAGCGCGGCCGGCCACCCCAACATCGTCGAGGTCTTCGACGCGGGCGAGCTCACCGACGGGCGCCTGTACCTGGTCATGGAATTCCTGACCGGCAACAACCTCTACGAAGAGGTGCAGGACAACGGGCCGATGGTCGTCCCGCGGGCCTGCCAGATCATGCGCGACGTCGCCCGGGCCATCCGCGCTGCCCACGAGGTCGGGATCATCCACCGCGATCTCAAGCCCGACAACGTCATGCTCGTCGACCGCGGCGACGAGGGCGTGCTGGTCAAGGTCCTCGACTTCGGCATCTCCTCGTCGGCCGAGCGCAACCCGGAGGAGCAGCGCCTGACCAACGTCGGCCAGGCTCTGGGCACGCCCGAGTACATGGCGCCCGAGCAGGCCAAGGGCGCCGAGGCCAACGAGCGCTTCGACATCTACGCCCTCGGGGTGATGTTCTACGAGCTGCTGACGGGCGACCCGCCCTTCCACGGCAACAACATGCTCGAGATCATCACGCGCAAGACCACCGAGGATCCGCCCTCGGTGGGGACGCACCGCGAGGATCTTCCGCCCGCGCTGATTCAGCTCGTCGACGACTGCACCGATCGCAGCCCCGAGGTCCGCCCGCAGACCGCTCAGATCTTCCTCGCGCGTCTCGAGGATGTCCTGCGCGCGCTGCCGCGGACGCCCTCGGGCGCCATGAACATCGCCTTCGAGGCCTCCATGACCCGCGGCCGCGTGCCCTCCGGGGCGACCCGCGACGTGTCGAGCGAGCGCATCCCCATGGCCTCGGCCGCGGCCAAGTCCAGCGGCAAGAGCTCGAGCCGGACGAAGTCGGGGGCCGCGGCTGCGGCCGCTGCGATGGGTGGGAGCGCCAGCGAGAAGACCAAGGACGACAAGGCCGGCGGCTTCGTCATCAACCCGGTGACCTTGCTGGGCATCATGTCGACGGTGCTGGTCATCGTGCTCGGCATCTACATCTCCCAAAAGCTCGGCCAAGAGGGCGACGAGGGCGGCGACGAGCGCGACGCCGCGGGTGAGCTCGCGGCTGCCGAGGCGGACGCCGACGCGGACCAGGGCGCGGACGCGAAGCCAGCCGACGCGGACCAGGGCGCCCCCGCCGAGACCGGGGCAGGGGACACCACCGGCGGCGAGACGGGCGGCGAGACCGAGAGCGGAACCGACACGGACACCGGCGCGGCCGAGACCGACTCCGGCGGCTCGGTGACCGTCGCCAAGCACAAGACGGCCGCCTGCGCCAAGGTCCGCTCCGACGCCAAGGCGGCGTCCTCGGGTTTCAAGTGGACCAAGGTCCTCGAGCTGACCAAGAAGAACCGGGCCTGCTGGGGCAGCCGCAACGATCGCGTCGCCCTCGAGGTCGAGGCCCTGTCCGAGCTGGGTCGCTTCGCCCAGTGTGCCAAGGTGGGCAAGAACCACCCGTCGAGCAAGGTCAAAAAGACCGTCGCCCTGTGCAAGGCCCGGGCGGAGTAAGCCCCGAAGCGAGCCCCGCTCCAGGCTCGGAATCGTGTTTCGAGCCCGTTTCGGCTCGAACACGCCCCTGCAGGCCCTCGCGCTCCGCCCCCGCGCGACTTGCCACGGCTGGCCATTCGTTGTTTGCTGACCCACCTGCCGTGCGTCGCCGAGTTCCCATGCCTTCGCCCGCCCGCTCCGCTTCGACCTCCCTGGTCTCGCTGTTGACCCTCTCCAGCTTCGCGCTCGGACTCCTCGCGCCCACGCAGCAGGCCTCGGCCAACGGCTTCGGCGAGGTCCCGCCCGCTCCGAGCCTCGCTAGCTTGGCCCTCGCCCCCGAACGGGCCCCCGCCGTCGGCTTCGAGATCGACGCCAAGGCCCTCGGCAGCGAGGGCGGCCCCCTCGCCGACAAGCTCCAGGGCGATCTCGAGACCCAGCGAGACGGCGCCGGCTTCCGGGCGACCAGCGACCCGCGCGATCCGGTCATCCTCATCGTCATCGAGCGCGCCTCCGATCCCGAAAAGCCCGGCTACATGGTCGGCCTGTCCATGGAGACCGGCGACGAGATCGTCTCGGGTAGCGCCCGCCAGTCCGACTGCTCGCTGTGCACCCGCACGGAGCTCGTCACCCAGATCGGCGAGGAGGTCGAGAACATGCTCGACCTCGCGCGCGAGCACCAAGTGCCCGCGGTCGTCGAGCCCGGGGATACGGGCGGCGAGGAGGAGGCCGGCGAGGATGGCGAGGACGAGGCCGGCGAGGACGGCGGCGAGCCGGGCGAGAAGAAGCTGGGGACGCTGGGGATCGCGGGGATTGGTGTGGGCGTGGTTGGGTTGCTGGGTGTTGGGGCCGGGGTGGGGCTGGTGGTGGTCGGTGAGCGGCCGCTGGACGATCAGCCTCGCTTCCAGCGGAACTTCAAGCCCGGTGGCTTCGCCGCATTGGCCGTGGGTGGAGTCGCCCTCGTGACGGGGGTCGTGCTGATCGCCCTGGACGTGAAGAAGAGCAAGGCTGGCGAGTCGGCGCGCGTCCAATGGCAGGGTGCCGGTATCGCGTTTTGAGCCATCCTCTGATGGGGTCATCCCATTCGAATGATGATAGTTTGGGCGGGGGCAAGGTCCTCCACCATCACTCCATGTCTCGTAGCCATCCGAAGAGGGCGGCGTCGGCGTCGCGCCCTCTTTGGTCGCTGGCTTGGTCAATGGCCGACATTCCGGCACGCCGCGCGTTGACAAGCCGTGACAGCAAGGTCACAACGTACCGTCTGCGAAGCGCGCAGCGTATTGCATTTCAACGCTCCGACACGTCACGCTGCGTGCCGCGGGCCGGCTGTGGTGGGACACTCTGACCATGGTCCGAGGAGCGAGGATGGCCATGAGCGAGGACGCCAAGGACGCTGACCCTTCGATCGGGATGAAGCTGTTCTCGGCGTGGTTTTGGTTCTACCTCGTCGCCAGCCTCACCGTGTTCTGGTTTGCCGTCGCGATCCCGTGGCTGCTGATCACGCCCTTCGATCGCCGCCGGCGCTTCAGCCACTGGTACGCCTACACCTGGGCCAACCACCTCGAGCTGATGTCGCTGTGGCGGATCCAGGTCGAGGGGGGGGAGCACATGCGCGAGGACACGGCCTACGTGCTCGCCTGCAACCACCAGTCGAGCGGGGACATCCTCACGCTGTTTTCGTTGCGCAAGCAGTTTCGGTGGGTCGCCAAGCGCGAGCTGTTCGCGGTGCCCTTCCTCGGTTGGATGATGGCGATGGCGGGCTACGTGGGCATCAAGCGCGGCGATCCGAACAGCCGCAAGAAGATGATGGCCAAGTGCCGCCGCCACCTCGAGCTCGGCAATTCCGTGGCGATCTTCCCGGAGGGGACGCGCTCGGAGAGCGGCGACATCCAGCCCTTCAAGATCGGGGCCTTCGTGCTCGCGTGCGAAGCCGACGCGGCGGTGCTGCCGGTGCTCATGGAGGGGACGCGGGAGGCCCTGCCCCGGGCGAGCTTCGTATTTGGTGTCGACGCGCTCATCTATCCGATCGTCCGCGTGCTCGAGCCCCTGCATCCGGCGGACTACGGCAACGATCCCGAGCGGCTGCGCGACGCGACGCGGGCGGTGATGGTCCGGGAGCGGGCGGTCCTGCGCGCGGAGATCGAGGGGCGCGGAGGTTTTTGCGTGCCGCCCCCCTACGTGGCCGAGCGAGCGGGCAGCGGCCGTCGTCGGGGCAGGTCCTGACAGTTACAGGGCACTAGGGGTGGGCGACTGCTAGGCCGAGCGGGGCTGGTGGGCCTGGAGCTGGCCGTAGGCGGCGATGCTCTCGGCCCGGGATACGCAATCATCGAGGATGTCGATGAAGGCGCTGAGGGAGCTCGCGCCAGCGCGGGCGAGGTCCTTGGCGAGCTCGGGGGCCTCGGTCAAGAGGCGGTCGAGGGTGGCGAGGCTCTGACTTCCCCGACGGGGAGCGAAGCCCTCGAGGATGGCCAGCTCTCCGGCGAGCTCGGGACCCAGAGCCGACTCGCAGGCGTCTTCGAGGGCGGGCCCGAGGTGCGCGGCGAGGTGCTCGAGCTCGACCTCCATGGCGAGCAGGGCGAAGGGCAAGGGCCCCTCGAGGCTTCGCATGTGGACGCGGAGGTAGGCCTGCATGGCCTCCGTGGGTGCGGCGTCGAGCAGGGTGTCGATGCACAGCTGGGGGCTGTGGTGGCGATTCCACCGAGGCACGAGGACCTCGAGGTCCTCGCCGGACATTCCGCGGTAGGCGGCCTCGCGCCGTGCCCGGGTGGTCAGCTCGCGGCCGAGCTTCGCCCGACCCACCGCTCGGCAGCGCGGGGTGATGTGCTGAATCAGGGTCTCGTGGGCCGTCGAGAGGTGACGCCCGAGCGCGCTGAGCTGGATCAAAAAGGCCAGCACGAGGCGCGATTCCGCGTCAGGCGTGAGCACGCGAGCCAGCATGGGATCATCGGTGATCCGCGCGCGAGCGAGCTGCACTCGGGGTGCGTAGAGCTTCGAGACGTGGGACCGACGAGACATGGGGGCGCGCGGGGGTGCCTTCTCAGTTTCAGTCTCACTGGAATCTATGGCAAGGGCTATTTTTCATCCTCACTGTAATCCGTGATTCCCGCGGTCCTTTGGATCGATTTTCGATCACTTGGGCGCCTCGATTCTGCCAAAAATGGACGCTCGAGAGGCGCCGCGTACGCGTAGATTACAGTTTCAACGAAAACGAGCATCCGTGTCGTGCGGAACCCGCAGCCCATGCGTGGCACCCGCGGACACATTGTGTGTAGGTCCAGAGTCTACGTACCCCGACCCAGGGTCGGCCACTCGGCACGTCATGAGGCGTGAGATCTCTGGATGCCTCCCGTGAGGCTCATCGCAAATCGCGCGGTCGGCCGTCGTCCCGCTTGCGCGACCGGGAGCATCCAACACCGCCGCCGGTTGGGGATCCTCGCTCGCACGCCAGGGCATGAGCCCGCTGCTGGGTCGGTCGCTACATGAGAGCTGGGGTCTCGGGGGATCAATTCTGGGTGTTCTCGCCGATGCGGTGCGTCAATTCGAGAGTCTGTGGTGGGGTGAAGCCCTGCCTGTAGCGGGGGCGCCGAAATTCCCAACCTTTGGGTACGGCTCAATGAACAGTGTTGTAGCCAGTATTTATTGATCCATGAGCCAGGTGCCGAGGGCCCCTTTGGTGTGGCAAAAGTCCCCTGTGTTCAGCCCCACTCAGACCGGTCCTCTGGACTTTGTGGTGTCGGAGAATCTCCCCCCGCAGCCGCTGACGGCGCTGGTTGGGCTCCCGCCCCGGCCTTCTCCGGCTGCGCGGACGCAGACGGTGCTGCGCGGCGCGGGCTGGCTCCTGGCATCCGGGGCCTTCGCCGTGCCGGGCGGCTGCTGGCACATCCGTGTGCGGCGCCAAGAGTACGAGGGCGCCGAGACCTGGGGGGCGCTGCTCGAGGGCCTGATCGAGCACAGCGAGGTCGAGGGCGAGCGCGCCATCTACCTCGACCTCGAGAAGGCCCCGCGCATCAGCGGCCTCGAGGCGACGGAGGCCCTCGGGGCTCTGCTCGCGCACTGTGAGGCGAAGGGCTGGCCGGTGGCGGTGGTGATCGCCGGTGACCTCATCCAAAAGGCGCGCGTGCTTCGGCTACTTGGGCACCATGCCCCGCTCACGGCCCGTTGTGTGATGAGCCGCGCTGCCGCTTTGCGATGGCTCAAGCTGGCTCCGCGCCTGGCTGCTCTGTAGGCCCTCGGGGTTGACCCGGAGCGGCTGGCCCTCGCCGTTGGTCACGCGCGGGTAGTTGGCTTCGATGAGCGCGTCGATGTCGGGATGTTGGGCTCGGCCGGAGACCCCCCGGTCGAGGCGAGCGCTCCCGAAGCAGCGCCGTTGTCGAGCAGCTGAAGTCCGACGTGGCCAAAGTAGGAGAGCTCGCCTCCCCGGACCCGCGCGCACATCGAGTCGCGGTCTTCGACGGTGTAAGACGACCTTGAGAGCTCCCGCGGGGCGACCGTAGCCGCCGTGGGCGTGGTCCTCGAGGGTGAGGGTCTCGAGGCAGTACACGCCAGCGTTCAGGCGCACGAGGACGACGTCCTCGATGGTCTCGTAGGGGGCCGAGGTCACCGATGGTGACGCAGCTGCTCTCGGCGCATAGCTCCGCGTCGATGACTCGGGCGTCGAAGGCGAAGCCGATGGCGAGCAGGCCTTCGGGGGCTCGGACGAATCGCGGTCATGCCATGAGCGCTCTCGATCTCGCGCGTGCGGGTCGAGGCCTCCGTGCTATCAACGGCGGCCTCGATGACCCGGCTCGCACTCGTGCTCGGCGTACTGCTGGAGTTGTCTGCTCTGGGCGAGCCACCGCGCGCGCCCGAGGGCCCGGCGCTCAGCTGGGAGGTCCCGGCGGAGTGCATGGATGACACGCGAGCTCGGGATCGCCTGGGTGCGTTGTTGTCGGAGCGAGGCCCCGACAGCGGTGCGGGGGGCGGAGGCATCGAGCGGGTCGAGGTGCGGATCCGTGAGGTCGACGCAGGCTTCGCCGTTCGCTTGCGCTTCATCGGTGGGCTCGGCGTCGACGAGCGGGCGTTCGTCGACGAGAGCTGCGCGATCGCGGCCGAGGCGGCGCTGTTGGTGATCGCGGTCAGCTACGACCCCGTGGCGACCACGACCGCCCTGGCGCCGTCGCGGCCCGCCGTTCAGCGGCCCTCTCCGCTCTCTCCGCCCGAAGTGAGCGACCCGCCATCGCCAGTGCCGGCGCCGGGTCCCGAAGACCCCGCGCCAGCCCAGCTCGCGCCGAGGCCTGCGCTCGAGCCCGCGTCGACGCTCGAGTCCGAGCCACCGCGTCAGCCCACGCGTCGATCGAGGCGTGGACGAGGACCCCGAACGAGGGGCGATGCGGGCGAGGCATCGTCGACGCGCGTGGGCTTGGGGATCCTCGGCGGCGCCAGCTTTGGCCCCCTCGATCTGTGGCAGGGGCAGCTCGGCGCCGAGCTGTCGGTGTTTGGTCCGCTGTGGCGGGCGAGCGTCCACGGCTTGTGGCACGCGCCCCGCACGGTCCGCTACGCCCCGCCCCTCGAGGGTCGCTACCAGGGCTTCGCCGTCGGCGCTCGCGGCTGCGTCGTCCCCTCGCTGCCGCTGCGCGCGACCGTCGAGCTGCCCGTGTGTCTGGGCGGTGAGGCGGGGCTGATCCGCGGCGAGGGCGTGGCCCCGACCCCAAACCCGCGCGCGGCCACGGTGGCTCACGGCTCGCTGATTCTCTCCCCGGGGCTGCGCTGGGTGGCGCTCGAGCGCATGGCGCTGACGGCCTCCCTCGACCTGCTCGTGGGCCTGGGCCGCGCGGGCTTCACGCTCGACGAGGACGTCGCGCAGTCCCTCGTCGGCGTGGGTCTCCGGCCGCTGATCGGGCTGGAGCTGCGGCTCCCGTGAGCGCGCGACTTCGTGGGACGAAACGCGGAGCAGCTGGCCATGGCAGGGGAGGTGACCGCCGCCGCGCGCCAGGCCGAGCTCAGGGCCGAGTTCGAGGCCCTCTACGCCCGACACTTCGCCTTCGTGTGGCGGACGCTGCTGCACTTTGGGGTCCCGAGCGCCCAGGTCGAGGACGCCGTGCAGGACGTGTTCATCGTGGTCCATCGGCGCTTCGACGACTGGGACCCCGCCCGCTCGCCGCGCTCGTGGCTCTACGGCATCGCGCGTCGAGTCGCGGCGGACAGCCGGCGCACGCAAGAGCGACACCGACGCAAGCTCGACGCCCTCGCCGACGTGCACCCGGGGTCGACCCGCATGGACCCGCGGATCCGTGGGCGCGAGCGCTTGACCATCCTCGAGCGCATCCTCGCCAAGCTCGATCCTGCGCTGTCCGAGGTGTTCGTGCTCGCGGAGATCGAGGGCCTGAGCGCGAAGGAGATCGCGGGCGTGCTCGACATCAAGCCGAACACGGTCTCCTCGCGCTTGCGCCGGGCGAGGGCCGCCGTCGACCGCGGCCTCGACCGCCACGACCCGGGCGCATCCTCCCCCCGACTTCGCGATCGGAGACGCCGCCATGACTGAGCGATCCGAACACCGCGCCCGAGCCGTCGCCGAGCTCCGCGACAAGCGTCGCCCGCCTTCGGGGGCGCAGGCGCGGGTGCTGGGGGCGCTCCGGGCCGAGCTCGGAGGTCCGCCCCCACCGGAGGGGGGAGGCTCGCCTCCGGAAGGGGGCGGGGCGCCGCCGAGCGTCGGTGGGGCGGGCTTGGGCTACGCGGCGAAGGTCGGCGCGGCGGTGCTCGGGCTGACGGCGGCTGGCTTGACGGTGCTCCACCTGGGTGCGCGCGGAGTCCGGGCTCTGGACGAAGCTCGGCAGGGAGACGCGCCCGCGACCCTCGTCATTTCTGCGCCTGCGCCTGCGCCTGCTCCCGAGCCCGAGGAGCACGAGCCCGAAGAGCGTGGCCGTGGAGCCGAGACCCCACCCGCAGCACCGCCGGCGGTGGAGACCGTCGAGTCGGCGGACACTGCAAAGCGCAAGCGCGGATCGACCAAGGCACCCCCCGCCGAGGGGGGGCAGATCGGGGAGGAGCTGGCGCTCATTCAGCGCGCGCGAGTGGCCGACTCCCCCGCCCGAGCGATCGACGCGTTGACCGAGCACGCGCGTCGCTTTCCCAAGGGTGAGCTGCGCGACGAGCGCGACGCGCTGTGGGCCCTGGCGCGCTGCGAGCAAGGTGAACTCGCCGACGCGCGCCGCCGCGCCAGCGCGCTCGCCGAGCGTCGACCCTCGTCGCCGCTGCTCCAGCGCATGATGACGGCCTGTCCGGCGCTCGAACTCGAGCTTTGAATTTGTCGGACGAAGACCGGCGCAGCTGGCCATGGCAGAGGCGATGACGATGCAGCGACTCATCTCGTTGACGACGAGCGTCCTGGTTCTGGCGGCGTGCGGGCAGGCCTTCGAGGCGATCGGGACCGACGCTGGCGTGGGTGACGACGAGGCGACGAGCGAGGGGGAGGAGGCGACGACGACGGGCTCCGGCGGGGAGGAGACGGCGACGGAGGATGACAGCTCGAGCGAAGCGGAGACGACGGAGGAAGACAGCTCGAGCGAGGAGGACAGCTCGAGCGAGGAGGAGAGCTCGACGGAGGAGGAGAGCTCCGGCGAGGGGGTGGAGGACGAGCGCATCGCCGAGGCGATCGCCGACATCAACGCGCTCACCAACGCGACGATCAGCGCCTTCTTGACCCCGGATCCGGGGTGGTACGAGGACCCCGAGAACGTGCCCCAGCACAGTTGCCCGTATCCTTGGATGTCCCCCCAAGGTGGCGAAGCGGGCATCACGCCGCCGCTCTCCTTCGACTGCAACAACGGGCCGGACAACTCGTGTCACCCCACGCAGGGCGCTGGGGCTCCAGGGTTCTACGAAATCGGGCACTGGACGGATAACCCGATCTGGGCTGGGGTCAGCTTCGTAAAGTGGGCTCCCCACGCCTTCCACTACAACCTGATCGTGGTCAACGGGGGCAGCGAGACCCTCGACTACACGTGCAGCTTCACCGTCCAGGCCTTCGGCGACCTCGACGACGACAGCGTGTTCTCGACCTATGAGCGCTCGGGAGAGCTGGGCTTGATCGAGGGCGTCGGGCTCGGCGTGATCTCCCTGTCCGAGCTGACGATCATCGACGGCGACGAATAGCGCCTACGCGTCCAGGCGCGCGCGCAGGGCCTTGCGATCGATCTTCCCGTTGCTGTTGAGCGGGAAGGCGTCGAGGAGCTCGACGCGCTTGGGCACCATGTAGGCCGGCAGCAGGGCGTCGAGGCGATCGAGGAGCGCGTTGGTGTCGAGGGCGGCGTCGGGGGGCGGGGCGAGGAAGGCGACGACGGCCTTGGCCCCGGTGCCGTCCTCGTTGGGCGGCCAGGCCAGGGCCACGGCGGCGTCGAGGCCCGCCTCGCGCATGAGCGCGGCCTCGATCTCGCCGAGCTCGACGCGGTAGCCCTGGATCTTGACCTGCGAGTCCGTGCGCCCGAGGAAGGTCATGGGCCGCTCGGGGCTGGCCTTGCGGACGCGGTCGCCGGTTCGATAAAAGCGCTCGGTCTCGCCGGGGGGCACGAAGAACGCGGCCGCCGTGCGCTCGGGGTCGCGCCAGTAGCCGAGGGCGCGCTGGGGCCCGGCCATGAGCAGCTCGCCGACGCCTCCGGCCTCGACCTCGCGCAGGTCCGCGTCGACGACCTTGACGCGCATGGCGGGGAAGGGCTCGCCGATCGGCACCAAGTCGTTCTCGCACTCGGCGGGGCTGCGCGCGCTGTCCCAGCGGTAGGCCGTGCACGCGAGGGTCAGCTCCGTGGGCCCGTAGATGTTCTCGACCACGGCCTCGGGCGCGGCCGCGGCGAAGCTCTCGGCCAAGCTCGCGGGCAGGCCCTCGCCGCAAAACAACACCAGGCGCAGCTTGGGGAACACGCCGGGCTGGAGCAGGCGCACGCGCTTGAGCATGACCGCGGCCGAGGGCACGGAGAAGTACACGCTGATCTCGGACTCGAGGATGTACTGGTGGGGGAGCAGGCGCTGCTTTTTGTCGGGGACGCACAGGCAGCCGCCGACGCTCCAGGCCCCGAACAGGTCGAAGAGCGAGAGATCGAAGGTGGTCTCGAACAGGTGGGTGAAGCGGTCGCTGGCGCGCAGCGAGTAGCGCTCGATGACCACGGCGAGGAAGCGGGCGATGTTGCGCTGGGCGACCATCACCCCCTTGGGCTCGCCGGTGCTGCCCGAGGTGAACAGCAGGTAGGCGATGGCCTCGGGGTCGACGGCGGCGGTGGCCTCGACGCGCTCGGCGGCGACCGGGGCCGCGCAGGCCTCGAGCTCGCTGGCGTCGACGAAGCTGTGCCGGGGATGGGCGGCGCGCAGCTGCGCGGGGATGGTGTGGTCGGGGGCGAAGAACTGGCGCGGCAGGGCGTCGCCGCGGGCGTCGAGCTCGGTGAGCACGGCGTCGAGCAGGGCCACGCCGTCGGCGTCGAGGACGACCGCCCGGGCCTGGGAGCGCGCGAGCATCAGCGCGACCCGGGCGGGGGGGAAGCTGGGCAGCATGGGCACGTAGCCGTGGCCCGAGGCCAGCGCGGCCAGGATGCCCGAGAAGCAGGGCGCCGAGCGGGCCGCGAGCACGGCGGTCAGCGGCGGGTTGTCGCCCTCGACGGCGCTCGGGCCGAGTTCGCCGCGCCGCGCGAGCAGGGCCCGGGCCAAGGTCGTGACGCGCTCGCGCAGCTGGGCGTAGCTCGTCTGCTCGCCGTCGAGGCGCACGGCCGGGCGCTTCGGGTGGGCGGCGGCGCTGCGCAGGAACAGCTGGGCGAGGCTCATGCCGAGGGTGTTGGCGGGGTCGAAGCTGCGGGGGTGGGCGTCGGCGGTAGACATGGCGGTCAGCGGCGGCGGTAGGCGACGTACTGCTCGAGGATGGCCCGGAACACGAGCTCACCGATGACCACGTGGCCCTTCATGGTCGCGTGGCCCAGGTCGCCGCTCATGAGCCGGGGCTTTTGCTTGAACCAGCGCCCCGCCGAGCCCTCGCCGCCCATGGCCGACCAGGTGTCGAAGAAGGCGCAGCCCTCGGCCTTGGCGACGTTGCGCTGGGCGTCGACGAGCATGGGCACGATGGGCCGGGACACGATGCGCACGCCCTCGCGCTCGCCGTGGTCCAGGGGCGCCATGATCAGGCAGGCCAGGTCCGGATCCGCCCGGCGGACCAGCTGGACGACCTCGCTAAACTCCTGCTCGTACTGCGCCTGGGTCATGGACGCGCGGATCATGTCGTTGCCGCCGAACATGAACACGGCCAGGGCCGGGTCGCGGTGGTCGAGCTGGGCGCGGAGGTGGCCCTCGTCGAACTCGCCCAGGCGGTTGGTGAACGCGCCGACGAGGGCCAGGCCGTCCCAGACCACGCCGGGCACGTCGCGCTCGAGGGTCACGCCGTAGGCCCGGCTCTGCCCGCCCCCGGCCGCGCGGACCGTGAGCTCGTGGTCGCCGTCTTCGACCTCGAGGGTGTGGAAGCGGTCCTCGACGAGCTCACCCTCGGTGCGGGTGTCGAGGACCACGGGCTCGCCCCGATCGACGCGCAGCTCGAGCTTGCCGCCCTTGGGGTGGGCGAGGTAGGCGAGGTCGAAGCGCGAGACCTTGCCGCCGCCGTACTTGTCGTCGGGGGCGAAGCGGCTCTGGGCGCCGCCGAGGGACCACACCGTCGCGCCGCCGAGGCCGTAGCGGCCGTCGCCCTTGCAGCGCTGGATGATGAAGCACTTCTTCCACTTGTCGTTGTGCTCGAACTCGACCTCGCGGTGGCGGTAGGAGGTGTTCGGCGGGGTCAGCAGGTGGAAGCCGTGGCCGGCGTTGCCGAAGCGGCCCTGCATGCGGGCGCGGATGGCCCCGGGGATGCCGTCGATGCCGATGGCCGAGTCGCCCCAGTGGAGCACGCGGGTGACCGCGCCCGCGACGGAGGCGTCGGAGCGGGCCAGGGACTCGAAGAAGGGGTCGAGCTCCGCGCCGGTGAACAGCTCGATGGACTGGGTCGCGGCCTTCTCATCGCCGGGCTGGGGCTCGTAGGGCGGGAGCGCGTCGTCCTCGGCGAGCTCGACGATGTCCTCGGGCTTGGGCTCGGGTCGCGTTGGTGGTTCTTGCTCGGCGGCGGCCAGGGCCTCGCGGGTGAGGGCCTCGACCTCCTCGGCCTTCTCTTGCACCTCGGCGCTCGGCGGCTCCTCGAAGGGCCGGCCAGCGAGGTTCCAAAAGGGCACGGGGTCCTCTCGGGTCCACGGCCGGGCCCACTCCGCGCCGGGCACGAAGTAGACGCCGACGACCCCGAGGACCACGGTGACCATGGCCGAGCCGACCCGCGCGAGCATCTTGGGGCTCGGCGTGGGCGCGAGGGGCTCGGCGGCGGTGCCGGACACGGTCTTGGGCTTGGGGGCCATGGCGGGGGATGGGCGGGGAGGGAGCTAGAACTGGAAGTAGATGAAGGCCCGGGGGCTGCCTTCCATGAGCAGCATCAGGCCGAGGATGAAGGCCAGGAAGATGACGCCCAGCACGGGACCCGGGACCTTGCGGAACAGGTTCTTGGCGTGGACGGTGACCCACTCCTCCGGGGTGAAGTGGTAGACGAGGCCGAAGATCAGCGCGGCGGCGATCCACGGCGTGACCAGCCCCGGGCGGATGCCCTTGCTCAGATCGAACTCGAGCAAGCCGGCGAGGAAGGCCCGGGAGGTCTCGAGGTCCGGCGAGCGGAAGAAGATGCGCGAGACGATGACGAAGTGGAAGGTCAGCAGGATGTGCGCGGCGCCTGCGAGCTTCGCCAGCCAGCCCTGACCGTGATCGGCGACGACGTCGTCGTGGCGCGGGAGGACGCAGATGAGCACGAAGAAGACCGCGCACAGCCCACCCATGGCCCCGGACTCCATCCGCGGCACGTGCAGGACGTAGTGGCACACGGCCGCGACGCCAGCCGCGAGCGCGGCCGTGCCCAGCGGCCAGGCCAGGGCCTTGACCCACATCGGCCGCTCGCCCTTGCGCACCCGGTTCCAGCGGCTGAACACCATGGCCCCGGCGTGGATGTTGGCGTAGATGACGAAGTTCCAGCTCGCCCCGTGCCACATGCCGACGAGGAACATGGTGATCCACGTGGCGATGTAGCCTGCCTTGGCGCCCAGGCGCGCGACCAGGGGGAAGAACAGGTAGTCCCGCAGCCAGCCCGAGAGGGTCATGTGCCAGCGGCGCCAGTACTCGCCGATGTCCTTGGCCTGGTAGGGGCGGCGGAAGTTCTCGGGCAAATCGAAGCCGAGCATGCGCCCGACGCCGATGGCGATGTCCGTGTAGCCCGAGAAGTCGGCGTAGATCTGCAGGGTGTAGGCGTAGAGCGCGAGCATGAGCTCGGCGCTGGTGAAGGTGCCCGGGGCGTCGAAGATCTTGTCGGTCAGGTGGACGGCGATCCAGTCGCCGAGCACGACCTTCTTGGCCAGGCCCTTGACCACGCGAAAGGCCCCCTCCTCGATGCGCTCGGCCGAAAAGCGCGGTCCTTCGCGCAGCTGCGGGAGCAGGTCCTTGGCGCGCACGATGGGCCCCGCGACCAGCTGCGGGAAGAACACCACGAACAGCGCGAAGCGCCAGAATTTGGGCTCGGGCTCGAGGTTCCCGCGCTCGATGTCGAGGGTGTAGCTGAGGCTCTGGAAGGTATAGAAGCTGATCCCGAGGGGCAGGACGACGTCGAGGTGGAGGGGGTCGACGCTCCAGCCGGCGAGGCCGGCCATGTCCGTGAAGGCCTCGATGAAGAAGTTGACGTACTTGAAGTAGAGCAGCAGCCCGAGGTTCCCGACCAGGCTCAGGGTCAGCCAGAACTTGCGGATGCGCTTGGCGCGGTAGTGGACCTCGTCGTCTTCGGAGTCGTAGTCGTCCTCGAGGGCCCAGATCTGTTTGCCGGCGACGAAGTCGAGGATCGTCGAGAACAGCAGCAGGCCCGCGAAGTAGGCCGGGGCGGGGGGCGGCTCGGTCTTGGGACCGGCCATGTAAAAGAAGTAGCTGCCGACCAGCAGCCACAGCCCCCGGGCCACGGGCTTGTCTGCGAGGAGCCAGAAACCGACGAGGATCGGAATCAGGAACAGCAGAAAGTCGAAGGTCGGGAACAGCATGCCGCTGGGGGCCCAAACCCCGGATTGGGGCGGATTGGGGGGACCTTAAGGTGTGGCTTCGGGCCGGGTCAAGGCGGCCACGACCGAGGGAGATCTCTCAGCTCATCCCGTCGCCTCGCGCCGCTCGACGTAGGCCGCGATCACGGCGTCATAGATCCAGCCGCCCAGCAGCACGCGCCCGCGGTGGTTGAGGTGCTTGAGATCCGGTGCCGCGAGCGGGGGGCTCCGCTTCTTCCACTCCTTGAGGCTCCCGCCGCCGCCCATGGCGGTGTAGGTGTCGAAGAAGGCGCACCCGGCCTGGCGAGCGACCTCGCGCTGGCCGGCGACGATGGTCTCGACGTGCTCGGGGGTGATGTCGAAGTTGAGCGACTTGCCGCGGTCGGTGATCGAGGTGATCAGGCACGCGGCCTCGGGCTTGCCCTGGCGCATGTGCGCGACCACGGCCCCGTACTCCTCGACGTACTGCGCCTGGGTGAGCTTGCCGTTGGCGACGCGGCGCAGGTCGTTGCCGCCGTAGGTGAACACGATGAGGTCGGGGTCGCGGTGGCGGATCTGCCCGGCGAGGTGCGCGGCGTCCCACTCGAGCACGCGCTTGGTGAATACGCCTAGCTTGCTGAACTGGTCCCAGACCACGCCGGGGCCGTCGGTCTCGAGGAGCACGCCGTAGGCCCGGCTGTTGCCGTGGCCGACGGTGCGCACGCGGATCGAGTGGGCGCCCTGCTCGACGTCGATGGCGTGCCAGCGATCCTCCATGGCCTCGGCGCGGGTGTCGACGATGACGGGCTCGCCCTCGTCCACGCGCAGCTCCACGCGCCCGCCTCCGGGGCGCGCGAGGTACCACAGCTCGAAGCGCGAGACCTCGTCGCCGAGCTCGTGCTTGCGGGTGCGGATCGTCGTGGTCGCGCCGCTGCCCGACCAAAAGGCCGTGCCGCCCAGGCCGTAGTGGCCGTCGGACAGGCACTTGTAGGCGATGTAACAGTGCTCCCAGCCCTCGGCCTCGAGCTTCACCCACCGGTGCATGTAGTTGTTCATGTACCGGTCCATGAGCACGAGGCCGGCCCCGCCGTCGCCGAAGCGGGTCTGGAAGCGCTCGCGCAGCACGCTGGGCAGGTCGTCGGCGCCGATCATCGACGCGCCCATGTGCACGACGCGGACCAGACGCTGCTCACCCTCGTCGACGGCGGCCAGGGCGTCGAGGAAGGGGGCGAGGGCCTCGGGGAACTCGATGGCCTGGTGGGGGGTGAGGACGTCGCCTTCGCGGGGGACGTACGCGGGCTTGGCCGGCTCGGGCTCGGGCTCGGGCTCGGCTTGGACGGGCTCGGGCTCCGCTTCGGGCTCGGCGGACGCGACGGGGGGAGCGGCCTCCGGCGCCGAGCCGGGGTCGTCCTTGGCGGGCGAGCACGCCGCGAGGGCGGCGGCGAGGACGAGGGCCACGCGCGATCGCATCATCGCCCGGAAATCACCCACTCGTCGGGAGCTGTCAACCTTTCGTCAGCTCCCACAGCTGCCCTCGCCGGTGCCCGCGTCGCCTTCGCCCTGGGCGGCGAAGGTCCCCCCGCGGTCGTCCCCGCCGTAGCCGGTGACGTCTCGGGGGTCGATGGCCCGGGCGCGCTCGAGGGACTCGCGCGCTTCCTTGGCGACGCTGGAGTGGATCACGAGGGCGTCCCCGTCGAGGCGCAGGGGCGCCTCGTCGGGCCCGAGCCCCTCGTACTCGCCGGCCCAGGCCCGCTGACCCAGGGCGTTCTCGTGGGTGAAGGCCAGCCCTCCGTCGGCCTCGTCCACGGCATACTCGAGGCCGCGCCAGCCCCGACCCTCGACGAGCTCACCCAGGGTGACCCAGCACGCGAAGTTGAAGTAGGGGTCGTAGTAGTGGCGCTCGAAGGCGCCGGCGTTCTCGCCGAGGTCGGGCCGACGGGGCACGGCGTGGTACCGGGGTCGCTCGACCGCGGGTCCCCAGCTCAGCCGGCGCATACGCGCGATCTCCACGGGTCCGGGTCGGTAGATGCGCAGGGCGACGGAGCCGCGGGCGGTGCTCTTGGCGACGCCTTTGAGGGTCTGCTGGAGGGCGTCCGCGCTGCGCTCGGCCAGGTTCTCGAAGCGCGCGTAGGCCCGCTGGAGCTCGCCGCCGTCCCGGGCGAGCTCGCGCAGGCGCTCGGCGAAGGTGCGCGGGGACTCGCCCACCCGCGGGAGCATGGAGTCGATGCGGGCGTGGAGCCTTAGGCGCAGCTCGGGCGTCCCGGCTGCGACGCGCCGGCGGAGCTCGACCTCGGCGATCACGCGCAGCCCGTCGCGGAGCTCCGAGAGGATCAGCGTCATGTCCTTGACCCCGCGCCCGAGCAGTCCGCGCGTCTCGAGCTCGCGGATCGCCGCGGGCAGGTCGCCGGAGTCTTCGGTGAGATCGACGAAGGCGACCTCGCCGTCGACGCGGATCGACAGCACGTCCTCGAGCGCGAGCTTCGACAGGGCTTCGATGACCCGGCGAAACACGAGCACGCCGTCGATGGTGGTCACCTCCTCGCCGGTCTCGAGGGAAGGGCGCCGGCCGATGAGCTGCGCGAGCCACTCGAGCACGCTGGGCTCGCGCAGGGCGGGGTGGCTCGGGAGATCGAGGGTGATGGTCGCGTAGAGCATCGCAGGGTGGTCGATCATCGTACGGCCTGCGCTGTGGGGAGCGCCATGGAGCCTGCGTGGGGACGCGGGGATGGCTCACCTCGGGGTGGGGCGAATCGCTGCCTCGAGTGTCAGATTTGTGATAATTGCTGTGGATATGCTGAAGGTCGGGACTAGGCGTTTTATTGGATTTTCACTGCTCGGCTTGGGTCTTTTCGCCTGCAACGGCGATGGCGACGGGGGCTCGATCTTCTCGTCCGCCGATGAGGCCGGGGAGGTTGGCGGGGATGCCGCCGACGACCAGGGAGAGCAGGGTGGTGACCAGGGAGACCAGGGAGACCAGGGAGATCAGGGCGACCAAGGGGATCAGGGCGACCAGGGCGACCAGGGCGACCAGGGCGAAGACGAGGAGGAGTCCACTTCGACCGGCGGCCCGCTCCTCGACGTCTTCAACCAAGAGGAGTCGGGCCAGGACGGCAACGCCGAGGCCGGCGGCGAAGAGGGCTGCCAGAAGGTCGACCTGCTGTTCGTCATCGACGACTCCGCGTCGATGAACGACGAGCAGGACACGCTGACCGCGGCCTTCCCCTCGTTCATGGAGACCATCGATCAGCAGCTCGTGATCGACAAGGGCATCGACTACCACGTCGGCGTGGTCTCGGCGGAGATGGCCGGCCCGGACATGTGCATCTTTGGTCTGCTGTGCGCCGACGGGCACCGCGGCCGCTTGCAGCATCAAGAGGACCGACTCAGCTGCGCCGCCGACGAGCCCGAGGGGCGCTGGATCACCACCGGCCCCGTCAACCAGGTGTCCGCCGAGTTCACCTGCATCGCGTCCATGGAGGGCCAGGACTTCCGCGAGATGCCCCTCGAGGCGGCCCGTGCCGGGCTCATCGATAGGATCCAGGACGCCGAGGCCTACAACGACGGCTTCCTCCGCGAGGACGCCCTGCTCGTGATCGTGATCCTGACCGACGAGGACGACCAGTCGGTGATCAACGTGCCCGAGATGTGGAACGTCCTCGATCCCTTCATGCCCGGTCCGCCGACGCCGGTGCAGACCTACTGGGACACCTTCGTGGAGCTCAAGGGCGGCTACCCCGAGCGCCTCGCCGTGGTCGTGATCTCGGGTCCGCCGGACACGGGCTGCGGCGAGTCGGCCGAGGGCGCACAGCGGCTCCATCAGTTCCTGGGGTTCGCGGAGCCCAACGCCTACTGGGCGGACATCTGCGGCAATGATCTGGTCCAGCCGCTCCAAGAGGCCCTCGAGGTCATCGAGGCTGGCTGCGAAGACTTCGTTCCGATTCCCTAGTCAGAGCTTGCTCGGACTAGGGAATCTCTTCATTGGATGGAGGGGCGTTGCACGCTCCTCCCCCGTGCCGGGCGGACCCGTCACGGGGCCCCCGCCCCCAGCCCGCGCTGGACAGCGCGTTGGTTGGGTGGGGCGAGAGCTGCGCGGAAACCGTGGGAGTGTTGGATTCGAGTGGCCGACCCGCCCCTTTTGCCCGCTTGGGTTTGCTGGCGAGCTCGGGGATTCTGAGGGGGGCTAGTTTGTTGGGGGAGCAGGTCGCCGAGTAGGCGATGGTGGCGTCGGGGGGGCGAGCTCGCCGATCGAGGGTTTGGGAGCATCGCACTCGGAGCCAACTCCTCGGTCGGGCCCTTGGCTCTGCGTGCTTTGGCCGGGGAGGACCACTGCACATTCCATGGGCCTTGCCGTTCGCGCTGAGCGAGGCAAGATCACAGGGTCCCGTGCGCTCGGATCCGTCCAAGTTCAGCGCTGGAGCGAGTCTGTCCGCTGCGAGTGGGTCGACACGCGCGATGCAGCGCGAGCTCCTGGAGCCGACACGCCGACGGCGGCGTGGGGCGGTCGCGGCGATCGTCGCGGGCGCGTTGGCGGCGGGGGCCTTCGTGGCTTGGGGCGCGGTCCGCTGGGAGCGGGCGGCTCGTCAGGAGGTGGTCCTCGACGCGAGCGTGATCGACGGCGACGGAGCCTTCGCGGCGGGGCGGGCGGACTACTTGATCATCCCGGCGCGCTCGCGGCGGGGTCCGCCCTCGCCCGAGGAGCGCATGGCGGCGCGCCTCGACGCCTTCGCCGATCGCGTGGACGCGGCCCGGCGAGGCAGCGCGCCGCCGCTCAAGGCCTTCGGCGCCCAGGAGCTGCGCGAGGAGCTCGAGGCGATCATCGCCGACGTCGACGAGCGCGCGCGGGTGTCCGTCCACGTCCGCGACCTGTCCTCGGCGCGGGTGCTGTTCGACTACGACGGCGACCGAGCCCTCAACCCGGCGAGCAACCACAAGGTGCTGACCTCGGCGGCGGCCCTCGACCTGCTCGGGGAGGACTTCGAGTTCGAGACCCGGGTGCTGCGCGTGGGCGCGGAGCTCTACCTCGTCGGCGGCGGGGATCCGACCATCGACGGCGAGGCCCTGCGCGAGCTCGCGGCCCAGGTCGCCGAGCGGGTCACGGTCAACGAGCTCGAGCGCATCGTCATCGACGACACGGCCTTCACCGAGCGGCAGTTCGGCCCGGGCTACTCGACGGGCGGCGACGGGGTCTCGTACATGGCGCCCAGCGGGGCCCTGAGCGCGAACTTCAACACCGTCGAGATCACGGTCTACCCGGCCTCGGGCACGAAGACGCCGCTCGTTCGGCTCGAGCCCGACAGCACCCACGCCTACGTCGTCAACCGCTCGCGCTATTCGAGCTCGGCGAGCCTCGCGGTCTCGACCTCGGCGATCGCCTGGCCCGAGCCCGGCCCGCGCCATCACGACTTCACGCGGGTGGAGATCGAGGGCGGCCTGCCCCGGGGGAGCCGGGGCTACCGCTTCCGCCGGCGCGTCGCCGATCCCGGCATGTTCACCGGCGGCGCCTTTGCGCGGGCTCTGGCCGACGTCAGCCACAGCGAGGCCCTGCCCGTGCGCGAGGGTCGGGCGCCGGTCGTCGAGGAGCTCGATGAGCTCGACGTGCTCGAGCTCCTCGACAGCCAGGACGACGGCGGGGGCCTGCCGCGGAGCGTGCACCGCAGCGAGGGGCCGGACGTCGAGCTCGTCGCCTTGCGCCGCTCGCCTCCGCTCTCGGAGATCGTCGCGGGGCTGCTGGCCTACTCGAACAATTTCATCGCCGAGCAGCTCCTGCGCACGCTGGGCTGGAAGACCACGGGGCAGCCCGGCAGCTGGGACAACGGCGGCGCCGTGCTGCGCGGCTACTGGGAGGCCGTCGGCAACGCGCCCGAGCAGCTGCGCTTCGAGAACGGCTCGGGCCTGTCCAGGGTTGGCCGTGTCTCGGCCGCGGGCCTGGTCGAGGTCCTGGCCTCGTCCTACCGCACCCACGAGGGCCGCCCGGCGCTGTTCGAGGCGCTGCCCGTCGCCGGCAGCAAGGGCACCCTCGGCGGTCGCCTGCTCCGCTCGGGTCAGCGCGTGCGGGCCAAGACCGGGACCCTCGACGGCGTCAGCGGGTTGACGGGGGTGATCACCGCGGAGTCCGGCGAGCCGCAGGTCGCGTTCTCGATCCTCATCAACGCGCGCGAAGACTGGGAGGGCACGGGCCTGGTCGCGCCGCTGCGTCGCGAGGTGGAGGACGCCATCGTGATGGCGGTGCTGCGGCGCATCGACAGCTGGGAGGTCACGCGGGGCACGCTCTTGGACGGCCTCGAGCCCATCGACGTGCGGCCCGTGGGTCGCACGGGTGCGGACGCGGGCGGCGGAGAAAGGCCGAGCGGAGCCGTGCAATTGCATCCAGGCCACGCGCCCGTCGAGCTTCGCCACGAGGGCGAGCCCGTCGACGGCAGCGCGGGAATCACGGCCCTCTGAGCGCCGGACGAAGGCCACTGAAAGAGGCGTGAGTCGACGTCTCGAAGGCCGCCGGGCGCGAACTTGTATCGAAATCCGGAGTGCTGCACGATCCGGTCGTGCGCCGAACGACGTTGATCTTGGCTTGTGTCGTCGCTACCGCTTCCGCCGCCGCGTGTTCGGCGGGCGAGCAAGGGCGAGAGACTCCCATCTTTGGTTCGGGCGGATCGAGCTCGACGACCACGGGGAGCGACGAGGGCGACACCGTGGGCGAAGACGAGAGCGCCGACGAGAACGGCACGAGCGAGTCCGACTCCGCGGACACGACCACGGAGACCACCGAGTCTGGCGGCGAGTCGGTGTGCGGCGACGGGGTCAAGCAGGGCAGCGAGGAGTGCGACGGCAATGATCTTGGCGGGCTCAGCTGCCTCGACTACGGCCACGACAACGGCACGCTGATCTGCGGGGATGACTGCACGATCTTCGACGGCGCGTGCTCGACCTGCGGCGACAACCAGCTCGCGGCGACCGAGGCCTGCGACGGCAGCAACTTCGGCGGGCTGACTTGCACCGATCTTGGCTACGCGGGCGGCTCGCTGACCTGCGCCGAGGACTGCTCGCAGTTCTTCGAGGACGGCTGCACCGTGGCCCAGACCTGCGGCAACGGCTCCATCGACCTCGGCGAGCAGTGCGACGGCGGCAACCTCAACAACCAGACCTGCGCGGGCCTGGGCTTCACCTCCGGGACCCTCGGCTGCACGGCCGGCTGCGTGTTCGACACCTCGGGTTGCACCGTCGACGAAGACATGTGCGTGCCCTTCTTCGGCGAGTGCACGCTGTCGATCTTCCTCGAGCACGACTGCTGCCCGGGCCTGACCTGCGCCCTGGCGATCTGCGTACCCGAGAACTGAGCGGGAGAACTGCGGAGGCCAGCTCAGCGGCTTCAGCGGCTCATGGACGCGCCCAGGCGCTGGCGCAGGTGCTGGGTCCTGCGCTCGGCGACCTCGAGCTCGCGGGCTTGCTCCGCGCTCAGGCGCTGGAGGTCTTCGAGGCGCTTTTTGTTGTTGTCGTCGCGGGCGCGGAGATCGACGAGCTGGATCTGAGCTCGCTCGAATTTCTCCGTCAGCTCGTCGCGCTCGCGCTGCAGGGCGCGGGCGCGCGTCCGCCATTCGTCGGTGGAGCGGCGTAGCGTGTCGCGTTGGCGGGTCAGCTGCTCGACCTCGAGGAGCTTCTCCTGGAACGCCCGGGAGATCTCCAGAGAGGCCGGGGCCTTGGCTGAGCCGCTAGATTTGCGGGCGCTCTCCAAGTCCTGGCGGAGCTCCTCGACCTTTCGATCAGCCGCGGCACCCTGTAGCTCGGCCTCCTGGCGCGCCCGGGTCTCGCGGGTCAGCAGGAGCTCGAGCTCGGCGACGCGATCTTCGAGGGCGGCGCAGCGCTGGGCCTGCAGCCGGACGTTGCCCTCGGCCCTGGTGAGGTCGGCTCGGGTCTCGTCGAGCTCGGCCTGGACGGCGGGGTCCCAAGCGCCGCTTTGGGTCGGGGCGGGGCGCTCTTCGTCCGAAATCACACTATAGCGTTTTCGATTGGCAAGTCGGCTCAGACTCGACTCGATTCGACCACTCAAGGTTTCGATACGCCCACCGAGTTCGTTGGCCACCGTGATCAGCCTAGGGGAGTTCTCACGCCCTGGAAAGGGGGACACCCTGAGCCCCGCTCCTACCTATCGCGAAGACGATCGGGAGGGGCAGTCCCGCGCGTGCTCGAACTCGACCCACGGAGGGGGAGTCGAGTTTTGGAATCGGCATCGGTAGGGGCCTTTGGGTTATGGTGAGACAGTCATGGGGGCAGCGATGCAGGAGCGAAAAGTGATTACTCGGCAGCCTCGGGTGCTGTTGGTCGAAGACGAGCAGGCCGTCGGCGACGCCATCGCCGACTGCCTCGAACAGCTCGGTTGCGAGGTCGCGTCCTCGTCCGATCTCGGCAGCGCCACCGCCCGCGCTCGCAACCCCGAAGACATCTTCGACGTCGCGATCGTCGACATCGAGCTCCCCGACGGCAACGGCCTCGAGCTCGTCGAGGCGCTGCGCTCGAGGGCGCAGCCTTGTGTCACGCTGGTCCTGACCGGCCACGAAGAGGTCGAGTGGGCGCGCAAGGCCGCGGCATTGGGTGTCGCCGGGTTCCTGCGCAAACCGGTCTCAGCGCGCAAATTGTCCAGCGCAGTAGCCAAAGCGATCGAGCGCAGCCGCGAGATGCGGGAGTGGTTGCAGCCCCGAGAAGGTGGGAGCAGCGACTACGGCGAGGACGCGAAGATCGTCGCCGAGGCGCTCGTCGCCGATCTGGGCGGTCCGCGCTCGCGCCCGGTGCGGACGGCGAAGGAGCAGGTCCGTGCCTTGTCGCTCGAGTTCGGCTTGACCGCGCGACAGACGGAGGCGCTCGAGCGCGTCAGCGAAGGTCATCGCGATCGGCAGATCGCCGAGGACATGGGCGTGAGCTACTCGCGCGTTCGCCAGCTCCTCGCCGCGGGCTTTGGCAAGCTCGGTGTCAAGTCCCGAAACGACTTCATTCGATTCCTGGTCGAGCGCCAGGGCTCGATGTGAATCGCAGCTGTGAACCGCGCGGATTGATCGCGTTCCCAAGCAGCTGAGCTCCCTGAGTACGACCATCGCGGCCTTTTGCCGCGATGGTCGATTCACACTGCCCTGGGTCACGTTCGCGCTCTGTGTGCGCAGGTGCGACGGGATTGCGCGTCGTCGCCCCGACTGCGAGCATGGCCGCCGCGGTCCGCCCGCCGCCCCTCGATGGTTTGGCGTTGGCGCGGAGCGCTCGGGAGAAGCTGAGTGTCCGGAGACAACGACGTCAACCAAGTTGGAGCGGAGTCCGACCGCCACCCCGCTGGGCTCAAGGTCCTGTTCGGGGCCGAGATGTTCGAGCGCGTCTGCTACTACGGCATGCGCGGTCTGCTCACCCTGTACCTGACGAAGGCCCTCCTGATGGGGGACAAAGAGGCCTTCCTGATCTACGGGGCCTACACCGCGCTGGTCTACGCCGCGCCCGTCGCCGGCGGCAAGCTGGCCGACATGGTGCTCGGCTACCGCCGGGCGGTCATCTTCGGCGCGATCATGATGGCTCTTGGCGAGTTCATGATCCTCGGCGGCAACGAGTTCTTCCTGTTCGCCGGGATGGGCTTGATCATCGTCGGCAACGGCTTTTTCAAGGCCAACATCTCGACCATCGTCGGCCGCCTGTACAAGGACGGTGATCCCAAGCGGGACTCGGGCTTCACGATCTTCTATATGGGCATCAACCTCGGCGCCCTGCTCGCGGTGTTGCCCGTCATCGGCATCGCGCCCGTGGGTGAGCGCTTTGGCTTCGGCATTGGCTTTGGCCTGGCCGGCGTGGGGATGATCCTGGGTCTGACGATCTTCATCTTGGGCCAGGGCATGCTCGAAGGTCACGGCGAGGCGCCGGACAAGGAGAAGCTCAAGAAGCTGGGTCCGATCGTCTACGTCGGCTCCGTCCTCGCCGCGCCCGTGTTGTTCGCGCTGCTGCGCTACGGCCCCAAGATCGAAGATCCGCTGATCGGTCAGAACCTGCTGTTTTGGTTGCTCCTGGGCACGCTGGTCTACGTGGTGGGCGGGCTGTTGGTCGAGGGCTTCAAGGGCGACAAGGTCCAGCGCGACCGGATCTTGGTGTTGATGATCTTGATGGTCTTCAACGTGGTGTTCTGGGCCTGCTTCGAGCAGGCGGGCAGCTCCCTGACCCTGTTCGCCGACCGCAACGTCGACCGGACCATGGGCAGCTTCACCCTGGGCGCCTCGGCCACGCAGTTCTTCAACCCGGCCTTCATCCTGCTGTTCGGCTCGGTGTTCACCATCATGTGGGTGAAGCTCGAGGAGCGGAACATCAACCCCAACATCCCGCTCAAGTTTGGTCTGGGCCTGGTGCAGCTGGGCCTGGGCTACCTGGTCCTGTGGCTGGGCTCGACCCTCGCCGACGACATGGCGCGGATCCCGTTGATGTTCCTCGCCCTGACCTACATGCTGCACACCACGGGCGAGCTGTTCTTGTCGCCCATCGGCCTGTCGATGGTCACCAAGCTCGCGCCCAAGCACATGACCGGCGCGGTGATGGGCGCCTGGTTCCTGTCCTTCTCTTTCGCCAACTACCTGGCCGCGGCGATCGCCGCGCTGACGGGCGCGGAGGAGGGCGGCGGCGCGGGCCCAGTCGACGCCATGCTCGGCCCGATCGACGGCGTGCTCAACCCCGTCGGCCCGATCGACTCCATGCTCGCCCTCGAGACCAAGATGCTCGCGGCTGACTACGCACAAAAGACCATGGAGGCCGCGCAGGAGAGCCTCGGTGGTTACGTCGACATCTACATGAAAATGGGCGTCGGCACCGTCGTGATCGGTGTCGTCCTCGGCCTGATGTCGCCCCTCCTCAACAAGATGATGCACGGGGTCAAGTGACCCGCTTTCTCGGAATCCAAAGCGAGGCTGTCATGAAGACTCTCAACAAGCGCTACTCCTTCCTCTCGGCTCTGCTCCTCCTCCCGCTCGTGGCCCTGAGCGCGGCGGCGTGCGACGGCCCCGATCCGGCCGTCGAGAAGTCCTGCCGCGAGCTGGCCGAGCACATGAGCTCGGTCGTCCTCGGCGACCGCGAGCTCGGCGACGAGGACAAGAAGAAGGCCGTCGACGCGGGCGTCGAGTCCTGCGTGGCCGAGCCGCCCACGGACGAGCAAAAGGCCTGCGTGCTCGCGGCCAAGACCGTCGACGCGATCAAGGCCTGCGACGACGAGAAGAAAGACGGCGAGCAAAAAGAGTAGGGCGCGGCATCGCGCGCTAGATCGGCTCCTGCTTCGATCCATCCCTCGCTCCCGCCGCCTCGGCGGGGGCGCTCTCGCGTTCGCTCGGCCGCGCTCGGAACCTCACGCCCTCGTCGCTGACGAAGGGCTGCATGCTACGACGCCGCACCTTCTCCGAAGAGCCGAAAGTTGGCGAGGCCAACGTCCTGCCGGTCATGAACATCATGTTCTTGCTGATTCCGGCGCTGCTGCTCGCCATGGAGGTGGCGAGCATGGCCTCGGTGGCCGTCTCACCCCCCAAGCTGTGTGGAGCGGGGTGTTCGGACAGCGAGAACACCGAGGAGCCCAAGAAGGCCCTCAACCTCAAGGTGGTGATCCGCAGCGACGGCTACACCTTGAAGTACGCCGGCACCGAGGACGGCAAGCAGGCCGCCGAGAGCGACGGCCCGTCGATCGGCCTGGAGCGACCCAACGCCCCCGCCGACGACTACGATCGCTACGACTACGCGGCCCTCGAGGCCCGGGCGGCCGAGTTCATCGAGGCCTACCCCCACGAGACCCGCGTGACCGTCACCGCCGAGAGCGACATCCCGGCCCAGGTGTTGATCAGCACCATGGACGCGCTGCGCGGCACGGACTGCAAGATGGCAGGCTTCGCCGCCGGCGATGAGCGCCGCGAGGGTTGCTACTTCTACGAGCCCGTCGTCGAAGCCGGCGGGTTCTAGCCTCACCCTCCCCCCGCGGGGCTCTCGGACCGCGGTACTCGACGGCCCCAGGGCAGTACGAGTGAACGAAGAACAGCAACTGTGCCTCAGTTGCTGTTCTTCGTTTGCCTGTCGATCAGTTTTGGTGGGTCGCGGCCTCTATACTGGTTGAGAAATGTTCGCTGTGACCCAAAAAAGGCACTGCGTGTGCGCGCAAGTAGTCGTGTGTGCGTTCACTGCTCTGGTGCTGGCGCTGGGGGGAGGCTGCTCGACGGCCGTCAACGTCGACGGCAGCACGGACGGCGGCGACGCGACGGGTGCTGCGGAGACCGACGAGGGGGCCGGGGCGGGCGACGAGGGGACGAGCGGCGGGACGCCGAACTCGGGCAGGCCCAGCGGGGAGCGGGTGCGGGCGCCCGAGCCCGTGAACGGGGAGAGCGACTCGGGCGATGGGCCCGACGAAGAGACGATGACCACGGGACGTGTACCGGTCGCCGACCCGGAGGAGCCCAACCCAGTGGCAGCGAACGATCACTCGGCGCGGTAGGGAATGGAGTTCGTCGAGACCAGCGCGACGGCGGGACGGCCGGTGTTCGAAAGGCACGATCGAGAAGCGGTCTGGGCCCGCGCGCGAGCGGGCGATCGGCGGGCGCTGTCGCGTGTGCTCGCCGAGCTCCAGCCGGTGATCTTGCCGACCGCGCGCAAGGTGCTCGGCGAGCGCTACGGCGCCGAGGTCGAGGACGTCGTGCAAGACTCGTTGCTCGCCGTCGCAAAGGCGCTGGCGACCATCGAGAGCCGCAAGGCGTTGCCGGCCTATGCCCGGCGCACGACCGTGCGGGTGGCCATGCGAGCGCGCCGCAGGCGTGAGCGCGAGGCCCCCTTCGACCCCGCGCCCGCGCGCTCGCTCGAGATGGACGTTCGGCGGCGACGTCAGGCGGACGCTCTGTTGGCGGTGCTCGACGAGATTCCGACGGCCCAGGCCGAAGCCCTGATCCACCGGGTCGTGATCGGGCTGTCGCTCGCCGAGACCGCCGAGACGCTCGGCGCACCGCAGAACACGATTCGTTCGCGGCTGCGATCGGCGAAGTTGGCCCTGCGGGCGAAGATCATCGAACGGCCTGAGCTGCATGAGTTGTTGGGGGTGGGTCATGGTTGACTTCAGCGAACGCGAGCTGGATGGGTTGCTGCACGAGCTCGGCGGGGCCTTCGACGCCCCCGCGAGTCCGCAGCCAGGGGACCACGCCCGGTTCCAGCGACAGGCCAGCAGGGCCGCGCGGGCGAGCCGTAGGGTGTTGGGGACGCCCACGGTCAAGGTCGGGATCGTGGCGCTCGCCTTCGCTGCGGGGGTGCTGGGCGCGAAGGCGAGCGAGCCAGGTTCGTTGCTCGCGGCCACCTCGACCCCCGCGCAGGAACCTTCCGCCGGTTCGTCTTGGGACGCGGAGGAGGTCGTCGTGGGACTCGGAGCCGAGGCGCAGGCCCCCCCAATCGAGGCCCCAGTCGAGGCCTCGCTCGAGGTCGAATCTGCGAACACCCAGGTCCCGACCGAGACCGAAGAGAGGCGCCACGTGAAACCCAAGCCGAGCCCGCAGGCCAAGGCCAGCCCCGGCCTCTCCCCCGCGAGCGCAGCGGAGCTCCTGCGTCGCGCGACGCAAGCGCGACGCTCCGGCGAGGCCGCGAAAGCGGTGGCGCTCTACGAGCGTCTCGTCGCCGAGTTCCCAGACAGCCGCGAGGCGGCGCTCTCGCTCGTCGCCCGCGGCAAGCTCGAGCTGTCGAGGGAGCGGCCGGGCGCCGCCCGCCTCGCCTTCGAGCGCTACCTCGGCGAGCAGCCCGAGGGCGTGCTCGCGCCAGAGGCCCGCGTCGGGGTCGCGGAGAGCCACGCGCTCGACGGCGACCCTTCGAAAGAGCGCGCTGCCTGGCAGGCCGTCGTCGATCACCACCCCCGCTCGGTCTACGTGGGCAAGGCTCGCGCGCGGCTGGAGGCCTTGCTGTGAACCCGCTGGCGTGCGTCTTCGCCCTGCTCGCGGGGATGGGCGAGGCGCCGGCAGAGCGCTCGACGGTCGTCGTGCACATCGGCGGGGAGTCCCCGGCGCGCGACGAGGTGCGGGGGGCGATCGAAGATCGCCTCGACGACATCGACGTCGTGCCCGAGTTCGTCAGTCGGGACGCGGTCTCCCTCGACGAGGTGTTCACGCCGGTGCGCAGCTCCGATCCCAGCGTCGTCGCCCACGTGTTCGTCTTGCTCGAGGACGACCCCAAGGTGTTCGTGATCGAGCCGGACTGGTCCCACGTGCTCGGGCGTCGGCTCGGAGCCACGGAGATCGACATCGTCGCGCTCGAGCAGATCTCGCTGATCGTCTCGGGCAGCGTCGACGCGTTGTTGGCGGGCGGGACGATCGGGATCGCACCCGCCGAGGCGCGAGAGGCCTTCGGGGCGCCCGAGCCCGAGCCCGAGACTGAGACTGAGACTGAGACCGAACCCGAGACCGAACCCGCACCCGAGACCGAAGTGGCGCCGATCTTTCTCGAGCCCCCTCGAGCGGTCGACGAGGCGACCGACGCGGATCCCAAACGCCCGCTGCGGCCGCGCTCGAGCCTGGGCGCGGGCTATGGGCTGCAGGCCTTCGCTCCGGGCTACGGCCCCGCGCAGGCCGTGACCGTGAGCGCTTCGCTTCGCAGCAGCTCGGGCTGGCGATGGGGCGGGGCGTTCTCGGGGGGAGTCTTGCGCCCGCCGAGCGTGGCCTTCGACGCCGTCGAGGTCGACATGCTGGGCGGCACCCTTCGCGGGTGGGCGGGCGCAACCCCGACCCTCACGCCCCACGTCGCCGTCGCGGCGGAGCTCGGAGGGGGCGTCGACGTGCTTCGGGTTCGACCCAGCGGCCCCGTCGACGATCGCGTCGAGGCCGTGGGCGCCGTGGGCGTGCGCGCCGGGCCGGTGTTCTCGCTGGGCCGAGGGCGCGACCGTGTTCGCGTCGCGCTGCTCGCCGACGTGGCCGTGCGGGTCGATGGATTTCATTTGACGACCAACGCGGGAGAGGAGGTCCGGCCCTACGCCGTGGCCCCCGGCGGAACCGTGGAGGTCGGTTGGGCGCGATGAGAACCAAGTAGCGAAGAGAGAGAACATCCATGCATCACAGTTGGGAATACCGGACGCGGTCCAAGCGCGTCTGTCAGGGAATCGTGTGTCTTTCGCTGTTCGGAGGTGTGGCGGTCGCCCACGCGGGCGATCCCGTCGTGGACGCGCCGCCGCCGGGCGAGCCGCTCATCGCCAACGGCGCACAGACGGAGCCGTGTCAGTGGCCGACCACGGTTCACTTGTCGTCGAGCGCGGGAGCGTGCACGGGGACGCTCATCCACCCCGAGATCATCTCGACGGCGGCGCACTGCTTGAAGAACTGGGAGGTCGACCCCGAGGGGCCGCTGGCGGTCCCGAACCAGGTCACCTTCGGCGAACACGCCATTCAGCCCAAGCGCCAGGTCGGCGTCGAGTACTGCGAGGTCAACCCCGACTATCGCTATTGGGAGAACAACGGCGTCAACGGGAGCGACTATGCGTTCTGCAAGCTGACGGGGCCGGTCTACGATGTCCCGCTGACGCCGCCCGTCTACGGCTGCGAGACCGAGATCATCTCCGCGGGCCGGCCCGCGGTCATGGTCGGCTTTGGCAACAACGAGCCGGGCGATGGGGCCGGTCACAAGCGCTACGGGGAGAGCGTCATCCAGGCAGTCAGCGAGGCCGACAATCGGGTGGTCGTCGGCGCGGTGGGCAACGCGGCCTGCCAGGGAGACTCGGGCGGACCCGCCTTCGTCCAGTACCCCGACGGGTCGTGGCGGACCTTTGGCATCGTCTCGGGCGGGCCTCAGCCTTGCGGTGCGGGCCCCGACGTCTACGCGCTGCTGCACGGGGCCGTCCCGTGGATCGAGGAGGTCTCCGGCGTCGACGTGACGCCCTGCCACGACGTCGACGGGACCTGGGCTCCGACGCCTGCCTGCCAGAAATTCGCCATGGACCCCTGGGTGGTCCAGTCGGCCTGGCCCGAGTGGTGCCCGGACGAGCTGTCTGCGCCCTCGTCGACCTGCGGGCCGAGCTTCGACTCCGAGCCCGACTCGGTCGCGCCGGTGGTCGCGATCGTGTCGCCAGCGAGCGGCGCGGAGTTCGAGCTGGACGAGTCGATCGACATCGAGGTCGACGCGTCCGACGAGGGCCACGGCGTCGCCTCGGTCACCCTGCTGATCGACGGCGCCGAGGCGGCCGTCGACGAGCACGAGCCCTGGCTGTTCGCGGGGGCCAGCTTCCCGGCCGGGAGCTACGAGCTGGTCGCCGTGGCCGAAGACTACTCGGGCAACGTCACCGAGAGCGCGCCGGTGTGGATCGGCGTGGGCGAGCCGGCCGGCGGCGACGAGAACGGGGGCACCGGCGACGGACCCGGGCTCGACGGGGGCGAAGGCTGCGGCTGCACGTCATCGGACGAGGGCACGGGGGTCTTGGGCCTGATGCTCTTGGTCGCCCTCGGCGGCTGGCGCCGGCGCACGAGCTGAGTCGTGGACGTGGGGCAGGGAGGGCGTGGCGTCGTCCACGACGGCTAAAATGGACAGGGACTGTGAAAACTTCACAGTCCCTGAGTCGTGGACGTGGGGCAGGGAGGGCGTGGCGTCGTCCACGACGGCTAAAATGGACAGGGACTGTGAAAACTTCACAGTCCCTGAGTCGTGGACGTGGGGCAGGGAGGGCGTGGCGTCGTCCACGACGGCTAAAGCAGACAGAGGGTTGGCCAAACTCGTTTTGGCCGACCCTCTGAGTCGTGGACGTGGGGCAGGGAGGGCGTGGGCACTGAACACCCACGCTCTCTTCGTGATCCACCGAAGCGCCCTGAACCGCAATTTCGCTACTTATTCGCCGGGATCGATCGCCGACCCTAAGTTGGGCGCATGGAACCGGTCATCCCGGAGTCGCTCCTGCGTCGCCCCGAGCTCGCGCGTCAGCCCGTCCCGCTCGCCCGGCGGGCCGAGCAGGCGCGCCCGGTGACGCCCTCGTGGTTGATCGAGCCCAAGGACGATCGCCTGGTCGCGGGGACCATGCTGGCCCACACCAAGCAGTACCGCGTCGAGGGCTGCATCGGCGAGGGCGGCATGGGCTGGGTCTACAAGGCCTGGGATCCGGTGCTCGAGCGCGCCGTGGCCCTGAAGGTGATGAAGCCGGACGTGCCCGAGAGCGAGCGCGAGCGCTTCCGCTACGAGGCGGTGTGGGGCGCCCGCTTTTGCCACCCCTCGATCGCGCGGGTCTACGACCTGGTCGGCGTCCCCGGCCAGGGCATCTCCTGGTTCGTGATGGAGTTCCTGCCCGGCCGCGACCTGGGCACGCTGATGCGCCGGGCCAAGCAGCGAGGCACGCACATGCCCCTGCGCATGATCGCCGACGTGTTCCGGCAGATCCTCTCGGCGCTGCAGTACAGCCACGACTGCCGGGTGGTCCACCGCGACGTCAAGCCCGAGAACATGTTCGTGACCCGGGACCCGAACACCCGCTTCGTGACCAGCAAGCTCCTCGACTTCGGGGTGGCCCTGGACCTGAGCACGGCCGGGACCAAGGTCGAAAGGCACCTGGTCGGCGACCCCCGCTACATCGCGCCCGAGCAGACCGAGCACGGCCGCGAGGTCGACCACCGCGCGGACATCTACGCCGCCGGCATGAGCCTCTACGAGGCGCTGACCAACCGCCACCCCTTCGAGCAGCTGCTCGGCGGGCCCTTCCACGCCCTGCTCCACGCCCAGCGCAGCCAGGGCTTCGCGCCGCCGAGCAACTACTTGCCCGACGAGCTGCCGGCGACCGTCGTCCACGGCCTCGACGTGGTCATCGCCAAGGCGACCTCCAAGGACCCCGACGATCGCTTCGAGGACGCCAAGAGCATGCGCGACACCATGCTCGAGGTGCTCAAGAGCTGAGCAAAGCACCAAAGCGTTCGGCGAGGGCCCGCTTGCGCTCCGGCGTCAGCGGGCCTTGGCGCGCGTCGGGCTTGGGAAAGCGAGGGCGCTCGGCGTAGAGCGGGCCGGCGAGCATGAGGGTATGGACCTCTTCGAGGGGGCGCACCCAGTGGTAGGTGCGCGGGTTGGTCATCTCGTAGTAGGTCCCGGCGCTCAGCCGCGCGACGCTCAGGGTCTGGACCTCGCCGTCGATGGCCGCCCCGACGCCGTGCTCGTAGCGGCCGGCGAGGATCTTCATGGCGCTCGGCCAGTCGTGGGGGTGAAACAGGGCCTCGCCCGGCTCGCAGGCCTCGATGCGGTGGAGGAACACCCGGCCCTCGGGGCGCTGCATCCACAGGCGCTCGACGTGGGGCGGGTGGTAGGTGATGTCCAGGGTCTGCCAGGCGTCGAGGTCCTCGAGCAGCGCGGGCAGCTGGGCCTCGAGGGCGATCAACACGGGGATCATGCCGTCGGCCACACGCCGAGCTTAGCTCAGCGCAGCAGGTCGAGCACTCGCTCGCGCAGCGCCTCGCCGTCGCGGACGCCCTGGTCCCAGGTCGCGCGCAGGCCCTCGGGGGAGGTGAAGTCCCACATGCTCACGGCCGGCTCCTCGCGCGGGGCGAGGTAGAGCACCGAGCCGCCCTCGGCGGTCGGGATTGGGTGGGGCGACACGGACTGCGGTCGGCACAACAAGGCGAGGACGCGTCCTGCTCGGGCCGCGCTGGGCAAGGCTCGGATCGGGACGTTGTCGATGAGCGCGCCGTCGAGGTAGCGGCGTCCTGCCTGGCGCGGCACGGGGGTCACCGGCGGCGTCGAGGACGAGCGCTCGACCCAGTCGATCAGCTGCTCGGGGTCCATGGCCGAGCGCGAGTTCATCACCTGGATGCCGAGCCCCGCCGTCGGCGTGCGCGGGCCGTGCAGCTCGCCGAGGCGGGCGCGCTGCTCGAAGGCCCGCAGCGCGGCCAAGCTGGTGCGCACGGGGGGCTGGCGGGGGCCGAGGTAGGACGCGAGGATGTGGATCGGCGGCCCCGTGCGGACCCGGCGAAAGCCCCCGTCGGCGAACACGAAGCGCAGCGCCGCGCGCATCATCTCGGCGTGGGGGAAGGGGGTCTTGCCCGCGAGCAGCTGCCGGGGTTCGAAGTTGCTGCGGTTGCGGGCCGTGGCCTCGATGAAGTGCTCGCGGGCGAGCAAGACCCTGCCCGAGACCTGAACCATGGCCATGGCCGCGCCCGCGCTCACGCCCGCGAAGTGGTCCGCGGGGGGCAGGGTGTTTTGCAGGGTGTGCAGGACCCCCATGGACCAGAAGGTCCGGACGCCACCCCCGGCGAGCACGATCGACAGGCTCCCTGCGTCGGCCATGGTCCAACCCAGCCTAGTCCGACCGCTGCGAGAGCACTACCCCAATGATCTCGCGGTGGTGTTCGCGAGCCCCACTCTACGGTTGGCTCGCGAAGTGGGGTGCTATGCCCCACTGATTCCGCGGGCGTGACATTCGAGTGTCGGGCTGGGGCACGGTGGTTCTGAATGGGGCTCGAACGCCGTGTATCGCCGATCTGAGGGTGTCGAGGAGCCTGCGCTTGGGTGATCGACAAAAAAGTTCGCGTCAATCTAATGGTCCTTGGTGTGGGAGTCACTAATCCAATGCGCGCTGGCGATGCCGTCCGCGCCCCGCCGAGCCACTCATGGGCGGGCAGGTCTCGGGAGTACATACGATGCAGGAACCCACCATTCGCCAGGTCGAGATGACGACCCTTCCCCCGGTCCACTTCTCCTTCGAGCCGGACCATCGCGCCGTCGCCAAGGAAGTCGAGGTGCGGGCCCACTCGGACACGGGGGAGCCCATCGACGATCTCGTCGGCCGGCTCGGCACCCTGGCCAAGGACGCCAGCGTCGAGCATGCCATCGAGATCGGCCGCCTCGTCATCGAGGAGCTCTACGCCGGTGACCTGCACGCGTGGCGCAGCCGCGGGCCCAAGGCCCACTCCCTGCGCGAGCTCTCGCGGCGCTCGGACCTTCCCTTGAGCAGCTCGGCGCTGTACCGCTCGATCGCCCTCTACGAGCTCAGCGAGGCCCTCGGTGGCGTGCAGGCGTGGTCCGGCAAGGGCCTGGGCATCAGCCACATGCGCCTGGTCCTCGGCCTGCCCCGCGAGGCGCAGCGCGAGCTCCTCGACCGGGCCGCCAAGGAGCGCTGGACCGTGGCCGAGCTCGAGCGCGAGACCGTGGCGATCCGCTCGGGTCAGCCGCGCCGCCGCGCCCGGGGCGGTCGCCCTCGCCTGCCTCGCTTCGTCAAGAGCCTCAACCGCATGCGCAAGTGCGCCGACGCGACCGACGACTTCTTCGGCGACGTCGAGGCGGCCGGCGAGATGGAGCCCGAGCGCGTGGCCGAGCTGCGCGAGCAGCTGGCGCACATCCGCAGCTGCTGCGAAGAGCTCGAGCGCCGCCTGGCCAGCGCCTCGGTCTGAGGCCAGTCTTTCTCGAGCTCGGGGCTACCCGCAGCTCGAGCCGCTGAAGCCGTCGAAGCCGGCCATCGCCCCGGCGCAGGTCTGCATGTCCACGCAGTCCGCGTCGCTCTCGCACTCGCCGCACACGCCGATGTCGAGGATGCCCATCAGCGACGCGGTCGTGCAAAAGCCCTCGCACTGCTCGTCGCCGGCCCCGTCCGCGTCGCACACGGCGTCCTGGGCGAGGGTGCCGGGGTCGATGCAGTTGCGCGAGCCCGAGATGCTCATCAGGTCGAACTCCGGCGCGCACAGCTGCCCGTCGGGGCAGTGGCTGTCCTCGGCGCACTCGGAGCACAGCGTGAGCGCGAACAGGCCGCCCGTGTCGAGGATCTCCGCGCAGTAGAGGCCGTCGGAGCAGGACTCGTCGGACTCGCACATCTGCCCGAGGCTGCCGTCGCCGCACTCGAACCACATCCCGTTGAAGGTGCAGTTGCCCCCCTCGCAGTCGGCGTCGCTGGAGCACTCCGAGCAGATGCCCCCGATCATCGGGATGGCGTTGCAGACCAGATCTTCGGCGCACTGGCTGTCGTCCGCGCAGGGATCACCGAGGTTGCCCGGGGTCGAGCTGCTCTCCTCGCCCGGGCCGTCCTCTTGAATGAAGGAGCCGTCGTCCGTGGTGCTCGCGTCTTCGGCCCCGTCGGTGCTCGCCTCGTCCGCGCCGTCGTCCGAGTCCGAGGCGTTGGTGGTTTCGCCTGCGTCGTCCGTCCCGACGTCGTCGGGTCCGCACGCGCCCAGAGCGAGGACGGCGACGCACGAGGAGAGAGATAGACGGCGGGGGAGGTCGAAGCGAAGTCGGCGGATCATCTCGGCTCTCAGTAGCTACGCAATGCGCACAGCCTATCAGGAACGAGGCGAATGCGGACGACCGTCGAGCGTTGAGCGACGCGCCAGTTCGCGGCGACGAGGGCCCGGCTCCACGGGGGCGCAGAGGCTGTCGAGCCGGCGGGGCAGGGGTAGAGCAGCAAGGGCGTGGGCGCAGGCCACCGGGCCCGGAGGGCGTCGAGGGCCGCCACGATGACCGCGCTCGGCGTGTCGGGGGGGGTGTCGAGCTCGACGCGGTGAATGAGAATTGCCTGGCCTTCGCGAGAGAACCACGCGCGCAGCTCGAGCTGGGTTTCGCGAAGCTCGAGGCGAAGGGCGCCGCGCTGTCGGGCCGGCGTGCGATCCCAACACTGGGGCGTCCACGTCCACAGCGGCGCCTCCCCTCGAGGGAGCTCGAGCTGGGCCTCGGGCGCTGCGAGGGCCGCGCTCCCGGTGGCCTCGGCGAGCAAGGTCCACTCCTCGCGGTCCGGCTCGAAGCCCATGCCCAGGTACCAGGGCAGGCGCTCGGGCTCGGCGAGAAACTCGACGCTGTCGAGGCCCGCGGCGTGGGCTCGATCGGCCGCGAAGGCGAGCAGCCTCCGACCCAAGCCGCGACCGCGGAGCGCCGGGAGCAGGCCCACCCCGGCGCCTCGGGCCCGGCTCCCGAGGCTCGGCGCTCGTCCGAGCAGCGCGTAGCCCTGGGGGCGCAGGCTCCCGCCGTCCTCGACCATCGCCAGCGCCGAGAGCTCGGGCGCGACCCCTTCGCGCCACAGCTTGCGCGCGAACCATCCGGGCTGTCGGCGCTTGCCAGGGCTGGCGAAGATCTGCTCGGCGAGGGGCTAGAGGAGCCGGAGGTCCTTGAGCCCCTCGCCGCCGATGAGCTGGATGGCCGGCACTAGCGCAGCCCGCAGGCCCGCTTGCACTTGTCGATGGTCTCGCGCGCGACGGCGCGAGCGCGCTCGGCCGAGCGCTGGAGCACCGCCTCGACCTCGTCGGGGTTGGCGAGCAAGTGCTCGCGCCGCGCCCGAGCGTCGGCGAAGTGGGCGTCGATCTTGTGCGCGAGCAGCTGCTTGGCGTGGCCGTAGCCGAAGGCCTCGCCGTCCCGGGCCCCGGCCGCGTACCAGCCGCGGATCTGCTCGAGCTCGGCCTCGTCGCAGAACAGCTCGAGGATGGCGTAGACGTTGTTGCCCTCGGCCTGCAGGGGCTCGCCCAGGGGCGTGGAGTCGGTCACCACCTGGCCCACGGCCTTCTTGAGCTGCTTGCCCGAGGCGAACAGCGGGATGGTGTTGCCGTAGCTCTTGGACATCTTGCGCCCGTCGGTGCCGGGCACGTAGGGGGTCTTGGACAGGCGGTAGTCCGGACGCACGAGCACCGGCTCGACGACCTCGCCCTTCTTCTTGGGCTGGCAAAAGGTGGTGTTGAAGTGGGTCGCCATGTCCTGCGCCATCTCGATGTGCTGGATCTGGTCCTTGCCCACGGGCACCAGCGTCGAGTTGTAGATCAGGATGTCCGAGGCCATCAGCGCCGGGTACAGGAACAGCCCCACGCTGCGGTTGATGCCGGCGGCGGCCTTGTCCTTGAAGCTGACCCCGCGCTGCAGCAGGCCCATGTTGGTGACCGTGGACAGCAGCCAGGTCAGCTCGGTGACCTCGGGGACGTCGCTCTGGCGAAACAGCAGGGCCTTGTCGGGGTCGAGGCCACACGCGAGGTAGGTCACCGCGACGTCGAACACGTTGGCCCGCAGGGCGTCGGCGTCTTGGAGGGTGGTCAGCGCGTGGTAGTCGGCGATGAAGTAGAAGCACTCGCCCGGGAAGTCGTCCTGCAGCGCGACCTGCTGCTGGATGGCGCCAAAGTAGTTCCCGAGGTGGATCTGGCCCGAGGGCTGGATGCCCGAGAGCACGCGCTGGGGTCGGGTGTCGGCGTTGGCGTCGGCGTTGGCCATGGGACGCCAAGGGTGGATCGTTTCCCCGGTGCCGTCCACTCGCTATGCTGCGTCGGTGAGCGCCGTCCTCTGCCCCTTCCACCTGGCGATCCCCGTCGACGATCTGGCGCGCTGCCGTCGCTTCTACGGGGAGCGGATGGGCTGCCCCGAGGGCCGCAGCAGCGCGCGCTGGGTGGACTTCGACTTCTTTGGGCACCAGCTGGTGATCCACGAGGTCGAGGGCCACGCGGGCCTGGCCGGGCGCAACCGGGTGGACGGCGAGTCCGTGCCGGTGCCGCACTTTGGCCTCGTGCTGAGCATGGCCGACTGGGAGGCGCTGCGCGATCGCCTGGTCGCGGCTCGGGTGCGCTTCGAGATCGAGCCGACGATCCGCTTCCCGGGGGAGGTCGGCGAGCAGGCGACGATGTTCCTGTTCGACCCCGCCGGCAACGCCCTCGAGTTCAAGGCCATGCGCGACCCTTCGCGGCTGTTCGCCAAGTGATCACTCGGGCACGGTGACGGGCGGGTCGTCGTGGCAGCCGTCGTCGTCCTGGAAGCCGTCGGGGTCCTCGGGCTCGTCGGGGCAGTGATCGTCGAGGTCGGGGACGCCGTCGTCGTCGTTGTCCGCGTCGGGGCAGCCGTCGTCGTCTTCGAAGGCGTCGGGGTCCTCGGGCTGGGCCGGGCACGCATCGGCGGCGTCGGGGATGCCGTCTGCGTCTGCGTCTGCGCCTGCGCCTGTGGTGGGCGGGGGCGCGTCAGGCTGGGTCGTGGTGCCCGAGCTCGGCGTGGAGGCGCACGCTCCGAGCAGGACGAGGCACGCGGGCCAGAGTCGCGAACACATGCCTGACCATAGACTGGTCTCCGCCATTTTGCCGAGGCCTCGCGTCGGAGCTCGACGCGGCGCGGGTCGGGAAGGCGAAGGCCAGGAACAGCCCGACGGCCGAGGCCACGGCGACCAGGCCCAGACCCAGGGTCAAGCCAAAGGCCGGGCCGAGCACGAGGGCGCCAGGAAGCGGGGCGAGCTCGGTGAGCGGGGCCTCGACCAGGCCGGTGTGGGCCAGGGCGAGGACGAAGCAGGCGAGCCAGGCCGCGGCCGCGAGGGGGCGGGTCCGCGCTCGGGCCTCGCGCTCGCGGACGAGCGAGGTCCAGCTGGACCGGGCGGCGATCACCCCCGCGACGATCTGCACGGCCACGGCCACGAGCCCCGCGACCCACCCGATCTGGCCCAGATCCTCGCCCTCCGCCGAGTGGCCCAGCTCCATGCCGAGGACGAGGGCGAAGCAGGCGAGGGCGAGGAGGATGAAGGCGCTGGCGGTGTGGACGGGGGCGCTGCCCGCCGCGGACCGGCGGCGCTCGAGCCCGGCGAGCAGACCCTGGGTCGCCGGGGCCAGGGCCAGCACGAGCAGCGCGGCGAGGGCGATGAAGGCGGCCGGGCTGGCCGCGAGCGCCGGGGGCAGCTCGACGTGGTCGAGGAAGAGGGCGAAGGCGAGGGCGCCGAGGCGGGCGAAGAGCAGCCAGAACACCAGGTGGGCGAGGAAGAGCGCGCCGTGCAGGGAGCGGACCGGGGCAGCGGCGCGGCGCAGCGCGAGCAGGGGCAGGGCGCAGGCGAGGCCCGCGAGGGCCACGAAGGCGCCGAGGCCCGCGGGCAGCTCGAGGGTCAGCGCGGCCAGGGGCGCGGCGCCGGCCAGACCAAAGGCGAGGGCGTGCCCGTCCGCTGCCGGCGAGCGGCGAGCGCTGGAGGCGGCGAGGGCGTGGAGCTTGGCGGGGCTGGAGCTGGGCACGGCGATCTCCTGGGCCATCCCGGGCGCAGGTGGGCCCGGGTGGCGGTCGAGGGTCTAGCGGGGTGAGGCCGGCCGCGAATCAGTCGCGGGTGCGGCGGAGCAGCAAGTGCACGGTCCGCGGGCGCCCGCGGGCGTCGCTGACCGTGTGATCGAACAGGGTCTCGTAGCCAAAGCCCACCAGCCATTGCCGGAGGGCGTCGACGTCGTAGCGCCGGGAGTAGAGCACCGAGCAGCGCTGACCCATGGCGTTGATGTCCACGTCGTGGACGAAGTTGTAGGAGCCCGGGACCGCGCAGGTCGCCCCGCCGTCGCGCGGGATGATGCGCATGCGGGTGTCGATGAGCGAGCCCACGGAGGCCCGGAAGCGGCGGTGCGGCCCCTCGACGAGGGACTGGCGCACGGTCTCCTGGGCGTCCCCGAGGCCGCCCTCGGCGAGGGCCCAGAGGCCGTCGTCTTCGATTCGAGCCTGGCGCACGCCGACCTCGAGCCACAGCAGATCGCCGCGCCGGAGCAGTCGGGACAGGGTCCGCTCGATGAAGGCCGCCTCGCTCTTGAGGTTGCCGAAGGTCCCGCCGAGGAAGAGCACGAGCCGGCGATCTTCGGGGTTCTCGGACAGGTGCCCGGCGAAGCCGATGCCGCCGTCTTCGAAGTCCGAGCACGCCGGGCGGACCAGGAAGTGGGGCCAGCGCTCCTCGGACACGCGGTCGCGGATGTCGTTGCGGGCCTTCTCCGATGCCAGGCGCAGCAGCGGGATGGACACGTCGACGGGGGTGTAGGTCAGCCAGTCGATCAGCCGGGAGCCGGGCCCGCTGTGGGTGATGAGCTGGGCGATGGCGCGGGCTTCTTTGGTCCCGTCGCCAGGGCCGAGGCTGATCAGGTCGACGCCGCAGGACTTGCCCTCGGTCCAGCGCAGCAAGCTGGCGAGGGCCCCGGCCTGGCGCTTGCCGGACCCCTCCAGGGCCTCTGCGAACGCCGCCGCGAAGCCCTTGCTGAGCAGGTCGCTGCCGTAGCCCGTGGCCATGAGCTTCATCCAGGCCATGGCGCCGGCGGGGTGGTAGTAGAGAAATTTGTGCCCGAGGTAGACCGAGTCCCACTTCTCGCGGAGGTCTCGCTCGAGGTCCTCGGGGCCGGCGCCATCCTCGATGACGATGGGGCACAGCGAGGGCTCGCCGGCGAGGTCGACGCCGCGCCGCTTGCTCAAAAAGTGGATGCGGGCGATGACTTCCTCGAGCTTGCCGCGGTTGAGCGTCTTGACCTTGCCGGTCTTCCAGTTGTTGATGGTCGTCGGCGTGACCCCAAAGATCGACGCCTGCGCCTCGTTGGTGTGGAAGCCGTGGAGCTCCAACAGGCCGAAGATCAGGTCGAAGACCTGACTGCGGGAGCTGGAGCTGGAGGACATGATGGCAGTGTATGGACCGGGCCGGACCGGCTCTAGCGATACTTGGGTGCGCGGAGCACAAATCTCCCCCCGCGAGGGAAAACCCTGAAGGGGCTTCCAAGGGCCAATGGGGGGCTCTCCCGGGGCCTGGGATCGCCCTTGGGGCTCCAGGAACGCTGTAGCACCGCTTTTGCGGGATGTTTTGAGGGCAGGGGGAAGTTTGGGCGCGGGCGTCGATGTTTGGGGGGGAAGACCCCGGAGTTGGCCAAAGCGGACTCGGCGGCCGCCGCTGGGCTCTTGTTATGGTCCGAGCCATGGGCGGGCGCTCGCGGCGGGAATTCTTGGTGCGGACCGGACAGCTCGTGGGGGTCGTCGCCCTGGGGGGCTGCGAGGGGACCGGCGCGGACGAGGGCGCGAGCGCCGACCAGGGCGGGAGCGATGGGCTCGACGAGGGCTCCGAGGACGAGCTGGGCGAGGACGCCGAGACCACGAGCGAGGACGGCGGACCGTCCTGCGCCCCGAGCACCGAGCAGACCGCGGGTCCTTTTCCCCAGGACGGCTTCGAACGCAGCGCGCTCGACCTCTACGGCCACGAGGGCGTGCCCTTCACCCTCGACGGCCAAGTCTTTGACGAGCAGTGCCAGCCCATCGCCGACGCCGTCGTCTTGCTGTGGCACGCCAGCCCCTCGCCGCCCGGTGTTCGCCCGGCGTCCACCGCTCCCGATCCCGAGTACGTCTCGGCCATCTACGACCACGAAGCCCAGGCCGACGCCGAGACCCCCGACGGGCAGGCCGTGCCGACGGGCGAGCAGATGTACTACGGCTGGGTGCGCACCGACGCCGCGGGGCGCTACGCCTTCTCGAGCCTGCGACCGGGCTGGTACCTCAACGGGGCCAGCTACCGGACCTCGCACCTGCACCTGCGCGTGTTCGTCGACGGTGCGCTGCGCGTGACCACGCAGCTCTACTTTCCCGACGACGAGTTCAACGACAGCGACGGGATCTTCGCGTCGTGCGAGGGCGCGTGCACGATGAGCCTCGACGGCGACGCGGCGAGCTTCGACCTGGTCGCGGGCCCCTGAAGCTCACCACAGGCAGCAGCAGTTGGCGGTCTTGCCGAGGCCGCTCAGCTCGTCGTCGCAGCCGATGGCCCACGGGGTTGCAGCTTCCTTGATGGCTGCGCTGCAGATTCCATCGGCCTCTTCTTGGGTCGGGTAGTCCCACAGGTAGGCGGTCGCGCCTTCGCAGTCGTTGGGGGCGCACACGGCTCCCTCGTTGGCGCAGATCTCGGAGCAGGTCCCGGACGCGAGGCGGCAAAAGGTCAGGCGGCCCTGACACTCGCCGTCGACGCATTCGCCGATGCCGAGGGGGCCGACGCAGTGGAGGTTCTCCTCGCCGCAGTGCCAGGGGTCCTCTTTCGAGTCTTCGCCACCGTCGGCGGCTTCGGGGGAGTCGGCGCTTTCATCGGGGATGCCCGGAGGCTGGCAGGCGAGGACGGCCAGCACGATCAGCGCGGCAGCGAACAGGCTGGGATGGGTCTTCATCAGAACGTCCAGGGGCGGGAAGGAAAGGCGCGGGCGGGCATCAAGCTCGCGCCGAAGCGGTCACCTGGGCTCGAGTATTGCCTGTGCGGTGTCACCTGAGCCCAGACCCAAGATGGTCCACGACACCGCAAACCCAAATTGATCGCCGCGCTCATCAACGCCCCCAAAGCCAGCCTCCCCCTGCTTGAGAACCGCAGCGCGCTCGAGGTTCAACCCGAGCTCCGAGCCAGGAATGACGACCACGGTGCCTCCGACAGCGTCGCCGGGGGCGCCGATGATGAGGTCATCAAAGCCGTCTTGGTCGAGGTCGCCAGCCGACAACGCCACGCCGAAGCCATCCCCGGGGTCCGAGCTCAACCCGAGTTCATCGAGGTGGAGAACGGGTCCGCCGTAGCTGAGCCCCTGCGGGCTGCCTCGAAAGAGCTGGATCTCGCCTGCGCCCTCGTCTTCTTTGGGAGCCGCAACGACGAGGTCGTAGCAAGAGCGGTCTGCGTAGGCATCGATCTCGGACTCGCGTCGAGCACCGTTGAAGTTGCCAAACACCAGGGCCTGACCAAAGCGGTCGCTCTCCTCGGGCTCCCCGCCGATCTCGAAGCTTCCCTGACGCAAGATCGTGGGGGTGAGGATGCCGTAGTGCCCACCGCTGGCGCGGTAGACATGGACGCCTGGTCGTCGTTGGCGATCCTCGCTGGAAGGATCTCACCTCGGCCCAGGCCGTCGAAGACGACCGTATCCATCGACCCGTCTCCACCACCGAGCTCGTCGGCCCCCGTGTCGCCGTCGAGGTCGGGGGCGGGGTCGAAGCTTCCCTCGCAAGCGACGGCGATCAGGAAGAGGGCGCACGCCCACGCGCCAACGGACTCGGCGCCGAGCCGGGCGCGGCGACATCGACCCGCTCTGGCCACATGGCGAGCCTAGCTCACCACCAACGCGCGACGCAAAAGGGCTTGAAGTTGCGGTCGAGCTTCTCCGAGTCCTTCTTCCCCGAGGGCAGGGTGTAGACCTTGGCCTTGCCCTTCCACACCGCGGAGGTCCAGTAGCGTCCGCGCTTGATCTGCTTGTTGCCGATGAACTTGCCGAGCTGCGCCGGGTTGGCGAGGGTCCAGCTGCCGACGCCGGCGTAGCGGGAGCTGGCGAGCTTCGAGCAGGCCTTGCGCGCTTCGTTGATGTCCCCGGCGGGGGGCGGATCGAAGGGGGTGATGAAGGTGGAGACCTGGATGGTGCCGGCAGGGGTCGGGCGCGAGCTCGCGGGCTCGGACGAAGCGCCGCCGCCGGTGGAGGCCGGGGAGCCGGAGTCGGTCTCGGAGCCGGAGTCGGTCTCGGAGCCGGAGTCGGTCTCGGAGTCGGTGTCGGTCTCGGAGTCGGTGTCGGTCTCGGAGCCGGAGTCGGTCTCGGTGTCGGTCTCGGAGCCGGAGTCGGAGTCGGTGTCGGAGTCGGTGTCGGAGCCGGAGTCGGTGTCGGAGTCTTCGGTCACCGCCGCTGGGGTGGCGTCCTCGCTCGTCGGAGCCAAGTCCGGAGCCGGCCCAGAGCTGCCGATGGTCAGCGTCCCCACCCACAGCGCCGCGCCGATCAGCGCAGCGATCCCGAGACCCGCGAGGACCCGGCGCGGGGTCTTGCTCGGCTCGGTCGGGAGCACGGCGGGCTCGATGTCCGTCGCGCTCGGAGAGGCTTCCGTCGAGGGGGCCTCGTCGATGATCTCGAGGGCCGAGACGGACAGCGCCTGGGTCCCGGTCGAAGGCGGGAGGGACTCGACGTCCTCCGGGGCGAGGGACTCGACGTCCTTGGGGATCGGGACCTGGGCGGTCGCGGGCGGCTCCTCGACGAGGTGGACCTCGCCCGCGAAGTCTTCGAAGGGCTCGAGGGCCTCGGACAGCTCCGCGGCGCTGGCGTAGCGGGCCTCGGGGTCGCGCTCGAGGCAGCGGTGGATGACGGCCTCGAGGGCGGGGGGCAGGCCCTCGACGAGGCGGCACATGGGCGTGATCTCGTCGACGGCCATGGCCTTGATGACGGCCGCGAGGTTGGGGCCGGCGAACACGAAGTTGCCGGTGATCGCCCGGTAGAGGATGGCCCCGATGGCGAAGATGTCGGCGGGCACGCCGATCTTGTCGGCGCCCTCGAGCTGCTCGGGGGCCATGTACTCCGGCGTGCCCAGCAAGATGCCGCTGCCGGTCTGGGCCTCGCCGCTGCCGTCGAGGAACTTCGAGACGCCGAAGTCCATGAGCTTGACGACGGTGTCCCCAGATGACTTTTTGTGGATGAAGATGTTGCCGGGCTTGAGGTCGCGGTGGACGATGCCGGCCGCGTGGGCGTCGGCGAGGCCCTCGAGGGCGTGGCGGATGACCCGGACGGCGTAGCCGGGCTGGAGCCGGCCCTGGATGCGGATCAGCTGGGCGACGTCCTTGCCGCGCAGGCGCTCCATGACGATGTAGGGGCCGATCGGCGAGTCCCCGAGGTCGAGGATCTCGCAGATGTGCGGGCTCCCGATGCGCCCGGCGGCCTTGGCCTCGCTCCGGAAACGGGCCACGGACTCGGGGTTCCGGCCGACCTCGGGGCGCAAGAATTTAATCGCGACGTGCCGGTCGACCCGCTCGTTGACGGCGAGCCAGACCGAGGCCATGCCGCCGGACCCGAGCTTTTGCTTGAAGCGAAACTTGCCGTCGAGCAGCCGACGCTCCAGGGGCAGGAGGCGGTCGGTGTTCGGGCAGCGCAGCAGCGTCTCCCCGTGAAGCTCACCACAGTGGGGGCACTCGCCGAGTCCACCAGGCAGCTCGAGGTCGAGGTCCATCGCGCCGGGACCGTATCATGTGAGCAGGGTCGAACCAGCCTGGGGGTGATGCCGATCGGCTGGTCTGCCGTACCCGAGGTGGGCGCCGCGAGATCGCGCGGGCCCCTCGCTGGGAGCTTGCGAGACCGCGCTGAACCAACGCGAAAGGCGGACCGGTCCCGGTCCGCCTCGCGGTGCTCGCAGCACGGGGCTCAGGTCGCGCCGTAGGTCTCGTCGACCTTGTCGAGCTGTTCGATGGTGTCGCCGCAAGCCATGCCTCCGACGGAGATGGCGATCGCGGCGATGACGAGGAAGGCGTAGAACTTTTTAGGGGCCATCTGGGAAAACTCCGGGGCTGAGCAGCGAGTGTAACAGAGAGAAGTCGGGTTGCTTACGGGCCTCGGCGAGGCGACGCGCGAGGCGGGTGCGGGTGGCTGCGTCTGCGCGGCTGAGCAGTTTGCTCTCCGCCCACCAGGTCCGGTGGGCCGCGGCAGCATCGCCGAGATCGAGGGCGAGTTCCACCCCTGCGGCGACGGTCTCCCAACGTTCGGGTCGCAGCGACCTTGCACGGCGGTAGTGGTCGAGGGCGCGGTCTGGCTGGCCGATGCGGTGGTAGACCCGTCCGGCGGCGAATTGCAGCTCGGGTGAGTAGGGATACGCGCTGAGCCCGCGTTCGATGTGAGCCAGGGCCAGGTGCTGTCGATCTCCCGCGGGCGCGCCCGGGAGCTCCGGGTGCCGCGCGAGCCACTCGCTCGGGAGGTCGAGGGCGAGCTGGGCCATGGCGGCGAGGGAGCGATCGTTGCGGTCGATGCTCAGCTCGACGGCCCGCGCGTGGTGCTCGTAGGCGAGGCTCCAGTCTTCCCGGGCCGAGGCGAGGATGGCCAGGCACAGCTCGGGGAGCTCGTACTGGTCGTCGAGTCGTTTGGCGCGGAGGCAGTCGGCCTCGGCCGCTTCGGCGACGCCCGGGGCGAGGCGGCCCTCGGCGTGGCGACCCACGGCCAGGCGCTCGATCCCCAAGAGCGCGTGGGCCCGGGCCGAGTCGGGAGCGCGGCGGACCGCGTGGTGCCAGAGCGTGGAGTTGCTCACGTAGGCCCGGGTCGCGGCCAGGCCCGTCGAGGCCTGCACCAGCACGAACACGGCCAGGGGCAGCCAGGGGCTCATGTCCGGGCTCGGCCCCGCGGCGAGCTCTTCGACGAGCTCGGCTTTGGCTTCATCGTCGCGCAGCCACGGCGCCACGCGGTGCCCGATGGCCAGCAAGGCGGCCGCGAGGGCGACGCACAGCGGCAGGCTCGGGAGGTAGAGGAAGCGATCGGCCCGCATGTTGGGCAGCCCGGCGAGGTTGCTGGTCGGGACGCAGGCCAGCCACCACGCCAAGGTGGCGAGGGCGAAGGTCCGCGCGGCGAGGCTCGGCGGGGCAGCGCTCGCGCGGGCGCTCTTGGCGAGGACGGCGAGGGCCCCGAGCAGGCTGCCGACGATCACCACGAGCGCGGCGAGGGTCGCCGGGGCGAGCCAGCGGGCCCCGCGGTCGACGTACTCGGGCGCGGGCGCGAGGGCGCCGAGGGGCGCGAGGATCTGGCCGAGGTAGGCGAGGTGGATCTGCGCCGAAGCGGCGAGCACCGGCCCCAGGCCCACGCGGGTGGCGTAGATGCGCGGGTTGTCGGCGGCGGCGTAGGGGCTGAGCCCGCCGTGGACCAGGGCGGTCTGGGCCACGGCCGCGGCGACGCCCAGGCTCAGCGCGACCATGACCACGACCAGCGCGGCGCCCCGGAGCTTGCGGCAGCCGGGCCAGGGCGCCAGGCCCAGGTGCGGGCTGAGCAGCACGGGCAGGGCGGCGAGGGGGGCCGCCGACAGCTTCGCGCCGCAGGCCAGGGCCATGAGCCCCGCCGACAGGGCCGCCCAGCCGAGGCTCGGGGGCCAGGCTCGGCCTTCGCCCTCGAGCCCTTCGGCGGCGCGCAAGCTCGCGAGCAGGGCGCCCAGGCCGAGGAGCGCGGCGAGCAGATCTTCGCGGAACGAGACCACCGCGACGGCCTCGGCGTGCACGGCCAGCAGCCCGAACACGGCGGTCGCGGCGAGGGTCAGGGCGCGCGAGGCCCCGAGGCGCTCGAGCCCCCGAGCCAAGAGCGCGCACACGCCCACGTGGAGGACGATCGACAGCGCGTGGTGGGCCCAGGGACGCAGCCCGAGGACCCGGTAGCTGAGCATGTCGAACACGACCTGGGTCGGGCGGAAGGCGTCCGGCACGTGGCGGGCGGCGGCCTCGGGCGTGGCGAGCAGGGCGAGCTCGAAGTGCTCGGGGCGCAAGAAGCCGTTGCTGCGCAGGGTCCAGGCGTCGTCGTAGATCAGCCCAAAGCCCAGCAGGGGCAGGTGGACGATGGCGATCAGCGCGAGCAGGATCCTGCGCGCGCGCCCGTCGTGGGCTTGGGGCTCGGCGCCCATGGGCGGGATGATAGCCGCAACGCGGGGGCGGGGAGGTCGACGACAAAGGCACGGCCGCTCCGCCGCTCCCATGGTGGTTGCGAACCGGAGCGCCCGTCTTCGGGGTCGAGAGCGGGCGAGGAGCGAGCTCGTGGCGCGTCGGTGAGCTCGGCGGGAACGACGGGGCGTCCGTGCCCTCACTCAACTGCGCGGGCCGGACGGGCTTTCACTCTCGTTACCGGACCCCGCGTGGGTCGAGGCCTCGGCTAGCGCGCCGACTCGACGATGTCGCAGCGCCGGTTGTGCTTTTTGTCCGTGCGCTTGCCCGAGACCAGGGGCCCGCAGCGGTTCCAGTCGACGGCGTAGCTGACCAGCGCCATGGCGAAGCCCATGGCCGCGAACGCGGCCGTGGTCGCGGCCGTGGTGTTGTAGGCCTCGCCCCGGCTGACGAGGTCGTCGCGCTGCTCTTCGGTCAGGCTCGCGTCGCCGGCGTAGGCGTCGGCGAGGTCGTTCTTGGCGACGTAGCCCGCGACGCCGAAGCCGATCGACGCGGCCGACATCGCCGCGCCGAGGCCGATGCCCGTCCAGAAGGTGATCGGCGTGACCGGCTTGCGGTCGGGCTTGCCGGTCTCGATCCGCACGTCCCGCTCCAGGTCGGTCATCGACGCGACCGCGAAGCCGTCGAGGACCGGGGCGTCGAGGTCGACGGCGGTGGCCGTGCCCGCGCTCGCTCCCTCGCCGAGCAGGGCGCAACCTCCGGAGGTCGAGGCCATGGAGACCAGGGCCGCGGACAGGAGGCAGGACACGAGCGCTCGGGGTGGGGACACGGGCATGGGCGCAGCGGGAAGGTAGCAAATGGAGGGGGCGCTGGCCCGGCCCAGACCGAGGGCTGCGTCCGCGAGCGCCGCAGATGCCGCCTGCGTCGAGGCGAAGGCCGGAGAGGGATGTCTCCGTGTGGTACCCCTCACGCCCCCAGATCCCGGCTCGGGCTGGTCTACGGCGGTGAAATGCCCCATTTGAGAGCCCGGCGGGGCGGCCTCCAAACGGCCTCCGGCCCGGTCCCAGGCCAGCCCCCGCGCGAGGCCTGGACGCCCCTTCGGACCCGTGATACCAACCGCCACCTTTTGAACACCCATGCCCCCGGAGAGGGAGCTTGCGTGCCGGTCGCACGACCCCGAGTGGGACGGAGCGGGCGGTGAGCGAACTCGAAGATGGGGGCAGAGGCCCAACGCAAGGAACGAACCAGACAATGAGCGAGAACACCACCGAGGGCGGCCAGCAGCTGCTCGACGAAGCCCAGCGAATCATCACCGTCCGCCAGCTGCTCGAGGCCGGCGTCCACTTCGGCCACCGCACCGAGCGGTGGAACCCGAAGATGCGCACCTACATCTTTGGTGCCCGCAACGGCGTCCACATCATCGACCTCCAGCAGACCGCGACGCTGATGCGCCGCGCCTACGCCTACATCCGCTCCGTCGCGGCCGAGGGCCAGCCCATCCTGTTCGTGGGCACCAAGCGCCAGGCCCAGGACGTGCTGATCAGCGAGGCCCAGCGCTGCGGCCAGTTCTTCGTCGTCGCCCGCTGGCTCGGCGGCACGCTGACCAACTGGAAGACCATCCGCCAGTCCGTCGACAAGCTGCGCCACATCGAGAAGATGTCCGAGGACGGCACCTACGAGAAGCTGACCAAGAAAGAGGTCCTGCAGTTCGAGCGCTCCCGGGCCAAGCTCGAGCGCAACCTCGGCGGCATCAAGGACATGCCCAAGCTCCCGGGCGCCATCTTCGTGATCGACCCCAACCGCGAGCACATCGCCGTGTCCGAGGCCAACCGCCTGGGCGTCCCGGTCGTCGCGCTGGCCGACACCAACGCCGACCCCAGCAAGATCCAGTACATCATCCCGGGCAACGACGACGCGATCCGCTCGATCAAGCTGATCACCAGCCGCATCGCCGACGCCGCCGCCGAGGGCAACAAGCTCGGCAAGCAGCGCGCCGTGGACCACGGCGACGGCGACAACGCGCCGGCGCCGATCCGCGTCACCACCGGCGGCGACGGCCCCAAGGTCGAGCTCGTCTCCCGCCGCACCCAGCTCCCGACTCCCGAGGCCGCCGCGACCCCCGAGACGGAGTCCAAGGCGCCGCCGACCAACAGCTGAGCCGCTCTCAGAGCCGCTAACTGACAGAACGAGACAAACGACGATGGCGAAAATCAGCGCAGGCATGGTGAAGGAGCTCCGCGAGCGTACGCAAGCGGGCATGCTCGACTGCAAAAAGGCCCTCAAGGAGACCGATGGCGACATGGACAAGGCCATCGCGTTCCTCCGCAAGAAGGGGCTCTCCAAGGCGGCCAAGAAGGCCGGCCGGGCGGCCACCGAGGGCGCCGTGGTCAGCTACATCCACGGCGGCCGCGTGGGCGTGCTGCTCGAGGTCAACTGCGAGACCGACTTCGCGGCCAAGAACGACGCCTTCCAGGAGTTCTGCCGGGACATCGCCCTGCAGATCGCGGCCATGAACCCCGCCGCCGTGCGCCGCGAGGAGATGGACTCCGAGGCCGTCGAGAAGGAGCGGGCCATCCTGCGCGAGAAGGCCCTCAACGACGGCAAGCCCGAGAAGATCGTCGACCGCATCGTCGACGGCCAGATCAACAAGTTCTACTCGGAGAACGTCCTGCTCGAGCAGAAGTTCGTCAAGGCCGACAAGAAGACCGTCGAGGAGGTCCTCAAGGAGACCGTGGCGACCATCGGCGAGAACGTCCAGATTCGTCGCTTCACCCGCTACGAGCTCGGTGACGGCCTCGAGAAGAAGGAAGAGAACTTCGCCGAGGAAGTGGCGAAGCAAATCGCCAACGCCTGAGCGAAGCGAAGAGCGGGGCCCGATGGCCCCGCTTTTTTGTGGCCTGTGCCCGGCACCCCAACTTGGAACCCCCTGCACCGCATCACGAGCACCGCACCATGAGCGACACCGCCAAGTTCAAGCGCATCACCCTCAAGCTGTCCGGCGAGGCCCTCCAGGGCAAGCAGGGCTTCGGCATCGATCCCGAGGTGCTCGGGACCATCGCGCAGCAGCTCGCCGAGGTCGTCTACCTCGGCGTCGAGGTGGCCCTGGTGATCGGCGGGGGCAACATCTTCCGCGGGCTCAAGGCCTCGGCCAAGGGCATGGACCGGACCTCGGCGGACTACATGGGCATGCTGGCCACGGTCATGAACGCCGTCGCCATGCAGGACGCCCTCGAGCGCCTGGGCGTGGTCACGCGGGTGCTCTCGGCCATCGAGATGAAGGAGATCGCCGAGCCCTACATCCGCCGCCGGGCCTCCCGGCACCTGGAGAAGGGGCGGGTGGTGATCTTCGCCGCGGGGACGGGCAACCCCTACTTCACCACGGACACGGCCGCGGCCCTGCGCGCCATGGAGGTCAACTCCGAGGTGCTGCTCAAGGCCACCAAGGTGGACGGGGTCTACGACAAGGACCCGATGAAGTTCGACGACGCGGTCCGCTTCGAGCGCCTGAGCTACCTGGAGGTGCTGTCCAGGAGCCTCCACGTCATGGACGCCACGGCGATCTCCCTGTGTCGAGAGAACGACCTGCCGATCGTCGTGTTTGATATGCTCTCGCCCGGCAACATCTGCCGCGTGGTCTGCGGCGACCCACTGGGGACCCTCGTCGCGCCCGATGGTTACGAGCGCCCCGCTCGCTGATTCCGCCCGAGCTCCACGCCCGACCTCCGTCCAGCAGGAACGAAACCATGATTGACGACGCTCTCGAACTCGCCGAAGACGCGATGAAGTCCGCCCAGGAACGCCTCGCCCGCGAACTGTCCCGCGTGCGAGCGGGTCGGGCCAACCCTGCTCTCCTCGACGGCGTGCGCGTCGAGGCCTACGGCGTCCAGATGAGCCTGCGCGAGGTCGCCACGGTCTCGACCGCCGACGCCCGCCTGCTCATCGTCAAGCCCTTCGACGCGAACACCATCTCGTCCGTCGAAAAGGCGATCATGAACTCGGGCCTCGGGCTCAACCCCAGCTCCGACGGGGTCGTGCTGCGCGTGCCCATCCCGCCGCTGACCGAGGAGCGCCGCCGCTCGCTGGTCAAGCAGGTCAAGGACCAGGCCGAGGAGGCGAAGATCGCCATCCGGTCCGGCCGCCGCGAGGGCAACGACCTGCTCAAGGGCGCCGAGAAGGACAAGGAGATCAGCGAGGACGAGCTCAAGCGCGGCCTCGACAAGGTCCAGGAGCTGACCAACCGCTACGTTGCGATGATCGACTCGGCGGTGAAGAAAAAAGAGTCGGAGATCATGGATGACTGAGCGGGCCAGTCGAGCGGCGGGCGGACTGCTGCTCGGGCTGCTCGGGCTGTCCGTCGGCTTTGGTGGTTGCTTCATCGAGGCGGCTCAGCCCGCCAGCTTCCGCTTCGAGTGCTCCGCCGACTCGGACTGCGGCGAGGGCCAGACTTGCGCCAACAGCCTGTGCCAGCAAGCCTGCGGCGGGGCCGAGGACGCGCCCTGTCCCAACGACGCGTCGGAGTGCCTCAACGGATACTGCTCGAGCTTCTGCGCCACGGACCAGGACGTCTGCCCCGCGCCCCAGGAGTGCGTGGACATCTTCGGCATCTTCGGCCTCGAGGGCGTGCCTGGCCTGTGCACGGTGCCCTGCTCGGTCAACGAAGACTGCGGAGAGGGCCAGGGCTGCCTCGAGGGTCTGTGCGCGACGCTGTGCGCCGACGACTCGAACTGCGCCGAGGGCGAGGTCTGCACCTTCGGCCTGTGCACCCCCGAGAACCTGGGCGGCAGCAGCGGCTTCCCCTGAGATGGCGCCGCCACGCCGGCACCTTCGCCGCCAGGCCGACCGCGAGTTCGATCGCAAGCTCGCGCAGCTGTGCCGGCAGGTCGAGCACCACCTGTCCCTGGTGCTCGCCGAGTTCGACGACGAGGTCCTGTCGAGCCTCACCCTCGTCGGCGTGCACAGCAGCCCCGACGGCTCGCGCTTGTTGCTCTCGGTGCTCCCCGACAGCGTCGAGGGGCAGGCGCCGAGCGAGGCGCTGATCCTCGCGCGCCTCGCCGAGGCCCGGGGGCGGCTGCGCGAAGAAGTTGCCGCGGCGATTCACCGCCGGCGGACGCCGAGCCTCGATTTCCGCGTCGCCAAGGACTGGGAGCTCGACGAGTCTCCACCCTGAGTGTCACCACAGGCTCCTAGCGAGGGCACATGGGCGAGTAGAGCCGCCCGAGCCGGGCTGCTACGCTCTCCCGGTGGGGATGTCTCCCGAGCGTGTTCGTGCCTTTCGTGAAGACTACCGTCAGGAGAAGCTGCCCAAGCGCTACGAGGGCTGGCGCCACCTGACGGTGACGACCTCGCTGTGCCTGGGCGCGATCGTGGGGGCGCTCGCGCGCATCGAGAGCCTCGAGCTGGTCGAGCTGATCGCCGTACCGGTGACCTGGATCGTCGCCAACCTGGTCGAGTACGCCGTCCACCGCGGGCCCATGCACCGGCTCAGCCCGCTGACCGGCAAGCTCTACAAGCGCCACACCGGCGAGCACCACCGCTTCTTTTCGCCGGAGGTCATGGCCGTCGACAGCGCCAAGGACTTCCACGTCACCCTCTTCCCGGCCCGCATCGCGCTGTTCTTCGTGGCCTTGCTGGGCCTGCCCCTGGCGCTGTTGGTCTCGCTGGTCCTCGGCCCGGATCTGGGCCTGCTGACCTACGCGGCGCTGGTCGGCTACTACCTCGCCTACGAGTGGCTGCACCTGGGCTCGCACATGCCCGAGGACAGCTTCATCGGTCGTTTGCCCGGGGTCGCGGCGGTCCGCCGGCACCATCGCCTGCACCACGACACCGCCAAGATGCGGCGACTGAATTTCAATTTCGGCATTCCCCTCGGGGACTGGTTGTTCGGTACCCGTGAGCGCTGACGGGAGCGGGGGATTCGTGGTAGCGATGGAGCCGTAGGAGCTCTCCTCTATGCGCGCGCGTACCCTCTCCACGCTGACCCTCTCCCTCTCCCTGGTCCTGGCCGCTGGCTTCGGCTTCACCGGCTGCGACAAGTCGGACTCGTCCAACCCGCCGGCGGACGGTGGCGCGGCGGACGGTGGCGACGCGCCGGCTGGCGACGCGGGTGCCGAGGGCGACGCGGGTGCCGAGGGCGACGCGGCGGGCGGTGAGGACGGCGCGGCCGAGCCCGCCGAGGTGACCTGGGCGACCATGGATCGCGGCGCTCGCCTCGAGCACATGGGCACCGTCGTCATGCCCAAGATGAAGGAGGGCTTCAAGGCCCAGGGCTACGAGACCTTCAAGTGCGGCAACTGCCACGGCGAGGACTACAAGGACGTCGACTTCGCCATGCCCAACGATCTCACGCCCCTGAGCGCCGACGACCCGGTGCAGTCGGGCATGGACCTCGACGAGGAGACCACCAAGTTCATGCTCAACTTCGTGGTCCCCGAGATGGCCAAGATGCTCGACAAGGACCCCGAGAAGGGCGAGTTCGGCTGCCTCAGCTGCCACTTGTCGGAGTAAAAAACCCGGGCCGACCAGCCTGGCCCCAGTTCGAGCCCGAGCGTCGTCGATGCTCGGGCTCACTCGTGTCGTCCACGGGGCGTCTCCCAGTCGTCCCGCGGCCGTGGCGGTTGCGATGGCGGCTGAGCCGCGGTTAGGCTGGGTCATGGCGTTCCACGCGTCGATGGGGGCACTCCTTTTGATCGCGCTCGGCGGGGACGCGCCCGAGCCTGCGGTCGCGCCGGGCTCGTCGCAGCCTGCGGAGGCCGCCATCGCGCCGGCCCGCGTGGACAACGAAGCCGCGGGGGGACCGACCGTCCAAAAACCGGGCAGCGCATCTCCCGAGCCTGTGGGGGCGCAACCGGTCGAGCCGGCGGCCGAGGGTCCCGCGGAGGTCGCCCCCTTGGGCCAGCCCGAGCCCGAGCCCGAACCTGGCGGGCTGCCCAGCGCGGACGCGCCGGTGGCCGAGCCGAGCGAGGGCGGCGGCTTGCCCACGTGGGGGGAGGCGCCCGTGGCCCAGGCCAGCGACCCCGAGACGGAGGGCTGGGCCGTCGAGGAAGAGTTCGTCAAGCCGCCGCCCAACGGCGTGGGCCTCTACAGCACCGCGGCCCTGCTGTTCGGCACGGCGATCACCAAGCAGTGGGTCATGGAGATCAGCTGTGGCGACGACGCCTACTGCGGCGGGCGCGGGCTCATCGACGACTTCCTGATGTTCGGCGCGATCGGCTTCGCCGGGGCGGGCGGCTGGAAGCACGGCGAGCACATCCGCTGGAAGGCCGAGCAGGCGGGCAAGGCCGCGGTCGTTCCGCGCGGTCGACAGATCGCCGGGTGGACCGTGTTCGCCATCGGCATGGCCGGGCTGATCACCGACCTGGGCCTCTACCAGGCTTGCTACTCGAGCGCGCTCGGCCCCTACACGCAGATCGACGGCTTCCGCTACACCTGCAACCCCGCGGCCTCCATCGTGGTCACGGACGTCTCGGGCCTCGCGGGGGCGATCGGCGCGGGCCTGGGCATGTCGGCGCAGCGGCAGATCCGCGCCAGCAAAGTTGACGTGAGCATCGCGCCCGCTGGCGGCCGCGGCCGGGTTGGGCTATCGCTCACCGGCCGCTTCTAGCGGACGCCCGCCATGTTCGCCCGCACGACGCTCCGCTCCCTGTGCCTGCGCGCCGCCCTCGTGGCCGCCCCCCTCGCGCTGAGCGTGGGCCTGGCGACGCTCACGGCCTGCAAGTCCGAGCCGCGCACCCTCGCCGTCGAGCTGGCCATCGAGGGCATGACCTGCGAGTCCTGCGTGCAGGGCATCGAGTACGAGGTCGGGCGCCTCGAGGGCGTCGCGTCCGTCGAGGTCGACCTCGAGGCCGAGCGCGCCAAGGTCGTGTTCCGCGAGGGGGAGATCGAGGTCGCGGCGATCGTGACGGCGATCGAGACCATCGGCTACGGCGCCACGGTCGACGGTGAGCCGAAGGCGGTCGAGGCTCCGGTCTCCTGAACCTGGATCAGCCTCGGGGCGTCGCCGCCCGGCGCAGGCGATCGGCGACGGCGGCCCAGCTGGGCGCGTCCGGGACGGCCTCGATGAGCACGGACCCGCAGCCGAGCTCGTCGAGGGTGTGCAGGGCCGCGTAGAGCATGCTCGCGTAGTCGGAGGCGTCGTCGGGCATGCGCAGGTGGTGGTCGACGGCGCCGAGGGCCTCGACGTCGCCGCGGGTCAGGGCGCCGAGGGGCCGCGGCAAGGCGTCGCCGTCGCGCTCGAGCCGAGCTCGAAGGGTGTCGAGGGGCGCGAGCAGGACCTGACCGGCGGGGGCGTAGTGGCGCGCGTCCATGCCGGGGGAGGGGCGCGCGACCTCGGTGTCTTTGCTGCCGTTGGTGGCGTGGACCAGGCGCGCGCCCAGCTCGGGGTGCCGGGCGAGCTCGGCCTCGAGGGCCCGCGTCGACACGCCGCCCAGGCGCAGCACCGTGGGCTGCCCGCGGCTCAGATCGAGGACCGTCGACTCGATGCCCACCCGCGTCGTCCCGCCGTCGAGGATGGTCAGCGCGTCGGCGTCGACGTGGGCCAGCGAGCGCGCCACGTGGGCGGCGGTGGTCGGCGAGATGGCCTGGGAGCGGTTGGCGCTCGGGGCCGCGAGGGGCAGCAGGGCTGCGCGCAGCAGCGCCTGGGCCACGGGGTGGGCTGGGGCGCGCACGCCGACGGTGTCGAGGCCAGCGCTGACCAGGTCGGGGACGAGGCCGCGCTTGGGTAGCACGAGGGTCAGGGGTCCGGGCCAGAAGGCTTCGGCGAGGGCCTGGGCCAGGGGCGGCCACGCGGCGACGAGGGTCCGCGCGTGGTCCGAGTCGCGCACGTGGACGATCAGCGGGTTGGTGCTCGGCCGCCCCTTGGCCGCGTAGATGCCCGCCACCGCCCGGGGGTCGAGGGCGTTCGCGCCCAGGCCGTAGACCGTCTCCGTGGGGAAGGCGACGAGCCGACCGGCGCGCAGGGCCTCGGCGGCGGCGCGCAGGGCCTCGGCGCTGGCGGGCTGCTCGGGGCCGGCGGGATCGACCGGATCGACCGGCACGACGCGGGGCGGGGTCATGGCGGGGTCTGCGATAGCACCCTCGCTGGGGGCCGTCGAGCGCCCGCCCAGGCTCCCCCGTGATCGGGTCTCAGGGCTCTTGGAGCTCGAGCAGCTGACCCGCGGCGACGTCGTTGAGCTCCTGCTGCTGCTCGCTCGCTGGCCAGGTCACGACGACCCGGTGCACGCTCTCGACCCCGGGCCCGAGGCCGAAGTGCTGGATCAGCTCGCCCTCGCCGAGGAAGTGGCTGCCGGCGCCGACCTCCTTGACCTGCCACGGGCTCTCGGGGGTGACCTGAACCCGGACGACGGCCCCGCGGGCGTCGCGGTTGGTCGGGCCGCTGCCGGTCAGGGCCACGCGCAGCCAGGGGTTCTCGTTGCCGCCGTCGTTGCGCAGCAGCGCGGGCGTGCCGGCGTGGTTGGTCACCAGCAGGTCGAGGTCGCCGTCGCGGTCGTAGTCAAAGGCGACGACGCTGCGGCCCTGCCGGTCGTCGTCGACGTTGCGCAGCGCGCCCTCCTCGCTCATCTCCAGCCCCGAGCCGGTGTGGTTCATCCACAGGCGCATGGGCGTGTCGGCGTGGTAGAGGCCGCCGTTGAGGTCGCGGCCGGGCCAGCCGTTGGCGAGGGTCAGGTCGAGGTCGCCGTCGTTGTCGGCGTCGAAGAAGGCGGCGCCCCAGGCCCACGCGCCGTCGCGGATCCCCGCCGCGTCGGTGCCGAGGGCGAACTCGCGGTTGCCGATGTAGCGGTACAGGCGGTTGCCCGAGCCCGCCCAGCACGGCGGCTCCTCGCCGGGCTCGCACTCGTCGTCGAGCTCGGCGATGGAGGTCACGTACCAGTCGAGGCGGCCGTCGAGGTCGAGGTCGCCCCAGGTCGAGCCCATGGCGTTGGACTCCCGGTTGACCTTGGCCGCGCCCGAGCCGTCGTAAAAGCCGGGGCTCTCGGCGTTGGGCCCGACGTTCCAGAACATCCGCGAGCGGGCGAAGTCCACGGCGATGGCCAGGTCCTGCCAGCCGTCGCCGTCGAAGTCGGCGAAGGTCGAAGAAAACGCGAAGGTCCCGTCCTCGTCGAGGCCGTCGAGGTCGACGCCCGCGGCCACGGTGGTGTCGACGAAGGCGCCCGGGTCGCTGGCCCCGAGGTTGCGCAGCAGCCGGGCCCGGTGGACGTCGAAGTCGGGGTCGCCCTCGGGGGGCAGCTGCTCGATGCGCAGCCACTCGTTGACGTGCACGTCGAGCCAGCCGTCGCGGTCGTAGTCGCCGAGGGTCACGCTCTCGCCGCTGTGCAGGGTGTCGGAGCTCAGCGCGAAGCCCCGCGCCTCGCCCTGCTCCTCGAAGCGCAGCTGGCCCGTCTCGGACAGCAAGTTGACGTAGAGGTAGTGGCGACCCACGCCCACGCCGGTGACCAGGATGTCGAGGTCGCCGTCGTTGTCGATGTCGCCGAAGTTGGTCCCGTTGGTGAAGGTGCACGCGCCCAGGCCCACCGCCTCGGCGACGTCCACGAAGGTCCCGTCGCCTTGGTTGAGGAACAGGTGGTCCGGCGCCGACAGCCGGGTCATGAACAAATCGGGGAAGCCGTCTCGGTCGACGTCGCCCACGCTGACCCCGCCCGTGAACCACTGCGGCTCGCAGTCTTGGAAGGGCAGCAGCCCGCCGCTGGTGGGCCGCGGGAACATGCAGTTTTGCTGCGCCGGGTGGGTTTGGGCGAACTGCACCGTGGCCAGCCCGGCCTCGAGGGTGATGTCCGTGAACATCGGGCAGCCGGCGTCGGGGCAGGCGCTGGGCGGGGGCAGGGCGCTCGCTACAGGCGGCGGCTCGGGGCCCCAGTCGGCGCACACGAAGGGGTCGAAGCCCTCGTCCTCGCCGGTGCCCGAGTCGGTGTCCTCGCCGTCGGGGCTCGACTCGGTGTTGGCCTCGTCGCCCTCGTCTTGGGACAGGGACGGGCCCCTGCAGGCGCCGAGCAGGAGGGGGATGACGAGCGGAACAGCGGCGGCGCGCATGGTCGAAGCTCAGAAGGTCTCGCGCTCTTGCATGGGCAGCTCGATGATCGCCAGGCGGAGATCACGGAGCAGGGCCTGCTGGGCGCTGTCGCGGTGGCGCTGGGCCTCGTGGTTGGCCCGGGCCTCGAGGATCAGCGCTTCGATCATCGAGGGGTGAACGTCGAGCTCCCAGCCGACCACGCGGGCCGACGCGGCCTCGTCGTCGGACAGGCCGTCGAGGGCGGCGAAGTGGAGGATGGCCGAGAGGAAGAAGCGAGCCGGCCGCCCGCGCTCGACCAGCGCGCCGATGTGCGAGGGGTGGAGCTGGGACTCGTCGAACTCGAGGATGTGCCACTGGACCGCCTCGGGCAGGCCGCACTGGGTCATGGCGGCCTTGAGGCCGCGGAGCTCGACCGCGCTCAGGCCGTCGGCTGCGGCCAGGAATTTCGCCGCCTTGATCAGGTTGAGCTCGTACTCGAGGCTGACCTCCTGGCCCAGGGCGTGGCTCGAAAACTCACGCACGTTCGCTTCGGCCGCCGCGCGCGTCTCGGGGTCGAGGCGCTCGAGGATGGCGGCGGTGGTCTCGGTGATTGGGTTCGACATCGAGCGTTTGGAGCGTAGCAGAGCGATGGACATGGCGCGGGAATAGGCGGGCGTGTGGGCCGCGTCGTTGGGCGGTCGTGATCTCGAGTTCCAACAAAGAGGTGATCGATCGGGGGCGGATGTCTCGACGCCGTGTTTGGCTCCTGGTGCTCGCCCCCGTGTGGGTCGTGGGCCTCGCCGTCGTGATCGCGTTTTGTGCTCTAGTCATCACGGGGTGGGCGACACAGCGGGATCCGCTCACCGTCGGCGCGCATGCGCTGCGGCGGACCCTGGGCCCCCCGGCACCCCCCGTCGACAGCCTGCCGCCCAGCAGCGGGGCACCCCGAGCCGAGGGCTGGTCGCACATCCCCCTCGAGGCGCCCGAAGCCCTGCCCGAGGGGGCAGGTCGAGGAGACCGGCCTGCAGGTCTGGACGGGGTGTCCTTCGTGCTCTTGCTCGGCGCCGACAACCGGTCCGCGAAGGTCACCGGGCGCACCGACACGATGATGTTGGTCGCCTTCCGCGAGCGCGACGGGGCCGTGGCGGCGTTCAGCGTGCCCCGGGATCTGTGGATCGAGCTGCCCGACGTCGGGACGCTTCACGAGGACGGCCGGGACCACGCCCGGGTCAGCTCCGTGATGCGCGTGGGCGAGGTCCGCGTGGGTCGGGGCCAGGGCATGGCGCTGCTGCGCGAGACCTTGCGCCTGAACCTCGGGGTCGAGGTCGATCGCTACGCGCTCATCGACATGCAGGGCTTCGTGGCCGTGGTCGACACCCTCGGCGGCGTCGAGGTCGAGGTCGCCTGCCCGATCATGGACTGCTTTTGGCTCGACGGCCCCGACCAGCCGTGCACGATGATGGACGTGCCCGCCGGGGCGGTGACCATGGACGGGGCGACGGCGCTGGCCTTCTCGCGCTCGCGCCACGGGACCGGCGACCGGGACCGGACCCGGCGCCAACAAGCCGTGATGCTGGCCTTCGCGCGCACGTTGAAG
>NZ_ABCS01000053.1 GCF_000170895.1 Plesiocystis pacifica SIR-1 | reverse complement strand
GGACGATGGCTGTCGTGACCCCGGCGGCGCCGACGACCGTGGCGAGGAAGCCCGCGGCGCCCACGGCGAACAGCGCCCGCACGCGCTCGCGCGGCTCTTCGTCCAGCTTGTCGTGGAGGGCGTAGGGCTTCACGAGCATGCCCTTGGTGGGGATGCCCGCGTCCTGGAGCGCCGCCCACAGCTTGGCGTGATAGACGAAGCCGGCGGGGATGCCGATGAGCGCGCCGAGGGTGCCCACGGCGACCCCGAGCCACATCAGGGTCAGCGGGGGGATCCAGGCCAGGGCGACGAGCAGCCCGACGATCAGCGCGGCGACGAGGGCCTCGAACACGGGCTTCAAGGGTGACGCACTTGGGCGCGCGTTGCCAACGCCTGGAGGGCGGGGTGCTACTTGCGCCAGCGCGTTGGATTGACAGCTTGGTGAAGGACCGCCAAGACAACGCGCTCGCTGCCTTCTTGGATGAAGAAGATGGCGTAGGGGAAGCGCCGGATGAGCGTTCGGTGGACGTTGCGATGGACGAGGGGAAAGTGGTCGGGGGCTTGATCGATGCGCTCGAGCACTCGCTCGACTGCCTCGATGAACTCGTCGCCGAGGCCCCCTCGACGGCCCTCGTACCAGCCTCGAGCGTCGCGGAGATCGCTTGCGACTCTTGGGCGAAAACGCAGCGTCACGCGTCGCGTATCCGGCGCTGGAGCTCGGCCCAGTTCAATGTCTCGTCCGGGTTTGCACGGTGTGCGTCGAGCCTGCGATCAAGCTCAGCCCGAATCTCAGGGGACAGCTCGAGGCTATCTCCGCGATCATCGACGAGGCTGTCCCAGAGCTGCTCGATGAGGCGAAGGCGCTGTTCGGGGCTCAGTGAGAGCACAGCGCTTTGGGCGGCGTCCATCGCTTCGAGTGTAGCAGGCTCGCGCGGTAGAGCAGCGACGTAGGCTGATAGTACCGCGTGTCCGAAGTCCGTGCCGGGTTTGGAGCGGCACTGGAACCCGAATGGCCGTGTCGCCGCTCCTAGCAGCCCGTGGTGGAACGCGCGGCAACCACGCCGGGCGACAACCACGCATGGCGACGAATCCACGAAGACCACGTAGTCTCCGCCCATGTCCATGGGCCACAAGGGTGACGACCAGGCCGGCCTCTTCCTGACCTACAAGGACGTCCCGCGCTCCGCCGGACACCCTTTCTATCAGGCCCTCGACAAGGTCCTCCACGCCAAGGGCTTCGACCGCTTCGTAGAGCGCGAGTGCGAGCGCTTCTACTCGCCCATCGGCCGGCCCTCCCTCGCCCCAGGCGTCTACTTTCGCTGCCTGCTCATCGGCTACTTCGAGGGCATCGACAGCGAGCGCGGCATCGCCTGGCGCGTCGCTGATTCCCTGAGCCTCCGCGACTTCCTCGGCCTCGGCATGACCAAGTCGCCGCCCGACCACTCGACCCTCTCGCGCACCCGTCGGCTCCTCGACGTCGAGGTCCACCACCGCGTCTTCACCTGGGTCTTGACCCGCCTCGCCGAGGCCAAGCTCGTCCGCGGCAGGACTATCGGCGTCGACGCGACCACGCTCGAGGCCAACGCGGCCCTGCGCTCGCTGGTCAAGCGCGACGACGGTCAGGGCTACCAGGACTACCTCGTCGAGCTCGCCAAGGCCGAGGGCATCGAGAACCCGACCCAAAAGCAGCTCGCGCAGCTCGACCGCAAGCGGCCCAAGAAGGGCTCCAACGCGGTCTGGGTCAACCCCAACGACCCGGACGCGACCATCTCGAAGATGAAGAGCGGGGCGACGAAGATGGCCCACAAGGCCGAGCACGCCGTCGACATGGAGGCCGGAGCGATAGTCGGAGTCACCGTGCACGGAGGAACGACGCACGACACGAAGAGCCTCGATGCGACGCTGGAGATGGCGGCCACGAACCTCGGCGAGGTCCAAAAAGAGGTCGAGCGCAAGCGCGATAATGACGACCATGACGGCCCCGGCTCACCGGTGGTCGAGGACATGAAGGAGGTCGTCGCGGACGCGGGCTACCACAGCAACAAGGTGATGACGGACCTGGTCGAGTCGGAGCTGCGCAGCTACATCGCCGAGCCCAAGCGAGGGCGCCGAAACTGGAAGGGCAAGGCCGAGGAGAAGAAGGCCGTACACGCGAACCGGCGACGGACGAAGGGTGCGCGAGGACGTCGGCTGATGCGTCAGCGTGGAGAGCTGCTCGAACGACCCTTCGCGCACCTGTACACGACCGGCGGGCTGCGACGGGTGCACCTGCGCCGACACGACAACATCCTCAAGCGGCTGCTGATCCATGCGGGCGGCTTCAATCTGAGCTTGCTGATGCGAAAGCTGGTGGGGGTCGGGAGCCCGCGAAGCCTCCAAGGGAGGCTCGCGGCCTTTTTGTGGCCGCTGCTCGGGCTCTTGGACGCAGTCGTCGCTCGCGTGTGCCTCGAGGTCGGAGCTGGGCGCCTTCAAACGGTGGAGCTCGCCGCGGTCGGCTGAGCTGTACTTGCCGACCTCGGCTCGCTGCGGCCGCCCAAGCGGAGCTTTTCACCACGGGCTGCTAGCAGTCGCCCACCCCGGCCACGCCGGGACCCATGATCCAGGAAAGCGTCGTCCACGGACTCAGCTGGCGTTGAACCCGTGGGCGGCTGCCTTTCTCGGTAGTGGGGTCCACCACAGCGTCGTCGCGGCTCCTTGCCCTCGGGTCCCAGCGATGCCCCAAACCCGGCACGGACTTCGGACACGCGGTACTAGTTCTGGGCAGCCTGCGCCGCTAGAGCCTCGAAGCGCCGGACCTGGCGCTTGAAGTAGGCGCTCTCGGGCTCGAGCTCGGCGGCTTTTTGGATCGCCGCGTAGGCAGCGTCGGCCTCGCCGGCGAGGTGGCGCAGCTCGGCCTCGAGGTAGCGCAGCTCCGCGTCCTCTGGGGCCTGCTCGATGCCGGCGAGCACGGCCTCGAGCCCGCTGTCGACGGCGCAGGCCTGGCGGAAGGCGAACCAGCCGAAGTTGATCTTGAGCCCGACGTCGGTCGGATCGCTGGCGACCATGGCCTCGAGGGCAGCGGCGGCCTTGCCCTCGCTGTCCTTGGGGTCGAGCTTGCACTGCGCCCGGCCGATCATGCGGTAGGCGCTGCGGGCCTGCTTGGACTCGGGGTAGCGGGCCTGCAGGGCCTGGAACTCGGCGATGGCGCGGGCCGGATCGCCGTCGAGCTTGAGGGTCGAGAACAGCGCGCGGTCGTAGAGCACCTGGGCGGCGACGCCGGCCTCGTTGTCGGGGTCGGCGGCGAGCAGCTCGTCGAACAGGGCCTTGGACTCCTCGCGCTTGGCGGCGAGGACGTAGGCGTTGGCCAGGCGGTAGCGGGCGTCGAGGTCCTTGGGATCGGCCTCGACGGCGGCCTCGAGCTCGGCGAGCACGTTGCCGCCCGAGGCGAGGGCGCCGAGCTGCTCGAGCAGGGCGTCGGCCTCCATGAAGTCGACCACGCGGCCCTTCTCGATGCCCGAGGCCTCGAGCATCAGCAAGGTGGGGTAGGCCTGGACCTGGTAGCGATCGACGAGCTCCGGGCCCTCGCCCTTCTCGGCGTCGATGTGGATGGCCACGGCGCGCTCGCCGAGCCACTCCCCGACCTTGGGGAGCACGAACACCTTCTCCTCGAACTCGCGGCAGGGGGGGCACCAGTAGGCCCCGACGTCGGCGAACACGAGCTTGCCCTCGGCCTTGGCCTCGGCGAGGGCGGCCTCGAAGCTGCCGGCGTACCAGTCGACGGCGGACACGACGGTGCCGTCGGCCTGGACGCCCGGCTTGGGCGGAGGCGGGGGCTCGGGCTTGGCCTCGGCCTCGGCCTCGGCCTCGCCTTGGGCCTTGGCCTCGCCCTCGACCTCGCCTGCCTCCTCGGGGCCGGCCTTGCACGCGCTCAGGGCCGCGGCGGTGGCGAGGAGCAGGGGGAGCAGGGGGCGCGAGGCGGAGCGTGGGCGGTCGGGCATGTGACGGGTCGAGGTGGCGGGCCTCAGCGGCCGGCGGCGGGCTGATCGGCGTAGGCGGAGCTGAACTGGCACAGGCGCTCGAGGGCCAGGCAGAACAGATCGACGACGGCCCGGAGCTGCTCGGGCTGGCTGCGGATCCCCGCGCAGGAGAACAGGAGCTCGTCGTAGCTCAGGTAGTTGGCCCCGTCCCCGGTGGTGGTCAGGTCGGAGACCCCGACGAGGCGGTCGTAGACGCCCTCGTCATCGTGGAGGGTGAACTCGCAGTCCCCGGCCGCGGTGATGCCGTCGCGCAGGCGCGGGTCGTCGAAGAGCTCGCGGATCTTCGGCGGGGAGTTGCTCTGGACGATCCACTTGCTGTCGAAGCCGGGCTCGCCCAGGTGGATGTCCTGCATGCCCAGGAGCTTGCCGAGCCAGGCGAAGGGGCCCTGCTCGTAGATCGTGAACCGGAAGGTCTCGGGGTTGAGGAAGGGGGCCGAGAGCCGCGTGAAGCCACGATCGAAGTCGTTGGGGACCAGGTCGTAGCTGTCGAGGATCAGCGTCCAGGGCCCAGAGTCGACGCGGACCTTGCGGCCTTCCCAGCGCTCGCCGACGGCCTGGAAGAGGTCGGCGCGGAGCCGGTCGCGGTGGTCGAGGAAGTGGGGCTTGGGGTCCGTGGCCATCGTCCGGCTCCGTCGTGGCGGTCAGGCGTCGTCGTCGTCGTCGGTGGGGATTCCGATCGGGCGGGTCGCGCGGGTGTGGATGTCTGCGGGGCCCGAGGGCGGCTTGGCCCGGGGATGGGGCGAGGTGCCAAAGCGCCCCGCCGCGGCGTTGACCAGGCTCGGGATGGTGATGCGCGTGGGCTTGACGGGGGCTCCGTGCTCGCGCTCGACCATGGCGCTGGGCTCGGGCACGGTGGCCTGCTTTGAGGGGTCGGCGGCGGCGGCCCGGGGCTGAGGCGCGGCCTCGAACTCCTCCGAGGAGCCGTCGGTGATGTGGACCTCCGTGGGCGCGTCCTCGTCGAAGGTGTCGGGGTCGGCGTTGCTCGCCGCCGCGGCCGGCACGGTCGCGGCGAGGGGGTCGACGCCCGCGCTCGGCGAGGGGGTGGGGACGGGGCCCGAGCCGGTGTCCGAGGGCACGCCGTGGTCGGACACCACGTCGGACTCGGAGATGTAGGACAGCACGTCGTTGCGGTCGAGGTCGTCGCGGGAGTCCTCGGAGATCAGCAGCTCGTCGCTGAGCTCGAGGATCTCCTCGCCGCCGGTGTGCTCGATCTCTTCGCCCTTCGAGCGCAGGCGCTCGCCGAGCTCGCGGACGAAGGCCCACAGCAATTTGGTGGCCAGCGAGGGCTCCTTGCGCAGGATCTCGAGGAAGTCCTCGCGGTTGATCATCAGCAGCTTGCCGTGGGTCGCGGCCACCGCCGTGGCCGAGCGCGGCATCGCGTCGATCAGCGCCATCTCGCCAAAGTGTGCGCCCTGGGGCAGGGACGCGAAGGGGACGTCGTTGCGGTAGAGATCGACCTCGCCGCGCAGGATCACGAACAGCTCCTCGCCGATCTGGCCCTCGTAGCAGAGGATGTCCCGGGGCTCGAAGGGCACGATGCGGGTCAGGTTCATGATCCGCACGAGCTGCTGGTAGTTGAGCTCCGAGAACAGCGGGATCTGCTTGAGGGTGTCGAGGGTGAAGTTGATCTCCGCCGCGCGGTCGCTGCCGTCGGCGTTCTCGGGCACCTGGATGACCAGGGCGGTGATGTTGTCCTTGCCGCCCCGGGTGTTGGCCATGTCGATGAGCTTGCCGGGGATGTCCTTGATCTCGTCGAGGGACAGCATCCGCGACAGGTCGTCGTCGTCGAGGTACTCGTAGAGGCCGTCGCTGCACAGCAGGAAGCTGTCGCCGGGGATCATGTCGAAGTCGAGGGTGTCGACCTCCACGGACTCGTTGGGCCCGACGGCCCGGGTCATGGCGTGCTTGAACTGGGCGTAGGGGCTGTCGTCGAAGGCCTCGGCGGTGATCTTGCCCTGGCGGATCAGCTCGTTCATCAGCGAGTGATCCTCGGTCAGCTGGTAGACGATGCCGCCGCGCAGCAGGTAGATGCGGCTGTCGCCGACGTAGGCGATGTAGCCGCGGTCGCCGGCGATGAGCAGGGCGACCACGGTGGTGCCCATGCCCTTCTTCTCGGGCTCTTGCACGCCCTTGCGGTAGATGGTCTCGCAGGCCATGAGCACGGCGTGCTCGAGGACCATGCACACCTCCATGTGCCACAGCGGGTCGTCCTGCGGCGAGGCGAACAGCTCGGCCTCGGTCATCACGACGTCGCGGATGGTGTGCACGGCCATCGCGCTGGCGACGTCGCCCGAGGAGTGCCCGCCCATGCCGTCGGCGACGACGAACAAGCGCATGTTCTTGTCGATGAGGAAGTTGTCCTCGTTGTGGGTGCGCTTGCGACCCACGTCTGTCGCGGCCCAGTACTTCAAGTCCATGGGAGCGCCAACGATAAGCCAAATTGGCCGGCCGTGGGGACGGGCCTGACGTGGCGCGACGAGTGGCCGGCGGATCAGCCTCGGACGCACGCTCGTCGGGGTCCCGCGCGTCGAGGCCGGGGGCATCGACCGGGATCTCGAACGCGACCGCCTCGGCCTTCGAGCCGCCGGGCGCTTCCCGTCGTCGCGCACGTAGCCGCGGCCATCGACGACGGGCGCGGACGTGTCGTCCTCGCGGGTGGCTTCGATCCGGTCGACGTCGAGCGCGTCAGCCCGCGAGCGGCCGACGAGTCGTTTGATCCGCTGTGATGCGAGCGGTCAATGGGGCCAAGGCGCGCCTGTGATGGGGCGACATGGCGTGTCAGGGAAGCCGCTCCAGGGACTGCGAATTCCGGGCTCGGACAGCTCGCTAGAACTCGAACACGGCCATGTTGGTGGGCTGGAGCAGCCAGTCGATGAGGCCCTGGGTCTGGCTCGTGCCCAGCTGCCACTCGAGGCTCTCGAGGTCGCCGCGGCTGATGGGGCGGCCGTCGAGCCACGCGCCCCGCGGGTGGCCAAAGTCACTGGAGCGTCGACCGTCGGGTCCTTCTCCGCTGCGATCCATGTTGAGCGGCTCACTGTCACTACACGCTTGTGAGTCCGCGACGGGCTGCAGGACGCTGTCGAGGTCGGTCTCGTAGAGGCGCCGGACCCCCGGTCGCTGCGCGAGGTGGCTGAGGAACTCGACCTCGAGGCCGAGGCTCCGGGCCGCGCACAGGCGCCGACGCAGGCGGACGGCACGGCTGCCGACCCCGGCCGCGATGAGCTGCACGGACAGCTCCCCCGGGTGATCGCTGCGGTAGCGCATGGCCGGCTCGAGCCAGTGGGACAGGGCGCCGTGTTCTTCGTCCTCCACGAAGATCAGCAGGCGGTGGGGGAGGGCGCGGCCGCCCACGAGCACGCCGGTCTCGGGGAAGGTCTGATCCAGGCGCGAGCTCTGGCCGCCGAGGCTCGGGCCGAAGGGCACGAAGTCGGAGGCGTCGGGGTTGACCTGGGTGCGCTGCATGGCGCGGTCGAGCTGGGTCCGCAGCTCGCGGAGCTCGGGGTTGACGTGCTGCAGCAGGCGCTCGCCGCTGGCCTTGGCGATGATGACGACCGTGGCCTGCTGGCCCATGGTGCGGATCGACAGGGCCCGGGAGTCGCGGTCGAGCTGGCGGGCGAGGCAGCGACCTTTGGCGCCGCGGGTGTGGGCCGCGACGGCGGCCTCGGTGTCCGCGTCGAAGCCGAGCTCGCGGGCGAGCCCGGCCGCGCCGCCGCGCTGAAGCTGGAGGGCGACGCGCGCGGGGCCCTGGGACTCGAGCAGGCGCAGGGCGTCTTCGATGGTCGCGCTGGCGGTGGCGAGCTGCTCGGGCCCGGCGCGCAGCTGGGCGGCCTTGACCACGGCCATGAACCACTGGCGCAGGGCGTCCGCGGCCGGGACGTCCTCGGCCACGCCGCCGCGGCTGACGATGAGCTCGATGCGCAGCTCGCCGGGGCGCTCACCGGCGATGCGCCGGGCCTCGAGCCACAGCTCGAGCTGGCGGGTGCGCATGGGGTCGATGTAGACCTCGAGGGCCGCCGGGGAGGCCGCGTCGCCGAAGCCCACGAACAGCTCGTCGGCCGCGGCGCAGCTCGTGTCCCGCTCGGAGGGATCGGCCTCCGCGCGCGGCCCGAGGGCGAGGGCCGAGGCCAGCAAGACGCTCGTTAGCGCAGGCACCAAACACAGCTTGGCGGCTGGCGCCGGGGCGCGCAAGGGTTGACTCCAGCTGCCACGATCGGGCGCGCTGGTGCGTCTGGGCGGCTTTGATATGCTGCGCCGGCATGCGCCTGCCAGCCCTGTTGTTGTCGATCAGCGTGAGCGTGGCGCCGGCGGGCCAGAGCGCGGGTGAAGGGGTCGCGGCGGCCGAGCCCCGCGCGGATGTCGGCCCGGATGTCGGTCCCGCCGTCGACCCCGAGGTCGCGGCGCTGCCCCTCGACCGCGACGCGGATCCGCTGCCCTTTAGCCAGGCCCGGGTCGTCGGGCCCAGCGACAGCTACGTCCCGCTGCTCGACAGCCCCGAGGCCCGACGCGCGCGGCGGTGGGTCAACGCCGGCATCGGTTCGGCGCTGGCCGGCGGGCTGCTCGTCGGCGGCGCGCTGGCCATGGGCCTGCAGGATCCCTGCGCCGCGGGCTGGGGCAACAACTGCTTCGAGGACGCGCGCGACCGGGCGGCGCTGACCATGGGCGTGCCCGGGGGCGTGCTCTTGCTCGGCGGCGCGGCGATGATCACCTACGGGGCGATCGTCCGGCGTCAGCTGTGGCTGGGCGAGCGCCCCGTCGCCATCGCCCCGGTGTTCGTGCCGGGGCGCGCGGGCGTGATGTTCACGGCGCGCTTTTGATGTCGCCAGGACCGAACGCGTCCCCGAAGTTGCCACCGAAGTTGCCACCGAAGTTTTCGAGGGGCGGCAGGGCGATCGGCAGCGCCGGCGGCAGCTCGATGGCGCTGGCGAAGCTCGCGGGCTGGATGATGTCCGGGAGCAGCTCGAGGTCCACGCGGTCGTCGAGCGACGGCGAGCCCGGGCAGGCCGCGGGCGCCCGGTCGACCTCGCGCCGTCGCTTGCGACGGGGCGGCAGGCCCTGGACCTGACGCTCGAAGCGACGATCGAGGAGCAGCGCGGCGAGCCCAGCACCCATGGCCACGCCCGCGCTCGCGGCCGCTCCCGCGCCCAGGCCGAGCTTCAGCCCGGGGGGCTGCTCGGTCGCGAGGATGCTGCCGACCCCGAGGCCCAGCGCCAGGGCGCCGGTGCCCGAGGCGAGGCCGGCCATGGCGGGGATCGAGCGCGGCCGGGGAGGGGGCGTGGCCGAGGGAGGCGGGACGCGGGCGTCGAGCAGCAGGACCCGGCGCTCGCCGGCGTGCAGCCGGGCTTGGACTTCCTTGGCGTCGAGCAGCAGGGTGTGGTCGCCGGGCTCGAGGGCGACGCGGTAGCTCCCGCCGACCTGCGGCATGTCGTGGCCGTCGATGCACAGGCGCTCGCGCGGCTCGGCGCTGACCTCGAGCACGGCGATGCGACCTTCGATGGCCTGCATGCGCGTGCGGACGTCGCTGCGCTCGGTCTGGCTGTCGACGGTGTCGAGGATGGCGTCGAACAGGGCCCAGGCCTCGGGCAAGCGACCGGCCCGCTCGAGCGCGTAGGCCAGGTTGAACAAGGTGGTGGGGTGGGGGCGGAGCTGCTGCGCCCGGCCGAAGTGGGCGATGGCGGCCTCGAACTCCCCGGCCGCGGCGGCGGCGAGGCCCTCGTCGAAGGCGGCCTTGGCCGCGGCCTTGTTGTCGTCCTTGGGGGCCTTGGCCCCTGGCGCTCTTGGTGCCTCTGGGTCTGCTCCCGCGGCGGGGGGGCTCGCCTGTCCGGCGCCGGCCGGCGCCGAGAACAGGCAGACTAGCGCGGTGAGAACCACGAGCGAGGCAGCGGCCATCGAAGGTCGGTCTCAGTAGGGGTTGCTCTTGAAGCCCGACAGGTCCGCCTTCGAGCGGGACTTCCCGGAGGGTCGGCGGCGCTTGGTCGGGGGCTCGTCCGAGCCAGCTTCGGCCCCCGCGTCTTCGGCGGGCGGGCTCGCTTCGGTGGTGTCTTGGGCCGGGGCCCCCGCGGACTCGGCGGTGGGTCCCGCGTCGGCGGAGGTAGCCTGGGGTTGGACGCTGGGTCCCTTGCTGTCGGCGGCGGGCGTCGCCGGGGTCAGGCCGGCGTCGGAGGCCTCGTCCCCGGGCTGGGTCTGCGCGCGCGAGCCGTTGATGACGTTGAGCGCGAGCAGCCCGACGAGGACCACCGCAGCCCCGGACGCGGCCATGGCCAGACCGCGGAGCCAGCTCGGGGCCCCAACCTTCACGACGGCCTGGGGCCCGGTCGGATCGGCGGCGATGAGCGGGGGGAGGGGGACGGCGGGCTGGACCACGCCGATGTAGCGCCGCAGGTTGCGGACGCGATCGGCGAGGCCCGAGCGGACCTCGGACTGGACCACGCCGGCGCGGCGCATGCCCTCGTCGAGGGCGTCGGCGACGTCCTGGGCCGTCGCGTAGCGGTCGCGCGCTTCGGCGCGCAGGCAGCCGAGGACCACGCGGGTCAGCCAGCTCGGCAAGTCGGCCTCGACCATGCGCGTGGCGAGGCGGTCGGCGTCGCAGACCCGCAGCTTCTCCAGGGTGCCCGGGGTGTGGTCGTCGCCAAAGGGCGCCTCACCGACGGCGAGCTCGAACAGCACGGAGCCGAGGCTGAACACGTCCGAGCGCGCGTCGAGGGGCTCGAGGCGGCTCTGCTCCGGGCTCATGTAGGGGAGTTTCCCGCACAGAACTCCGGTCTGCGTGTGCCCTTGCTGCCCGCGAGCCTTGGCCAGGCCGAGGTCGATGAGCACCGTCCGCCCGGTCACGTCGAGCATCAAGTTGTGGGGCGAGAGATCGCGATGGACGACGTTGAGGCTCTCGCCCTTTTCGTCGGCGACGCCGTGCACCGCGTGCAATCCGTTGGCCGCATCGCACACGACCCGCGCGGCTTCGCTGGCCGTCAGCCGGGGTGATTTCGCCCCGCGCTTGGCCGCTGCCACCTGGAGCTGGCGCAGCGTCAATCCATCGACGAGCTCGAGGACCAGGAAGTGGTACCCGCGGTCCTGATCCGAGTCGACGGTGGCGACCACGTTGGGATGGCGGACGCGCGATGCCACGCGAGCCTCGTCGAGGAAGCGCTCGCGGAACCCCTCGGCCTCGGCGAGGTGCGGGTGGATGACCTTGAGCGCGAAGGCGCGAGCGAAGCCACCCTCGCTCTCGAGCCGGGCCTTGTAGACGGTCGCCATGCCGCCGCTCGCGATGCGGCCGGTCACGACGTAGCGACCCAGCATGAAGGTCTCGCCGTGCGAGCTCACCTCCATCGGATCGACGATGTCGATGTGAGCATCGGAGGGCGCGCGATCGACACGCGCGCTCACGACCGGGTTGCTCACTGCGGGAAGTCCAGGCATGACCGAGGGGAATAATCGAGCGCCACAACCCTACCAGGAAGGGTTCTCATGACTAAGCATTATCTTCGCTTACGCGAATGAAGGACCAAGTAAGCCAGGGGGGGCATCGCGGCAGCGACCTGGTCCCACCCGTCGAGTGTCTCGCGGAACAAGCGCTGGTCCACTCAATCTCCCGTGTGTTTGAGAATTGGGGGGCCTGTGTGCGAATTGGCTCAGACCGCGAGAACCTCTGCCGGCGAGCCCGCAGTGAAGAATTAGCAGCTCTGCCCGAGTCGCGCTGGGTGGTCGAGTCGCAAGGTCTACCAAACCTCGTGCACGAATTCGTCCATGCGCTCTTCCTCGGTCACCTCGACGACGACCATGGCTTTGACTACGGGCTGATCCCCCTCGATCTCACCGAGCGATCTCACCGCCGTCACCTATGGGAGGAACTCGTGTGTTGCGCGGTCAGCACGGCCTACGCGCAGGCCTACGACCCCGAGCCCCGTCGCTTTGTCGCCGACTGGTTCACGGAGCAGGTCGAGATTCAGGGGGTCTTCCACGGCCTCGAGGACGATCTCGACGGCTACCGCGCGCGGATCAGCGAGGCGATCGCGCGGCCGGCGTGGCGGGCCGAGCTCGACGCTGCGACGGAGCAGGGCTACGCGGCCGTCGCGGCGGCGCTGGTGGGCGTGGGGGTCGATCCCGCGCAGGCCGGCGCGACCCGCCTCCACCCCGCCGAACTGTGGGCGAACTATCGGGCTGGCTGGCCCGAGGCTGGTCCATCGGACTGGAAAAAAGCGGTGCGCTGAAACATGCTTGGTTCGCGCCGAGTCGCAATCATGTCCATGGGGATCAAGCGCGCAAAAACGCTCGTCGAGCTGGGGCTCGCGGCCGTCGCGGGGGGAGTGGCCTTTGGCCTGTCCCCGACCGCGAAGGCTGCGGGAGTCCCGCTTGGGATCGACGCCAGCTTCGGCGGCCTCGAGTCCCAGGGCTGCTCGGGTCTGTTCGGAACGCTCGGCCAGGAGTTTGGCCAGAGCTTCGGCCTGAGCGCGAGCCTCGGCGGCTTCGACTCGATGCTGTTTCAGACCAGCTCGGGTCCCTGCTCGAGCTTCCAGACCTTCGACGTCGCCTTCCTCGCGGTCGTCGCGCTGATCGTCATCTCGGCCATTCGCTTTCGCCACGCCACGGCCCAACGTCGCCTCGACCTGGCCCGGCGCATGGTCGAAAAGGGCATCGAGCCCCCGGCCGATCTGCTCGGCAACCGCGGCGGCAGCGATCTGCGTCGCGGCCTCGTGCTCGTGTCCACCGGCGTCGGCCTGGTCCTGGCCAGCTGGTTCGGCGGCGGCGGTGAGCTGAGCCCCGCCGGCCTCATCCCCGGCTTCATCGGCCTGGGCTACCTCATCAGCCACCGCTTCGCGGGTCCCCAGGGTGCGAGCTCGAGCCAAAGCCAAGGAGAGAGCAAGTGAGCCGCGCGTTGACCTGGTCCTCCGTCCGCGCGCAGCTCGGCGTGCGCAAGCCCGTCGATCACTCGGCGATGTCCGACGAAGAGCTCGTGACCCTCGCGGGCTCGGGCCGCGACAAGTCGGCCTTCGCCGAGCTGGTCCGTCGTCACCAGGGTAAGGTCCGCGGCCTCTTGCTGCGGCTGTCCGCAGACCCGACGCTCGCCGACGATCTCGCCCAGGAGGTGTTCCTCCGGGCCTACCGCGGCCTGGTCGGCTTCGAGGGGCGCTCGCGCTTTTCGACCTGGCTCTACCGCATCGCCTACAACGTGTTCTTGAACCACCGCACGCGCAGCAAGGAGCTCGCGGCCCTGCCGACGGGCTTCGAGAGCCAGGCCGCCGCGCCCGAGGGCGAGCTGTCGCCCTCGCGCTTCGACATGCGCCGGGATCTCGCCGCCGCGATCGCGGGCCTGCCCGAGCGCTACCGGGCCGTGGTCACCCTCTACTACCTCGAGGACGTCTCCTATCCCGAGATCGCCGAGGTCCTCGATCTGCCCCTGGGCACGGTCAAGACCCACCTGCATCGCGCCAAGAAATTGCTGCGCGAGCGCCTGCGCGACGCTCGGGAGACCGCCGCATGAGCGAGCTGATGTCGCCCCTGTCGGTGGACGCTTTCGTCGAGGCGTTGATCGAGCTCGACCTCGAGCCGGAGAGCTTGCGCCGCGATCCCGCCGGCGCCAGTTGGCTGCCCGCGTCGCTGCGCGAGGCCGCCGAGCGCTCGCCCGAGTGCGCCCGCGAGCTCGAAGAGTTCGTCGAGATGGAGCTCGCGCTGTGCGACGTGCACGAGCCGGTCGACGCCTTCTTCACCCGCCAGGTGATGGATCGCTTGCCGGAGCTCGACGCCGTCGACCATCGCCGGCGCACCTGGATCCTCGCCTCGGCCTACGCCCTCGCCATCGGGGTCACCTACCTCTTGCTCGGGCCGCTGCTGAGCAGCGGCGAGCTCGCGGCGATGGTCGAGCCGGTCCGCGACTGGTACGGCTCGGGCGCTGCCGAGTCGGGCGGGGTGTGGATGGGTGCCGTGGCGCTGATCGCGGCGGTGGCCATCGGGTTTTTGCCCGCAGGCGGGCGTCCGCGCGCCGAAGCCTGAGATCCCGCGCACAGACTCGCTCGAAGCCGCGCTCTCGCGCGGCTTTTGTGTGATGTCTCATGAGTTTTTTGCCCGCCGCCTTGGCATAACTCGCCAGGCGCTCCGTCCAAGCGCCCACGAGGTCCCCTTGCTCGAGAGCATTCGAACCGCTGGAGCTGCATTCGCCGCCTTTTCCCTCGTTGCCCTCGGGGCCCTGGCCCCCGTGGCCACGGCTCAGGCCGGGTCCAAGGTCAACGTCCTGATCCTCAACGAGAACGGTGTCGGCAGCGCCTCCTCGGCCCAGGAGTACGTCGACCGCTTGATGGTCCACGTCGCCGGTGAGAACGGCTGGGCGGAGGCCGAGGGCAAGTATCAGACGAGCCGCCGCATGGCGAAGACCTGGATCAGCGAGAGCGATCCCCACTACGGGATCCTCTCGCTGGCTGCGTTCTTGGACCTGCGGGCCAAGCACAAGCTCGAGATCGTCGGCCAGGCCGAGGTCACCAACGGCGGCGGCCGCCAGTACTTCGTGGTCAGCGGCAGCGAGGCCTCACTCGACGCCTGCAAGGGCAAGGCCCTGGGCACGGATCACGGCGACGACGCCAACTTCATCGACCGCGTCGTCGGCAAGTCTGACTTCCAGCTCGGTGACTTCGAGCTCGTCGACACCCGCCGGCCCATGAAGACGATCAAGGCGGCGGCCCGGGGCGAGGTCGCCTGCGCGCTCATCGACGACGCGCAAAAGAAGTCGCTGAGCAAGGCCGGCGGCGACAACCTGAAGGTGCTGTGGAGCTCCGCCGAGCTCCCGCCCATGGTCATCGCCGCGTTCCCGAGCGCGGGCTCGGCCGAGAAGAAGGCCTTCAAGGGCAGCCTCGGCGGGCTGTGCTCGGGCGCGGGCGCGTCCGTGTGCAAGGAGGTCGGCCTGGCCTCGATGCACGCCGCCAGTGAGTCCGACTACGCGGCCGTGATCGCCGACTACGGCGGCTGAGGCCGATTTTCGTCCCAGGCTCGATTGATTCGCGCCCCGTCCACCCCCATCCGAGGGGGAGGCGGGGCGTCGCTGCGTCAGGTCCGGGACACGCGTGGGGCGTGTTATCCATCCTGCCGTGCGCGCACCAGTCCACGCATGTCCGCGACGACGCCTCACCTCGGTGATCGGCGCCGCGCTGCTCGGCCTCGCCTCGCTCTCGGGCTGCAAGCCCTCGGGGACCGTCGATCCGACCATCACCGAGGCGAAGGCCGAAGGCGCGTGGGCGATCCACGAGGCCCTCGAGGCCCGCATCGCCGCGGGGAAGGTCAGCGAGGCCGACCGCGCCGCGGCGCTCGAGTCCGTGCGCGCGGCCGCCGATGATGGCACGGCCGCCCACGCCTACGCCCGCGCGGCGGTGGCCGGGCGCGTCGCAGAGGAGCGGGGCCTCAAGGCCCTCAAGATCCTCGAAGAGATGCGGACCTGGGCGCTCGAGAGCATCGAGCGCGACCCGGCGTTCGAGGGTCAGGCGGCCAAGCGCCTGCTCGGGACCCTCTACGTGCTGGCGGCCAACCATCTCGAAGACGGCGACTCGGAGGAGGGCCTCGAGCTCCTCGAAGAGGTCGTCGACGCCCACCCGGACGTGGCCCTCAACCACCTGCGCCTGGCCGAGGGCTACATCGCCCTGGGCGACCCCGATCCGGCCTTCGAGAGCCTGTGCGTGGCCCAGGCTGGGCGAGACACGCTGCGCGCCGAAGAGGCCGCGCTGCTCGACAGCCTGATCGCGGAGCTCGGCGGCGCGGAGGCTCTGGGCTGCTCATGAGCGCCCGAATCCTGCGGCTGGCGAGCGTCGCCGCGTTGGCGACTGCGGTGGTGATGGCGACGGGCTGCGGCGGCCCGCTCGCGCGCCTGGCCAAGCAGGGGGAGTGGGCCGAGCTCGACGCCCGGGCGCGGGACATGAAGCGGATCCCCCAGGGCAAGGGGGCGCGCGCGTGGGCCCAGGCGCTGGTCGAGCTCGGCCAGATCGACGAGGCCCGCGCGGTGCTCCTGCGCGACTTTCGAACGGGGGGGCGCGACGCCTCGCTCGTGGCCCTGGCGCAGCTCGAGGCCGACCTGGGCCTGCGCGGGCTGGCGGCGGCGCACTACGCCCGGGCCATCGCCATCGACCTCGACGTCCTCGACGGCAAGGACGCGCCCGGGGCCGCAGCGGAAGCTTGCGCGTTGTTGGGCGAGCGGGCTCGGGTGCTCGCGCGCATCGGCGAGCCGCTGGCGGCCGACGCCGACATGCGCCGGGTGGCCGCGCTGTGCCCCGCGAGCCTCACCAAGGACGATCGCGCGTTCATGACCGAGCTGCGTCCGCAGGCGCAGGCGCAGGCCAACGCCCAGCGGAGCCTTGGCCAGGGCAAGGGTGAAGAAGGAGGGGACGCGCCCAACCTGGACGCCCTCGAGGCCCGGCTCGGCGACGCGCTGAAGGCCGCCCGCAAGCGGAGCCCCCGGGCGCTCGTGACCGTGGCGGAGGTCGAGGACATGTCGGTGACCCCGGACGACGTCGCGGGCTTGCTCGCCGCCGAGTTCGGCGGCGCCCTCGGCCCGGGCCTGGTCTCCGATCAGCGGCTGTCGAGCTGGATCGGCGACGCGCCCATGGACGCGCTGCTCGAGGCCGTCGACGCGCTCCCCGACGGCGTCCGCGAGTACGCGTTGTTGCGCATCTCCGCCGTCCGCAGCGACCCCAACTTCGACGGCGCCAAGCAGCGCTGGGTGGTCGCGGCGCAGTCGGCCCTCGACGGGCAGGGGCCCTTGGAGGCCGCCCGAGGCTGGCGCATCGGAGCCGTGATCGGCGAGCTGGGCGGGGCGGAGTTCGTGCTCAATACCAACCTGCGCGACACCATCCCGCCGGAGCCGACGCCAGAAGGGGAACAGGACGCGGCGCCCAAGCCCCTGGGCATGGGCACGCCCTGGGCCCTGCGCGTGCCCGTGGATCGGCGCAGCTTCGAGCTCTTGCTGACCGTCGCGCGCCTGCTCGAGCTCCGCGACAAGGCGCCCCTGGCCCTCGAGCTGCGCCGCCGCGTGATCGTCGAGGGCTCGGCGGCGGGCCTGGTGCAGGTGTCGGCCGTGGCCGTCGACGAGGTCCGCCGGCAGCTGGCCCTGGGACGCCCCTGGCAGGCCCTGGCCATCGCGGAGGTCGTCCCCGGCCCCCTCGTCGACGAGGTGCTGCCGGCCGCGGCCTCGGCCCTGGCCCTGGCCAACGCGGCCGGGGTGAGCGTCGAGGATGACCGCAAGGTGGTCTGGCGGGTGCTCGGCGATCCATGGTTCGCCGGCTGGGAGCCGCGCCTGGACACGGCCATGGCCGGGCTGGAGCTCAGCGCCCACGCGGTGTGCCCGGCGTGGTCGGCGTGGCGGGCGAAGGAGCCCGCGCAGACGGCCGCGCTCGGGGCCGTGGGCCTCGACCCCGCCGCGAGCCAGGCTGCGCTCGAGGCCGTGTTGGTCGGTCCAAACGCGGGCGGCGGCGTCGACACGCCCGAGGGCGGTCGGGCCCTGCGAGAGACCATCGAGCGCGATCTGGGCCTGAGCTGCTCGGCGCCCCTGGTCGGGGCGCTCGCCGGGGGGCTGCACGCCCTCCAGATCGAAGCCCTCGACGAGGCCCTGGTCCAGGCGCCGGAGCTCGAGGGCGCGCGCCAAAAGCAGCTCCACGCCGAGCTGGCCCTCGCCCACGGCGCGGGCGATCGGGCCCGGCAGCTGACCCAGGACGCGGCGGCGATCACCGGGACGCCCGAGCGAGTGTGGGCTCGGGCCGTGGTCGCGGGCCGCAGCTTCGCCGACCAGAGCGGGGCCCGGGAGTACACCCTCGCGGCCCTGCGCGAGCTCCAGGCCCACACGCGGGCGGTCGCGGGCGCAGCGGGCGACGGGCCGACCCGGGCGCTGCCGTCGAGCGACGCCGTGGGTCGGGAGCTGCTGCTCATGCGCCTGCGCGACGTCGACGTCGACGGGCAGCTGCGCGGCGAGGACGAGGGCGGGCTCATCGAGCTGCGCGCCGCCGTGGCCGACTACCTCGCTGGCGCGCCAAGCCAGCGCCAGTGGCAGCGCCTGGACGCCCTGTTGTGGGCCGTGGCGAAGGAGCGCCGCGCGGATGAGCGCGCTTGGGAGTTGCTCGCGGACGCGCTGCTCGACGCCGAGACGCGCGCGCGCCACCCCCACGCCGTCGCGGCCTTCGAGCGCGCGCGTCAGGGCGATGGAGCGAGTGCTACTGCGCCTGGTGGGAAGTCGGCGGCGTCGAGCCAGCGCCTGCTCAGCGACCTGGACGCCGTGTGTGCCGACGTCGAGGCCGACGGCGAGGGCAGCGAGGCCGAGCGGGCCGCCCGGTGGATCGGCATCGCCACGGTGTGCTCGCCCCGAGCGCGCGCCGAGGCCCTGGCCGCCCTCGTGGCCGCCCTCGACGGGGCCGAGCCGGGCGAGGACGGCCTCGACCGCGCCCGGGCCGTGCGCGAGCGCGTGCTCGCGGGCCCCGTGGCGGTCGAGCTCGCCCCCGGTCAGCGCGGGGTGCTGCGCAGCGTCCCGGCCATCTCGACGGGCCTGGACGGCGGCGGGGACGGCTTCCAGCCCAGCGCCGAGCTGAGCCTGCGGGTGGTCGCGGGCCTCCCCCTGGCCCCCGTGTGGGCCGTGGGTGAGTGAATTGATCGGGCTCCGGCCCCGGGGTAAGACCGGACGACGATGATCTCCCTGCCCCGCAACGTGGCGCTCATCGGCGTGCTCGGCCTGCTCATCGCCGTGATCGCGTCGGTGTGGGCGGGCGGCGAGCGCACGCGGGCCGTCGCCGTGGGCGCGATGGCCGAGGACGCCCTCGTCGAGCTCGGGCTGCTCGCGGGGGTGCGCGACGACGCGGGCGCGCTCCAGCGCGAGGAGCCCATGGCCGTCGAGGTCATCCAAGACGGCGGCCCGATGTGGGTGCGCGAGGTCGTCGAGGAGGCGGTCGGGGAGGACCCGGCGTTCGCCGTGGGCAACAGCCCGCACCTCATGCGCGTGGAGGTCGTCGACGGACGCGGCGGGGTCGCCCTGGCCCTGCACCTGTGGCGCGCGGGCTGGGATCTGCGGGTCCCGGAGCCCCGGCGGATCCGCGTGGCCCCGTGGGCGGCGGTGCTCGGCGCGGTGCTCGGCGCCTTCGCGGGCGTGTTCACCCGGCGGGGCAGCGTGGCGCTGCTGTGCGCCGGCCTCCTCGCTCAGATCGCCCTGGGTCTGGCGCCCATCTCGACCGCCGTGTTTCCGCCCCAGACCCTCGTCGAGGCCTGGGGCTCGAGCCCGCTCGCGCGACGCATCGTCGAGCTGGCGCAGACCATGACGACCACGCACCAGGCCATCGCGGCAGCCTTCGTCGCGCTGTGCCTGGTGCTCGTGGCCTTCGACCATCGCAGCAGCAAAGAGCGCGAGGACGCCCTCGACCTCGGCAGCGCGGGCCTCGTGGCGATCGCCAGCACCGTCGGCGTGGTGGCGTGGATCGAGGCCGCGAGCCGCAGCTCGCTGCTGGCGTCGCTGCACCACGGCGCGGGCTGGGTGACCTTCCTGGGCCTGGGCATGCTCGCGGTGCCGGTGGTCTACCTCGCGCGCCAGCGCCAGCAGGAAGAGCGCGACGAGCGGGGAATCCTCTCGGGGACGTCGCCGGTCGCAGAGGCTCCGGTGGCTGAGGTGCCCGAAGAGGCGGCCGACGAGCGCGCTGAGGAACAGACGCCCGCGCCCGAGCGTAGCGAAGCGGCGAGCGAGGCCGACCCGGCCGAAGACGCGACCGAGGACGCATGATCGAGACCCCTCCGAGCAGCGCGGCCGCCAGGGTGGTCCGCAGCGTGGTCACGCTCGCGCTGCTGTGGGGCCTCGCCGGTCTGCTCGGCTGCGGCGACGACGGCCCGGCGCGGACCCGGGGCGAGGCCAAGGGCAGCGAGGGCGGGACGGCTGCGCCCGTGCTCGCGCCCGTGGCCCGGGTCGAGTCCACGGACATCTGGCAGGACCTCATCGCCCAGCGGCCGAGCGCCGTGCTGCTCCGCGAAGCGCGGGTGTGGATCGACCTGGGTCACCCCAGCGCCCGCAAGCACATCGAGCTCGCCGCCGGGAAGACGCCCTGGCACCTCGGCGAGGACGTGGGCGATCGCCGGGCGGCGCTGGTCCTCGACCGCGGCGGCACCCTGACCATCCCCCTCGACGGCGACTTCGCCCCCGAGCTCAACCCGGACCGGGAGGTCGAGCTGCCCGAGGGCGCGCCGCCCCCCGAAGAGCCCCCGCCGCCGGTGGCCGGCCTGGCCATGGCCATCACCTTGCGGGCCCTGGCGCCCAACCAGTCGGTGACGGTGCTGTGGGAGGAGCGGCCCCTGGCCAACCTGCGCGTGGGCATGGAGTGGGAGCGGCGGACCCTCTCGCTCCCCGGCGACCTCGTGCTGACCGGGGAGAACCGCCTGCGCCTGCACTTTCGCGAGGTCGCGCCGTGGGCCGAGGTCGAGGCCCTGCTGGCCGCCGAGGGCGGAGAGCTGCCCGCGGCCGAGGGCGAGACGGGCGAGGCCGGGGCCGCGAGCGCAGACGAGGCGCGCGCGGACTGGAAGGTGTCGGCGGCCGTGGAGAGCGTCGAGATCGGCCCCCTCGCGGTCATTCGCGACGGCCCGCCGAGCCAGCGCGACCCCGTGCACCGGGCCCAGGGCGAGCGCGTCGAGTACGAGGTCCCGGCCGGGACCAGCCTCGTCTACTACCTGGTCCCGCCCCGGCGCGCGCGCCTCGAGCTGCAGGTCTCGGGGCGCGGCAGCGTCGAGGTGTTCGCCAGCACCGACGTCGATCACCGCGTCGGCCGGCGGCCGGCGGAGCTCCTCCAGCAGCCCCTGCGCGCGGCCGGACGCAGCGCGAGCGTGGATCTGTCGGGCTACGGCGAGATCCCCACGCGCCTCGAGGTCCGGGTCAGCAGCACCCGAGACCAGCGCCCCGGCGAGCCCCCGGGCGGCGCGCTGTTCAGCGCCATGGACATCACCGCGCGCCGCTCCCTGCCCGTCGATCGCCGGGACCGAAAGACCCGCGACGTCTACGTCGTCGCCCTCGAGGGCGCGCGCCCGGACGACCTGTTCGAGCCCAGCCGGCGCGGGCCCAGCTACCCCAACGTCGAGCGCCTGCTCGACGGCGCGCTGATCTTCGATCGCGCCTACACCCTGGGCGCGGCGGCGGTCCCCAGCCACGCGGGCATGCTGTCGAGCGTGGTCCCGCCCGGGCACCTGACCGTGCGCGGGACCTTCGTGGCCGAGGGCCAGACCCTGCTGCCCGAGGTCCTCGACCGGGCCGGCTACTTCACGTCCAACATCGCGTCCAACAGCGACTTCAACGAAGAGCGCGGCCTGACCCAGGGCTTCGGCAACCACGAGATTTTGTGGCGCAGCAACACCCGGGGCAACGACGCGGAGAAGGTCATCCTCGAGACCCTGCGGGAGATCGAGCAGCGCCCGGCCCCGCGCTTTGTCTACGCCGTGCTCAACGACGCCCAGGCGCCCTACGACCCGCCCAGCGAGGTCATCGCCGACGTCCCCGTGCCCGAGGACGCGCCGGCCCAGCACCGCACGCACATGTGGGTCGGGCGGGTGCGGACCGGCAAGATCGAGCCCGACCGCAAGCAGCTCGCCTACGTCCGCCGCCTCTACCGGGGCGAGCTCCAGGTCATCGACACGGCCATCGGCGCGCTCCTCGACACCCTCGAGGCCCGGGGGGAGCTCGACGACGCGATCGTCGTGCTCGTCGGCCTGCACGGCGAAGAGTTCCTCGAGCACGGCAGCGCCGGCCACGGGCGGACCCTCTACGAGGAGAGCGTGCGGATCCCTCTGGTCATCCGCGCGCCCAAGCTGCTCGCCCCAGGCCGCGTCGATGTGCCCGTGGACCTGCTCGATCTGGCGCCGACGATCACCGACCTGCTCGGGGTCGGCTACGCGCCGCAGTGGCAGGGCGAGAGCCTGGTCCCGCTCATCGACGACCCCCAGCCGCCGCCGCGGCTGATCCTCAGCTACCTCGGCGACGGCAGCCGGGCGGCGATCATCGGGCGCTACAAGTTCGTGCTCGGCCCCGGTCGAGGGCGTGAGTCCCAGCACTTCTACGACCTCGGCAGCGACCCCGAGGAGCTCATCGACGCCGTCGCCACCGGCGGCGTCGCGCTCCGGATGGTGCGCAGCGCGCTGGGCTGGGAGCTGCTCGAGCAGCCCGACTGGAGCCGACCGCGGTGGGGCACCGGGGCGAATCTGCGGCCGGCCTTCGCGCTCGACCACGGCCTGTGATAGAAGCCGCCACCATGTCGGATACGCAGGCTCTGCTGGACGAGATCAAGAAGATGCAAAAGGCCCAGGACGCCGCGGGCCTGCTCGGTCTCGAGAACCATGGCGACAAGAAGGTCAAGAAGGCCGCGCGCAAGGCCATCCACGTCCTGCGCAGCAAGGGCGTCGAGATCCCCGAGCAGGGTCGGAGCTGGAACCAGGCCAGCCTCCAGGACATGCGCCAGGTCGCCGGCCCCATCGCCATGCTCGACATGAGCGCCTCGCCGGGCGTGACCCGCATGACCTTGAGCCTGCCCAACGACGATCAGGGCGCCGCGCTCTTCGTCACCCTCCTCGACCCCAACCAGCGCATGCTGGACTTCGCCGCCTACTTCCAGACCGACGGCCAGCAAAAGCGCACCGGTCGCGACTGGAAGCGCGACGCCGACGGCCGGGCCGTGGACACCGAGTGGGTCCGCCAGCGCATCCTGTGGGCCCGCGAGTACACCTTCAACGGCGGCTTCGAGGTGCCCAAGAGCATCGACGATCACCTGCCGACCCTGGGCCAGGCGCCGAGCGAGCGCCCCGATCCCGCGTGGCTGGACGCGGCCCTGGCCGAGGTCGAGGCCGCGCCCACGAGCGAGCTCAGCGACGCCCTGGTCGCCGCCAACGTGCACGGCTGGCCGCTGCTGTTCGACGCCAACAGCCTGTTCGAGAGCCTCAACGAGGCCATGGGCGACATCGAGGACCCCGACTCGGTGACCGCGGAGCAGCGCCTCGAGCGGATCAGCCAGGCCGCCGCGGGCAACGAGGCCCTGCGCGAGGCCCTGCCCGGGCCCTTCGCCAACACCCTCGACGACGTCGCCGTGGTCTTCTACCTCGACGGCTCCCTGGCCCAGGCCAAGCGCATCCGCCAGCTCGCCGTGGACCTGCGCGCCTCCGAGACCCCCGAGACCGTCGACGGCGTCGTCCACCTCGTGCAGCTGCAGATCACCGCGGCCGCGATGCAGCAGCTTCGCCAGGGCGGCCTGCCGGGCATGGACGCGAGCCCGGCCGACGAGGAAGAGGGCCACGTCCACGGCCCCGACTGCGACCACGACTGAATCGCTCGTCGGCGACACGAGAGGGGACGGCTGCGCTCGTCCCCTCTTTCTTTGGTTGCTCGGGCCCTCTTTGCTTCGCTCTGTTCAACCGGGGTCGTCGGCGAGGACCTCGATGGTGTAGGTGGGGACCGCCGCCGGCGCGGCGAGGACCTCGACGACGGCGGCGGTCGGGGCCGCGAGGCCGGTCGTCTCGGCGCTGCGCCAGGTCCGAAAGCCCCACAGGTAGGCCGGCTCGCCGTTGACCGTCACGCCCTCGACGTCGGCGTCGAGGTTGACGTCGACGTAGACCTCGATGCCGGGGCCGTCGGCGAGGGCGCTGTAGTCGGTGATCGCCCCGTCGAACTCGGGCTCGAGCTCGAGCTTGTAGTCGGACGCGGCGACCTCGATCCAGTTGACGTGGACCGCGGGGGCTTCGGTGTCCTCGGCCTCGGTCTCCGCGTCGGTCTCGGTGCCCATCTCCGTGCCGGGGGTGGTGTCGGTGTCGGTGTCGGTGTCGGACTCGGTCGAAGACTCGCCGGCGGCGTCGCTCTCGTCGGGGGTCGCCTCGCTGGTACACGCACAGGCGAGCGCGAGCGCGAGACCGACTGCGCGTGGCTGGAGAGGAGGCGCGACCACGGCCCCAGTGTACGCGCTTGGCTGGACCCAGCTCCCTCGCCCCGAGCGCAGGATGGGCGCCCGCGTCTACCCCGATTCGGCCATCCTCGCGCTCGATCCGGGGGGGCGACCACGGCTCCCAACCAGATGGGGCGTAGCGCGGTCCGGAGGCCATTGATAGCGTCCAACCGTGAAAGGACCCCTGCGAGCCTTGGACCGCACGAATAACGAGCCGAACGCTCGAGCTGGCGCGAGGGCGGACCTGACAGTCCGGATCCGCCGGGCGCGTCCAGGGGACGTCGACGGGCTGGCTCGGGTCCACGTGGCGAGCTGGTGCGAGGCCTACGCCGGGATCATCGAGCCCGAGAACCTCGAGCGCACGAACATGCGCCGCAGCCTCGGTCGCTTCCAGGGCTACTTTTGGCGCGGCGGTCAGCAGCGCTCCTTGCTGCTCGTCGCGGAGCTCGACGGCGAGATCATCGGCTACGTCAACGCCGGGGTCAGCACGCGTCGGGACCTGGCCCGCGGCGAGGTCTACGAGCTCTACGTCGCGCCGCAGCACCAGGGCCGGGGCGTCGGGCGCAAGCTGTTGTGCGCGGGGCTGTGGGCCCTGGCCACGGCCAAGCGGGCGCCAGCGCTCATCTGGGTGTTGGCCGACAACCACCGCGCGCGTCGCTTTTACGAGTCCATGCGCGGCAAGCTGGTCGCGCGGGCGCAGACCCGGGTGGGGGAGCAGGAGCTGGCCAAGGTCGCCTACCTGTGGACCGACTACCTGCCCTGGCCCGAGCACCTCGTCCCGCGCAAGGCCGACGCCTAGCTTTCGTGATATTCGTGGTCCATGGCCGATGCGCGAACGCGGCGGCGTGGCTACGAAGAGCTGGGGCTGTTTTGGAACCCCTTCGGCACCGTCGAGGCCGAGCGCTGGTCCGAGCTGATCGTGCCGCGCCTCGACCTCGACGCCGTCGCCACCCAGCTGCGCACCTCCAGGCTGGCGGTGGTGTTCCGCGGGCACATGGGGCGGGGCAAGAGCACGCACCTGCGCGCCCTCCATACCCGCTTCCCCGAGGCGCCCTTCACCTACCTGGGTCCGGAGGCCTCGCCGCGCACCCACGTCCCCGCCGCCCCGGTGTGCTTCCTCGATGAGGCCCAGCGCCTCGCGCCGCGCCTGCGCCGACGCTTGTATCGGCAGGTGATCCGGGCGGGGGCGCGCCGCGGCCCGGAGCGCTCGATGGGCGCCCTGGCCCTGACCAGCCACGAGGACCTGCGCCCCGAGCTCGAGGCCGCGGGCTACACCGTGGTCGAGTCCGTCATCGAGGGGCTGAGCGAGGCGAACTTGCGGACCATCGTCGACCGGCGCTTGCGCTGGGCCGCGCGCCCAGGCGCGTCCCTCGAGACCCTGCGCCCGAGCCTGGCCGACGACCCCCTCCTGGCCCGGATGCACGCGCGCTTTGGCGATGACCTGCGCAGCATCCAGGGGGCCCTCTACGACCACCTCGAGACCCTCCGAGACCGAGAAGCCGACCGAGAGCACGACCGAAAACCAGGTGAACGTGTTGAAGCCCAAGTGTGACATCCACATCGAGTTCGATCGCACCGTGCGGCGCTTTGCGCCGGGCGAGCCCATCACCGGGGCGGTGGTCGTCTCGGTCGACGCCGAGACCCAATGCAAGGCGCTGCCGCTGACCCTCGGGTGGTCGACCCACGGCAAGGGCAACCGCAACGGCAAGCAGGTGGCGCGCTACAACTTGTTCTCCGGGACCTGGTCCCCCGGGACCTACCGCTACCCCTTCAACTTGCCCTGCCCGGTGTCGCCGCTGACCTACCACGGCAAGCTGCTCAACGTGGACTGGTACCTGACGACCAGCGCCGACGTGCCCTGGGCCCTCGACCCCAAGGCGCGCCAGGACCTGTGGGTGCTGCCGGCTCAGGGCTCGCCCTTCGACCTGGTCCAGGGCGAGTCCGAGCACGTCGAGAACAGCGCCGCGGGCAAGGTGATCGGGGTGATCGTCATGTGCATGTTGGGGCTGATCGGCCTGATCCCCCTGGGCGCCGCGCTCGCGACCTTCAGCCCCCTGATGATCGTGTTCTCGCTGCTGTGGTGGGGCGTGCTCGGGGTCATCGCGTGGTCGGTGATCAAGCCGCGCGTCGCCAAGTCGGTGTTCTCCAGCTTTGACGCCCAGGTTCAGCGGACCAGCGCGGCTCACCTGGCGGTCTCGGTCCACTACCGGACGCAAAAGCGGGTGAACATGATCACCGCCAAGCTCGAGGTCGAAGAGGTGGTGGTCCACGGCGCGGGCACGAACCGGACCACGCACCGCGAGCTCCGCTACAGCGACCCGCGGCCGGTGATGGTCAACGCCACCGGCCAGCAGCACCACCAGTTCGCCTTCCAGCTGCCCGATCCGGCCCTCGTGGGCTTCAGCTTTGGGGCCAGCGACAACGACCTGGTGTGGAAGGTCGTGCTCGACTGCGACATCGAGCAGTGGCCGGACCTGGAGGAGACGATCCCGCTGCAGGTGCGTCCGCGGCCCGTGGCCTCGCTCGGCGGCTACCGCTGAGCGTGAGCCTCAGACTTTTTCGAGGAGCGATGACCATGTTCAAGGCCAAGTGTGACCTCCGCGTCGAGATTGATCGCCCCGAGCGGCGCTTCATGCCGGGGGAGCGCATCACCGGGGCGGTGCTCGTCGAGGTCGACGCCGAGACCAAGTGCAAGGCGCTGCCGCTGACCCTCGGGTGGTCGACCCACGGCAAGGGCAACCGCGCCAGCGCGGACGCGGCCAAGATCAACCTGTTCTCCGGGACCTGGTTCCCCGGGAGCTACCGCTACCCCTTCGACCTGCCCTGCCCGGCGTCGCCGCTGACCTACCACGGCGAGCTGCTCAACGTGGACTGGTACCTGACGACCACCGCCGACGTGCCCTGGGCCCTCGACCCCGAGGCCCGCCAAGACCTGCGCGTGCAGCTGCCCCCCGGCTCGCTCTTCGACGTGTCCCAGGGCAGCGCGGACACCCAGGCCAGCGGCTGCGCTCAGGCCTTCGGGCTCATCATCCTCGGCTTCATGGCCCTCGCGGGCCTCATCCCGCTGGGCGCCGCGATCACCGAGGGGAACCCGTTCATGGCCCTGTTCTCGCTGTTTTGGTGGGGCATCCTGGGCGGCATCACCTGGGTGGTGGTCAAGCAGCGCGTCGCCAAGTCGGCCTTCTCCAAGTTCGAGGCCTCGGTCCGCCACTTTGAGGCCAACCAGCTGACGGTCTCGGTGCAATACCGGACCCGGCGGACGATGAACATGGTCACCGCCAAGCTCGAGGTCGAGGAGGTGGTGATCCGCGGCTCGGGCACGGACGCGACCACCTACCGAGAGACCCGACACAGCGACGCGCGCCCGCTGGTCGTCAACGCTGCGGGCCAGCAGCACCACGAGTTCGTGTTCGAGCTGCCGAACCCCGAGCTCGTGGGCTTTAGCTTCGACGCCGTCGACAACGATCTGGTGTGGAAGGTCGTGCTCGACTGCGACATCGACCAGTGGCCGGACCTGGAAGAGACGATTCCGCTGCAGGTGCGCCCGCGGCCGATGGCCTCTCTGGGCGGCTACCGCTGAGCTCGGGGAAGGGGGCTGCGAAGCCCCATCAACGCTAGTTGAGCACGCCGGGGTTCCAGCGCAGCGGGCGAGACGGACGGACCGCGCCGCGGCGGGCGAGCTTGGGCGAGGGGACGGGCGCGGGCGCGGGCGCGGGGGTGGTCGAGAAGCTGCGGCTGACCGCGCCGTAGACCTCGCTCCACAGCAGCTTGCGCCGGGGCCAGACCCACGCGGCGACGTCGCTGACGACCTCGGGGACGACCTCCTGGACCGCGCCCTTGACGACCTCGGAGACGAGCTCCGAGAGGGCCTCCGCGACCGGCTCCGAGGTGGGGGAGGCGGGGAAGGTGGGGGCGCTGAGGGGGGGCGCGGCGGGGGTCTGGACGGTGGCGTTCATGCGGGGCGGTGTCTCCGTTGCCCTTACAAGATGCGACCTGACCCCCCTGACCGTCAGGGACGCCAGGGGCACCGCCGCGTCTCCACACCGAACCAATGCGCTGACCCTTGGATCGGTCCTAAAGTGGCGAATTCAGCCACTTGGCGGGGGGACTGTTCGGCGGGGTGGGGCTCGAACTGGCCGTCACCGTTGGTCACCGATCGGAACCGAAAATGGCCACGGCCGAACGGTCGACCAAGCCCTGGGTTGGGTCGGCGTCACCCGAAGATCGGTGTGGTGGATGGGGCGATCGCCGGGGACCGAGTCGTGGCGGATCGGTCTTCGGTGACGGTCCGTGGAGGGGCTGGGGCCGACCCCGGGGTCGGGCTGCTAGCATGACGCGATGTCCTCGCCGAGGTGGCTGCGCGCGTGCAGCCTGGCGCTCGCGCTCTCGGCCTGCGGGGGAGGCTCGGACGACGCAGGGAGGGCTGAAGCCGAGACCGAGACCGGAGACGACGCGGGCTCGCTGTGCGCGTGTCGGGAGGTCGAGGGCGAGCTCGAGTGCTGCTTTGGCCACGGCGTGTGCGAGGCCCAGCCCGAGGGTCCGAGCGTGTGCGCGTGCGATCCGGGCGCCCGCGGCCGGACCTGCGCCACGCCGGGTCCCGGAGTCCACCCCGTGCGCGCGCGCAGCTGCCCGGGCCCCGAGCCCGATCCAGGCTGCGACCAGCGCGTTCAGGCCGTCGTCGTCGAGGCCTTCGACGCCTGCGTGGACCCGGGCAGCGGGGCGACCTTCGAGGGCGTGCTCGTGCGCCCCGCGGCCGACCTAGACGGCGCCTGGCCGCCCCCGGAGACCTGGGCCGAGGGCGCCGCGCCGGTGGCCCTGCTGGTCCACGGGGCGAGCCAGGACTTCGCCGACTACTACGACCTGCTCGAGCACCTCGCGGCCAACGGGGTCGTCGCGGCGGCCTTCGACGGCACGGCGGGGGAGGGCGCGACCTTCCGGGCCAACCGCGCGCTGGCGTTCTCGAACTGCCTGCGCGAGACCTGGGCCGACGCCGGGCTGCTGAGCCCGCGCCACGCCCTCGTGGGCCACAGCCGCGGCGGCGCGGCGGTCAGCCTCGTCGCGCGGGCCCTGGCCGAGGGCGGGCTACCCTTGCCGGGCCTCGAGGGGCTCGAGCTCGAGGCCGTCGTCGCCCTGGCCCCGACGGCCTACGGGAGCACCAACAGCGAGGGCAGCCCGGCGCTCACGGCCAGCGACGCGCCGGCCTACCTCGCCGTGCAGGGCTCCCGCGACCCGGACACGGGCGGGGCGGCGCTGGGCTGGTTCGAGGAGAGCGATCCGGCGATGGTCCGGGGTCAGGTGTGGATCCACGGCGCGACCCATCAGCGCTTCAACCAGGGCCTGCTGTTCGCGGGCACGGGCGAGCTCGAGGCCAGCCTCGACGCCGAGGCGCACTGGGCCGCCGCGCGGGCTTACGTCGGGGGCTTCGTGTTGTGGCGCCTGCTCGGGCTCGAGGGCTACCGACCCTACTTCGCGGGCCAGGCCGTGCCCGCCTCGGTCCCCGCGGAGGTGTTCGCGGGTCTGGGCGACGGCGGGGGCGGGCGCTTGCTCGTCCACGACTTCGAGGCGCCGAGCCTCGAGCCCTCGAGCGTCGGCGGGGCGGTGCTCGTGGACGGGCTCGAGCCGGCGGCGCTGACCCTGGGGCCGCTCGCCGAGCTCGACGCCCCGTGGTCGGGGGCGCACCGCAGCGCGGGGCTGTCCGTGGACGCGAGCGGGTCCGCCGGAGAGGGGGAGGCGACGCTGGCCTTCGAGCTGCCGCCAGCGGTCGCCGACGTGGGCGACTACGCGGCCCTGAGCCTGCGCCTGGGCTGGGCCTTCGACGACCCGGAGAATTGCGGCCCTCGGCCGGAGGCTGCGGAGCTCGGCGCCCTCGCGCTGGCCCTGTCCGACGGCGCGAGCGCGGCGGTGGTGCCCCTCGACAGCCTCGGCGATGCCGGCCGCGTCGAGGCCCCGGACCGCTTCGTGCCCGAGACCTTCGGCAACTGGACCACGCCCGAGTGCCACGCCCTCGGCGCCCTCCGGCCGCTGCGCGTGGACTTGGCGCGCTTTTGCGAGGTCGAGCCCGACCTCGACCTGGGCGCCCTGACCCGCGTCGAGCTGCGCGTGAGCCCGGGATCTGCTGGCGCCGCCTTGATGCTCGACGACCTCGCGCTCGAGCGGGGCGAGGGCGAGGTCGGCGTGGGGGCGTGCGCGCCCCCGTGAGCGCTTGCTAGCGGCTCACTGCGGGTTGAGCACGGCGAGGCTCATGCCGCCGGGGTAGGCGTAGCTCGTCGCGGCCGTGTAGCCGATGTTGATGATGCCGAAGGGCCCGTCGGAGTTGATGAAGTGGTTGCCCTCTTGGATGGGGTAGTCCGAGACCTCGTAGTTGCCGACGGAGTAGAAGCCGGTGACGGTGTCGCCGTCGATGATGACGGGGGCGCCGCCCTGCTCGCGGATGACCTGGACGTAGGTCTGGTCGTAGCCCGTGCCCGTGGCGAAGGTATAGGCGCTGAGGAACTGCTCCGTGGGCACCATCTGGTACATGGAGGGGTCGCCCGTGCCGGCGCCGCCGGTCTCGCTCTTGCCCTCGAGGTACTGGACCGGCATGAAGGGCCCGTCGCCGGTGAAGATCACGCTCTCGTCGGTGGCGAACTCGTGCCACTCGCCGCGGTCGAGGATGATCGGGAAGCCGGGCTGCGCCGGGGCGACGTTGATGATGGTCCCGTCCTCGCCGCCGTAGACGCGCCAGTGGAACTCCTCGTCGCCGCGGGTGGGCGCGTGGGGCCCGACGTACTCCGTGCCCCAGTAGTCCAGGGGCAGCATCTGCTCCTCGATGTGGTCGGCGTACTTGGTGCCGGCGGGCACGTTGACGATCTCCGAGCCGGAGATCAGCGCGATGGGCTTGTTGGCCGACACGAAGGTGCCGGACACGTCGACGTGGTTGGCGGCGGTGACCTGCAGGCTGTCGCCGCGGTTCATGACCACCTGGCCCTGGGAGTTGGCGTTGACCGCCGGCACGCCCACGCCCGAGAGGGTCGCTACGGGGGTGTCCCAGCTGACGATGGTGCTGTCCTCGGTCGCGATGACGTTGAAGTAGCTGGGGTAGTAGTTGGTCAGCCAGGGGTAGTAGGAGGCGACGACGTGGTTCTCGCGCAGGGCGTGCTCGGGGAGCAGCATGGACGCGTCGTTGGTAAAGATCGCGCCGATCGGCGAGTGCAGGTAGGCGACCACGGGCAGGTTGGACTCGACCCGGTAGGTGCCGCCGGTGCGCTTGGCCGCGACGCCGTCGATCTCGGGGCCGGTCATCTCGAAGCTCTGCACGCCGCCCGGCGGGATGACGACGGCGTTGCCGACGGCCTGCTCCGAGCCGTTGACGGGGGTGCGGTAGAGCTGGACGACGGCCGAGATTTCCTCGGACACGTTGCCGACCACCAGGGAGTCGGGCTCGTCGGGGTCGTAGTTGTCCATCTTCATGGCGAAGAAGGAGCAGCCCACGGAGCTGGGCAGGAGCTCGGCGAGCTCGCACAGCGGGATGCACGAGCCGTCGATGCAGCCCTCGTTGTCCTCGCAGGGGACGGGCTCGGAGTAGGCGCTGCCGTCCTCGATGCAGGTGGCGACGGCGTCGCCCTCACAGATGGTCGAGCCGGGCTCGCAGATCTGCGAGTTGTCGTCGGTCGTGTCTTCGGTGGTGTCGGTGGTCTCGCCCTCGGTGGTGTCCGTCTCGGTGGACTCCTCGGCGGTGGTCGACTCTTCGGTCTCGGTCTCGGTCTCGGTCTCGGTCTCCTCACCGGACGAGCTCGACTCGGTGTCGTCGGTGGTCCCGACGTCCTCGCCGTTGGTGGTGCTGCTCTCCGTACCGAAGCTGGTGAAGCTGGACTCGTCGCCCTCACCACCGTCGTCGGTGCAGGCCGAGGTCATCCCGCCTGCGGCGAGCAGGGCGAGCGCGGTCAGGGGCAGGCGAGAGAGAGACAGAATCGAACGGGGGGAAGTCCAAGCGATCATGGTGATGGTCCAAGGGTAGGCAGACAGGCAGACATGGTGCGCGAGCTCGGCGTAGGGGAAGGAGCCGCGACACCCACAGTTTGCGTCGTTTGGTCGGCGCTGGCCAGTTTTGGCATGGCGCTAGTGCATGAGGCCCAGCGAACCGGACTCATCCCGGCCTCGCTGAGCCCTTCGTTGCAAATTGCAATGGTTCGCGCTCGGCTCCGCGCCAGCGTCAATCGCGGTCAGTCCTGGACCGGAAAGCGCATGGTCACGAATTCTTCCGCCGCGGACGGATGGATGCCCACGGTCGCGTCGAATTGGGCCTTGGTCGCTTTGCACTTGAGCGCGATGGCGACGCCCTGAATGATCTCGGGCGCGTCCTCTCCCACCATGTGCGCGCCGACCACGACGTCCGTGTCTCGGTCGACGACCAGCTTCATGGTGATTCGCTCGTTGCGGCCCGAGATCGTCGCTTTCATGGGCCGAAAGCGGGCAGCGTAGACGTCCACGGCCGCGAAGCGGGCGCGGGCCTGCTCCTCCGTCAAGCCCACCGTACCCACGGGCGGGCGGGAGAATACGGCCGTGGGCACGTCGTCGCGGTCGACGATCTGGGCGTTGTCGTTGAACAGGGTCTCGGCCAGGGCCCGGCCCTCGGCGATGGCTATGGGCGTCAGGTTGATGCGGTCGGTGACGTCGCCGACGGCGTAGATGCTGGGCACGCTGGTGCGGTTGGCTTCGTCGACGACGATCGCGCCCCGCTCGCGGGTCTCCACGCCCACGGCCTCGAGGCCGAGGTCCTTGCTCGCCGGGAGCCGGCCCGTCGCGTAGAGCACGACATCCGTGTCATGGAAGGTGTCGTCGTCGAGGAACAGACTCAGGCTCCCGTCGGCCTTCTTCTCGATGCTGCGCACCTGCACCTCGGTACAGATGTCGACGCCCCGGCCCTCCATCTCCTGGGCGAGGCGCTCGCGGATCTCCGTGTCGAAGCCGCGCAGGACGTTGTCGCCGCGCAACAGCACGCGCACCGACGCGCCGGCGGCGTTGAAGATGCCGGCGAACTCGACCCCGATGTAGCCGCCGCCGACGATGGTCACCCGCTCGGGGAGCGCGGCGAGATCGAGGGCCTCGTTGGAGGTGATGGCGTGCTCGATGCCCGGGATCTCGGGCAGGCTCGGCCAGCCGCCGGTGGCGATGAGGATGTGCTCGGCCGTGTAGCGCTTGCCGTCGACCTCGACGGCGTGGGGCCCGACGATGCGCCCGCGGCCCTCGATGAGCTCGACCTTGGAGTCGCGCAGCAGCCGACGGTAGATCTGCTCGAGGCGGTCGAGCTCGTTGGCCTTGGCGGCCTCGAGCTTGGCCCAGTCGAGCTTGGCCTCGGCGACCTCCCAGCCAAAGCCCGCGGCGTCCTCGAAGTGCTCGGCGAAGCTCGCTCCGTAGACCAGGAGCTTCTTGGGGACGCAGCCGCGCATGACGCAGGTGCCCCCGATGCGGGAGTACTCGCAGATCGCAACCTTGGCCCCGTACTCGCCCGCGCGGCGGCTGGACGCGACGCCGCCCGAGCCCGCGCCGATGGTGAACAGATCGAAGTCGTAGTCCGACACGCCCAAGGTGTATCACCGGCCCGAGGGGGGCTCCGGACCGGACGGGGGGGCTCGCCAGAACGGGTTTCGACCGGGCTGCGGGGCCCCGGGTTAGGATGTCGCGGTGGGAACGGCGATCTGGACGTTCGACGAGGGGATCGCGGCGGTGCTGGCCGAGCTCGTCGTGCCCGTTTGGGCCATCGACCGCGACGTCCGCTTCGTGTGGATGAACCAGCCGGCCCTCGACCTGTGGCGCTCGCCGAGCCTCGAAGAGCTGAACTCCCGGGACTTCTCGACCTCGGCCCGGGCGAACACCGTGCTCGACGGCCTGTTCGCTCGCGCGGCCAAGGGCGAGCGTCAGCAGATCGAGTGGACCTTTTACCCCCGGGGCGAGCCGGTGACCCTGGCCCTCGACCTGCGCCCGATACGCTTCGCCGACGGCGGCCTGGGCCTGCTCAACCAGGCGCTGCCGAGCGAGGGGGCCTTCTCGGACAAGGCGCGCCGCAACCTGACCATCGCCGACCACTCGTCGGTCGCCCGGTTGTTCGCGGCCGCCGACGGCGAGGTCCTGACCATGAACCCCGCGGCCATCCACAGCCTCGGCGAGCGCTCGAGCTGGATCGGCTGCGTCGTCGAGGACGGCCTGGGCGAGGCGATCCTGAGCCGGGCCCTGGCCGGGGAGAGCGTGCGGCTGTCGACCCGCGTGCACAGCAGCGCGGGCCCGAGCTGGCAGGTGGTCGAGGCCGAGCGGCTGCGCGACCCGGTGTCCGGAGAGCTCGGGGTGCTCATCGAGCTCTCGGACGACACGGCGCGGGTCGAGGCGGAGCAGCGCGCGCGCGAGCTGCACGCGACCCTCGAGCTCGTCGAGCGCCAGCGGGCCGAGATCCTCGCGCTCTCGGCCCCGATCCTCGACGTCGGCGACCGGACCCTGGCGGTCCCCCTCGTCGGAAGCCTCGGCGCGGACAAGGGCGAGATGATCACCGGCCGCTTGCTCGAGGCCGTCAACCAGCGCGGCGTTCGACACGTCATCCTCGACGTCACCGGCGTCGAGCTCATGGGCGACGACGGGCTGGGACGCTTGGTCGCCATGGTCCGCGCGCTGCGGTTGCTCGGGGCCGACGCGACGCTGACGGGGATTCGGCCGGAGATGGCGAGCGAGCTCAGCCGCTCGAGCGCCGAGCTCGAGGGCGTCGCCACCTCGCGCTCCCTCGCCGACGGGCTCCGCCGCCTCCGGGTGCACGCGCGCTGACTTGCCTGACTCCGCGGCCGCCGGGCTATGCTGCGGCGTGCGCGTGATCCGGGAATTGCTGGGGTGTTGGGTCGTGACCGTGCTCGTGGGCTGTGGCGTCGAGCCGGAGCCCGCGGAGGGTGGAGACGAACTCGGCGGGGATACCGAGAGCGAGACGGGGACAGACTCGGAGACGTCGACGTCGACGTCGAGCGGCTCCGAGTCTTCGGGAGAGTCGACGGAGTCGGAGACCTCGGCCGAGGCCGAGACATCGAGCGAGACCGACACCGGCGAGGGCTGCCCGGTCTGGTGCCCGCCGCCTGGCACGACCTGGCAGTGGCAGCTGGTCGGAGCGCTCGACGCCAGCTTCGAGGTCGAGGCCTACGACATCGATCTGTTCGACAACGAGGCCCAGACCGTCGCCGAGCTCCAGGCCCAGGGCCGGGCGGTCATCTGCTACTTCTCCGCGGGCTCCTTCGAGGACTGGCGCCCCGACGCCGACGCCTTCCCGCCGGCGGCCCTCGGCGAGCCCCTCGACGGCTGGCCCGGGGAGCGCTGGCTCGACGTCCGCGACGAGGCCGTCCGCGACATCATGCGCGCGCGCTTGGACCTCGCCGTCGAGCGGGGCTGCGACGCCGTCGAGCCCGACAACGTCGACGGCTACATCAACGACTCGGGCTTCCCGCTCACGGCGTCGGACCAGCTGGACTACAACCGCTTCCTGGCCGAGGAGGCCCACGCCCGGGACCTGTCCGTGGGCCTCAAGAACGACCTCGAGCAGATCCCCGAGCTCGTCGACGACTTCGACTGGGCCCTGGACGAGGAGTGCCTGGCCTGGGACGAGTGCGCCCTGCTCCAGCCCTTCCTCGACGCCGGCAAGGCGGTGCTCCACGTCGAGTACGTCGACGAGCCTCGCCAGGGCCAGGCGGCCGCCGACGCCCTGTGCCCCCAGGTCCCGGCGGGCTTCTCGAGCCTGATCAAGACCTGGGATCTGGACCCCTGGGTCATCCCCTGCTGACGCCGCGGGTATGATGCCGCGCCGGGCATGGAGCGGGACGACAGCGGGGGCGAGGAGAGCGGGCCGGTCGAGGCGACGGGCCTGCCCGTGTTGCCGCGGCGGGACCCGTCGGAGGTGGTCGGGGTCGTGTCGCGCGAGCGCAAGGCGCGGGTCCTCGAGGCGCTGTTCGACGAGCCCGCGCCCGCCGTCAAGGTCGGCCGCTTCTCGATCGTCCGCAAGCTCGGGAGCGGGGGCATGGGCGTGGTCTACATGGCCTACGACGAGCAGCTCGATCGCCGCGTCGCGGTCAAGCTCCTGCGCACCGCTGGCACCGACACCACCGGCCGCGCGCGGATGCAGCGGGAGGCCCAGGCCATGGCTCGGCTGTCCCACCCCCACGTCGTCACGGTCTACGAGGTCGACGCCCACGAGGGCCAGCTCTTCGTGGCCATGGAGTACGTCGAGGGGCAGGACCTGCGCGCGTGGTTGGAGGCCGCCGAGCGCGGCTGGGGCGAGGTCCTGGCCGTGTTTCGCCAGGCGGGGCAGGGGCTCGCGGCGGCCCACGACGCGGGCCTGGCCCACCGCGACTTCAAGCCCGACAACGTGCTCGTGGGCCGAGACGGGCGGGCGCGGGTCGCCGACTTTGGCCTCGCCCACGCCCTCGAGGGCGAGGCGGGCGGCGCACAGCCGAGCGCCCCAGCGGACGCGTCCTCGAGCGCGCTGGAGCTGGCGCTGACGCGGACGGGCGCGCTCGTGGGCACGCCGGCCTACATGGCCCCGGAGCAGTACGCGGGCCAGCGCGGGGACGCGCGCAGCGATCAGTTCGCCTTTTGCGTGGCGCTGTGGGAGGGCCTCGCGGGCCAGCGACCCTTCTCCGGCCGCAGCCTGGCCGAGCTGTCCGAGGCCATCGTCGGCGGCGAGCTCGAGGCGGTCCCCGAGCGCGCCCGCGAGCAGGTCCCCGAGTGGGTCTTCGCCGCCCTGCGCCGGGGCCTGGCGGTGGACCCCGGCGCGCGCTGGCCGTCCATGGCGGCCTTGCTCGAGGTCCTGGCCAACGACCCCCAGGCGCGCCGACGCAGGCGTTGGTCGTGGGCCGTGGGCGTCGTGCTCGTCGCCTTCGTCCTCGCGGCGACCACCTGGGTCGCGGCGGCGCAGATCCACGCCAAGCTCCGGGCCCGCTATTGGAGCGGGCTGACCGAGGAGCTCCTGGCCATGGAGCGCGAGCGCGGGCTACGGCAATTGTCCGACGACGGCGCCCGGGCCCGGGACGCCGCGCGCATGAGCGTGGCGCGGCGCTATCGACCGGGGCGGGGGGTGGTCGAGCACGTCGACGCCACCGTCACGGCGCTGCTGCTGCGCGAGGTCGAGACCGAGGCGCGGGACGGCGCCGCGTGGATCTCTGCGGCCAACGAGGTCCTCGGCGAGCCGGTGAGCGAGGTGATCTTGCGCGGGCACGAGGCCGTGGTCACGGCCATGGTCTTCGACGCCGCGGGCCGGTGGCTGTACTCGGCCGACGCGAAGGGGGCGGTGTGGCGCTGGTCCGTGGACACGGGAGAGGGCCGGGCGCTGTACCAGCACGGCGCGGAGGTCTCGAGCCTGGCCCTGAGCCCGGCGGGCAGCGAGCTCGCCAGCGGGTCCGTCGACGGCGAGCTGCGCCTGTGGACGGAGCGGACGGGTCCCTCGACCCTCGAGCGCTACGGCGGCGCGGTGCGGCAGCTGAGCTTCTCGGCCGACGCTCGCCGCCTGCTCACGGCCGCGAAGGACGGGCTCGCCCGGGTGCACGCCCTCGACGGGGGCGCGACGCGGACCTTCACGGGGCACGCGGGCCCGGTCTACGCGGCGAGCTTCGACGCCAGCGAGGCGCGGGTGCTGACCACGTCCTTGGATCGCAGCGCCCGGGTGTGGCGGGCCGACACGGGCGCCCTCGAGGGGGAGCTGCGCGGCCACGAGCAGGGCGTGTTCTTTGGGGCCTTCGTCGGCGAGGACTCGACGGCGATCTTGACCGCCGCCGACGACGGGCAGGTGCGCCGGTGGAGCATCGATGACCTGGGGGCAGGGTCCGCGGGCACGGTGATCGCCAGCCATCCCCGGGCGATCACCGCCTTCGCCGTCGACGGGGCGCGGGTGATCACCGGCTCCGTCGACGGGCAGGTGCGCGTGACCGATTGGCAGGCCGGAGCCGAGGCCAGCGAGGTCGTGGTCGACCACGGCGACGACGTGCGCTTCGTCGGCCGCGGCCCCGCGGGCGTGGTCTCGGTCGGGATGGACGCCCGCGCGTTCGTGTCGAAGCCCGCTCCCGCTCCGCCTCCCCGCGCCCTCGAGGGCCACCGCCAGGTCTTACTCACGGGCGCCATGGACGGCTCCGGGCGCCGCCTGGCGACGGGCTCGTGGTCCGGGCAGATCCGGGTGTGGGCCCTCGACCAGGCGCCCTTGGTGACGAGCCTCGAGGGGCACGGGCAGCGCGTCTTCGACGTCCGCGCGGACTCGCAGGGGACGCGCTTCGTCACGGCCTCCTTTGGCGGCCGGGCGCGGATCTGGCGGGCCGCGGACGGGGCCGCGCTCGAGACCCTCGACGGCGGCAACGCCGTGCTCAACGCGGCCGTGTTCAGCCCCAGCGGAGACTCCGTGGCGACGGCGGGCAAGGGCCCCGTGCTGCTGTGGCGCCTCGAGCCGGGCCGGGACGCTCGGGCGCAGGTGCTCCTCGACGAGGGCGGGCAGGTCTGGGACCTGGCCTTCGACGACGGCGGAGAGCGGCTGGCTGCGGCGGCCTCGGACGCGCGCGTGCGGGTGTGGACGCTGACGCGGGACGGCCCCGAGCTCCAGGTGCTCGAGGGCCACGCCGGTCGGGTCGTGAGCGTCGCCTTCGAGCCCGGCGGCGAGCGCCTGGCGAGCGCGGGCGCCGACGGGACCGTGCGGGTGTGGAGCCCTGGGGACGGGGACGGGGACCCGCGAGGGGTCCACGTGCTCCCGCAGCGGGACCCTCTGGCCATGGACACCCTGCGCTGGAGTCCCGACGGGCGCTGGCTCGCGGCGGCGGCCGCCGGCGGCGGAGCGTGGGTCTGGTCGAGCGCCGCCTTCGAGCTCCCGCGGGCGCTGCGGAGCGACGAAACCGGCAGCTCCGCGCTGGCCTTCGACGCCGCGGGCGAGCGGCTGGCCGTGGGCTCGAGGGACGGCCGCGTGCGGGTCTGGTCTGTCGCCGAGGGGACGCTGCTCACCACCCTCGAGGGCCACACGGGGCCGGTCGTGGGGGCCGCCTTCCTCCCAGGGGGGCGGCTGATCTCGGCCTCCCTGGACCGCACGCTGCGGCTGTGGCGACTGGACGACGGCGCGTCCGTGGTGCTCTCGGGCCACTCGGTGGAGGTCCTCGATCTCGCCGTCGCGGGCGGAGCCCGGGCGCTGTCCGTCGCCAAGGACGGCAGCGTCAGCCTGTGGGACGTGGATCGAGTCGAGTGGGAGCCGCAGGCGCTGATGGACGCCCTGGGCCGGCGGACCTGGGCCTGCCTGGCCCCGCGCACGCGGACACTGGAGCTGGGCGAGGCTGAGACCGAGGCCCGCCTCGCGCACGCGCGCTGCGAGGGTCGAGCCCAGGCGCGAGCCGGTCTTTAGTGCACGATGACCTCGCCGATCGCCGTGCGGCCGTTGGCCAGCTCGAACACCAGGGTCCCGCCGTCGAGGTTCGGCTGGGTGAAGTGGACCACGGTCACGGTCGGATCCGAGGCGGCCTTGAGCGCGGCGATCTGCGCGTTCGTGAGCTCGTGGCGCCCGAGGATGGACCCGGTCACGTCGACGGCGAGGAGGTGCCCGGCGAGGACCTCGTGGGGGCCGCTCTTGAAGGCCTCGAGCAGGTCGAGGTTGAGCGCGTGGCTGACCCCGTCGATGCCGGTGTCGACGTCGCAGTAGGGGCAGGCCGGGTTCTCGGGGGTCGGCTCGGACAGGACGTTGCCAGGGGGATCGAGGCACACGGGAGGGGCGAGGGCGGCCTCGCCGCCGTCGTTGACCAGCGCCGCGTCGAGGGCCGTGTCGACGGCCTCGTGGTAGTGGCCCCGGTGCCCGTCGGAGGCCGGCGCTTCGGCCCCGGTGCAGGTGCTCGGGCAGTCCTTCCCGCACACCTTGGCGACGGCGCTGCAGACCGAGACGCGGCGGACCGGGATGTCGCCGGCGAGGCCATAGTGCGCCTGGTAGCTCGTCGCGTAGCCGGTCTCGTAGAGGACCTCGTGGACCTCTCGGGCGCTCAGCGAGGGCTCCACGGCCCAGACCAGGGCCATGGTCGCGGCGGTGACCGCCGTGGCCACGGAGGTGCCCGTCTGCGGCCGCATCTTGCCGGTGGGGTTGGGGACCCACGCTTGGGTCCCGTAGGTGACGAGGTCGGGCAGGGCCTTGTCCCGGGCCAGGGCGGGGAGCCGATCCCAGGCGTCGACCATGGCGACGGCGTCGACGAGGGGGCGGTCGCCGTAGCTCACCGGGAAGGCCGGCCCGAGCTCGGGGACGCCGAGCTCGGCGCAGCGACCCGCGTCCGGGCTCTTTTCGTTGGCGAGGGCGGCCGGGAACAGCGGGCCGTCGTTGGCCGCGCAGCCGGGGTCGTTGGCGTTGCCCGAGGACGCGACGAAGATGCCTCCGCTGCAGGCGACGAGATCCAGGACCTCGCGCAGGGCCGCGGCGGCGCCTCGATCGGCGGCGACGCTCAGCGTCGGGTTGGCCCCGAAGGCGCCCATGATCACGGCGTGGCGCTCGGGATCGTCGACGAAGGGATCGACGGCCTGCGCCCGCCAACGCATGATCGCCCGATAGATGGCCCGGGAGATGTCGACGTGGCTGCCCACGTGCCCGCCGCCGATGCCGGGATCGATGGCGCCGTCGCTGGTCCGGATCAGCCCGGCCTCGAAGTGCAGGTGGGCGTCGCAGTAGTCGGAGTCGGCGTCGGGGCACAGGACGTCGCGGACGATGTAGCCCATGTTGTGGCCGTGCTCGTGGGGCGTGCTCGAGCCGAACTCCCACTCCGCGATCTGGTCGACGACGTAGACCCCGACGGCGTCGAGCTGCGCGCCCGCGAGGCTGTCGATGGCCGCGATGTTGTTTCGAAAGGCCTGGTAGAGGCCCGCGTCGATGTCCGCGTCGCCGTCGAGGCCGGACATGCCGGACAGCGCGACGCAGTCGACGGCCGCGGTCTTGGCCATGCCGGGGACCTGGTCGAGGCGGTGGTAGAGCCGGGTGTAGGCGTCCGCGGAGGGAGACACGCCCTGGTAGCTGTACAGGCAGTAGGGCTCGAGGCCGTCCGGCACCGAGAGGCCCTGGATCGCCTTGAACAAGGGCTCGGAGGTCCACCCCTTGGGCAGGCCGATGGCGCCGAGGGAGCAGGTGTCGGGGATGTTGGGCCCGTCGGGCAGGCGCGCCGTGACCTGACCCGTGTCGATGCCGTCGCCGGGCGTGCAGGTCATGAACTCGGGCGGCGGCGGGAGCAGGCCGCTCTCGGGCTGCATCGGCGAGCCGGGCGAGGCGTCGAGCTCGGCGTCCGAGGGCAGGTCGAGTTCGCTGTCGAGCTCGCCGTCGAGCTCGGTCGTGCTCTCGGCGTCGAGGCAGGCCGAGAGGCCAAGCCCAGCGGTCAGGGCGAGGATGAATCGAAGGGCGTTGGGGCGGGTGCTCAGGGATGGCATGGGTCAATCTCTCGGCGCCGCACGGGCGCACGTCGGGTCAATACCGACGCGCTCGCGAACAGATTAATTGGGTCAGCCAAAAAAGCCCGAGGCTCCCGACACCGAGGTACAGGAGCGTCCGCGAGCTCGCTGCGTATACTGCTTTGGTGCGCGATGACGACAGCTTGCTGCTGGCCTGGCGAGGGGGAGACAAGGGCGCGGGGCGGGAGCTGTTCGAGCGGCACTACACCGCCGTGGACCGCTTCTTCCGCAACAAGGTCGGCGAGGAGTCCGGCGACCTGACCCAGCGCACCTTCCTCGGCGCCATCGAGAGCGTCGAGGCCGACCGCTACCGCTGCCAGAACAATTTTCGGGGCTGGCTGTTCGCCATCGCCTACCGCCAGCTGTGCAAGCACTACCGGTCCCGGGCGTCCCGGGGCCGGCGCTTCGACCCGGGGGTCACCAGCGTCCACGACCTCGACCCCTCGCCGAGCACCATCCTCGGCCGCTCGGAGGACGAGCAGCGCCTGCTCGCGGGCCTGCGCCAGCTGCCCATCGATCTCCAGGTCGCCCTCGAGCTGCACTACTGGGAGCAGCTGAGCGACGCCCAGATCGCCCGGGTCCTCGACGTCCCCCTGGGCACGATCAAGAGCCGCATCCGCCGGGGTCGGCTGCTGCTCGCCGAGCGCCTCGCCGCCGACGCGAGCTCGGCTCGCTCGGTCGAGGACAGCCTCGCCAACCTCGAGTGCTGGGCGGCGCGCCTGCGCGAGCAGGTGTTCGGTCAGTGATCTCCGATCCGAGGGTTCCGCGACTTTTTTTGGCGTCAGTTAATCCATGCCCGGGGGCGCCGGTAATACCCCGGCGATGACCAACACACCCCGCACCCGAATCATCGCCGTCGCCCCCCTGCTGCTGACCTGCGTGGCGTTTACGGCCTCTACGGCCTGTGATCTGGAGGAGCCCGGCGAAGACGAGTTCGCCGACCTCGGGCAGCCCGAAGAGGCCGCCGAGGCGGCGCCCGAGGACGGCTGGCTCGAGCCCAGCGAGGCGCCCTCCGAGTCGGAGGAGGGCGTGCGTGACCTCCCGCCGCTGCTCGCCCGCGTCGAGCGGGGCACGGCCTCCGTCGAGTGGCGCGCGCCCGAGGACAGCGGCGAGGACGTCTTCCTGTTCATCTCGGGCACCGATGCGGACCAGCCGATCATCGACATGGACACCGCCGAGGGCCTGTCGGCCGTCGAGGCCTGGGTGGCGATCGCCGACGAGCCCACGCTCGTGCCCCCGCTGCTGCTCGAGCGCGCGAGCGTGAGCGACCGGGAGCTGCTCGCCGACTCGGTCCGCGTCGAGGCCCTGCGCGAGGAGGTCGAAGACAAGATGCAGCTCGCCTTCGAGGCGGGCGCCGGGGAGCTCCAGACCCACGCCGTGGGCACCTGCACGACCAGCCAGACCAACACGGCGCGCAACGTCTACGGCAACGGCTACACGCCCACCTCGACCTGCGGCCAGCACCTGGGCTTTCGGACCACCAACAAGAGCTACCTCTACTGCGGCGACGGGGAGTCCGACGGCTGCGACTACCCCCTGGGCCAGTCCGAGAACATGTGCATCCCCGCGCTCACGGACAACGCCCTGGTCTACGGCTCCCTCGAGGCCTTCGGCATGCGCAGCCGGACCGCCGGCAACCCGAGCATGCAGGCCGGCGGCCATCGCATCCGCAGCCTGACCTACAACTGCCACAACAACGGCAACGTCAACATCCACATGGAGTACGGCGCCGACGACTGGGACTACACCGGGCTGGAGAGCGGCTACTACCTCGGCGTGGTCATCCTCGGCTCGGGGCACCTGCCCAAGCGGGTCACGGCCATCGACCTGGTCGCCTACAACCTGTGGGACAACGGCATCGGCGCGTCGGGCTCGACCTACAAGACGACCCGGTACTCGATCACGGGCAACGCCGGGAACGGGGACTTCGGGATCTTCTGCACCGACACGCAAAAGAGCATCTCGATGAGCGCCGGGCCCACGGCCAACCCGCACAGCTGGTGCATCGGCAGCTGCTCCGTCGGCAACTGCTGGGACTGAGCGAGACCCTTCGCAAGCCCGCGCCCGCCTCCGCGATGCTGGAGGCGGGCGTCTCGCTCAGCCCTGGGGCTCGGGCAGGCACACGCCGTCCTCGGCCTGGGCCTGGGTCCGGTAGGTGTTCTGGGCCTCCCAGGCCGGCGGCTCGAACTGCGGCAAGGTCCCGTCCTCGCGGACGTTGGTCACGTGGTAGCCGTGCTGATTCCAGATCCGCCGCGCGGGGACCCAGCGATCCTCGGCGTCGCCGATGACCTGGACCGTGGCCGCGCCGCCGGGCAGCTCGCTCTCGGACACGACCACGATCTCGGCCGAGCCGTCGTTGTCGACGTCGGCGACCACGGGGTACTCGGTGGTCGTGCGGCTGGCCCGGGGGACCTGGAAGATGGCGTCGCCGCTGTCGTCGAATACGAACAGAAAGTCCTCGTCGCCGTAGATGGCCTCGGCGCTGCCGTCCCCCAGGAAGTCGAACGCGGTGCCCGCGGCGATGCCGGTCAGGTCGGCCACGGGCGCGGACCAGACCAGGCTGAAGTCGCCGCGGATGACGTTGTAGTTGTTGGCCGAGCTGATCGCGAACTCGGCCTCGCCGTTGGCCGTGAAGTCGTGGATGGCCGTGGGCCGCCACCAGTTGTTGCTCACCGGCGGGTCACCGCTCGGGGTCTGCTGGGCGAGGGTCAAGGTCCCGTCGTGCTCGATCAGGCTGACGCCCTGGGCCCCCGACACCAGCACCTCGGGCAGGCCGTCGTCGTCGAGGTCGCCGACGGCGGCGTGGCCGGGGACGAGCTGCGGGTGGCTGTAGTAGCTGCTGCCGTCGTGGTGGTAGGCGTTGCGCCCGACGATCAGCTCGAGGTCGCCGTCGCCGTCGAGGTCGGCCGCGGCGCTGGTGTGATAGAAGACCAGGCCCTCGTTGGCGACGTGGAACACGGTCGCGCCGGTGTGGTCGAGGACGCCCCCGCCCGCGTAGATCTCGGCGTCGCCGTCGTTGTCGAAGTCGGCCAGGCCCAGGGCTGGGGCGAAGGAGCTGAGCCAGCCGGGATTGGCGGTGGACTGGACCGCGCCCTCGTTGGAGATGATCTGCAGCTGGCCGGCGGCCGTGACCGCGACGATCTCGGGCAGGCCGTCGTCGTCGACGTCGCCGATCGCCGGGACCTGGGAAAAGCGCAGGCCCGCGTCGAGGTCCCAGTGGATCTCGCCCGTGGCCCCGTCGAACACCCACAGGCGCTCGGGGGCGTTGTTGAGGCCGTCGTGGGTCATGACCACGATGTCCGGGACGTCGCACAGGTCGACGGCGCCGTCGTCGTTGTCGTCGGTGAGGTTGGCGACCAAGGGCGTGGTGATCGCGTTGACGTGCAGGCCCTCGCCGCTCCAGTCCCACTGGACCACGGGGTCGAAGCTGTCGGCGGCCGCGGCCTCTTCGCAGGGCGGCAGGGCGTCGAGCTCCTCGTCGGGGACGGTGCAGATCTCGCCCGGGTCGCGCAAATCCGGCTGGGCGCCGACGTCGAAGATCGTGCCCTCGTCGCTCGTCGACTCGCTGTCCTCGCTGCTCGACTCCGAGGTGCCCGTGCTCGTGTCCTCGGCGCTGCTGGACTCGCTGGCCTCGCTCGCCGACTCGCCGGATTCGCTGTCCTCGCTGGATTCGTCGGCGCTGGTCGACTCGCTGCCGACCTCGTCCGCGCCGCCCTCGCTCGGTGTGTCGTCGGCGCAGGCGCCGACCAGGGCCAGAATCACGAGGGGCGAGAGCAGGCGAAGGGCAGGGCGGAGGTCGGCGCAGTCCATGGTCTGGGATGGTAGCGTGCCCGCGCCGTGGCCAAGCTCGCCTCGATCATCCTCCTCGCCCTCCCCCTGGCCGTGCTGGTCATGTTGGCCGGACTGGGGACGGCGATCCACGTCGTGGCCACCGAAGGCCGCTCGCGCAGCGCGGCCATCTCTCGCGTGCTGGGGGTGCTCAACCTGGCGATGCTCGTGCCTTACGCGGTGGTCTACTCCGTCGCCGAGGGCCAGAACGTGACCACCATGCTGGTCATCGCCGGCGGCGCTTCGGCTTGCGTCGGCCTCCTCGGGCTGCGGATGCCGGCGCGCTACCGGGATTGAGTCGTGGACGTGGGGCAGGGAGGGCGTGGCGTCGTCCACGACGGCTAAAATAGAACGGGAGTGAGCCAGCCCTGGGCGTCGCGGGCGCTCAGCGCCTCCGCGAGCCAGTCGAGGATGGCGCGCAGGCGCGGGGTCAGCAGGCGCGGGTCGGCGTAGACCAGGCTCACCGGAAAGGCTGGGGGCTCGTGGTCCTCGAGCACGACCTCGAGGCGACCCGCGGCGACGGAGTCGGCGACCTGGTAGGCCAAGAAGGCGGCGAAGCCGATGCCCTGCTCGCAGGCCTGGACCGCGGCGGCGGCCTGGTTGACGAGCAGCCGGCCGTCGACGCGGATCTGGAGGCCGTCGGCGAAGGCCCAGCTCCGCGCCCCGCGAAAGCGGACGCAGGGGAGGGCGCGCAGGGCCTTGGGGTGCCCGGGGGCGCCGCCGCAGCGCGCGAGCAGGGCCGGGCTCGCGCACACCACCCGCCGCATGCTGCCCACGCGTCGGGCGATCATCGAGGAGTCCGCGAGCTTGCCGATGCGCACGGCCAGATCGATGCCCTCGTCGACCAGGTCGACGACGCGATCGAGGAGCAGCATGTCGACCTGGACCTTGGCGTGGCGCTCGAGGAAGGCGAGCACCGCCGGGCACACGTGGCGCTGACCAAAGAGCACGGGCGCCGTCAGCCGCAGCTCGCCCTGGGGCTCGCGGGCGTCGGCGCCGGTCGTGCTGACCAGGGCCTCGGCCGCGGCGACGTCGGCGAGGATGCGCCGGCAGTCGTCGAGGTAGACCCGGCCCTCGTTGGTCAGCGACATGCGCCGCGTGGTCCGGCGCAGCAAGGTCGCGCCGAGGCTGCGCTCGAGCTTGGCGAGGGTGCGGACGACGGTGGGCTGGGAGCAGCCGAGGCTCCCGGCGGCGGCGGTGAGGCTCCCGGCGTCGACGATCTCGACGAAGGTGTGCATGGCGGCGAGCTTGTCCACGCGTCCAGATTACTACGTTTTTCGTAGCAATCTTCTGAAAGTCCTAGCATTTATCTTTCTCGTCGAATGAATCAGCTTGGACGTCATGACCGCATCCGCAGCGCCCCGCACCCTCGGCATCCACCACACCGGCCTGACCGTGCCCGACATCGCGGCCACTCGGGCCTTCTTCGTCGACGCCCTCGGCTTCTCGCAGGTCGGCGAGGTGCCCGACTATCCGGCGGTGTTCGTCTCGGACGGGACGGTCATGCTGACGCTATGGCAGGTGCAGGTCGAGGCCGAGGCCGTGGTCGACTTTGACCGCCGGTCCAACGTGGGCCTGCACCACTTCGCCCTGCGCGTGGCCAACGAGGCGGCCCTGGCCGAGCTCGCGCGGGAGCTCGGGGCCCGGGACGACGTGAGCATCGAGTTCGAGCCCGAGGCGCTGGGGGGCACGCCGATCCGCCACATGATGTGCACCATCCCGGGCGGGGTGCGCATGGAGCTGATCGCCCTGCCGGAGTGACGAAGCCATGGACGAGTCTCCCTTTCACCGCGGCGAGCACGAAGCCCAGGCGCGCATGGGCGTGCAGGGCGTGGAGGCGTGGGCGCGCAAGGTCGTCCGGCCCTTCATGCCCGAGCAGCACCGGCGCTTCTTCGCCCAGCTGCCCTTTTTGGTGGCTGCAGCCCGGGACGAAGGGGGGCGCGTGTGGGCCTCGCTGCTCACGGGCCCCGAGGGCTTCACCCACGCCCCGGATCCGCGCCACCTCGAGCTCGACTTTCGCCTGGCCAAGGGCGACGCGCTGACGGGGGCGCTCTCGGGGCCCTCGGCCGTCGGCCAGGCGCTGGGCCTGCTCGGCATCGAGTTTCACTCGCGCCGGCGCAACCGGGTCAACGGCCGCGTGCTCCGGGGACGAAGCGCCGAGCAGGGCCTGCGCCTCGAGGTCGGGCAGAGCTTCGGAAACTGCCCGCAGTACATCCGCGAGCGGCAGTGGCAGTGGACCGAGCCTGCCGACGCCACCCTCGAGCCCGCGCGCGGGGAGGCCCTGAGCTCCGCCCAGCAGCGCTGGATCGCGAGCGCCGACACCTTCTTCATCGCCAGCGGCTACTCCGGTGAGGGGGGGGGAGAGGGCGGTGACGACCCGCACGCGCCCCGCCACGGTATGGACGCCTCCCACCGCGGCGGCGAGCCGGGCTTCGTCGAGGTGCTCGGCCCCCAGCGCCTGCGCTTCCCCGACTACGCCGGCAACAAGCACTTCAACACCATCGGCAACCTGCTCGTCGACCCCCGCGTCGGCCTGCTGTTCATCGACTTCGCCACTGGCCGGGCGCTCCAGCTCAGCGGCCGCGCCAGCATCGACTGGGACTCGCCCGCTCTCGCCCGCGTCCCCGGGGCCCGGCGCCTGGTGACCATCGAGGTCGAGGCCGCGGTCGAGCTGCGCGGCGGCGTGGGCCTGCGCTGGACCGAGCAGGCCGGCTCCGTCCGGGACTTGCGGGTGGTCGAGCGCGTGCGCGAGAGCGCGGACGTGACCAGCTTGTGGCTCGCGGCCCGGGACGGCGGCCCCTTGCCGGGCTTCCTCGCCGGGCAGCACCTGCCCATCGAGCTCCTGGGCGAAGGCGGCGAGCTGCTGCGTCGGACCTACTCGCTCTCGGGCGCGCCGACAGACTCGCGCTATCGCATCACCGTCAAGCGCGAGCCCAAGGGGCGGGCCTCGACGCTGATCCACGATCAGCTGCGCGTGGGCGAGATGCTCGCGGCGCGCCAGCCCGCCGGTGACTTCGTCCTGCGCCCGAGCCGAGCCGCGCGACCCGTGGTGCTGCTCGGCGCGGGCGTCGGGGTCACGCCTCTGGTCGCGATGCTGCACACCCTGACCGCGGCTCGCCCCGGGGCGGCGCCCCCGGTGATCTTCGTCCACGGCGTCCGCGACGGAGCGCACCATCCCTTGCGCGGCGAGGTCGAGGCCTGCATCGAGCGCGCCGCCGCGCGTGGCCAGGCGGCGTGGCTGCGCTGGGTCTACAGCCGGCCGCGCTCGGCGGACGCCGGCCGCTACGACCTGCACGGGCTTGCGAGCGGGCCGGGCTTGCGAGCGCTGCTCACGGACATCGCGGGCGAACTGCGCCAGCGCATGCCCCAAGCCCTGGCACTGGCCGAGGCCGAGGTCTACCTGTGCGGCCCCGTGGCCTTCATGTCTGACGCCCGGGCGACCCTCGGGGCGCTGGGCGTGGACGAGCGCCGGATTCACTGGGAGAGCTTCGGCGGCTGAGTTCTGTTTTGCCCCCACAGCCACCTGGGACCGGGGACGCTGCGTCGCTCCGCTCCTCCTCTTTGGCTTGGTGGGCAATGGAGTTCGTACCTTCGAGAAGGCTGGTGGTCGCCCCCGCGAGCGGGGGCGTGGATTCGTTGACAATCGCTGAGTCGTGGACGTGGGGCAGGGAGGGCGTGGCGTCGTCCACGACGGCTAAAGCAGACGGGGACTGTGAAAACTTCACAGTCCCTGAGTCGTGGACGTGGGGCAGGGAGGGCGTGGCGTCGTCCACGACGGCTAAAGTAGACAGAGGGTTGGCCAAACTCGTTTTGGCCGACCCTCTGAGTCGTGGACGTGGGGCAGGGAGGGCGTGGCGTCGTCCACGACGGCCAAAATCGACAGAGACTGTGAATCATCCACAGTCTCTGACACGAGGGCCAACGGGACCCCTACTGCGTCTGAGGCCTACTCGCCCAGGGTGAGCGAGTCGAGGATCAGGTTGAAGCCCGGCTCGGCCTTGCTGCGGTCCTCGTCCGGGACCTGGGTGTAGAGGATCACCATCTCGCCCTCGAACTCCATGAAGTAGGCCTCGACGGTGTGCGGCACGGACTCGCCGAAGATCTCGGGGGCGTAGCGGATCCGCCGGCCCTCGCGGGTCTTGCCGTCGATCTCGCGCTCGATGGGCTCGCGCTGGCCCCCGTCGAGCTCCTGGATGTTGACGATGCCGGGCATGGCCTCGCGCATGCCGTTGACGAACTCGGACACGAGCTCGTCGTAGTCGACCTCGAGGCCCTCGTTGAAGTGCTGGACGATGACCATCGCGTTGCCGCCCTTGGCCTCGACGTAGATCATCGTCATCGTCAAGGTGCCGCCGAGGCCCTCGCTCTCCTCGCTCGTCTTCCAGTTGCCCGGGTAGTCGAAGTTGAGGTGGTGGCCGGAGTAGTGCTGCTTGTTGGCGATGTCGGCCTTGGGCTCGCCGCAGCCCGTGGTCAGGCCGAGGGCGGGGGTCAGGCAGGTCAGAGCCAGGAGCAGCTTGGGCAGGGCGCGCATGATGGCCGGAGCTTAGCAGCTCGGCGGGGGCCGCTCCGGGCCTGCCCCGGCCTTGTCCTGGGACCGCCCGCCGCTCACCGGCTGGCGGGCGGGCGCAGCAGGGCCTTGGGTCGCTGGCCCACCCGGGCCAGGAAGGCCGTCGAGAACGCGCTGGGGCTCGAGTAGCCGAGGCGATAGGCCACGCTCGACACCCGGGCCCCGGGCTCTCGGAGCAGGCGCTGGGCCTCGATCATCCGGGCCGTGAGCAGAAACTCGCGGAAGCTGGAGCCGGTCTCGGCGCGAAAGCGTCGCTCGAGGCTGCGCGCGGACACGCCGGCCTGGCGCGCGGCCTCGGCCAGGGTCGGCCCGTCCTCGAGGTTGTCGACGACGTGGCGCATGGCGGCGGCGAGGGCCTGGCTGCGGGGCTGGGGCAGGCGCCACGGCCCCGGCTCGAGGGACCAGGCCGCGAACTCCTCGGCGACGCACACGAACAGCGCCCGCGCGCGGCGATCGAGGCGGCGGTGGTGGGGCCAGCCGAGGGCCCGCGCGAGCAGGGCGTGGCCCAGGGCGGGGAGCTGGAACACGGCCGTCTCGGCGGGGGGCTGGGCGACGAGGCTCGGGGCGAGGTAGAGGGTCTGGAGGCGGGCGCCGGCGCTGGAGACCCGGTGGCGCTGGCCGGCGGGGATCCACGCCGCCTGGGCCTCCGGCAGCAGCCAGCGGCCGTGGCTGTCCTCGAGCTCGAGGTTGCCCTCGACGGCGTGGAGGAGCTGGTGGCGGCGGTGGCTGTGCCAGTCGCTGACGAAGCCCCGGTAGGTCTCGTCGATGCCAAAGCCGAGGGCGCGGGCGCGGTCGACGTCGACGTGCGCGATGGGCTTCGAGGGCATTGGCGGAAAATAACAGATTTATGGCAAAGCGTTGAAGGCGCGCCAATCCCTCGTCACCGAGACTGGGTCCATGCCTGCGCTTCGCCCCGCGCTCCTCGCCTTCGTCCTCGTCCTCGGCGCGTGCGCGTCCTCGCAGGGCGTAGAGTCTCTGGCAACGCCCGAGTCGCGCGCCCTCGAGGGCCGCTTCACCTGGCTCGACGACGCGCCTCGATCCGGCGTCCGGGTGGGCCGCTACACCTCGAAGCCCTGGGGCTTTCGCACCAACAGCTTCGTGATCGCCGGCCCCGAGGGCAGCTACCTGGTCGACGCGCAGTTCCTCCCCTCGGCGGCCGCCGAGCTCCTCGAGATCGTCGAGGCCGAGGGCGCGGGGCCCGTGCGCGGGGCCTTCGTGCTCCACCCCAACCCCGACAAGTTCAACGGTACGGCGGTGCTGCAGGCGGCGGGCGTCGAGGTGTGGACCTCGGAGGCGGTCGGGGCCGAGATCCCGGAGGTGTTCGAGGCGCGCACGGCCGCGTTTGGCCCGCGCTACGCCCCGGATTGGCCGAGCCAGACCCCCGCGCCCGCGCCCATCGAGGCCGGCGCGCGCTTCGAGCTCGGCGACGCACAGCTCGAGCTCCACGAGCTCGGGCCCGGCTGCGGCGCGGCGCACCTCGTGCTCAGCCTCGAGCGCGGGGACGAGCGCGGCCGCGAGCTCTTCGTCGGGGACCTGGCCGCCGAGGGCACGCACCTGTGGCTCGAGCTCGGCCACCTCGACGCCTGGCGGACCCGCCTGGCCGAGCTCGAGGCGATGGCGCCCGCGCGCGTGCACCCGGGGCGCGGCGACTCGGGGACCGTCGCGCTCTTGCGGGCCAACGACGCCTACCTCGCCGAGGTCCGCGAGCGCGTACTGGCGGCCAGCGAAGGCGAGGCCGGGCGCGCCGAGGTCTTCGAGGCCCTCGTCGCCGCCCACCCGGAGCTTCGCTACGCCGTGTTCTTGAACCTGGGCCTGCCGGCGGTTCAGGCGGCCCTGCGCCCGGGGAACTAAAAGGAGCTCCCAGGCTGGGTCAGGAACTCGGCCTCTTCGGCGGTGCTGTCCCGGCCCAAGATGGCGTTGCGGTGAGGGAAGCGCCCAAAGCGAGCGACGATGTCGCGGTGCCGGACCGCGAAGTCTACGAAGTTGTCGTAGCGCTGGACCACGGCCTCGCTGATCCCCGGATCGGCCCGGACGGCGTCGGCGAGGGCGCGCACGAGCTCGACGCAGCGCTCTTGTTGGCCCAGATCCTCGGCGTGCTCGAGGGGCATGTAGAAGAACAGGCGCTGGATGAAGGGCAGGGCCTGGTCGTGGCCGCGCTCGAGGCCGTCGAGGCACAGGGCGACGGCCTTGGCGTCGGCGGCGTAGGTCTCGGCGTCCCCGCGGAACAGGTTGCGGGACATCTGGTCGAGCAAGATGATCAGCGCCATGCGGCCGGCGGGCTGCTCGGCCCAGGCGTCGAGCTCGCCTGCCTTTGCGCGCTCGCGCGCATCGCCAAAGCGGGCGCGGATGCTCTCGTCGGTCTCGGGGCTTTTCCCCCACCACAGCGCGTCCGCCTGGATGGGGTCATCGGGGAACCAAAACTCGAGGACGTCGGAGGGCTGAACGCTCGTTGTGGACACCGCGAGACGATGACAGCGCGGCGACGACTCTGGCAAGCCTGGACGAGGGGGGAGCTCGCCGGATCCCGCCGTGTCCGAGCGCGCTTGAGTGCGGGGCTTTGGCGTGGTCCCATCCGCGCATGCAATTCGATTGGACTCGACGAAATCGGGGCGGCGCGGGCCTGCTGACCCTCGGGACGCTGTGCGTGGCCCTCGGAGGCTGCGGCGACTCGGCCGGCGGGAGCGCCGACACCAACGGCGACGAGGTCGACGAGGGCCTCAGCTCCGACGACACCGAGACGGAGTCGAGCACCGACGCGGGCACGGACAGCTCGGACACGACCACTGACCTGGACACGGAGTCGAGCAGCTCGGACACGGCCGGCGAGTGCGACCCGCCGTGCAGCGACGAGGAGGCCTGCGTCGACGGGGTGTGCTGCGCCCTGGACTCGGTCTGCGCCGGGGCCTGCTGCGCCGAGGGCCAGGTCTGCTCCTTCTCGGAGTGCGTGATCCCGGGCGAGCCCTGCATCGACGCGAGCGAGTGCCCCGAGGACCACTACTGCGAGTACAGCCTCGGCGACCCCAACGGGGTCATGGACGAGTGCCAGGGCACGACCATCGCCAACGGCCTGTGCCTGCCGAGCCCGCCCGACTGCCCGCCGGGGGTCGAGCCCGGGCCCGAGGACGACCTGAGCTGCCTGCCCGAGTGCGAGTACTACCCCGACACCAGCTTCGCGCCGGAGCTCAAGCACCACATCCCCGACTACCACGTGATGATGTCGCCGATCGTCACCCAGCTCGACGACGACAGCTGCGACGGCGTCGTCGACGAGCGCGACATCCCGGACATCGTGTTCTCGAGCTTCGCGGGCAGCGACTACAACAACAACGGGACCCTGCGCGCGTGGTCGATCGTCGACGGCGAGCTCGTCGAGAAGTGGGGCGTCAACTCCCAGGGGCCGCAGATCCACCCGGGGGTCGAGATCGCCGCGGGCGACGTGGGCGGGATGCCGGGCACGGAGGTGTTCGCGTGCACCAACGTGGGCGGCGTCCGGGCCTTCAACCCCGACGGCACCGAGCTGTGGACCTCGCCCTACGTCGGGGGCTGCCTGATGCCCTCGCTGGCCGACCTCGACCACGACGGGGACGTCGAGGTGGTGATGCGCGGCGGCATCGTCGACGGGCTCACGGGCGAGGTGGTGGCGACCTATCCGAACACCGGCGCGGTCCAGCCCATTGATCTCGACAACGATGGCACCCTCGAGATCGCCGGGCCTGCGGCGGCCTACGAGGCCGACGGCACGCTCATCGGCATGACCTTGGTGACCGGCAGCTGGACGGCGGCGGCGGACCTCGACGGCGACTTCACCCCCGAGGTCGTGGTCGCCGACTTCGCCAACCACGCCCTGCACATCTACCACTACGACCAGCAGAGCCAGCAGCTGGTCCTCGACCGCAACGGCCTCGACATCAACGGGCCGCTCTCGCCGGGGCTGTGCCCGGTTGGGTCCGCCGGCAACCAGTACGGCGGCGGCCCGCCGACCATCGCCGACTTCAACGGCGACGGCAGCCCCGACGTGGCCATCGCCGGCGGGGTCGGCTACGCGGTCATCGACGGGACCAAGATCATGGATCCGATGATCCCCGACGTGGACACCTTCCTGTGGATCCAGCAGACCACGGACTGCTCCTCGGCCCAGACCGGCTCGTCGGTGTTCGACTTCGACGGCGACGGGGCGGCCGAGGTCGTCTACTCCGATCAGGTCTACCTGCGCATCTACGCCGGCGCCACCGGCGACGTGCTGTGGCAGACCTGCAACACCACCGGCACCCTGCGCGAGCTCCCGGTCGTCGCCGACGTCGACAACGACGGCCACGCCGACATCGTGGTCGTGTCCAACGACTACTCGAGCATCACCTGCGAGGGCACCAAGCAGACCGGGGTGCGCGTGTTTGGGGACGAGCTGGGCCTGTGGGTCCGGACCCGGCGGATCTGGAACCAGCACCAGTACCACGTCACCAACGTCAACGAGGACGGCACCATCCCCACCCAAGAGCCCATGAACTGGCTGACCGAGGGCCTCAACAACTTCCCGCCAGAACGTCCAAGCCGCAGGGGGAAATTTTCGGCGCCGGACCCTCATCGTCGGCATCTCGGCGACCCTGCATGGACGGCTACCAGGCCATCGCCCGGGTCCGGAACATCGGCCAGGCCTCGGTGCCGGCCGGCGTGCTGGTCGGCTTTTACGACGGCGACCCCATGAACGGCGGGAACCTGCTGGGGCAGGGGACGACGACCAAGATCCTCTACCCGGCCGAGGCCGAGGACGTGGTCCTCGACGGCGCGCTGGTGCCCGAGGCGATCCAGGACGGCGACCAGGACCTGTGGGTGGTCGTCGACGACGGCATGCCCGAGCACCCCTGGCACGAGTGCCGCACGGACAACAACGTGAGCTCGGGTCCGGCGGGCTGCGGGCTGATCGGCTGAGCGGCTCGTAGTAACCCGTTTCAGTATCAGTATATTCTCACGAGGGGGCCGAGGCCCCCTCGTTTTTTCATGCCTGGGAACAGCGCGCGCAATTGGACGTCTGGTCGGCCGGAATGCCGCGAATTCGAGCATCGAAGTGTTTCCCGAGGGGATGACGGACACGATGTGAATGGTCAGATTAAGTCTACATTGTGTGTCGATTAAATGTGGTTATTAAAGTGTTGCGGTGTGCGCGCGCTCATGGGCGGGACGGGTCCGCGCCCCTAGCTTGTCGAGGCGGGCATTGGGCCCGCGCAGTGAAAAACGAGAAACGCGATGAGCTCCGTCAATCAGGCCGCCTACGTCCCCGGAAGCACCACCTACGAGTTTGGGTACAACTCCATCCCCAACATCCCGATCACCGGCGCCCCCGCCGACGCCAACCTTCGCCGCTGGGCCATGCTCCACGACGGCAGCGCCTACCGGCTGTACTGCTTCAAGGGCAGCTCCCGGGACACCCTCTACCAGTTCGCGTGGAACGGGAGTTCCTACGCCTACGGGCACAACTCCATCCCGGAGCTGACCCTGACCAACATCCCCGCCGACGCCGACCTGAGCAGCTTCAGCATGGTGCACAGCGGGAGCCTCTACCACCTCTACCTGCGCCGCCTCGGCGACCCCACCACCCTCTATCAGTTCCTCTACGTCCAGGGGACCACGACCTACAACTACGGGCAGGCTCCGGCGATCCCGACCATGCAGATCGCGGGCTTCCCCGCCGACACCGACTGGTCGCGCTGGATGATGCTGCACGACAACAGCGCGTACCGCTTCTACGCGTTCAAGCTGGGCAGCAACACCCAGTTTTACCAGGGCTCCTGGGACGGCTCGAAGTACAGCTTCGGGCACAACTCGATCCGTGAGCTGACCTTGAAGGGGACCCCGGCGAACTCGAACCTCGGCGGCGCGGCGATGCTGCACGACAACAGCGCGTACCGCTTCTACCTGCAGACCACCTGAGGGATCGGTCCGCTCCAATCTGAGCCCGGGGCGTCGCGCTGCGTGAGAACTCGCGCGAGCGGCGCCCCGACACTTTTTGTGCTTCGAACGAATGTGATCGGCCGACCAGGTCACTCCCGGGTGACTTGATGGGGGATTGCCAGCCGCGCGCCGTGACGCGCTCCGCCGACTCAGCCGACGGGGGTGCCGATCTGCTTGCGCAGCTGCGCGGCCCAGCCCTCGAGGTCCGTGACGGTGGACTTGTACTCCTCGGGGTTGGCCGCGAGGGCCTCGATGGCGGCGCCGAGTCGGGCCTTGCCCCGGCGCAGGCGGGTGTGGACCGTGGGCGTGGGCATGTCGAGGAGCTCGCCGATCTCCCGGCCCGTGAGCTCCTCGAAGAGCGTGAGCTCGAGGATGATCTGGTACTCGAGGGGCAGGGAGCGCAGACCTTGCACGAGCAGGCTGGTCTCGCGCTTGTTGCCGACGGCGGTCGCGGGCGACGCCTCGTCGAATTCACCGGCGACGCACTGCAGGAAGTCGTCGCGCTCGAGCTCCCGCTTGCGCTGTTTGCGGTAGTAGCGGCGCAGCTGGTTGAAGGCGATCGCGAACAGGAAGCTGCGAAAACTGCTCGACTCGCGGATGCGCTCCTTGCCGGTCGTGCACGCGAGCATGGTCTCGGACACGAGGTCCGCGACATCGTCGGGGTTGGCGACCTTGTTGTGGAAGAATCGCGACAAGATTCCAAAGTAGCGCTGGAGCAGCGCCGCGCCGGCTTGCTGATCGCCCTGTCGCCAGCGGTCCAGGAGCTGCCAATCTTCCGACTCCGCCATGGGGCCGCAGTCTAGCCTTTCCTCCCGCCATGCCCAAACTCGAACCCAGCGACCTCCTGGACCGGCTCACCCAACTAGACGGGGGTGTGAGTCAGACCGCGGATCCTGCCCCTTCGCGGGGCCGGGTCGCTCGCGGGGCGGGCGGGGGACCGGGGGTCGCGCGCGAGGGCTCGTGGAGCTCGGACTCCCAGACGCCGAACTCGGCCAGCGATTCCCTGCGTGCCGAGATGGGCATGGATTCGGTGCAGCAGCAGGCGATCTTGGACAAGGTCGCCCAGCGCTTGTTTGGCGGGCAGCAGCGGACGCACGTGATCGGGCGCTTCGAGGTCGCGCGGCGCCTGGGCGTGGGGGGAATGGGCGTGGTCTACCTCGCCCGCGACCCCGATCTCGACCGGATGGTTGCGATCAAGCTGCTGCACCCGCGCCGGACCACCGACGAGGCCCTCGCGCGGGCCGAGGCGCGGATGCGCATCGAGGCCCAGGCCATGGCCCGGCTCAGCCACCCCAACGTGGTCCACATCCACGAGGTCGGCGTACACCACGGGCAGCTGTTCCTGGCCATGGAGTACGTGGCCGGGGAGACCCTCGACCAGTGGCTGACGCGCACGCGCCCGGGCTGGCGGCGCATCGTCGACGTGTTTTGTCAGGCGGGCGCGGGCCTGGCCGCGGCCCACGAGGCCGGCCTGGTCCACCGCGACTTCAAGCCCGACAACGTGCTGGTCGGGGACGACGGCGTCGCCAAGGTCACGGACTTCGGCGTGGCGGCCATGGGCGTGCGCTGGGAGGAGTTCGTGGCCACGGCCGACGGCTCGGCGAGCGCGCCCTCGCTGGCCGGGGCGGACGAGGCCCTGACGGAGCTGCTCGAGGAGGAGGGCGTCGACGTCACCCAGACCCTCAACGGCATCCAGCACGGCTCGTCCTCGAACTCGCTGACCGATCCGGGCACGCGCATCGGCACGCCGCTGTACATGTCGCCCGAGCAGTTCCTGAGCGCGCCGACGGACGGGCGCAGCGACCAGTTCAGCTTCTGCGAGGCCCTGCGCGAGGCCCTGCTCGGGCAGCACCCCTTCAACGCCGAGTCGCTCTCGGAGCTGACCATGGCGGTGACCACCGGCAAGCTCCAGGCCCGGCCCGAGGGCCACACCGTCCCCGCCTGGCTGCTCGACGTGGTCGAGCGCGGCCTGGCCAAGAACCCCGAGGATCGCTGGCCGTCCATGGGCGAGCTGATCGCGGCGCTGCGCAACGACCCCCAGGCCCAGCGTCGCCAGCGGCTGTCGGCGGCCGCGGGCTTGGTGTTGTTCGGCGTGCTCGCGGGCGGGGTGGGCTTCACCCTCGCCGAGCCCGAGGCGGCGCAAGTCGGCCCGGACTGCAGCGTGCGCGCGAGCCGGAGCGAGGGTCCGCTGCGCGCGGTCTGGGGCGCCGAGCGGCGCGACGCCGTGGCGGCGGCGCTCACCAAGGCCGACGCCGCAGCGTCGGCCGAGGCCGGGGTGCCCGAGGGAGCGTACGCCCGCGAGTCCTTCGGCGCCCGGGTTCTGGCGGCCCTCGACGGTCACGCCGAGGCCTGGGGCAGCGCGGCGCAGGAGGCCTGCGAGGTCGTCCTGGACCCGAGCGCGCCGGCCTTTGGCTGGACCGCCGAGCGCGAGCGCTGCCTCGAGCTGAGCCGCGTCGCCCTCGACGAGCTGGGCGCGACGATCCTCGCCGCGGGCGAGGCCGGTGAGTTCGCGGGCGAGCGGGTCGCGGCCCGCCTCGATCGGATCGCCGCGGCGGCGGAGTCCCTCCCGGCTCCGGACGGCTGCGCCGAGTACGAGGCCCTCGTGGCCCGTCACCCCGCGCCGGTCGAGCCCGCGCAGATCGACGCCGTCGCGGCCATGCGCGGCGAGCACGAGCGGCTCCGGGTGCAGCTCGCCGCGGGCGACGAGATCGCGGCCCTCGACGGCGCCCGCAACCTGCTCGCGCGCGCGCAGGAGCTGGACTTCGCGCCCTTCACGGCCGAGGCGCGGGCCCTCGTCGGGCGCGCGGAGCTCGAGGCCGACCGGGGCCACGCCGCCGTCGCGACCTTGCGCGCGGCCATGCTCGAGGCCGAGGCGGCGGGCCACGAGCGCGTGACCATCGAAGCGGGCACTCGGTGGATCCGCGCGCGCTTGCGGGTCGAGTCCGCGTCGCCGGAGTTGTTCGCGTGGTCCGAGCTCATCGCCGCCAAGCTCGAGCGCCGGGGCGACGCGCGGACCTGGGCCGACTACCACTGCGCCATGCTCCAGGCCCGCAACGCCGCGGCGGAGCACGAGCGCGCCCGAGAGCACGGCGAGGCCTGCGTCGAGCACAGCCGCGTCGCCTACGGCGGCCGCGGGCTGCAGCGGGGCAGCGAGGGCCACGTCGACATCGCCCGGGCGCTGACCCACCTCGCCCACACCGAGCTCATCCTCGGCGAGGCGGACGCGGGCCTCGAGCACGCCACCGAGGCCGCGACCATGGCCCGGCGCCACCGCCGAGAGGCGCACCAGGTCGTGCTGTGGGCCAACCAGACCAAGGGGCAGCTGCTCAGCCTCGCCGGCGACTTCGAGGGCGCCCGGACCGTCCTGGCCCACAACGTCGACGTGCTCGAGCGCGAGCTCGGGCCCGAGCACAGCAGCCTCGCCGACGCCCTCGGCAAGCTCGCCCAGGTCGAGCTCGAGCTCGGCGACCTCGACGGGGCCCGGCGCAGCCTCGGGCGCGCCCTGGCGATCCACACCGAGAGCCTCGGCGAGCACCACGTGCGCGTGGCCGCGGATCTGGGCGCGCTGGCTCGGGTCGAGCTCGACGCGGGGGCCATCGACGACGCCCGCGCGACGATCCGCCGGGCGCTGACCATCGTCGAGCGACGCACGGGCCACCGCCTCGAGACCGCGACCTTCACGGGCATCCTCGGCCGCGTCGAGCTCAAGGCCGGACACCCCGCCCTGGCCGTCATTCACCAGCGCCGGGCCCTCGAGCTCGCCGAGGCGACCCTCGGCTCCGAGTCGGGGCACCTGCACTACTTCCTCGCGGACCTGGGCACGGCGCTCGTGGCCGAGGGTCGGCCGGAGTCCGTGCGCGAGGCCCTCGAGCTGCACGAGCGCGCCCTGGCCATGGTCGAGGACGGCCTCGAAGGAGCGAGCCAGGCCGAGCGCGAGACCAGCGTGGTCCTGGCTGGGCGCCTGGAAGATCTGGGCCGGGCGGAGCTGGCCGCGGGCGGACGGGTGGCCGAGCAGGGGCGCGCGCGCTTGAGCGAGGCGCAGGCCATCTACCTGCGCGCGGGCGACCTCGACGCGAGCGCGAGCATCGACGCGCTGCTCGACACCCTGAGCGCAACCGATCGGTGACGGGCTCGGCGTGGGGTCCCGCCGCGTCGTGTGACGGTTGGCTGAGCGGTGTGTGACGGGAGCGCGGAGGCATCGAGGGGCGCCCGAGGTCGTTTCGCAACGCGCATGGGCGCGCCATGTTGGCGTGACGGCTCGCCCCTACCTTGCGCGCGCCATGGCCATCCACGCGCCCCGCTCCAAGTCCATCGTCGTTCCCCTCGCAGCCGCCGCGGCGCTGTGCTCTTTGTTTGCCTGTGACGCCAGCGATGGCGCGGGCGATGGAGGGGACGAAGCCTGCGACCACCACGACGAAGATCATGGTGAGGACCACGGCGAGGACCAGGGGGAGGACCACGGCGAAGACCAAGGCGAAGAAGAAGACAGCGAAGAGGGCGAGGGCGAGGAGAGCGAGGGCGGCGAGGAGCCGGCCTCGCTGCTGACCCTGGGCCCGCGCCCGCTCTTTTTGGTCGAGCAAATGGCCGACAGCGTCCTCAAGGACGAGCTGCTGGCCTGCGCCGACCGCCCCGTCTCGGCCTCGGACTTCTCCATTGGCCACCGCGGCGCGCCCTTGATGTTCCCCGAGCACACGCGCGAGTCCTACGAGGCCGCCGCGCGCATGGGCGCGGGCGTCCTCGAGTGCGACGTGACCTTCACCAAGGACCGCGAGCTGGTCTGCCGCCACTCGCAGTGCGACCTGCACACGACCACCAACATCCTGGCCGTGCCCGAGCTGGCCGCGAAGTGCACCGAGCCCTTCGTGCCCGCGGACCCCGAGCAGGGCACCGAGGCCTCGGCGATGTGCTGCGCCAGCGACATCACCCTGGCCGAGTTCCACAGCCTGTGCGGCAAGATGGACGGCGCCGATCCGACGGCGACGACGGTCGAGGGCTACCTCGCGGGCACGGCGAACTGGCGCACCGACCTCTACTCCACCTGCGGCACGCTGCTGAGCCACGCCGAGAGCGTGGCCTTGTTCGACGAGCTCGGCGTCGGCTTCACCCCCGAGCTCAAGGCCCCGCAGGTCGAGATGCCCTACGAGGGCGACTACACCCAAGAGGCCTACGCGCAGCAGCTCATCGACGAGTACGTCGCGGCCGGCATCGCGCCCGAGCGCGTCTGGGCCCAGTCCTTCGAGCTCGAGGACGTGCTCTACTGGCTGGCCGAGGCCCCCGAGTTCGGCGCCCAGGCGGTGTTCCTCGACGACGAGGTCTACGCCGAGGACGTGGGCTACGAGGCCGCGGTGGCCATGCTGCCCGAGCTCGCCGCCGAGGGCGTGAACATCGTGGCCCCGCCCATGTTCGCCCTCGTCGAGCTCGACGGCGCGTCGCAGATCGTGCCCTCGGCCTACGCCCTCGAGGCCAAGGCCGCCGGCCTCGACATCATCACCTGGACCCTCGAGCGCTCGGGACCGCTCAACGCGGGCGGCGGCTGGTACTACCAGACGACCACCGACGCCATCGACCGCGACGGCGACGCCTACGAGCTCCTCGACGTCCTCGCCCAGGACGTCGGGGTGCTCGGGGTGTTCTCGGACTGGCCGGCGACGACGACCTACTACGCCAACTGCAAGGGATTGTAGCGTCCCCGCCGACTCGGGCGGCGCCCCGCGCCCTCGAGCTGGCCCGCGCCGCGCAGGCGGGCATCGAGGATGAAGCGCTGCGCGGGGCGCTCGAGCGCTGGCTCGAAGCCCATGGTTTGAGCCCCGCTCCGCCATGGGCCCAGGGGATGGGGCCCGAGAAAAACCAAAAAAAGCGACGCCGCTGACGATCCCTCCGCGCGCGCTCCGGACTCACCCGACGAACCCTGCCGCGCCGTCGCGCCGCGGGGCCCCTTCTCGGTCGACGGACATCGGAGCAGATCATGGCCCAGCGGCACCTGACACCCCTCACCGAGCTGGTCGGTGAACTCTCGGACGACTTGCTCGAGGCGGCCACGGTGCCGACCTGGCTCGAGCACGTCACGCACCTGTTTGGCGTGGCGGCCCTCGACGCCCACTGGAGCGAGGGCAGCGTCGTCTACGAGGGCACGGTCTCGCCGATGATCCCCGACAGCTGGTTGGAGCTGCCCCTGGGCCCCGTGGCCCTGCGCTTTTTGGGCGGCGCGGACGGCATGCCCTTCACCCTCGGCGTGACCCGCAAAAAGGGCAGCGCGGGCACGGACCAAGCGCCCATCCTCCAGCGCGACGTGGCCAGCACGGACTTCGAGCTGCAGGTCCGCATGCCCGCCCTCGAGCTGATCATCACGGACCCCAAGGTCAAGCCGGCGACGCTGAAGACCGAGCCGCACTACATCCTCGAGCCCAGCGGCGGCGCCGCGAAGCCGACCATTCGCCTGCCCCACGCGACCTTGGTGGTCGCTTCGGACAAGCGCTTTTTCCTGAGCACGAACCAAAGCTGGGAGGACCTGCCCGCCGAGGCCGCCGACGCCCTCATCCCCCTGGGCCTCGAGCCGCGCTACGTGCTGTTCAACGAGCACTTCGGCATGGGCCTGAGCGGGCTGACCATCGACCTGTCGACCAAACGCTCGACGGCGGCGCTCATGGGCAAGCCGGGCTACGGGGCCAAGTGGCGGGGGGTGAGCGTCGACGAGGCCCTGATGCTGTTCCTGATCGGCTCGCCGGAGACCAGCTTGGCGGTGCACGGCCAGGACATGGTGTTCGGCGAGGGCGGGGTCAGCGGGCGCTTCCTGGCCGAGTTCGCCAAGGACCACCCCCTCGACGACGGGCGGGTGAAGGTCGACGAGCTGAAGCTGGTCGCCCACGACGTGAGCCCGCCGGCGCCGCTGACCAAGCTCCTGCCCCAGGACGTCCCGACCCTCGAGATGATGAAAGATCGCCCGGCTCAGCCGGTCGCGACGCCCACCTCGTGTGACGCCTACTTCAGCCGCCACCAGGGGCCCGAGAGCAACCGCTTGCGGCTGGGCTTTCGCGCCGCGGGGGCCAAGAAGAACGCGAAGTATCAGGTCCGCGTCGGTGGGAAGGTCGTCGCCTCGGGCGACATCGCGTTCCAAAAGCAGGCGGGCGGGGTGCACCCGAGCGTCGCCGTCGAGACCAAGGACCTGAGCCTGCCCGAGGGCGAGCACCACCTGGTCCTCGACGTCTATGAGGCGCTGCCGGTCTCCTCGGGCACGCAGCGGGTGATCCACGTCGACCTCGACACGAAGGGCAAGCCCGAGACGGCGCTGCCCGTGCCCAGCCTCGAGGCCAAGCGCGGCAGCGGGGGGGAGGCCGTCCCCGCGGTGGCCGGCTTCGTCGACGGCGAGGTGCCCCTCGCGCTGCGTGGGTCCGTGGTCTTTGGCCCGATCGGCGACGAGCCCGAGCTGGCCTGGAAGCTGCGCGAGCGGGGCAAGGCCAGCCCGCTCGCCTCGGGCTCGGGCCAGGAATTCACGCACACGCTGAGCGCGGCGGGGCAGTACGAGCTCGAGCTGCTCTACAAACACACGGGGGCGGCCGGGCAGTGGGTGCGCTCGCGCGTCTACGCCGTCGAGGCCTACGCGGCGAACCCCTACGCCACCGCCGCGCGCCCGGTGGTCCGCGTCCCGGAGCAGCCGAGCTTCGAGTACCCCGACGAGGTCCCCGGGCCCAAGCTGCACCTGTCCGTGGCGCCGGACCTGCTGACCGCCAAGCTCACCGCCCTGACCCCGGCCCCGCCGACCACCTCGGTGTTCGACCTGCAGGCGCACGCCAAGGTCTCGGTCCAAGCCCCGAGCCCCTCTCGGCACGAACACACCGTGGTGGTCCCGACCCAAGCGGAGGCCTACGTCGCTCGGGTCGAGTTCGAGATCAAACCCAGGCAGCTCACCCCCACCGACAACAACGGCATCGCCCCGCTCACCTACCGCGCCATGTTCACGAGCGCGGGCGGGCAGCGCAAGCTCAGCGCGGCGGCGCGGGCTTGGATCGAGAAGATCGTGGCCTACGTCCACGCGGAGCGCCACCGGCCCAAGATCCGCGTCCAGGCCTACGGCGAGCGCCCGACTCGCTCGACCACGGCCGCGCTGCAGACGGACCTCGACGCCCTGGTCGCGGGCGTGCGCGCGGGGCTGATCGCCCGAGGCTGGGTCGCGCAGCCTGGGGGCACCCTGGCGGAGGGGGGGCGCAGCATCTCGCTGGGCTCGGTCATCGAGCCGGGGAACACGGGCCTGAGCTTCTTCCTCGTGGCGCCGCAGGTCATCCCCGTCGTCGGCACGACGGTCCGACGGGTGGCCTACGTGAACGTCTCGGCGGCCCTCGCCAAGACCCCGGTCGAGGTGCCCAAGGCCCCGGTCACCCACGACCCGCCCCGCGGCCCCGGGATGTTCCGCTACCCCTGGTTTCGGCGCCTGCGCGTCGACCTGAAGCTGCACCGCAACGTGCTCACCCGCGGCATGCTCGAGGCCGTCGTCGATCTGCACGAGGGCGCCAAGCGGGCCCTCCCCGAGGGGCAAGGCGGCGAGAGCACGCCGGGCATGGCCGACCCCAACGGGCTCACGCGCATCCCCCTGGTGTTCACCCAGGACCCGGCCACGGGTCGGATGCGCGGCGAGGCGGCCCTGGTCGCCGACCCCCGGGACGAGGACGGCCTGCGCCGCTTCGTCCGGGGCAAGGACGCGGTCGCGCCGTGGATCAACCCGCTGTTCGCCGTGCTGCCGCCCATGGTCGCCCTCGGCGGCAGCAACTTCGCGGCCCAGGCCGGGCTGGCCGCGGGCGCGGCCGGCCTCGTCGCGCTGCTCGAGGCCGTCGGCTACCTGAAGGTCCCGACCCTGCAGTTCCAGGGCGTGCGGGTCCGCTACGACCACCTCCCCGACGAGCCCACGACCTGGGCCGTGCGCGCGGCGACGGACTACCAAGTCGAGCTCGAGGTCGACTTCAAACCCCTGAAGATGAAGACCTCCAAGCCGATCGCGGTGAACTACCGCGACGTCGGCCTGGTGTTCGGGGGCGAGCACGGCCTGGCCTTCGACTTCGACCCCAAAAAGGGCCTGGCCGTCGACGTCGCCGACGAGGGCCTGTTCAAGCTCCCGGAGCCCCTGGGCTCGCTGTTGACGGTGACCTTCGTGCGCCTGGGCATCGGCTCGCCCCTGAGCGTGAGCGTGGGGCTGCGCCTCAACCTGGCCCTGGGCGCGTTCAAAATCAGCCGCTTCCAGGGCAAGCTCAGCTTCGACCCCGAGGGCGGGCCGACCCTCGCCGAGCAGGTGAAGTTCTCGGTCTCGCCGATCCGCGTCGCCGTCGACGTCAAGGACCTGATGAAGGGCGCGGGCCTGGTCGAGATCGGCGACAGCGGCTTCTCGGCGGGGGTCGACCTGACCTGGCTCAAACCCAAGATGCGCCTGGCGGCGGACTTCGCCTACCAAAAGAACCCCGAGGGCCGCCACGCCGTGTACGCGGCGGTGTTCGGCGAATGGGCCGCGGCCATCCCCCTGGGCGGCGCGGGCCTCTACGGCCTCGGCGGCTTGTTCGGCATGAACTTCGTGCGCAAGCAAGGCGACGACGCCTTCGCCTGGTACGCCCACGAGGCGCCCAAGGCCAACGTCCAGAGCCTCAAAAAGTGGGAGGTGAAGTTTGACGGGGCCGACCGCTTCGCCGTGGGCCTGGGCGCGGTGCTCGGGACCCTGGGCGACGGCGGGCGGGCCTTCAACGCCAAGGGCGTGCTGCTCGTCGAGGTCCCGGGGCCACGCATCTTGCTGTTCATGCGCGCCAACTTGCTGACCAAGCGGCCCAAGCTGGGCGGGCAGGGGCAGGGGACCATCCTCGCGGTCCTCGACCTGGACTTCGTCGCCAAGCGCTTTTTGATTCAGCTCCAGGTCGACTACCAGATCCCCAAGGTCTTGAAGGTCATCGTGCCCGCCGAGGTGTTCTTCGATCTGGCCGACCCCAGCAACTTCCACATCTACCTGGGTCGAGACAAGCCGGCGACCAAACGCATCACCATCAAGGTGTTCGACTTCATCGACGCCTGGGGCTACCTGATGATCGACGGCCAGGGCATCCCCAACCTGGCCAACACGGGCCGGGACCTGCGCGGCTTCTCGGTTGCGATGGGCTTTCGCTCGGAGCTGACCTGGGGCAGCAAGGCGGCGAACCTCTACCTCACGGCCTTCGTCGAGGCCCACGTCGGCCTGGGCACGGACCCGGTCTACGTGTACGGCAAGCTGGCCCTGGGCGGCGAGCTGATGCTGCTGATCATCGGCGTGGGCGTGCGCGCCGAGCTGGCGCTGCAGGCCGGGGAGGGCATCGACTGGTCCCTCGAGGGCAAGATCTGCGGCAAGGTCAGGCTGCTGTTTTGGGAGGTCGAGGGCTGCATCGACTTCGCTCTGGGGCCCGCGCCGGCGCTGCCCGAGGCCCAGCCCGCGGTCGAGGGCCTGGCCCTCGTGGACCCGCTGCTCGGGACCAGCGTGAGCCGCCGGGAGACCAACGGCGAGGGGGAGAAGGAGCGCGCGGCGTTGCGCGGTCTGGCCGTGAGCGGGTCCGCCGTGGACTGGGCGAGCGCGCCCGAGGTGGCCATCGATACGATCCCCGTGCTCGAGTTCCGCCCGCCCATGAACGGCGCGCCCGCGGGCTCGCTGAGCTTCGCCGAGAGCCACACCGGCACCGCCCGCGAGACCCTCTCGGACGACTATTTTTCGACCTACGCCCTGCGCGAGCTCGAGGTCTTCGAGACCGTCGAGGGCCAGCCCGAGGCGCGCCTGAGCGGCCTGCCCGGGGTGTGGCTGGCGGACACGCACACCCTGGCCGCGCGCCCGGGGGAG
>NZ_ABCS01000054.1 GCF_000170895.1 Plesiocystis pacifica SIR-1 | reverse complement strand
CCATCGCCGCCGCGCTGCTCGTCGCGCTGGCCCGGGGCTGGCGCGAGCAGGGTCCGACCGTGGCCGCGGCCGTGGTCGCGGCGCTCGTACCCGTGGCCTTGCTCGCCGCCTACCAGGCCGCGGTCTACGGCTCCCCGTGGGCCACCGGCTACCACCACGCCGCCAACGAGGGCTTCGCCGAGCTCCACGGCCAGGGCTTGCTGGGCCTGGGCCTGCCGCGCTGGGAGAACGTCGAGATTCACCTGCTCTCGCCGAGCACGGGGCTCCTCGTGTGGTCCCCGCTCGCGCTCTTGGGCGCCCTCGGCCTGGCCTGGGGCAGCGCCGTGGGCGAGGCGCAGGCGCGGGCGGCCTGTCGCCTGCGCCTGGCGATCTTCCTGGTCATCGCGCTCATGGGCCTGGGCCTGTCCTTCCAGGGCGGCTGGCGCGTGGGCCCGCGCTACCTCGTCGTCGCCCTGCCCATGCTCGCCCGCGGCCTCGCGGTGCTCGTCGCCGGTCTGCGCGGGCTCTCGAACAGCCAGGGCGCGAGCTTGGCCGTGGGCCTGGCGGTGTTCGGCCTGGCGACGGTCGCGGGCGAATCGCTGCTCGCCAACGCCCTGGCGGCGAACCTGTGGCCGCACCTCGACGCGACCAACATCGGCGAGCCCTTCGGCGAGGTCTTGCTGCCGCTGTGGCGCGGGGGGGCCAAGCCCTACGGGCTCCCGCAGCTGTTCCCTGGGGGCATGGCCGCGGCCATCGTGGGGCCCGTGTTCGTGGGCTTCGCCGTGCTCGGGCGGGCGCTGCTGGGGCGCATCGGCGCGTCGGCGACCGCCGCAGGCCGCCCCAGCCGGAGCGCGTCGGCCCTCGTCGTCCTGGCCATCGTGCTCGGGGGCGCGGTCGCAAACCTGGCGCTGACCGTGAGTCTGCCGGCGATGGTCGAGGACGCGCCGCTGAGCGAGCGCAACCTCCGGTACATCCGCTCGGTCTACGAGCCCGTGGGCGAGTGGCAGGGCGAGCGGCGCGACGCGAGCGTCGAGCTCACGCCGCTGGGCGCTCCGCGCTGATCGGCCCAGGCCGCCGCGAGTCGCTATCATGGCGGGGGCCTCAGCCCATTGCGATTCATGAAGTTCGACGACACCCTCGAAGCCGACGGCGCGTCGTCGGAGCGCGGTGAGCAGCGGATGCTGGCGACCTCGCAGACCAACCCCGCGGCGCCCAAGGCCCGAGCGCGGGGCGTCGAGACCCAGGCGCGCAAGGCCCAGGTGCTCGCCGGGCTGTTCGACGAGCCGGCCCCGGCGGTCAAGGTCGGGCGCTTTTCGATCGTCCGCAAGCTCGGCGCCGGGGGCATGGGCGTGGTCTACATGGCCTACGACGAGGAGCTCGATCGCCGGGTCGCGGTCAAGCTCCTGCGCAGCACCGACACCGACACCATCGGGCGGGCGCGGATGAAGCGAGAGGCCCAGGCGATGGCCCGGCTCTCGCACCCCAACGTGGTCACCGTCTACGAGGTCGACAGCCACGAGGGCCAGCTCTTCGTGGCCATGGAGTACGTCGAGGGCGACGACCTGCGCGGGTGGTTGGACGCCGGCGCGCGGCCCTGGCCCGAGGTCGTCGCGGTGTTTTGCCAGGCGGGCCGCGGCCTCGCGGCGGCCCACGAGGCCGGCCTGGTCCACCGCGACTTCAAGCCGGACAACGTGCTCGTCGGTCGAGACGGCCGGGCTCGGGTCGCGGACTTTGGCCTGGCCCACGTGTTCGAGGCGCTCCACGAGGAGGAGTCCGAGACGGTGAGCTCGGGGGAGTTCGCCGAGACCCTCACGCGCACCGGGGCGATCATGGGCACGCCGGCCTACATGGCGCCGGAGCAGTACGCGGGCGAGCGCGGCGACGCGCGCAGCGATCAGTTCGCCTTTTGTGTCGCGCTGTGGGAGGGCCTGTTCGGCGAGCGCCCCTTCCGGGGGCGGACCCTCGCGCAGCTGTCGGCGGCGATCTCGGAGGGGCGCATCGCCGCGCCCGAGGGAGCGAGCGCGGGCGCCGTGCCCGAGTGGCTGACCGCCGCGGTGCGCCGAGGCCTGGCCGCCGAGCCCGACGCCCGCTGGCCGTCGATGGAGGTCCTGCTCGAGGTCCTCACCGACGATCCGCGCGCGCGCCGAACTCGGCGGCTGCGCTGGGGCCTGAGCACGCTCTTGGTCGGTGCCGTGCTCGCGGGGACGAGCTGGGTCGCGGGCCGGGAGCTGGCCCGGAACCAGCGCCAGGCCTACTGGAGCGCGCTGACCGAGGACCTGCTGGGTATGGAGCGCGAGCGGGGCTTTCGCCAGGTCAGCGACGACGCGGCGCGGGCCCGGGACGCCACGCGGATGAGCGTCTATCGCAGCTACCGCTCGCAGCGGGGCGTGTCAGCCACGAGGATCCGACCGTCGCCGCGATCTTGCTGCGCGAGGTCGAGAGCGACATGCGGGGGACGGACGAGTGGATCTCGGCGGCGAACGAGACCCTCGCGCAGCCGATCAGCGCGGCGGTGCTGCGCGGGCATCGAGCGGTGGTCACGGCGCTGGTCTTCGACCTCGAGGCGGGCCTGCTCTACTCGGCGGACGGGGCCGGGGAGGTGTGGCGCTGGGACCTGAGCACGGCCAAGGGGCGGCGGCTCCACGTCCATGAGGGGGAGGTCACCAGCCTCGCGCTGAGCCCCGACGCGGGGGTGTTGATCAGCGGGTCGCGGGACGGGGAGCTGCGCGCGTGGACGCCCGAGGAGGGGAGCACGACGTTGGCGCGCTACCCCGAGGGGATCACGACCGTCGTGTTCTCGGAGGGGGGCGAGCGCGTCGCCGTGGGCGTGCGCGATGGCAAGGTCCGCATGTACGCGGGGCAGGGGACGCTGGACCTCGAGCGGGAGCTCGGGGTCGGCAGCCTGGTCTACGCCGTCGCCTTCGATGGCGCGGGCGAGCGGCTGTTGACGGGGAGCAAGGACGGGCGCGGGCGGGTGTGGAGCCTCGCGGATGGGGAGCTGCTCGCAACGCTGGAGGGGCACACCCTCGGGGTCTTCTACGCGGCCTTCATCGACGCGGACGAGCTGGTGACGGCTTCCGATGACAACCAGGTCTCGTACTGGAAGCTGGCTGGCGATGGGGGGCCGCCGACGCGCCGTCTCGTCGTCAAGCACCGTCGGGCTGTCTCGGCGTTTGCGCTCCGCGGGCGCGAGTTGCTGTCCGGATCGGTCAGCGGCGAAGTCTTGCTCACGAAGCTCGACCCCGAAGGTGAGCGCGATGGCTTCGCCAGCACGCTCGTGAGCAAGCACGGCGACGACGTCCGCTTCGTCGATTTTCATGGGCAGGAGTCGCTGGTCTCTGTGGGCTTCGACGCCATCGCCCAGGCTCAACCCGTTGACCTGCGCGCCCCGGCGACGGTCATGCGCGGCCATCGCTCGGCGATCCTGAGCGCCGCGCACTCGGGGCGCTGGCTGGCGACGGGGGCGTGGGATGGGGCCGTGCGCGTGTGGGACCTCGAGCAGCCCGGCGCCGATCGGGTGCTCGATGGCCACAACGCCAAGATTTTTGATCTGGCCGTGGATCGCGCTGGCGAGCGGGTCGCGACGGCTGCCCACGACGGTACGGTTCGAGTCTGGCGCATCCGCGACGGCGCGCTGTTGCATGAATTCGACGGCATCGACCGGATCGTCAACGCGGTGGCCTTCAGCCCTGACGGGCGCTCCCTGGCCAGCGCGGGCAAGCTCGGCGTGACCTTGTGGTCCCTCGAGGATGGCAGCGTGCGCGAGCTCGGCGGCCACAACCAGGCTTGGGTCGTCGACTTCGACGCCCGCGGTGAGCGCTTGGTGTCCGTGGGTTCGGACCGTCTCGTGCGCATCTGGGACCTGGCGACCGGCGAGTCCCGGGCCCTGTCTGGCCATGAAGGCCGGGTGTTCGAGGCCGCTTTTCGCCCTGGAGGCGCGGAGCTGGCGACGGCGTCGGACGACGGCAGCGTGCGCGTATGGGGGGCGGACTCCGGTGACGTGATCGCGCGGCTGCCCGAGTACGATCCGACGGTCCTGGCCATGCTCGCGTGGAGCCCCGACGGATCTGTGCTGGCAGCTTCGGCCCAAGACGGTGGGGCGTGGCTGTGGGGGAGCGCGGACCTCCTCTGGGGGGCCGAGCAGCCGACTCCGACCCTGCTGCGCGAGCGCGGTGCCCGAGTCCGTGCGCTGGCCTTCGACGCTCGCTCGCAACGTTTGGCCACGGGATCTGACGACGGCGTCGTCCGGGTCTGGGCCCTCGACTCGGGCGACCTCGTCCAGCGCCTCAGTGGCCACGCTGAGCCGGTCAGCGCGCTCGCTTTCGCCGACTCGGGACGCGCGCTGGTCTCGGGTTCTTGGGACAGCACGGTGCGGTTCTGGGACCTCGACGCAGGCCGAGCGCTGATCCTCACCGGCCACGGCGAGGAGGTCAACGACGTGGTCGTCAGCGCCTCGACCAGGATGCTGGTCTCGGCCTCGGCTGACGGGAGCGCGCGGACCTGGGATCTGAGCCGGATGGAGCGCTCGCCCGAGGCCCTGGCGCAGGCCCTGGGGGCAGCCACCCGCGCGTGCTTGCCGGCAGAGCAGCGCGTACGTGAGCTGGGCGAGGACGAGCAGTCTGCTCGCCTCGCCCAGTACGGCTGTGAACGCGAGTGAGGGCGATCAGCGGCAGGGGACCTCACCGATGGCCTGGCGCCCCGAGGCGAGGTCGAAGACCAGCGCCGCGCTGTGCGGCGCCGCGACGTCGAAGTCGACGGTGGTCACCTCGTTGGGAGCGGCGTTGATGATCAGGTTGACCTGGGCGGGGGTGAGGTCGAACTGTCCGGTCTCTGCGCCGATGACGTCGAAGGTCTTGATGTGGCCGCCCTGGATCTCGTGCAGCTCACCGAGCTTGTACTCGGCGAGGAGGTCGATGTGCAGGGAGTGAACCGAGCCCCCGCCATCGTCGACGTCGATGTCACACTGCGGGCAGGCCGGGTTCTCGGGCGTCGGGTGGGCGAGGCGGTCGGCGTCGGGGTTGAGGCAGACCGCGGTCGCGGTCGCCATCGCGCCGCCCTGGGTGACGGTCACCGAGCCGTCCCCGAGGGTCTGGGCGACGGCCTCTTGGTACTTCTCCCGGTTCCCGTCCGGGGCCGGGGCCGCCGCGCTCGCGCAGTGGGTCACCGGGCAGGTGGCCAGGGGCGAGCAGGCGTCCTCGACCGCCGCGCACAGCGAGACGCGGTGGGCCGGCTGACCCTGCAGGCCCTTGCCGATCTCCGTGTTCAGGCCGGTGTCGTAGCCCGCGTCGTAGACCAGCTGGCGGACCTCCGCGGCGGTCAGCTCGGGGCGCAGGGCCCAGACCAGGGTGAAGGTCGCCGCGCTGACGGCCGCGGACACGGAGGTGCCGGTGAGCGGGACCATGTTGCCGGTCGGGTTGGGGACCCACACCTGGGTCCCGTAGGTGAGCAGGTTGGGCGTGGCGCCGTCGCGGGACAGGGCCGGGAGCTCGTCCCAGGCGTCGACCATGCCCACGGCCTCGACGAGGGTGCGGTCCTCGTAGCTGATGGGGTAGGGGTCGACGTCGAGGGGGTTGGGGGTGACGCCCAGGGGCACGACGCCCAGGTCCGCGCAGGTCTGGGCCGAGGGCGTGAGGTCGCCGGCGAACACCGCGGGGTAGAGGGCCCCGTCGTTGGCGGCGCAGCCCGGGTCCGAGGCGTTGCCGACCGAGCCGACGAACAGCCCGCCCTGGCAGGCGACGAGGTCGAGGACGTCGCGCATGGCCGCGTAGGGTCCGCGGTCGAAGTTGGGGTCGAGCTCCCGGGCCGCGCCGAAGGCCGCGAGCAGCACGAAGCGGCGCTCGGGGTTTTGGTTGTTCGGGTCCTCGTACTGGGCCTGCCAGCGCATCACCGCGCGGTAGGCCGCGCTGACCACGTCGCGGTAGCTGCCCACGTAGCCCCCGCCGAGGTTGGGCTCGAACTGGCCGTCGTGCTCCCGCGGGAGCGCGAGCTCGAAGTGCAGGTTGTCGTCGCAGTAGTCCGACAGGAAGTCCGGGCACAGCAGGTCGCGGGCGATGTAGCCCATGTTGTGGCCGTGGTGGTGGGGGGTGCTGCTGGCGAACTCCCACTCCTGGATCTGGTCGAGGACGTAGAGCCCCACGTTCTCGAGGCTGCCGCCCTGGACGCTGTCGAGGGCGCCGACGTTCTCGCGGAAGGCCTGGTAGAGGCCCTCCTCGATCTCGGGGCTGCCGTCGAGGCCGCCCATGCCGTCCATGCTCACGCAGTCGACGGCGGCGCTCTCGGCCAGGCCCGGGACCGTGGTCAGGCGCTGGTAGAGGAGGTCGTAGTCGAGCTGGGTCGGCTGCCCGCCGGCGAAGTCGTAGCTGCAGTAGGCCTGGAGCTTCCGGGGCGCGGTCTGGCCGGCCACGACGGGGAAGGTGGGCGCGGCGGACCAGCCGGGGGGGAGCCCGGCGGCGAGGGTGCAGGACACGGGCAGTAGCGGGTTGGAGGGGAGGTCGTGGATGGCCACGACGGTGCCGGTGTCGATGCCCGAGCCGGGCGTGCAGGTCATGAAGTCGGCGGGCGCGGGCGGGGGCGTGGTGTCCGCGCTCGCGGGGGCCGGGGCGGGCGCGTCGAGCTCGTCGGCGAGGGCCTCGTCGGCTTCGAACTGGGCGTCCTCGAGGCTCGGCTCGCCGCCCTCGAAGCTGTCCGCTCCCTGGCACCCCGTGAGCGCGAGCCCCCCCGCGAGGCAGGCCAGGAGGAGGGTGGTCGGGGTGGTGATTGCAGTGGCGTGGGCGGGCATGTTCGGGACTCCTTGTCGTGGCCTCACTCCGGCAATACCGGCAGCCCGTCTACTGGATTAAGAGAAAATCAACAAATCTCGAAAAACCAGGACCGCTGGCTCGAATTCGCTCTGTGCGACCAGGAGCCGGCGATCTGCCGAGGACCCGAGCGCATCGCCGCTGCGCACGTATACTCCGCCGGTGGTCACGGACGACGAGCTGCTCGAGGCCTGGCGGCGGGGGGACCAGCGAGCGGGGCGCGAGCTGTTCGAGCGCCACTACGACGCCGTCGATCGCTTCTTCCGCAACAAGGCGGGGGAGGACGGCCCGGACCTGGCGCAGCGCACCTTCCTGGCCGTGGTCGAGGGCATCGAGGCCGATCGCTACCGCAACCAAAACAGCTTCCGCAGCTGGCTGTTCGCCATCGCCTACCGCCAGCTGTGCAAGCACTACCGGTCCCAGGCCAGCGACCGACGGCGCTTCGACGCCGCCGTGACCTCGGTCCACGACCTCGACCCCACGCCCAGCACCATCGTCGGCCGGTCCGAGGACGAGCGCCTGTTGTTGGCGGCGCTGCGCCTGCTGCCCATCGATCTCCAGGTCGCCCTCGAGCTGCACTACTGGGAGCAGATGTCCGACGCGCAGATCGCCGGCGCCCTGGGCCTGCCCCTGGGCACGGTCAAGAGCCGGATCCGCCGGGCGCGGCAGCTCGTCGCCGAGCACGTCGCCGCGCTGTCTCAGGCGCCGCGCGGGGTGGAGCGGACCCTCGCCAACCTCGAAGGCTGGGCCGCTGGCGTCCGCGAGCGGGTACTGGGTACCCGCTGAGGGTCCGATGGGAGCGTCGTCACTTTGGTGATGGCGGACGAGCGCGGTGGAGCTCGGTGACAAAGTGTCGTCAATCGAGCAGAGCGCCCGTGGGCCTTCGCAGGCCCCACTTGAAGTGTCCAAGCCCGCGGCGAGTGGATTCTCCTCGGCCGGTGTCTATGATGATTCAATGACCAGAGCTTGAAACCGCGGGTCGAGCTTTTGCCTCTCGTCCACGGTTCGCCCGTGCGCGGACCAGGAACGAAGACGACAGATGAAGCACCAATCGACCCTCACCATCCTCCTCGGCCTGGCCCTGATCCCCGCCTTGGTCACCGGCTGCGACCCCGCCGAGTCCGACGCGGGCGAGCTCTCCGAGCTCGGCTTCGAGGACGAGGAGCTCAGCGAGCGCTCCTCGACCTGCGAGCAGGCCTGCAGCTCCGAGTTTCAGCAGTGCCGCTGGGCCTGCCCCGGCGGCGCGCTGGTCCAGGGCCCCGACGGCCCGATGTCCAACCCGTGCTGGGAGGAGTGCTACGACGAGTTCGACACCTGCAAGAACGAGGACTTCCAGTACGCCAGCCCCAGCTACCAGATCTGCCACCTCGACGTGGACCAGCACCTCTTCGACGTCGACATCGAGTTCTACACCGCCGACGTGTGGGAGGACCAAAGCTGCGCAGGGCAGCAAGATCACTACAAAAAGCGCTACATGGGCAAGGTCAGCTGCAGCAACTTCAGCGCGCTGTTCGACAGCAGCTCGTGCGCCGCGAAGATCGAGAGCAAGCTGATCCAGTACGGCTACCAGGGCTACACGCCCACCTTCCCCGACGCCAACGTCGACGCCTGCCCCTGGCCGCGGCTCTGAGCCCGACCAGACCGCGAGCGCGCCCGGGGTCCGCCAGGCCTGGGGCGCGCTCACTTTGCCCGCGGCGAGAGGCCTGCGACTGACCGCTGTGCCCACGCGCGCGCCCAGCCGAGCCACGCCTCGAGCTCCGGGCCGCGGACGACCCGGCGCAGGGGCTCGTCGCCGTGGAGCGCCCGCGTCCACGGACGATCGACGAGCACGGCCGTGCCTCGGGGCCCCTGGAGCTCGACGATCTCGATCAGCACCTCGTTGGCGTAGAGCAGCGCCACCGAGCCCTCCGCCGACGGCTCGTAGCCCAGCTCGAGCCGATGCGCGTCTTTGTGCTGGGTCTCCCAGGAGACGTGGCTGTCGCCGAGCCGCCCCGACAACCCACCCACGCACCGCGCCGCGAACCCACACGGGGCGACCGCCTCGCCTCCGCGGCAGTGGCCTTCGAGCAGCGCCCGCTCAGCCCGGCGCCGCGCCCAGCTCGGACGACCATGGACCACGGTCAACCGACTGCCCCAGTCCCGCTCGCTGCGGTGAGGCTGAACGTCGACGGTGATCTCGACATGATCTGGCGTGCGCCCCGGCTCGCTCTCGAAGCTCGCCCGAAAGCCCGCCCCGAGCTCATCGAGGTTGAGCAGCTCGACACGCCGCGCCCCAGAGCGCAGCCCACGACGGATCGCAGTACAGAGCAGACGCAGACCCAGCGCGTGCTCCGTGGCCGCGTAGCCCAACGCCGGAAGCTCCAGGTGCTGATCGAGCGAGAGCACGGGCGCAGCGAAGTGCGCCGAGCTCTCACGCAACCCAGGAGTCAGGTCGACGCGCCCACCAAGGACGACACCCGCTTCGGCGGCGTACAAGAGCCAGTGCTCGCCTCCAGCGGCTTCGTCCGCCATGGCGAGCACGGTAGCAGCGTCAGACTGACGAACTGAATTGCGTTGGCGGAGACAAAGACCACCGAAGGTGCTTCATCCCCGCCAGACAGCGCCAGGGTTCTTCATCCCCGCCAGACAGCGCCGTCGTTCTTCATCCCCGCCAGAAAACACCGTCTCGTTCTTCACCCCCGCCAAACAAACGCCCCCTTTAGGGGGCGACCCCATGCCCCCTAGAAGGCACGAACACCATTGAGGACAAGCCAAAGCGGAGGAGCGGCAGCGACGAAGCGTCCCCGGTCCTAGGCGGCTGCGGGGGCCTCAATTAAACAAGTTGCCGCCGAGGGGATCGTCGTCGTCCTCGCCCTCGTTGCCGATGATCTTGTCCTTGTCGTCGCGGCTCTTGTCCTCGTGCTCGAACTTGTAAGGGATCAGCGTCAACGCGATGGCCAGCTTGCCGTCGGTGGTCCACAGGGTCTCGCGCTTGCGGGTCTTCCAGTCGGACTTGTAGGGGGCGATGACGTCCATGCCGTCGCGCTCGTAGGACAGGGTCAGGGGCATGACCTTGTCGCCCTCCTTGCCCTCGGCGTTGAGCACGAGGACGTGGTGATGGTCGGCGCCGTCGAACTCGAAGCGCCAGTCCATGCCCATGGTCCGCATGTCGCCGCGGTGCTTGACCGTGGTCCCATCTTCCATGCGCAGCTCGATGCGTACCTTGAGGCCGAAGTCGTAGTTCTTCTCGCCGTCCTCACCCATCTGCGTCGCGCCGGCGTCGGCTCGAGCGGTGCCAGGCTGGACGACCATGGGCGCGATGAGGGCGAGGGGCAGGGCGAGGGCAAGGGAACGGATGGCTCGCATGAGTCTGGAGTTTACGTAGCGCATGTCACGCATCAAGGTCTTTTTGTGAGTTCGGTTGCGCTTGGTGCGGCACTCGATGGCGAAAGTTTGCGCGCTATCGCGCAGGGCGGGGACGCTCGAGCCGAGCCGAGAGTGGGCTGGCGTGGAGTACAGTCCGGGCCGTGACGAGCACCGAGCTGGCGGCGCGCAAGCTGCGTCTGGGAACCCGAGGGAGCGCGCTGGCGCTGTGGCAGGCCAACATGATCCGCGATCGCTTGCTGGCGGCGTGGGGCGCTCAGGGCCTCGAGGTCGAGCTGGTGCGCGTGGTGACCAAGGGCGACCGGGTCACCGATCGGCCCCTCAACCAGGTCGGGGGGATGGGCCTGTTCGTCAAGGGCCTCGAGGACAAGCTCTTGGCTGGAGAGATCGACTTCGCCGTGCATTCCATGAAGGACATGCCCGGCACCCTGCCCGAGGGTCTGACCCTGGCCTCGACCCCCGAGCGGGCGGATCCGCGGGACGCCTTCCTGGCGGCGCCGGGGCGGGACGTGACCCTGGCGACGCTGCCGGCGGGGAGCCGCCTGGGGACCTCGAGCTTGCGGCGCGGCGCGCTGGCCAAGCGCATCAACCCGGGGCTCGAGATCGTGCCGATCCGCGGGAACGTGCCGACGCGCATGGGCAAGATCGCCGAGGGGGAGGTCGACGCGGTGTTGCTCGCTGCCGCTGGGCTGGATCGCCTCGGCAAGGGCGAGGCCATCACCGAGCGCCTCGACCCCGACGCCTTCATGCCCGCGGCCTGCCAGGGCGTCCTGGCCATCGAGCTGCGCGCCGCCGACACGGACATCGCCGCGCTCTTCGAGCCGCTGGGCCACGGCCCGACCTCGATCGTCGCCGCGGCCGAGCGCAGCTACCTAGCGACGCTGCAGGGCGGCTGCCAGGTGCCGCTGGCCTGCCACGCGCGGCTGAGCGAGGACGGGCGGCGGGTCCGCGTCGAGGGCCTGGTGGTCGAGCCCGACGGGTCGACGGTCTACGCCTCGGAGGCGGAGGGGCCCGTCGCCGACGCGGCCCAGCTCGGGGCGGGCGTGGCCCGCGAGGTGCTCGCCGCGGGCGGCCAGGGCGTCATCGATCGCCTGGGCGCTGCGGGCTCCTAGCGCACGAACACCAGCGCGAAGGCGTAGAGGTTTTGGTCGCCGTTGTCGGCCTGGCAGCCCGCGAAGTTGCCGGCCGTACCGTCGGTGGCGAGGCCGCAGCTGCTCGAGTTGGCCCCGCCGACGCCGAGCCACGAGTTCGGCGTGTTGCAGTTGTTCTGGTCGTTGGCGATGATCCCGATGCGCGCGCGGGCGTTGGTCGCGGCGTCGTTGCGGGCGTTGAGCCCCTCGCGGACGCAGTTTTGTTGGAGCGAGCTGTCGGTGATCAGGCTCTTCCACGCGTCGCGGCCGAGGCTGGTCTCGATCCACTCGCCGGGGGCGATGAGCGCGTGCAGCGAGCTTCCGGGCGCGGGCAGGGGGAGGGTCTCCCACTTGAGCACCAGGGGCTCGGCGTCGGGGAGGATCGGCGACTCGAAGCCGATGAGCACCTCGCTGAGCTCGACGGCGGCGTAGCTGGGCAGCAGGGCCGCGCTGCGATCGCGGTCGGGGAGCTCGGGGTTGAGGGCCTCGCCCGAGATCCACTGGGGCGCGTCCCAGCCGAGGATCGGCTCGTCGCCGTCGACCTTGAGGGCGAGGGTCCAGCCGCCGCCGAACAGCTCGAGCTCGCAGTAGGCGAGGTAGGGGGCCGCGGGCCCGGGGCCGTCGGGGTCGAGCTCGTAGACCGCGCTGGGTAGGGTCGCGAGGGGGTCGAAGCCCTGGAGCTCCAGGCACGAGGCGACCTGCAGGCAGTCCCCGTTGACGCAGTTGCCCACGGCGCAGTCGGCCTGCTCCTCGCAGCTGGCCGCGGTGTCCTCGGACTCCGAGCTCGACTCGCTGTCCTCGGTGGAGTCGGTCTCGGACTCGCTCGAGCTGTCGGTCTCGGTCGAGTCGGTGGCGTCCGTCGAGTCCGCGCTGGTCTCGGACTCGCCTGCCTCCGTGGATCCACTCTCGCCGTCGTCGGAGTCGCTCGCGTCCGGGCCGGCCTCGTCGGCGCCGTCGCTGACCGACTCGGCGAGGGGCTCGCCGCAGGCTGGGAGGGACAGGCCGACGAGCAGGAAGAGCGAGGCGGAGCGGAGAGGGGGCGCTACGCGGATCATCGCTGCGATGCTAGCGCACGAACACGAGGGCGAAGGCGTAGAGGTTCTGCGTGCCGTTGTCGGCCTGGCAACCGGCGAAGTTGCCGACGGTGCCGTCGGTGGCGATGCCGCAGCCGCCCGGGTAGTCCCCGCCGACGCCGAGCCACGCGTCCGGCGTGTTGCAGTTGTCTTGCTCGTTGGTGATGATGCCGACGCGGACCTTGGCGTAGCTGTCGTTGTCGTTGCGGGCGTTGAGCCCCTCGCGGTTGCAGTTCGATTGGAGCGAGCTGTTGGCGATCAGGCTCTTCCAGGTGTCGCGGCCCAGGTCCGTCTCGATCCACTCGCCGGGGGCGATGAGTTCGTGCAGCGAGGCGCCGGGCTGGGGCAGGGGGAGGGTCTCCCACTTGAGCACCAGGGGCTCGGCGCCAGCGAGGACCGGCGACTCGACGCCGATGAGCAGCTCGCTGACCTCGACGGAGGTGTAGCTGGCGAGCAGGGCCTCGCTGCGATCGCGGTCGGGGAAGCCGGGGTTGAAGGTCTCGCCGGAGGTCCACTGGGGGGCGTCCCAGCCGAGGTTCGACTCGCCACCGTCGGCCTTGAGCACGAGGGTCCAGCCGCCGCCGAACAGGTCGAACTCGCAGTAGGCCGCGTAGGGGGCCGCGGGCCCGGGGCCGTCGGGGTCGAGCTCGTAGACGCCGCTGGGCAGGGTCTCGAGGGGGTCGAAGTTCTGGAGCTCCTGGCAGGAGACGACCTGCAGGCACTCCCCGTTGACGCAGTTGCCCGCGGCGCACTCGGCCTGCTCCTCGCAGCCCGTCTCGGTGTCCTCGGACTCGGAGCTCGACTCCTCCTCCGTAGAGCCGGCCTCGGACTCGCTCGAGCTGTCGGTGTCCGTCGCCTCGGTCTCGGTCGAGTCGGTGCCGGTGTCGGTGTCGGTGTCGGTGTCGGTCCCGGACTCGCTCGAGCCCGCGTCGGCGTCGACGTCGGCGTCGTCTTCGGAGTCGCTCGCGTCGGACCCGACCTCGTCGGCGCCGTCGGTGGCCGACTCGACGAGGGACGAGCCGCAGGCCGCGAGGGGCAGGCCGACGAGGGCAGCGAGCGAGGCGGAGCGGAGCGTGTGCGCTGCGCGGAGCATCGGGGGATGCTAGTCGGACCCCCGGACAATTCCAGGACTGTCGAGGCAACGGCTTTGCGTCACTCCAGACCGCGAACCTCGCGCCGACGGAAGTCCCCGCGCTGGGGCCAAGCCCTCGGGAGGATCCTGGCCATGGGTGATCCGAGATCTCGCGACTTCGCACATTCACGCAGTACACGGCTCGCGGAGCCAAGCACGCGGCCGTTGGCGCGAGAGCCCCCGCCGGACCGCGCCGGGCCGGCCCAACCCCGCGACAGGCGCATGTGAGCGTCCCCGCGGGCCCCCCTCGTGATCTGGTCGCGGAGTCGGTACAGTCCCCCAGGTTTCAGCGATGAGCGCCGAACACAGCCACGCCGATGCGCCGATCTTCCAGGATTGGGAGCACGTGCGTGGCAACGCGACGGTGCTCGGCGGTCGCTTCGAGCTGCGCCGGGCCCTGGGCGATGGCAGCTACGCCGCCGTCTACGAGGCCTACGATCGCCAGCTCCAGCGTCGCGTCGCGGTCAAGCTGTTCAACCGCTGTGCGCCCAACGAGATGGCCTCGGCGTTGCGCGAGGCTCGGCTGACGGCGAGCTTGCGACACGAAAACGTGCTCACGGTCCACGACATCGGAGAGCACGGCGGCTGGCCCTTCCTGGCCCTCGAGCTCGCGCAGACCGATCTACGCCGGTGGTTGGACGATGCACCACGCGCGTCCGCGGACATCTGCGCCCACTTCCTCGCCGCCGGGCGGGGGCTGGCCGCGGCACATCGGGCCGGTCTGGTCCACCACGACTTCAAGCCCGCGAACGTGCTCATCCGGCCGGACGGCACCGTCGCGGTCGGCGACTTTGGTCTGGCGCGCCACCTCGAGACGGTGGAGCTGAGCCAGGAGCGGCGGGCCCAGCTCGCGGCCCCCAACAGCCTCGTCCGCTCGCGCGTGGGTGTGGATCGCCGAGAGGCCCCGCGCTTTGCGTTCGGGACCATGCGCTACATCGCTCCGGAGCGCCTGCACGGCGCAGCGGGTGACTCGCGCAGCGATCAGTTCTCGTTTTGCGTGGCGCTGTGGGAGGCGCTGGCCGGCGAGCACCCCTTCTCCGGGGCCGACGCCGACGCGCGCTACGCCTCGATCGAGGCGGGCCCGCGAGGCCGCCCCGACGCCCCGAGCGCCGTCCTCTCCGTGCTCCGTCGGGGCCTCGCCGTCGAGCCGCGCGATCGCTTCTTGACCATGGAGCGCCTGCTCGCGGCGCTCCAGGCCCCGCCTCAGCGCAGCCGCGTGTTTGGTCAGTTCGTCCGCCACGGCCTGTCGACGGCGGCCACGGCGGGAGCCCTCGCGGCCGCCTTCGTGCTGGCCTTTGGCCTGAGCCGCGAGGCGCCGGCCCTGGACATGCAGGCCAGCTCGCGCGCGGCCCTCGAAGCCCACGCCCTCGTCGAGCAGGCCCAGCGCTTCGCCGTCGACTCCGAGCCCAACCGCGCCGCCGAGCTGTTCGAGTTTGCGATGCTCCGCGCGGCCAAGGCCACCTACGAAGAGCAGCGCTCTCTGGCCACGGATCTCGAGGCCCTCGGCGATCACCTCGATCAGGGCGCGGCCTGGGCCGAGTCCGCGCGAGTCTTCGCCGCCGCGCTGGCCCTGGCCGAGGAGTCTCGGGCCAGCGAGGTCACCCAGGTCCGCCTGGCCCGCAAGCTCAGCACGGCCCAAGCCCGCACTCGCCGGCAGGACCGCTGATCGCCAGCGCGGCAGCGGCAGCGGCAGCGCGAACGCCAAGCAACGCCAGGCCGAGGCCGGCGGTCACCAAACCGCCGACCTCGAGGCAAAGAAGGGAAGGACGTGAGACTGGCGGCCACCCCTCGGCCACCAGCCCCGCGAGTGCCCGCACAGGCGACGGAAGCGACGAGCGCTCCCGGCTCGCGCGGGGCAAAGGCGGAGATCAGTCTTCGTCGTCGTGGCAGGTGACGCCGTCGCCCTCCTCGTTCTGCGTGTAGTTGAAGCAGTAGACCAAGTCACCCATGGGGCAGTACTTGCCCTCGAGCACGGTGCAGTTGCCTTGCGGGTCGCAGCACAAGAAGCCCGCGACCTCGACGATGATCGGTCCAGGAGCGGGCAGGCAGTAGCCGAGATCGCAGGCGTTGGGCAGGGGCTGGTAGGCGATGATCTCGAGGGTCGTCGGGTTGGCGACTTCGCCATAGGTGACGCTGTAGGGCCGGGAGTCGGTGGGGCAGTCTCCGACCTTGAGGGTCGCCATGCTCCCGTCCCAGCACACGTCCTCTCGGAGCACCGGCGCGTTGGGACCGCTGTACTCGCAGGCGTCTGCGACGGAGTTGCAAAGCGGTGTGAAGCTCTCGGCGGCGACGGCGGTCGTCGGTGCTGTCGGAGCGAAGTAGATCCCGAACCCCAGGCCGGCTGCGGTCAGGACGGTGACGATGTTAGTGGAGCGCAACATGGGTGATTGAATACCCATCCCTGGGGGTGGGCACCGGCGTTCCCCAATACCGATTCCACGGGCTGTAATGGACCCCACTCCAGGGCGAGGGAAGAAACTTTGGCCGGGATGCGCGTCTGCGCGCGTGAGCAGGGCCGAGTTTGAGAGCTCGCATTGGCATCGAGTGATGGGGAACCAACACCCCATGGCCGTTGACTCGACGGGGTGGCTCGAGATCGAGACTCCTGCGCGGATGGCCAAACCGGTGAGCTTTGGGCTCCTGGGGCCCCCAAAGACATCCCTGAAGGAACCACCGCTGATCGCAAGCGAGGGTCTTCTCCAGAACCGGCCTGGATGCGCTGGCTACCGACGATCAACGCCGTTGCGCTGTTGCTGCTGCTCGCCCTGGCTGGGGTCGAGGTGGTCGAGGGGCTCGCGCTTCGTTGGTCCCAGGATCAGGGGTCGAGCCACGCGCCCGCGGCGACCATCGAGGGCGAGGTGGGGGGGCTCGAGGGGGCTGAAGGAGAGCCGGCCAGCGAGCAGGGCGTCGACCCCGACCCCCTTCGACCCACGGGTCGAGAGGCCTTCCCGGAGCCGGTGGTCGGCTACGGACTGTGAGCGGCCGCATCTGCTGACGCGGTCGTAGATCGGGCGGACTCCGGGGCGCGCAGAGTCAGCTCGAGGACCTCGTCGATGTGGCCGACGAAGTGCAGGCGCAGGTCCGCGCGGGCCGCCTCGGGGATCTCGGGCTCGTCCTTGCGGTTGCGCGCCGGGAGGATCACGTCGCGGATCCCCGCCCGGTGGGCGGCCAGGACCTTCTCGCGGATGCCCCCGACCGCGAGCACGTGCCCGCGCAGGGTCACCTCTCCGGTCATGGCCAGATCGTGGCGCACGGCGTAGCCGCCGAGGGTGCTGACCAGCGCGGTGACCAGGGTGATGCCCGCGCTCGGTCCGTCCTTGGGCACGGCCCCCGAGGGCAGGTGGATGTGGATGTCGCGGCGGTCGAGGTCGTCGATGTCCAGACCGAAGCGCCGGGCGTCGCTCTTGACCAGGCTCAGCGCGGCCTGGGCCGACTCCTTCATCACCTCGCCGAGGCGGCCGGTCATGCGCAGCTTGCCCTTGCCCGCGGTGGTCGTGACCTCGACGAAGAGCAGGCGGCCGCCCGTCGCGGTCCAGCCCAGGCCCGTGGCCACGCCGACCCGCGGCCCGCGGCCCATGAGCTCCTCGCGGTAGCGCGGCGGCCCGAGCACGCGCAGCAGGTCCTCGACGGTGATGCGCTGGGGCGTGACCAGCTCGCTCGCCGGGGTCTCGGCGCGCTGCATGGCGACGTCGCGGAGCAAGGCCGCGAGCTGGCGCTGGAGGCTGCGGACCCCGGACTCGCGGGTGTACTCCGTGGCCAGGCGCTCGAACACGGCGTCGTCGACGAGCACGGAGTCGAGGCGCTCGAGGCCCTCGGCCTCGGCCTTCTCGAGGACCTCGGCGAGCTCGAAGGCCGTGCCCGACTCGGCGGCCAGGCGCGAGCGGGCCAGCAAGCTCTCGTTGCGCGCCCGCTGCTCCCGGAGCGAGCCGGGCTCGATGGAGGCCACGCCGCCCAGGCCGTTCTCGTGCAGCTCCTTGGGCAGCAGGTGCTCGCGCGCGATGGCGAGCTTCTCGGCCAGGGTGTAGCCGCTGAGGTTGATGATCTCGAGGCGGTCGCGGAGCACCATGGGGATGGCCCCGAGCTCGTTGGCCGTGCAGATGAAGACCACCTGGGACAGGTCGTAGGGCACGCCGAGGTAGTGGTCCTCGAAGGCGTCGTTTTGCTCGGGGTCGAGGGTCTCGAGCAGGGCCGAGGCCGGATCGCCGCGCAGGTCCGCGCCGGACAGCTTGTCGATCTCGTCGAGGAGGATCACCGGGTCCGTGGTCCCGGCGGTCTTCATGGCCTGGACGAGGCGGCCGGGGAGGGCGCCCACGTAGGTCCGCCGGTGCCCGCGGATCTCGGCGTCGTCGCGCACCCCGCCCAGGGAGATGCGCACGAACTCGCGGCCCAAGGTCGCGGCGATGCTCTTGGCCAGGGTGGTCTTGCCGACGCCGGGGGGGCCCGCGAAGCACAGCAGGGGGCCGCGCTGGTTGGGCGCGAGCTTGCGCACCGCGAGGTACTCGAGCACGCGCTTTTTGACCTTCTCGAGGCCGTGGTGGTCGGCGTCGAGGCGCACGCGCGCGGCCTCGAGGTCGACCTCGGGGCGCTCGGTGGGGCGGCCGGGGAAGACCCACGGCAGGTCGGCGATCCACTCGAGGTAGGTGCGGGCGATCATCGCCTCGCTGCTCTGCGGGTTCATGCGCTCGAGCCGTCCGAGCTCGCGGTCGACGGCGATCTGGGCCTCCTCGGGGAGCAACTTTTGGTCGAGGCGCTCGGCGAGCTCCTCGAGCCAGGTGTCGCCGCCCTCGTCCCCGAGCTCGGCCTGGATCGCGCGCAGCTTGTGGCGCAGCACGGCCTCGTGCTCGTGGCGGGACAGGTGCTCGCGCACGCTGCGATCGATGTCGCGCTTGACCTCGAGCTCGTTGCAGCGGGCCGCGACGTGCTCGATGAGCTTGCGCAGGCGCTCGGTCGGGTCGAGCTGCTGGAGCAGCTCGATGCGCTGCTCGGTCTCGAGCTCGACGAGGTTGGCGACGAGATCGCCGATGCGCGCGGGGTCCCGCTCGGCGGCGAGCTCCTTGAGGGTCTCCTGGCGCTGCTGCGTGGCCCGCGACGCGGGCAGCAGGGACTCGTGGCGGCGGGTCAGGTCGCGGAGCACCCCGCTGAGGGCGATGACCATGGTCAGCTCGCCTTGGGTGGGCGGCAGGCTGACGTAGCGGGCGAGGTCGCAGCTCGCCTCGGGGGCCAGGTCCAGGGACTCGAGGCGGACGCGCTCGATCCCCCGGACGATCACCGTCATGCGCCCGGGCAGGCCGCGCAGCACCTGCACGACCCGGGTCAGGGTCGCCACGGGGTGCAGGTCCGCGAGGCGCGGGTGGTCGTTCATGGGATCGCGCTGCACGGCGACGATCACGTGGTTGTGGGGTCCAAAGCGCTTGCCGTGGGCCGTCGCCTGGCGGACCGCCTCGACCGAGGAGGGGCGACCGAGATCGACGGGCATCGACACGCCGGGGAAGAGCACGGCGCTGCGCAGGGGCAGGAGGGGGAGGACTCCCGTCTCGGGCGAGCCGTCGGACATGGAGGGCGAGGGTAGCAGTCCGGCGCCCAGGGTGGGATCGCGGCGCTCGCTCGAACCCGCGGAGGGCGGCCGAGTCCGCGCAGGGCCCGTGAGGCTGAACACAGCGTAAGCCGGCTTTCAGCCCCGCGTTGGCCTGGCCGAGCCGCCCCCGGACTCGTGTTCGCCCCGGGCCCGCACCGGTTGCCTATCGAGTCGGGCCCTGGCTATCATCCCGCCCCACGGACCAGGACCTGAGTTTGTCCGCCATCCCACCCATGACGCGTCCCACCTCGATCCTCACCCAGTTCGCTCACCGCACCCTCGGCGTCACCCTGGCCGTCGGCATGGCCATGGCTCCGCTGCCGGTGCTGGCTTCGGCCCCGCCCGCCGAGGGCGACGCTGCGGGCGACGCCGCCGAGGCGGCCCCGGCCACCGTGGGTGGCAACGTCGCCGTGCTCAAGTTCACCGGCGACGGCGCGGTGTTCGAGGCCTGGCGCGACAAGGTCAAGACCGGCCTCGAGGCCCAGGGCTACGTCGCCAACAAGATCAAGCGCTCGGCCGACGAGGCCGCCGCCAAGGTCAAGTGCAAGGACATCTCCAGCGACACTTGCCTCGACAAGATCGCGGCCTACCTCAACAAGAACTCGAAGACCGCCTACGACTTCTTCGTGTTCGCCAACCTGCCCGACCAGGGCTCGGGCTCCCTGGTCATCTGGGACATCGCCAACAAAAAGAAGGCCGTCGACATGGCCTTCTCGGTCACCGCCGACGACTACATCCTCCCCGAGGTGGTCTCGGGCGCCGTGGCCCGCAAGCTGAGCTACTACCAGCAGCCCCCGACCGCCGCGACCGACGAGGAGAAGACCATCCTCGCCACCCTCGACGAGCCGGAGAAGACCCCCGAGGAGATCGAGGCCGAGAAGAAGCGCCTCGCCGACGCCGAGGCGGCCGCCGTCGCTGGCTACAACGAGTCCCTGGACGCGGGTCCCCAGAAGGTCGACCTGGTCGCCGACTTCGAAGAGTTCTGCCGCGAGGGCAAGCGCGAGGACAAGGAGATCGCCAACCCCGACGGCACCACGACCAAGGAGCGGGATCTGCGGCCCAAGTGCTCGCGCGGCCCCGCGTTTGGCTACTGGCAGCCTCGCGCCTGGGTGGCCCTGACCCTGACCCTGGGTTCGGCCGTGACCATGGGCGCCATGTATGGCCTCGCGGCGGCCTCGCGCAGCCAGTGGAACGACGCCAACACGGCCCTGACCGACGCGGGCGTGTCCGGCGTCGATCCGGGCGCGGCCGGCGACTGCAGCTCCGGCGAGTGCTACGCCGACCTCGCCGGTGCGGCGAGCGAGGCGAGCTCCCAGGTCCGCAGCCGGGCCATCGTCGGCGACGTCTTCCTCGGCTCCACGGTCTTGCTGGCCGGCGTCCTGGCCATCATCATCTACCAGGACCGCAACGACGCGAAGAACTTCATCGCCCGCGAGAAGGAGCTCCGCGCCGTCAGCAACCTGCAGGTCGCGCCGGTGTTCGGCACGACCAACGGCGCTGCGCTCCAGTTTGAGTTCTAACCTTGCCCCCGCAGGCGCCTTCGACTGGGGGCGCCTTGTCCTCAAAGGCGTTCGTGCCTGGGAGAGGGCATGTGGTCGCCCCCCAAGGGGGGCGTTCTCGTTGGTTGGGGGCGTTCTCGTTGGTTGGGGGCTGATCGGCTGGCGCTGGTTCTCGGTTGAGAGGGAGCGGCCGGTTGGTCGGTTGGAGCTTGGGCAGCGCGGCGTCGAGCGGGACTCCGCTACACTTGGTGCATGGCTGAGGAGCGTGGGGAGCCGGCGGATCTGGACTCGGTCGTTGCGTCGATCCCTGGGGTGCTCTACAGCTTCTTGCTGCGCGCGGACGGCACGACTTGTTTCCCCTACATCAGCGATCAGTGCGAGGAGCTGTTCGAGGTCTCGGCGGCGGAGCTCAACGCGGACGCGCAGGCGGCCATGGTTCGCATCCTTCCAGAGGACCTGCCCTCCTTCGAGGCCGAGGTGGTGGGCTCGATGAGCGCGATGCGGCTGTTTAGCTGGGCGGGGCGCTTCGTCAACTCGCGGGGGGAGCACCGGTTGATCCGCGCGGAGTCCAAGCCCTACGTCCACCCCGAGGGCGTCATCTGGCACGGCTTGATCTTCGACGCCCGGGGTGAGCACGCGATGCAGCGCGAGCTCCTGCGCGCCCAGGGGGAGGTCCAGGCCCTGTCCGTGCCGATCATCGAGGTCTGGGAGCAGGTCGTGACCGTGCCGCTGAGCGGATCCTACGAAGAGGATCGCGCCCAGCGGTTGACGCAGGCGCTGCTCGAGAAGGTCAGCGGCGCGTCGATCCGCGTGGTCATCCTCGACCTGACCGGCATCGTCGACGTCGACACGGCGACGGTCGGGCACCTGCTGCAGATCATGAACGCGCTGTCGCTGCTCGGCGCCGAGTGTGCCCTGTCCGGCATCTCCCCGGTGGTCGCCCAGACCATGGTCACCCTCGACGTCGCCTCGGATCAGCTGCGCTACTTCCGGGCCCTGCACCAGGCGCTGCGCTGGGCCATCGCGCACCTCGAAGGCGCTGCCTGAGCCAGGTCGGAGCCAGGTCGGAGCCCCTTGCTTGGCGGGCGAGGTCGGGCATCATCGCGGGGTGGAGGGGCCAGTTTGGGTGCGCGTCGAGGTCCCGCGGGGGAGCTTCGTCAAACGTCGGCCCGACGGCAGCGTCGACTTCGTGTCCCCGCTGCCCTCGCCCTTCGACTACGGCTCCATCGAAGACACCCTCGCCCCCGACGGCGATCCCATGGACGCGCTCATCCTCGGGCGTCAGCGATTGGTCGTGGGCGCGCGGGTGGAGGTCGAGGTCTGGGGGCGGGTCGACATGCTCGACGCGGGCGTCCCCGATCCCAAGTGCGTGTGCACGATCCGGGGAGGGGGCCCACCCGGAGAACGGGACTGGCGCCGGGTCTGGGCGTTCTTCGCCCGCTACGTGCGGCTCAAGTCCGCGCTCAATTGGGTGCGCGGTGCCGCGCGACCCACTCGATTGCTCGGCGTGACTCGTCACCCACGGCGTTGATCGAGCTCGGAGGTCAACAGGACGCCCGGCCGGCCGCGCTGCGTTGCTACACTGGTCGGCATGGCTGATGACCCCAGAGATGCGCAGCCCGACTTTCAGGCGATCGTGTCTGGCATCCCGGGCATGGTCTACAGCTTCGTGCTGCGTACGGACGGGACGAGCTACTTCGCCTACGTCAGCGACATGTGCCGCTACTTCTACGGCATCGAGCCGGAGGCCCTGCGCAGCTCGGCCAATATCGCCATCGACGCCATCGTCGACGAGGACATGCACCGCTTCGAGGCCGCGCTCGAAGCTTCGATGCGCGACATGCAGCGCTTTCGTTGGTCCGGGCGCCTCGAGACCATGAACGATCGGACCCGGCTCGTGCGCGCCGAGTCGATGCCGCAAAAACACCCCGAGGGCGTCATCTGGCATGGCGTGATGTTCGAGGCTACCGAGGAGGCGCAGATGCGGCGGGAGCTCAGCCGCGCTCAGGACACGGTCATGAGCCTGTCGGTGCCGATCATCGAGGTTTGGGAGCAGGTCGTGTGCGTGCCCTTGCAGGGCAGCTACGACGATCGCCGGGCGGAGAAGCTGACCGAGGCGCTGCTGAGCAAGGTGAGCAGCGCAGAGATCCGCGTGGCCATCCTCGACCTGACGGGCATCACCGACATCGACACCGCGACCGTCGCCCACCTGCTCCGCATCACCCGCTCGCTCGGCCTGCTGGGGGCCGAGTGCGCCCTGTCGGGCATCTCGCCCGTGGTCGCCCGGACCATGATCAGCCTCGAGGCCGCCTCGGAGCAGCTGCGCTATTTCCGGGCCCTCAACCAGGCGCTGCGCTGGGCGATCGGCGAGCTGGGCCCCAAGTCGGGTTGATCGCAGACCTGCGCCCTCGGGACGGGGCGAAGCCACGCTCCGCGCACGCAGGCTCGGGGGCTCGTCGAGCAGACGGTGGGCGCGAGGATGCGTGCGTTCGGCGGGTCTGGTGGTAGCCTCGTTCAGGCATGGAGAGGCGCTGGGGTCGAGTCCCGCTGCGGCGATCGCTGCGGCGAATGGGAGCCGCGAGCTTGTGCGTGGCCCTCGAGGCGTGGACGCCAACGGCGAGCGCGGCAGCGCCGACGAGCCGCGACGAGGTCGAGGCGACGGAGAACTCGAGCGTCGCGGTGCTCCCGATCGTGCTCGAGGGCGAGCTCCCCGAGGGCGATCAGCGCGAGCTCGCCGAGACCATCGAGCAAGCCTTCGAGCACCCCGAGCTCGACCTGGTCACGGGCGCGAAGGTCGAGCGGGCCTACGCCGAGCGCTGCGCGGACGAGGCCACCGCGGCTTGCCTGCGCAAGCTCGGCCGCGAGCTCGGGGTCACCCACGCCCTCGCCGTGGTCGTCCGCGCGTCCAACCGCGACTTCGAGGTCGAGATGCGGGTGGTCAGCGTCGCGGGCTCGCGCCAGCCGAGCGAGGCCGAGGTCGAGTGCCCGGTGTGCGGCATCGCGGAGGTCCGCGATCGCGTCGCGGCCCAGGCCGCGCAGCTGCGCGACCGGGTGCTCGCGGACATCCAGCCCGGGCGCGTGGTCGTCGAGGGCGACCCCGAGGGGGCGACGGTCAGCGTCGACGGGCGCCGCGTGGGTCGGCTGCCCTACGAGGGCGAGCTGACCACCGGCGAGCACGAGCTGCGCGTCAGCGAGCGCGGCTACTTCGACGAGCTCGTGACCGTGAACATCAGCGGCGGCGCGACGGAGCGCGTGTCCGTGGAGCTCGAGGTCGACTCGGGGGCGCGCTCGGTCGGCGCGCGAGACTGGTTCCGCCCCGTCGGCTGGACCGCGATCGGGGTCGGCATCGCGGGCGTCGGGGCGGGGATCGGGCTGCTCACCATTCACGGGCGACCCCACGAACAGCGCTGCTCCGACTTCTCCAACATCGACGCCAACGGCGAGTGCAAGTGGCTCTACGAGACCATCGGCGCCGGCGCGGGGGCCTTGGCCGTCGGCATCACCCTGGCCAACGTGGGCACGACCATGCTGATCCTCGACCGCCAGCGCACGCGCACGAAGGCGGAGTCGGAGTCGGCCTCAGCCTCGCGCTGGCGAGCGCGGGCGGACAGCCTGCGCGTGGGCGTGGGTCTGCGCGGCTTCGTGCTGTCCGGTCAGTTTTGACGCCCGCTCCGCTCCGAGGCGCCGGGTCAGTAGGCCCTACCCGGCGGTCCAGGCCGCCGAGATCAACGCGCGCAGGCGCTCGGCCTGGGTCGCGCTGGTCTTGCACATGAACCCGCTCTTGTGGGCGAAGTGGACGTCCGCCTGTGCCTCGACCCGGCCAAAGTCCAGGTCGGGGTGGTCTTCGTAGCGCGCGATGCCGTAGCCGCCGCCGCGGCGATCGGGGTAGACGGTCGCGATCACCCGCGCGCCGAGCTCCTCGCTGCGCACGTACTGGTGAGCGGCCGCGCTGGGCTCGTCGATGAGCGGCTCGGTCCGGGGCAAGAACACGACCAGGCCCTCGTCGAGCTCCCAGCGCTCGACCTGGTCGGCGATCGCGTCGAGCCGCGCCCGGATGCCCCGGAGGTAGGCGAGCAGGTCCTCGCCGACCAGGCGCATGAACTCGTAGAGGGTCTCGCCGGGGGCGAGGCTCGAGCAGGCGGCGAAGCGGCGCAGCAAGGTCACGTCGATGGGCGAGTGGAGCTGGGCGATGGCGCGGCGGGGGACGCCGAGCCACTTGGCGGTCTTGGTCGGCCCGCGCGAGTCGAACCACTCGGCGGGTTCGAGCCAGTCGCAAAAGTGCAGGGCGTCGCGGTAGAGGCCGAGGGCGTCGAGGACCAGGCTCAGGGCGCAGGTCGGCGGGTGGCCGCGCTCGAAGTGGTGGTGGTCGAAGTTCATCCGCGCCGGGTCGTGGCTGCCGCCGACGTCGACGATCGCCACGCCCGGATCGGCGAGCTCCTCGGGGCTCGGATCGCGGCGCACGACGGGCGCGCCGTGCTCGGCGATCAGCACGCAGACCGCGAGCAGGTCATCTTTGTGGGCGCCGCCGGGGTGGGTGAGGATCGTGTGGACCATCGCGGGCCCCCATAGCACGGGGGCTCAGGGCGCGTCTTGGCCAACGTAGGTCCAAGAGCGCACGATGCTGCTCTCCCAACCCGAACCGGTCGATCCGCCGAAGCCGAAGCGGCCCGAGCTGGCGCCGAGGTGGGCGCTGAGGTCGACGGCCTGGCTGTGCACCGGCGCGCCGGGCTTGTCGGGCCCCGAGCTGACGTAGACCCGGAGCGCCGCGCCGTCGTAGTCGACCCACGCGTACCAGACCGAGCCATCCTCGAAGCTGCCGGGGATCGCCACCTCGGGCTGGCTGGGGCCGTGGCTCGAGCCGTTTAGCATGACCCCGACGTGGTTGGAGGAGTCGTCGTTGTTGTTCTTCCAGGTGTCGAACTCCACGGCCACGTAGCTGTCGAGCATGGTGTAGCCGAGGAAGCCCGTGGTGTAGCCGGGGTCGCCGTGGATGATCAGCGACAGCCCGTCGGCGCCGGAGATGCCGTTGGCGTCCGTGCCCCCGCCGACGTCGCGCAGCTCGAAGCTGAAGCTCGTCGAGAACTTGGCCAGGGGCATGGGGGCTGGGTAGAACACGCCGCCGCGGGTGTCCTCGAGGGGCTGGGTGACGGTCACGCCGATGGGGGCCTGACCGGCGTAGTAGCAGCCCGCGTCGCCGAACAGCTCGAGGCCGCTGGCGCACAGCTCGGTCAGGGAGAAGCTCGTGCCCGGCTGCGCGCAGGCGGCACCCTCGCCCTCGACCTGGCAGATCGCCCCGGGGCCGAGCTGGGTCTCGCAGTCGGTGATGGTGTGCCCGATGCAGCCCGAGACCTCGAGGAATTCGCAGCGCACGAGGTCGCCCTGCTCGTCGCAGTAGGCGCCGACCTCGTCGCAAAAGCGTTCGGAGCCGCGGCAGATCCCGGCGCCGCCGGTGTCGGTCTCGCTGGTGTCGGCGGTGGTCGAGTCGGTCGAGTCGGTCGTGCCCGCCGTGCCGCTGCCTCCGGTCGAGCCCGTGCCCTCGTCGGCGTCGCCGATCTCGGCCGCGTCTGACTCGCCCGTCTCAGCGCCGCCGTCGTAGTCCGGGTTCAAGCTCGCACAGCCCAGGAGCAGGGACGCCGCGGTCGGTGCGAGGCGGGACCGGGACACGGACATGGACATCGCATAGCACATCGAGGGTGCCTGGCTCGGGCGGCTGAGAGGCACGCGCGCGCGTCCCCGTCCGGCGGACGAGGGGATCGGTGGGCCCGAAGGCGAGTCGGATCCGCTGGGATCCGACGGTGCTGCTGGCGCCGCTCGAGCAGGCGCCAGCGCGATAGTGCCCTGTTGTCGACGTGTTGTGGGGCACTCCCATATCAGGATATGTTCGCTTCACGCTGTGAAGACCGCCGTCGCCACCCGCCACCCACCAGCGCCGGACGAGAGCCCGACGCTGCCAGCCGCCTCGCCATCGCCCGAAAGCGCGAGCGCGGACGCCGGGACCGTGCCCAAGTTCGATCCAACGTCCGAATCCGAGCACGACGCGGAGGCGAGCGAGACCCTCACGGGCACGAACGAGCAGCGGGGGGAGGGCGCGAGCGAGCGTCAGACCTTTGCGAGATTCGCCGACGCCGAGGGCAGCGACGACTGGCGGCCCGTCGAGAAGCAGATCCGGCTGGGCATGGGCAAGCGCATTCCGAACACGCGCTACCGCCTGACGAGCTGGCTGGGGGAGGGCGGCATGGGCGAGGTGTTCGAGGCCGAGCACGTCGACATCGAGCGCTCCGTGGCCATCAAGGTCATCAAGCACGGCGCAGACGCGGCCCTCGCGGAGCGCTTCATCGACGAGGCGCGGACCATCGCGCGCGTCGAGTCGCGCTTCGTCGTCGACGTCCTCGACTTTGGCGAGCTGCCCGACGGCCGGCCGTTCTACGCCATGGAGCTGCTGCGCGATCTGAGCCTGCACTCGGTCCTCGAAGACTACGGCCGCCTGCCCCTCGAGCGCGCGCTGCCGATCTTGCGGCAGCTGTGCAAGGCCCTCGAGGCCATCCACACCTGCGGCCTCGCGCACCGCGACCTCAAGCCCGAGAACGTGCTCTTGCAGCTCCACGAGGGCAACCGCGAGGACATGGTCCGGGTCGTCGACTTTGGCATCGCGGCGGAGTTCAAGGCCCAGGCCGAGCTGATCGCTGGCACGCCGCCCTACATGGCGCCCGAGCAGATCATGGGCGAGGGCTTTGACGGGCGCCTCGACATCTACGCCCTCGGCTGCCTCGCCTACGAGATGATCAGCGGCGAGACGCCCTTCCAGGGCAAGCTGCTCGAGATCTTCGATCAGCACCTCGAGGCCCAGCCCGACTCGCTCACGGGGCGCCTGCCCGATCTGCCCGAGGAGCTCGACGAGGTGCTCACGCGCTGCCTGGCCAAGCGCCCCGAGGACCGCTACGCGAGCGCGGCGGAGCTCGAGGCCGCGCTGTGCGAGATCCAGATCGCCGCGGGCTTCACCACGCCCTGGGACGACCTGGCGCTGCCGCCCGTGGACGAGGAGCGGCGCGAGCAGCTCGCGGCCTCGATGCCCCGACCGCGCATCGGCGGCGCCCTGGATCGGCGAGTCTTGATCGGCGCTGGCGTGGTCGCGGCCTTGCTCGCCGTGCTCGTCATCGTGGGCCTGGCGACGCGCAGCCGCCCGGACCCTCAGCAGCAGCAGGTGGTCAACAGCCGCAAGTGGGTCGAGGACTACGCCGCCGAGGCCCGGGCCGCCGGCGCCCAGGCCTACTGGGTCTACCCGCCGCCCAGCGACCGCGAGTTCAAGACCGCCCAGACCTGGGTGCTCGCCATCGAAGAGCGGGCGGCGCCCAAGGACTACATCGCGTGGAGCTACGCCGACCTGTTGCGGGCGGAGTTCGCCGCGACCTTGATCCGGCTCGGCGACGAGTACTGGGACAAGGACCACGGGCGCCCCTTCGCCGTCGAATACTACGCCCAGGCGCTGATCTTCGACCCCGACAACAAGCACGCGGGGGGGCGCGTGGCCCTGACCAACGCCCAGCTCGCCGACGCGGGGGCGCGGGCGGCCCGGGGCGAGTTCAGCGAGGCCGAGCTGGCCGCGGGCGAGATGCTCGCGGCCCTGGCCGAGCGCGACGAAGGCAAGCGCCGCAAGAAGGTGCGCTCGATCGTCCAGGACCCCAAGCGCGGGCCTGGAGGGGCGCACACGCAGGGGCTGCTCGTCGACTTGGTGGGCGAGGACGAGCTCCGGGCCGAGATCGAAGAGGCGGCCGCGGCCGCGGCGGTTCCGGGGATCGAGGAGACCGGGAGCAAGGACTCGGCCGCCGACCGCCAGCGCGCCCGGGCGCTGGCCAAGCAGGGCAACGACGCCCTCGCCAAGGGCAAGCGCGACAAGGCCGAGCGGCTGTTCCACAAGGCCATCGCCGCCGACTCGCGCAACGCCAGCGCCGTCGAGGGCCTGGCGCGGATCCACTTCGACCTCGGGGCCTACGGGGAGGCCCTCGGCTACGCCAAGAAGGCCAGCCGGCTGCGGCCCCGGGACGAGGGCGTGCGCCTGCTGCTCGGCGACGCCTACCTCAAGGTCCTGCGCTACTCGAACGCGCGCGCCGAGTACGAAAAGGCGCAGGCGCTCGGGAGCCCCCTGGCCAAGAAACGCCTCGCCCGCCTCGACGAGCTGACCCGCTGACGGGCGCTGGCGGCGGTGCCTGGTGGGGGGCGCCAAAGAGGCCCAGCCGCGTGGCTTGGGCGGCGCCCAGCCGTGAGCGCCAGCGCGCGCGCGGTCCAAAAATCATGGCCGCCTGCCATGAATGTCGATGGATCGGCAACCGGGCTGCGCGCACTCTAGAGTCATGAAACGAGACATCTTCCTGACCTCGCTGCTCTTGGGTGCGACCGCGATCGCTGGATGTGGTGACGACGGTGGTGGAGGCGGCGGCGATGAGATCGGCGCGACGGAGACCGACACGGACACCGAGTCGAGCACGGACAGCACCAGCGGGGACGCGGAAGCCGGCACGGAGGCCGAGACGACCGAGACCGAGACGGAGACCGAGACGGAGACCGAGACCGAGACCGAAACCGAGACGGAGACGGAGACGGAGACGGAGACCGAGACCGAGACCGAGTCGACGGAGACCGAGGACGACCCCGACATGGACATGGACGGCGTCCCGGCGAGCATGGACTGCGACGACGACGACCCGGACAACTACCCGGGCAACGAGGAGGTCTGCGACGGCCAGGACAACGACTGCGACGAGGTGGCGGACAACGACGCCGTCGACGCGCAGACCTTCTACACCGACGCGGACATGGACGGCTTCGGCGTCGGCGAGGGGACGATGGGCTGCGAGCAGCCCCCGGACACCTCGACCGTCGGCGGCGACTGCAACGACAACGACCCCGACGCCTACCCCGACGCCGACGACCTGTGCCCCCTGGGCGCGAGCTGCCGGACCATCGTCGAGACGGGCGCGGCCGGGGAGGACGGCCTCTACCTGATCGACCCCGACGGCGTCGACGTGGGCGAGGCGCCCCTCGAGGTGTGGTGCGCCGTCGACGAGAGCGCGACCGCGGCCCTGATCATCAACTCCGTCAATGAGGGCACCTACATCGGGGACTTCGGGGCGGGCTACGTCTCGACGACGGCGCTGGCCGTCGATCCGGCGCTGGCCTCGAGCGACAACGCGGGGGCGGTGCAGGCCTGGCTCGACCTCAACTCCTTCGGCTACGAGGACCTGCGCCTCGCGGCCTACGCCAGCGGAGCCGAGACCTACGTCAGCGAGTGGATCGACCGGGAGGAGCTGCGCATCGACTTTGGCGAGGACGGCTACCTGCTGTGGAACGACCCCAACGGCTACTACTGGTGTGGCGGCGACGCGTCCTATACCGACGCGGGCGTCAGCCAGGTCAACCAGCCTCCGGGGGCGCCGGCGGACTGCAAGGGCCACGCCTCCCTGGGCTCGGGCTGGGACTTCTCGCTGACGGGCTTCAGCGGCGAGTACAACCTCGGGCTCACGATGTGCGGCGGCGATGCCTCGACCTGGATGTACGCCAACTACGGCGCCGGGCCGACGGTGTTCTACCCCAACCCGGGCGTCGCCTACGTCGTCTGGGTGCGCTGACGTGCGCAGGCTCTACAAGCCGTGCTGCTCGCGCTGCTCGGCGTGCACGGCCTCGGAGCGCTGGTAGGCCGGGCGGGCGTCGAGGGCCTCGACGTAGCGCACGTAGCTCGGCCGCTTTTCGAGCATCCCGAAGGCGGTCATCCAGCGCACGGTGCCGCCGAACACCACGTCGGCCATGGTGAAGCGCTCGCCGAGCAGGAAGGGGCCGTCGCCGATGGCGGCCTCGATGGTGTCGAGCATGTTGGCGTAGGTCCCCCAGCCCGCCGAGCCGGCCTTGAACTCCCAGCCCGCGGCCTGGGCCATGGCGCCGGGCTCGATGACCGAGGGCGAGTAGAAGCTCCAGCGCAGGTAGTCGGCGCGGGCCGGGTCGTCGGGGGCGGGGGCGAGGGTGCCGAGGCCGTAGCGGTCGCCGAGGTAGAGGGCGATGGCGGCGGCCTCGGTCACGACGACGGTCTGCTCGTCGCGGGTCTCGACGAGGGTCGGGATCTTGCCCATGGGGTTGAGGGCCCGGAACGCGTCGCGTTGGTTCGCCCCGCTGGGGAAGTCGACGAAGGTCAGCGCGTAGTCGAGGCCGAGCTCTTCGAGGGCCCAGACGATGCCCGCGGCGCGGGAGTGGGGGTGGTAGTGGAGGTTGAGGGCCATGGCCCTTCCTAGCACCCGCGAGCGGGGCGAGGGCTACAATGGCGCCGTGACGCAGGCTGGGCGGAGGGTGCTGGTCAACCCGAGCGGGGCTGCGCTCGCGTGTCACGGCGGGGTGATGTCGGGTCGAGTCGGGCGCTACCACATGCCAGGCTACGCCGGGCCGCTCTCGCTCAAGATGATGCTCCGGGGGCGGGGGCGCTGGCGGACCGGGACGACCGAGCACCTCGTCACGCCCGGATCGGTGCTCATCCTCAACGCGGGCCAGCACTACTCGCTGACCATCGAGGACGAGGACATCGAGACCCTGTGCCCCTTCTTCGCCGACGCGCTGGTCCGCGAGGCGGTCCGGGCGCGAAGGCTGGACCTCGGCGCGCTCCTCGATCGCCCGCGGGACGTCGACGCGCGGACCCCCGAGTTCGTCGAGCGCCTGCGCCAGCCCAGCCTCGACCTGTTGGCGGACGCCCAGCGGCTGCGCCGCGCGATTCAGGGCGAGGGGGAGGCCCACGACGCGCTGCTGCGCTTGCTCGACCGCGTGCTGCTCGAGTTCGTCGACGAGCGCGAGCGCATCGCCGAGCTGCCGGCCGCGCGCGCGGCGACCCGCGAGGAGCTCTACCGCCGGGTCCACCGGGCGCGGGACTACATCCACGCCACCCTCGACGGCGATCTGTGCCTCGACACCCTGGCCCGGGTCGCGGCCCTGTCGAGCTACCACTTCCACCGGTCCTTTCGCGCGGTCGTGGGCACGACGCCCGCGCGCTACGTCAGCGAGCAGCGCCTGCTCCGGGCCCACGAGCTGCTGCGCGCTCGCGAGCTGGCGGTCAGCGAGGTCGTGTTCGAGGTGGGCTGGTCGAGCCTGGGCAGCTTCTCGACGGCCTTCAAGCGCCGCTTTGGCGTGAGCCCGGCGCGGGTCCGGGACGCAAATTCGCAAGCTCGAAGAAGCGCGGAGAAGGGGGCGCGGTCCACAGTGGGGCCATGAGCTTCGTCCGCAGCCGTCGACACCTGCTGCGCGGTGCCCTGGCCGCGCCCGCCATCTTCGCCCTGTCCGCCTGCGCGAGCCGACGCGGGGGCAGGGGCGGCGCGCCGATCGGCCCCTCGGGCTTTGACGCTTGGCTGGACGCGTGGGCCGAGCGGGGCCGGGCCATCGCCGCGGGGCAGCCCCACGACGCCCGGGCCGAGGACGCCCTGGTCCACGAGCTGTGCGCCTCGCTCAGCCGCTTCGAGCCGGGCAGGGTGCCGCGGGCCGAAGCGCTGACGAGTTTTGGCGAGGGGCTGCGCTCGGGCCCGGTGCGGGTCGAGGGCGCGCTGCTGCTCGTCGAGCTCGAGCTGGGGCCCCACGCCGTGGTCCCGGCGCACAACCATGTGGGCTACGACTTCGTCAGCGTGGGGCTGAGCGGGGAGGCGCAGGTCCGCCACTACGAGCCGCTCGCGGGGGCGCCCGCGCCAGACCCCGATCCGGCCCGCGTCGACGGCCGGGTGTTTCAGGTCGCGGAGGTGCAGCGCGTGCGCCTGTCCCCCGGGCGTTGCTCGAGCCTCACGCGGGCCCGCGCCAACATCCACTGGCTGCGCGCCGGCCCCGAGGGCGCGCGGGTCCTCGACGTGGGCCTGCACTTCCCCGATCCTGGACCGGGCCCGCGGCAGTTCTCGGCCCTGGACATCTACCTCGAGGCCCGCGACCGCGAGCGCGGCATCTACGACGCGCGCTGGATCGGAGACCCCTACCGCTGAGTGCTGCTCTACCCCCACAGCCGTCTCGCCTGGCCACGGGGCGAGCTTGGCTCGGGGCCATGACCTGATCAGGTAAGTGCGCGGCGCTCGACGATGCGCTACTCGTGGACCATGGCCGAGGTCCCCGAAGGCGCTGGTTTGTTCGCGGCTCAGCTCCGCTTTTGGCGGCGCAAGCGAGGGCAGAGCCAGCTCGATCTGTCCGTCGCGGCCGACGTGTCCGCGCGCCACATCAGCTTCCTCGAGACCGGCCGGGCCAAGCCCAGCGAGGCCATGGTCCTGCGCCTGGGCAAGGTCCTGGGCCTGCCCCTGCGCGAGCGCAACACCTTGCTGGCGGCCGCCGGCTTCGCCCCGGCCTTCGCCGAGCCCCGCGAGGTGCCGGCGGCGATCCAGGCCGTCCTCGACGACATGCTGCGGCGCTTCGAGCCTTGCCCCGTCGTCGTCATGGACCGCTGCTACAACGTGCTGCAGGCCAACGCCGCGGCCCTGGCCCTGTTCGCCGTGGTCTTCGCCGAGCCGACCCAAGACCCGCCCAACATGCTCCACGCGCTCTTCGATCCCAAGCTCGCCCGGCCCTTCGTGCGCGACTGGGAGGCCCTCGCCCGGGTCATGCTGACGCGCCTGCACGAGCGCGCCCTGCTGACCGGCGACGCCGAGATGCGCAGCTTGATCGCGGCCATGCAGGCCTACCCCGGCGTGCCGGCGAACTGGCGCGAGCCGGACTTTTCGGCCGACGGCGAGCCCGTGCAGCTGCTCCGCCTCGCCCTGCCCGGGGGGCTCGAGCTGGCCTTCACCATGCTGCTCACGCGCTTTAGCGAGTCGCGCAACGTGGCCCTCGACGAGCTGGTGATCGAGACCTACCTGCCTGCGGACCCGGCGACCGAGCGCTTTTGCGGCGAGTTCCTGCGGCCCTGAAGGTGCCGCAATGCCTGCGTCGATGCCGTCGGAGTTTGCGCATCGAAGGTGGCAGTGTGGTGATCTGTCATTGGGGTGAATGACGGCACCCAATGATGGCTATGCGCGGAGTTGGAGCGGCGTGTCGGCAGGGCGAAAGCGAACTGTCGAAATGAACGACGGCTGCGTCACCTGCGTGTTCCGCGGAGGGGTGACAAGGCGCGCAGGTTGTGCCATGCCTGCGTCGTGGACTCGCTCTACACCGTCGAAGACGGCGAGCACCGCGTGGTCATGGACACGCGCGAATTGCCGCTGCTCTTGGTGCACTGGACGGGGGAAGCCACGGCGCCGCTGGTCAGGGACTTCTTCGCGCTCCAAGAGCGCGTGATCCACGAGCTCGAGGCCGAGGGCCGATCGGTCGTCATCATCACCGTTGCGCTCGATGCGGAGCGGCCCCGAGGCTACGTCCGTCGCCAGATTCTGCGAGAAACCGTTCGCCTGCGCCCCTTGCTCGATCGGGTCCGCGTGGGCGACGCGATGGTCCTGACCAACCCGCTGATTCACGCCGCCATGGACGCGCTGCACTGGGTCGATCCAGAGTTCAACGTCTCGACCTTCGAGACCCTCGACGAAGCCCGTGCCTGGGGTCTGGACATGCTCGGTCGTCGGCAAGAACGCGCGGGTTGAATCGTCATTGTTGCGGTGGTTGCGACAGGCCCTTCGAGTGCGAGCGGCCGCGTAGCTTGCTAGGCTCGAGGGGTCGATGGTGAAGGCGGCGAATCGAGTTACCCACGAGGTCCATGGTCACGAGTTCGATTGGGATCTCGGCGAAGGCTTGTTGCGAGTCAGCGGCAGTACATCCTTGACGATCTGGATCGAGAGCTCGCTCGCGGGGCTCATGCAAGGCATGCAGCGGATGGTCGGGACCGAGCGCTTCAACCTCGCCATGCAAGGCGGCGGGCGGGACAGCGTCGAGGGGGACTGGGCCCTGATCTCGCAGTCGCCGACCTTCGAGGAGGGCTTCGCGGTGCTCTCCGGGGTCGCGTGGCCGTGCGGCTGGGGACGCTGGGAGGTCGTGTCGCTCGATCGAGAGACCCCGCGCGCGGTGTTCCGGGTGACCAACGGCTGGGAGCCCCTCTACCAGCGCGCCCTCGGGCTGTGCTGGGGGTCGAGCATGCTGGCGGGCAAGCTCTCGGGCCTGTGCGCGAAGCTGTTCGAGGTCAATTGTTGGGCGGAGCAGACCAAGTTCCAGGCCAAGGGCGAGCCCTACGACGAGTTCGTGGTCGAGCCCTCGGACACGACCATCGAGCAGTCCCTGGAGGCATTGCTGGGCTCGGACCACGCGACCCGGGCCGACCTGGCCGTGGCCCTCGAGAAGTTGCGCTACGAGAACGAGGTGCGCACGGCAGCGCAAAACCAGGCCAGGGAGCTCATCGAGCAGCAGCAGCGCGACCTCGACGTGCTCTCGGTTCCGCTTTTGCAGATCTGGGACGGGGTGCTCGCGCTTCCGCTGCTCGGATCGCTGACCACGACGCGGGCCCAGGCCCTGATGGAGCGGCTGCTCGAAGCGATTCAGGCCTCGTCGACCCGCTTCGCGCTCATCGACGTGACCGGCGTGGACACCATCGACACCGCGACGGCGGACCACCTGCTCCGGGTCGTCCGCGCGACGGCGATGCTCGGGACCCAGTGCATCGTGACCGGGATTCAGCCCGCCGTCGCCCAGACCCTGGTGACCCTCGAGACCAACCTCGAGGAGGTCCGGACCTGCGCGACGCTGCGGGACGGGCTCAAGTACTGCATGGAGCGGCTGAGCTAGGCCCCCGCGGGCGGCTGGGGCCGGGGGCGCTTCGTCGCTCAGTTAGGCCCCCGCAGGCGGCTGGGACCGGGGGCGCTTCGTCGCTCAGTTAGGTCCCCGCAGGCGGCTGGGACCGGGGGCGCTTCGTCGCTCAGTTAGGCCCCCGCAGGCGGCTGGGACCGGGGGCGCTTCGTCGCTCCGCTCCTCCGCTTTGGTCGTGGGGCAATGGGGCTCGTGCCTTGGAGAGGGCGTGTGGTCGCCCCCGCAGGCGGGGGCGCTGTCAGGCGGGGAGCCGAGCGGTAGTTGGCGTCGTCGAAGTCTGCTGTTTGGTGGGGGTGCCGTCAGGCGGGGATGCTGTCAGGCGGGGATGCTGTCAGGCGGGGATGCTGTCAGGCGGGATGCTGTCAGCGGGATGAAGTTGGACGACGCCCCACGGTCCCAGGCCGGGGGCGCTTCGTCGCTCCGCTCCTACGCCGTGCTAGCTGCGGACTTCGCCCATGGGGGCGTTGTCGAGGCCGCCGGCGTAGACCAGCACGCCCTCGGGGTTGACCACGTACATCTGCGGCGTGGTCTTGGCCCCGTACATGTGGCCGACCGCGCCGTCCTCGTCGAGCAGCACGGCGTGGTCGAGCTTCCAGTCCTTGCGGGCCTGCTCGTTGCGCTCGGCGCCGTGGCCCTGCTTGCCGGTGGCGCCGGAGTTGATGGCGATCCACACGACCTCACCCCCGCCGGCGTCGACGGTCTTCTTGGCCATGTCGTTGAGCGGGCCGTCGCCGTGGGCGTAGACCACGAAGGGGCAGTCGGGGTTGAACCACTCGATGATGACGGTCTTGCCCTTGAAGTCGGCGAGCGAGACGTCGGCGCCAGCGGTGTCCTTGAGGGTGAAGGCGGGGGCCGGCTCGCCGACCTTGGCCGAGGCCTCGCCGCCCGCGTCGGCATACTTGACGCTGCAGCCGTAGGGCTGGCTCTCGGCCATGGCCACGGCCTTGCCCGCGCCCAGGTCTCCGAGCGCGTTGGCGAGGTAGGCTTCGTAACCCTCGGGCGCCTCGCCGGCCTTGGCTTCGGGCTTGGCGTCGGCTTCGGGTTTGGCGTCGGCGGGCTCGGCCTCGGCCGCGTCGGCGGCGGGCTCCTTGGCGGGCTCTTCGGCTTGCTGCGAGCAGGCGAAGGTCAGGGCGAGGGCCAGGCAGGGGAGGGTGTGGATGAGCTTCATGGTGTCCGTTCGCGGTGTGTGGTTGAGGGGGTGCTCGGCTCCGAGCTCAGGCCTCGGGCCAGGGGAGAGCGAGGGTCAGCCAGCGCGTGGTCTCGCCGTCCTTCCAGCGGACGACGCCCTGACCCTCGGGGAACGTTTCGCGCGCGCCCTGGAAGCGGTAGCGCACGGCGAGGCCGTCGCCAGCCTCGGCCTCGCTGGCCACGAACAGCGCGGCGTCGGAGGCGAAGGGGAAGAAGGCCTCGACGGCGCCAGCTTCGGCCTGGAGGACCAGGGCGCTGTCCTTGCCCGCCTCGGCTCGCCAGGTCCCGGTCACGCGCTCAGCCGCGGGCTCGGGGACTCGCGACAGCATGTCCGCGAGCAGGGGATCGGCGGCCTCGGCCTGGGCGAGCTCGGGGAGGCTCAGGCTGGCTTTCTTTTTCTCGCGGATGCAGCTCTCGCGGCACACCAGCCAGCGGCTGTCGATGTCGACGCTGGGGGTCTCGCCGAACACGGGCACGAACAGCACGGCGTCCTCGTGCCAGCCGTAGCTGACCTGTCCGCCAGGGCCCACGAGGGCGTCGGGGGCGGGGTAGAGGGTCTCGCCCGCCTCGCCGCTGCCGTCTGCGACCTGGGCTTTGATCTGGGTGCGCAGGCCGGTCTCGCCCGGGTTTTGCCAGTAGATGTGCCAGCCCTCGGGGACCTCGTAGCGCACCGCGAGGAGCAGGGCGGCCTCGGCCAGCTTGGCGTCGCCGGTGCGCTCGGCGAGGGCGGCCTGTTGCTCGGGGCCGACGCGGCTGAACGCGAGCTGGACCTTGGGGCCCTCCTCCTCGCTCGGTGCGGCCTCACTCGGAGACGCTTCGGGGGCTTCGGGGGCCTCGGCCTTCGCTTCGGCGGCCGCGGCCGGCTTGGTGTCCGAGGCCGGGCCCTCGCTCTTGCAGCCCCCCGCGGCCACGGTCAACAGCGCACAGGTAGCGAGGAGCGGCGTCGAGCTAGGGGGTCGCACGGACCGACCATATCGCCATCGATGGCGAGGCGCGCCCGCGTACCCCCAATTGGGGAGGGCTGGGCGTGAACGGACTGTAAATCCTCGCTCGATCGAGCGGTCCCGAGGGCAGTCGACACGCCCACCGCCGAGCGCACCGCCCCCTCGTGCGTGGCGTCGCTGAGGTCGGCCCCGGGTGGGAGGTCCGGTTGTGGCCGTTGGCCGCGAGGATGCTCGGGCGCGTCCGGAGGGCGTCGACGGTGAACGGGGGCACGGCGTGGGTGAAGCGATCGACCACCCGCTCCGGCGCGATCATGGCGTCGAGGTTGTGCGACATGCTGTAGCTGGTCTCCGGCGGCAGCCCGTAGGGGTCGGTGAAGCGGCAGGTGTAGCCGAGCTCGCCCTCGGGGTTCTCGAAGTCGTCGGCCGGCCCGTGGTGGTTTGCCGTGGCGCGCGGAGGCCCGACGTGATCGCCAAGTTCGCCGACGCGATCGAGGAGGTCTAGAGCAGGAGCAGGGCGACGCCGCCGACGGCGATGAGCGCGCCCAGTAGCCCGGCCAGGCCGATTTTCTCGCCGCGCAGCCAGGAGATCGGCAGCATCAGGATCGGGGTCAGGGCCATGAGGCTGGCCGCGACCCCGGTGGGCGCCAGCTTGACGGCGATGAGCGACAGCCCGACGCCCAGGAAGGGGCCGAAGATGGCCCCGATCGCGGCGAAGCCCATGGCCGGCTTGTCGCGCAGGGCGACGCGGACCTTGGGCCACCAGCTCGACGCGGTCACGACCACGGCGAAGCCGGCCACGGCGACGATGACCCGGATCTGGGTGGCCGCGAAGGCGTCGTAGTCGGCCATGCCGTACTTGCTGAGCACGAGGCCGCCGGCCTGGCCCAGGGAGCCCGCGAGGGCCATGGCGAGGCCGCCGGTGAGCACGCCCAAGAGCCCGCCGGGGAGCGCGGGCGGCCCGTCACCCTCGCTCTCGTTCTCGTTTTCGTCCTCGCTCTCGTCTTCCGCAGCGGGCTCGGCCGGGCGCTCGCGCTTGGCCACGGCCCACGCGATGCCGCCCACGGTCGCCGCCATGCCGAGCACCTCCCGGGTCTCGAGGGTCTCGCCGAGGAACACCAGGCCAAACAGGGCCGCCCACACCGGCACGGAGGCCATGACCAGCGTGGTCAGCCGCGGGCCCAGGTAGACGAAGGCGCGAAACAGGCACAGGTCGCCAAACACGAAGCCGACCAGGGAGGACAGGCCCAGCCACAGCCAGGTGTGCAGATCGGCGTCGAGGGGCAGGGCGGCCCCGCGGGTGAACCAGCCCCACACGGCCAGGGGCACCATCGCCAGGGTCAGGCGCACGAGGTTGAGGCTGAGGGAGCCGATGCGCTTGCCCGAGGCCTCGAAGGACAGGGCCGTGATGACCCAGCAGCTCGCCGTGCCCAGAGCCGCCAACTCGCCCGCGCGCTCGATCACGGCGAGACCATAGACGCTGGCGGGGCCCGATGCCCGGAAAAGTGTGGGGATGGTAGAACGCGCGGGTGAGCCCGAGCGGACGGCGAAGGGGCCTCGTGGCGCTCGGGGTCGGGGGAGCCCTGGCCGCGCTCGCGGGCGTCGGGGCGCTGATCTTCGTGCTCGCCGCGCCCTCGCCCGCGCGGACCTGCGAGCACATTCGGGGGTTGCTCGCGCTCGCACGGGAGCCGGCCGGGGAGGCCGAGGCGGCGGCTTGCCTGGCCGCTCAGGAGGCCCGTCGCGCGCGCTGGGGCCGGGTCGGCTGGGCCCGCCATGCGTGGTGCGTGGCGGGGTCGGAGACGATCCCGGGGGCGGGCCGGTGCACCTCCGAGGGCCCCGTCTTCGATTGAGCCGCCCTCCCCATGATGCAAGGCGACTCGCCGCCCTTTGGCCCCATGGCTGCGCTGGCCTCAAAGCGGGTACCATCCCCGCGGAGGCATGAGCGAGGAAGCCGGAGATCCGTTGCGCGACGCTGCGCCGGAGTACGAAGACGTCGAAGCCAAGCGAGCCCGAGCGGGAATTGCGGCGGCGCTGTTTGCTTCGGAGCCCGAGGAGGCCGAGCCCATCCTCGTGGGTCGCTACCGGGTGGAGTCTCGCCTCGGCGCGGGCGGCATGGGCGTGGTCTACCGCGCCCACGATCCCGACCTCGATCGGCCCGTGGCCGTCAAGCTGCTCCACGCGGACGCCGCGGACGACGATCGGGCCCGGGCGCGCATGCAGCGAGAGGCCCGCTCCCTCGCCAAGCTCTCCCACCCCAACGTCATCACCGTCTACGACGTCGGCGTCGAGGACCAGCAGGTGTTCGTGGCCATGGAGCTCGTCGCGGGGCCGGACCTGCGCAAGTGGCTTCAAGGCGTCGACCCGAGGGACTGGCGGCGGGTGCTGGAGGTCTTTTTGGCCGCGGGCCGGGGCCTCGAGGCGGCCCACGCCGTCGGCCTGGTGCACCGCGACTTCAAGCCCGAGAACGTGCTCGTCGGCCACGACGGCCGGGTCCGGGTGCTCGACTTTGGCCTCGCGCGGGCGCGGTCGCCAGTCGCCATGGCAGGGGGCGCCGACACGAGCCTGGAGACCGATGGGGACGGGGCGAGCTTGCCAGAGGAGGCCCTCGCCACGGGAGAGGGCGTCGACGAGCTCGGCAGCATGCCGACCTACCTCCCGACCTCGGCGCTCACCGGTCAGCTGACCGAGACCGGAGCGCTCATCGGCACGCCGCTGTACATGGCTCCGGAGCTCTACGCCGGCGGTCGGGCAGGCCCGGCGAGCGATCAGTTCGCCTTTTGTGCCTCGCTCTACGAGGGGATCTACCGCGCGCGGCCCTTCGGCGAGGACACCATGGCCGCCCACGTCGAGGCCGTCCGGGCGGGTCGACTGGTCGAGCCGAAGGCCCGCGGATCGGAGGTCCCCGCGCAGCTGTGGCGCATCGTCGCGCGGGGCCTGGCGGCCGATCCCAGCGCGCGCTACCCCGAGCTCACCGAGCTGCTCACCGAGCTCGAGGCCCTGCTCCGCGATCCCGCCGGGGTGTCCGTGCCCGGGGCGTCGGCGGCCACGGTGAGCGTGTCCGGGTCGAGCATCGTGGTGCCGCCGGCGAGCGGCTTTCCGTGGAGCTGGCTCGTGGCGGGGGCGGCCGTGGTCGCGCTCGCGGGGACGCTCGTGGCCCTCGAGCTCGGCATGCTCTCCGGGGGGCCCGCGGGCCCGGCCAACGCGGCGTCGGCGAGCTCGGAGTCGAAGCTCGAGTCACGAGCCGAGGTCGAAGTCGATGGTGATGCCGAGCTGGAGGCCGGGGGCGACGTCGTCGCGCAGGAGACCGGCGCGGCCGCGGCCGTCGCCGAGACCAGCACGGAGGCGTCCGGGGACACGGACGGTGAGACCGGCGGCGAGACGGGAGCGGCCTCCGAGACTGGAAGCGAGACCGGAGCTGCCGACGAGGGCGAGCCAGTCACGGACGCCGGGCCGGGGCCAGGGCCAGATCCGGGCGTGGGCGCGCCCCCGGTCAAGATCGACGGCTGGTGCCACCTCCACGAGGACAGCTACACCCTGCTGACCCGAGGCCGCCGCCGCGGGCACCTGAGCAAGGGCAGCGAGTGCTTCGTGTGTCGGGTCGAGCGGCGGCGCAGCCGAACCCGCAACTTCTCCCAGCGCAACTGCGCTGGCTTCTCGCTGTGCGGCCCCGCGCCCGCGGAGGACTGTTCATGACCGCGCGACCTCGCCACCCCCTGGGCCCGAGCCCGCTCGCTCGCGTGGGCTGCCTGCTCGCCTTCCTCCTCGTCGCCTTCGCGCTGCCCAGCCTCGCCCAGGCCGCGCGGCCCTACGGGGTCGTGACCGTCGACCTGCGCCCGGAGGTGGGCGAGGTGCCCACGCACCTGTGCGTGGTCTCCCAGGGCCAAGGCCCGCGGACGCGCGAGCGCCTCAGCGACATCCTGTTGCCCAGCGAGGGCGAGGGCGAGGGCGAGGGCGCAGGCGGACAGACCTTGGTCCTCGACCCCAAGACCTGGGGCGGCGACGCCAGCGACCAGGTCTGCGAGGCCGGGGGCGAGTGCCTCCCGCGGGTCGAGCTCCTCGCCGGCGCGGCCGCGGACGACCTGTGGGTCGCCTGCGCCACGGACAGCCTGGCCAGCGACAACCTCCGAGACCCGCGGGTCCTCGTGCTCATGCTCGAGCACCTCGAGGGCTCGCCGCCGCTGTTCGAGTCGCTCAAGCTCACGGGCGGCGTGGTCACCGTGGGCGTCCAGGCCGAGCTGTCGCGCATCGTGGTCACGGCGCGCAGCCTCGGGGGCCACTACGCCGCCCACGGCCGCTCGTTCCGGGCGACCAACAGCGACCAGGGCGAGCTCGTCACCTTGCCCATCGCGCCGCGCTGCCACCCCGTGGAGGTCGAGCTCCCCGGCATGCGCCTGCGCGAGTCGGACCGCGAGCGCCTGGTGCTGCGCGCGGGCGAGGCCAGCTTGGATCCCAAGACCTGCGTCGGGCCGCTGCGCGGCAACGGGCGCATGCGCGTGCACCTGCCCCGGGCGTGGAGCTCGAGCGGCGTGGGCGAGCTGGGCTCGGGGCGCCTCGAGATCGAGCTCCCGCCCCACAGAAGACGAGCGGCCCACGGCCACGCGCTTCGCCGCCGACTGGGACTCGGCCTGGCCCCAGGGCAAGCTCGTGCTCGAGCCGCACCGGGTGGCTTTTTTGTGGAGCCCGCCCGCGTGCGTGTGGCCCTCGGGGACCTGCCCCGACGTGACCATCGAGGGCGGCCTGAGCTGCTCGGCGACGGCGCTGGACGACGGCAACTGCCAGTACCTGTGCCCCGGCGAGGGCTCCGACGGCGACGAGTGGGTCCAGCTCACCCCGCCGCTCGCGGTGACCTTCGAGCGCCACGACCCGGACCAGCGCTGGACCGACATCCTCCAGCGCGCGGGTCAGACCCTCTCGTCCTACGTCGACCGCGAGGAGATTTACCTCGACGTGGACGTCAGCGAGTGGGCCACGGACATCCCCGGCAGCCGCATCTCCCACGTCGAGTTCCTCGAGCCCGGCGGCGGCATGCGCCGCTACTCGCTGCAAGAGGCCAGCCGCAGCGCGGGCGAGGACGGCAAGCCCGAGCGCCTGCGCATCCTCGCCCCGGGGGCGACCTGCGACCCCCTGCGCTACACGCTGATCGGCGACCGCCGCTACAAAGAGAGCGCGGCGACCGTGGTCGACGGCAAGGCCGAGCCCGGCGACGTCCACCAGACCGCGCGGCTGCTGACCTTCAACCTCACGCTGGTCCAGGGCGGAGGGCCTGCCATCGCCTACGGCGGGGTGGACGACAAGGTCCGCGATCCCACCTACTTCACGGCGCTGGCCACCCTCGGGGCGAACTTTCGGCCTCGGAACCCGCGCTGGTCTCGGGTCGCCTACGAGGCCCGAATCGGCGGCTCGATCGGCCAGTGGGGCTTTTATGGTCCGGGCTCGCTCCTCGACGAGGAGCGTCGGGTCACCACCAAGCTCCCGTGGGCGCGCCTGTTGTTCGAGGCCGGCGTGGTCGTGGACGTCATCTCGCCCCTGTCCCTGGCGGCCAGCTTCGGCGTGGGCGGGTCGTGGCCCATCAACAACACCGACGTCGCCCAGACCGACCGCTTCGCCTTCGTGCTCTCGCCCTCGGCCGAGGCCCGCTTTGCGATCCGACGGTGGATCTCGCTGGTCGTCCAGGGCCGCGCGGTGTTTCGGGAGCGGACTCAGATCGCCATCGGCCTCAACAACAACACGCCGATCGTGCGCTCCTTCCCCAACGTCTCGCTGCTCGGCCTCTACGGACTGCAATTTTCGTTCTAGGGGCTCGCTAGAAGCGTCCGACCACGGACACGCCGTTGGCGCTCGGGAGCACCGCGATCTCGGTCTGCGAGCGGCGCTTGCGTTGGACGCCCAGGCGGATCCCGCCGGCCAGCATGGCAATGCTCCCGCCGATCTGCAGGGCCCCGATGCCGCCGGTGAACATGGCGAAGAACAGCGGCGCGTCCGGGCCGGCGGCGACGATCCACGGGCCGACGATGGGGATCAGCATGCGGTCGCGGATGCGTCGCAACCGGGCGTCGTCGGGGTCGCTCTGGGCCGGGATGAGGCCAGTGAAGGCCGCCATGACGTAGCCGTAGGTGACCAGCCCGGCCCCGACGTAGATCGGCGTCCGGGCCTTGCGCTCGGTCGCGCTCAGGCGAGGGCGGCGGCGATCGGGGGACAGGTTGTTGCCGTAGCTGAGCAGGGCCACGCCGCCGCCGAGGAGCAGGCCGCCGGCGTGGAGGCCCGCGACGTTGCAGCCGATGCCGGCGGGGCAGGCCTCGCGCAGGGTCGGCCAGGCCAGCCCCGTGCCGAGCATGGTCGCCGCGCCCAGGCCCATCAGCGCGCCGCCGCTGGCCTTCGCGGTCCGGGCCCGGCGTCGGCGGGTCGCCTCGTCGAAGATGCCACGGTCGTACTTGCCCCGCTCCTTGGCGGCGAAGCCCGAGAACATCACGGCGTCGAGGGTCAGGACGCCGCCGAGGGCCAGGCCGATGACCATCCCGGGATTGGGGTCGCCGCGCCGGGGTCGGTCGGCCGAGAGCGCGCCCGTGCCCCCGAGCGCGCCCCACTGCGCCGCCAGGCCGACGGTGCCCATGGCCGCCGCGCCCAAGCCCATGCGTTGATCCTTTCGGAGCTTCGAGGGACGGTCTTGGGTCGGGCCCGGGGCGTCCGCGATGGTGCCCGGGCCGAAGGGCTCGATCGCCGGGCTGGCGACCGCGCCCGCCGGCTCCTCGGGCACGATGTCGGGCAGCGGCACCGGCTCGAGCGCGGGGGGCTCGAAGCGCGCCTGCGGGTCCACGCCCTCGCTCAGGGCCGGAGGCGGGGCTGGGACGGACTCTGGGTCATCCTGAAGTCCAGCCGCGCCGCCCCACAGCGCGAGGGAGAGGGTCCACAGCAAGGCAAGCATCGCGGTGCCCGTCCCGGGGAGGCCGCTGATGGTTCAAAGGGAGCTGGGTCCAATGGTGGCGCTAGGATGCATCCGTGAGCGCTGCCCGAGTACGCGAGGCCACGCAGGCCGACGCAGAGGCCATCGCGGCCATCTACGCCGAGTCCGTCGACGCGGGCGGCTCGACCCTCGACACCGAAGCCCCGCTCGCGTCGCACTTCGCCGCCGAGCTCGCCGATCCGAAGGTGCACGTCGTGGTCGCCGAGCGCGAGGGCACGACCGTCGCCGCGTGGGGCCGCGCGAAGCCGTGGTCGCCCAAGCGCGGCTACGCCCGGACCCGCGAGCTCTCGACCTTCGTCGCCCAGGCCCACCGCCGCCGCGGCCTCGGGCGCCTCGTGACCGCGGCGCTCATCGCCGAGGCCGAGGCGAGCGGCGCCCACCACCTCGTCGCTCGGATCTTCGTCGACAACGAGCCGTCCATGGCGCTCTACTCGAGCCTGGGCTTCGAGCTCGTCGGGATCCAGCGCCAGATCGGCTGGCGCGACGGCGCCTGGGTCGACGTCGCGCTGCTGCAGCGCCTGTGTTGACGCGCGACGCCCGGTCGACCTGCAGCGCGGGCGCTGGGGTGTACCGGGCGTCGGCGGCCGAACAGCTCGGCCAGCGCGTGAGAGCTAGGCCTTCGAGGCGACGAAGGCTCGGCCCTTCTCGATGTTGGCCTTCAGCGCGGGCAAGACCTCTTCGAGCTTTTGCTTCTCGAAGTCGGAGAGCTCGCCCATGCCCAGGTTCTTGGCGACGCCGCCGGTGCCGAGCTCGAGGGGCGTGGCGAAGAACGCGGTCTCGGCCACGTCGGACTGGACGTAGGCGCACTCGACCACGCCCTGCTTGCCGTTGAGGGCCTCGAGCACGGAGACGCCGAAGCGGGCCGCGGCGAAGGCCGTCGACAGCGTCGCCGAGCCAGCGCCGGCCTTGGCCTCGACGACCTCGGTGCCCGCGCTCTGGATGCGCGTGGTGAGGGCCGCCACTTCCTCGTCGGTGAACGAGCAGGTGGGGCTGACCTGCGAGAGCAGGGGCAGGATGGTCACGCCGCTGTGGCCACCGATGACCGGGACGTTGACCTCGGCGACGTCGAGGCCCTTGAGCTCGGCGACGAAGGTGTTGGCGCGCACGATGTCGAGGGTCGAGACGCCGAACAGCTTGGCGGGGTTGTAGACGCCGTGCTTCTCGAGCACGCCCGCCGCGATCGGGACCGTGGCGTTGACCGGGTTGGTGATGATCGCCAGCGCGGCCTCGGGGCAGTTGCGCGCGCAGGCGTCGATGAGGGTCATCGTGATGCCGGCGTTCACGTTGAACAGGTCATCGCGGGTCATCCCGGGCTTGCGGGGCATCCCGGCCGGGATCACGACGAGGTTGGCGTCCTTGACGGCCTCGTCCAGCTGCTCCGCGCCGACGTGGCCGGTCACCTTCGCCGGGGTGTTGATGTGGCTGAGGTCCGCAGCCACGCCAGGCGTGAAGGGGGCGATGTCGTAGCACGCGAGGTGGCTGACGAGGGGGGAGTGCTTCAGGAGGAGAGAGAGGGGCTGGCCGATGCCACCCGCGGCTCCGAGAACGGCGACTTTCATGGGGATTCCTGGCTCGATGGGCTCGATGTTGAGCGTCGTTGAAGAGCGCGCGGATGCTACCATCCGTCCGCCCGCATTGCCCGCCCGCGGGGGCAAAGTAGCCAACGCCCCGCCCCGGGGCGACCACATGCCCCCTCCCAGGCACGAACCCCATTGCCCCACGACCAAAGCGGAGGAGCGGACGGCGACGAAGCGCCCCCGGTTCGAGCCGCCTGCGGGGGCAAAGCTAATGCAGCTCGGCGGCGGCGTCGGGGTAGGTCGTGGCCAGGACCCCGCGGGTGGTCTCGAGCGCCACGCTGAGCTCGGCGCAGTCGCCCGCAGACTCGCCCTTGCCCGGCTTTTTGGGCACGCGCAGCTTGCTGTCGAAGAGCACCGCGACGTCGCCGCGCTCGTGGGCCCGGGCGATCGCAACGAGCGCATCCGAGAAGTCGGAGCAGGGCGTGGACGAGTCCTTGGCCTGGAGCAGGTCGAGGCCGCGCTGGCGCGCGTGATCGACCTTTTCGAAGTCCGCGGGGTGCTCGGCGAGGGCGTCGAGGATGCGGTGGCGCTCCCCGTGGCCGAGCTTGACCTTGGGGTCGCCGAGGAGCTCGATGAGGAAGGGCCGGCCGTGGCGACCGAGCTCACGCACGGCGGTGTCGATGGCGATCTCGCGCAGCTTGGGGTCGCGCAGCAAGGTGAGCAGCTCCGCCTGGAACTGCGTGTCATCGCCGAGGCTGTCGTCGGCGGCGACGGCCTCGGCGTAGCGGTGCAGCGCGCTGATGCGATCGGTCTGGTCGCCCGTGGCCAGGGCCCGACCCTCGCGCCACAGCAAGCCGGCGTCCTCGGGGAACTCGTCCTTGGCCTGGCGGATGAGGTCGATGGCCTCGTCGCGGCGCTTGCCGGTGATCGCCCGATCGATGGCGATGTAGGTGTCTTCGGAGGGTCGCGGACCAAAGCCGGCGGCCTTGGCCAGGCTCTCCTTGGTCAGGGGCTCTCGGGCGTCGGGCTTCGCGTCTGCGACGTCGGCCTGGGCCGTCGCGTCGTCGCTGTCCTTGCCCTCGTCGCCGTCGGGCCAGGCCGCGAGCACCACGAGGAGCAGGAGCACGAACAGGCCCCCGGCGCCGCCGTAGATGAGCGCAGGGGGGAGCGAGGGCGAGGCGGAGGCGGGCCGGGGCTGGGCTTGATTCGGGCCCTGGACCGGAGGCACGGTGTGGGCCGCCGTCGGCGTGGCCGTGGGCAGCTGCATCGTGCCGCCCCGCCGCACGCCGTCGCCGAGGCGGCGCTGGGCCGCGTCGGCGCTGGCCACCCGCTGGTCCGGATCCTTGGCCAGCAGCGCCATGCACAGCGACTCGAGGTCCGCGGGCACGCCCGCCGGCAAGGGCGGCGCCGGGCTGTCGAGGTGCATGCGGACCAGGGCGACGGGGTCGATGGCCCGAAAGGGCGGCTCGCCGGTGAGCAGCTCGTAGAGGATGACCCCGGCGGCGTAGAGGTCCGTGCGCGCGTCGACGACCTGGCCGCGGGCCTGCTCCGGGCTCATGTAGGCCGGCGTCCCGAACACCTGGCCGAAGCTGGTGATCGCCTTGGACGAGCCGTCGGTGACCTTGACCAGGCCAAAGTCGACGAGCTGGAGGCGCTCGTGGCCGTTCGCGCTCCGGGTCACGAACAGGTTCTCGGGCTTGAGGTCGCGGTGGATCACGCCCTGGCCGTGGGCGAAGTCGAGGGCGTCGAGGAGCTGGCGAAACAGCTCGCGGACGCGCTGGGCATGCAAGGGCGCGCCCATCAGCTCGCGCAGCTCGCAGCCCGTCAACAGGGGCATGATCAGGTAAGGGGTGTCGTCGGTGACGGCGTAGTCGAGGACCGGGACGATGTTGGGGTGGGACAATCGGGCGGCGGTCTCGGCCTCGCGCTGGAAGCGGGCGTGGATGTCTGGGTCGCCGCTCAGCGCGGCGTGGAGGATCTTGGCCGCGACGGTGGTCTGGGTCTGGGTGTCGAAGGCCTGGAGCACCGCACCCATGCCGCCCACGCCGATGACCGCGTCGAGGCGGTAGCGCTTGGCCAGGGTCTGGCCGATCATCGCCGAGGGGTTGGCCGGGAGCTCGCGGGCCGTGGTCACCCGGCGGGGGATGCCGTCGGACAGGCCGCCTGTCGGGGCCGCGCTCTGGCTCGCGCCCGGCTCCGTCGTCGCCCGGGTCCCCGGCGCGTCGACGCGCACCTCGGCGCCCATGCTGGCGCTCGCGCCCTTGCTCGCGCGCAGGGCCTGGACGCTGGCCAGGGCCTGCTCGGCGCTGACCGGGCGATCGTGGCGGGACTTTTGGAGCAGGGCGCCCACGAATTCGCGGACGGCCTCGGGGATCGACTCGGGCAGGGGAGGGGGGTCGGCCATGATCTGCATGCGCAGCACGGCGCCGACCTCCTCGGCGTCGAAGGGCGGGGCGCCCGTGAGCAGGTGGAAGGCGAGCACGCCGACGGAGTAGAGGTCGCTGCGCTCGTCGATCTTGCCGCCCGCGGCCTGCTCGGGGCTCATGTAGCGCGGGGTCCCGAACACCATGCCGGCGCGGGTCAGGGCCTCGACGGCGCCCTCGCTGTCGAGCAGCTTGGCGATGCCAAAGTCGACCAGCTTGGCGCGCTCCCGAGACGAGCTGGTGATGGTCGGCGCGTCTCCGGGCAGCTGCCGGACCAGGAACACGTTCTCGGGCTTGAGGTCGCGGTGGACGATGCCGTGGGCGTGGGCGTGGTCGAGGCCCGAGAGCACGTCCTCGATCACGCCCAGGGCCGCGTCGAGGGGCCAGGCCTCGCCCGCGTCGAGGGCCTCGCCGAGCTCGCGGCCGACGAGCAGCTCCATCACCAGGTACTTGATGCCGGCCTTGGTGGTCCCGAAGTCGTCGACGCGGACGCAGTTGGGGTGGGACAGGCGAGACGCGCTCTGGGCCTCCCGGTCGAAGCGCTTGGCGATGCCCGCGTCCGCGCCGATGTCGGGGTGCAGCACCTTGACCGCCACGTCCCGGCTCAGGCCCAGGTGGTGGGCTCGATAGACCGCACCCATACCGCCGGCGCCGAGCAGGGCGTCGAGGCGGTAGCGCTCGTCCAGGACCTCGCCGACGAGGGCCTCGAGCTTGGGGGAGGTCGAGGGGTTCACGCGGGGGAGTCTCGCACGGCTCGCCTGCGCGGGGGAGCAGGGAAGCCCCCGGTGCCCGCCCCGCCTGGGGACAGGCTCAACCGTCGTCGGGCTTGCCCAGCTGGGCTCGCAGCCCCTGGGCCCACTCGGCGAAGTTGGCGGTCGTGCTCGCGCTGAGCTTGTCGTCGTTGGCCAGCTGCACGATGAGCTCGTCGAGCTTCATCCGCGCCCGCTGCAAGCGACGCTTGATCGTGCCCTCGGGGGTCTCGGTCACGAGCGCGATCTCGCGGACGCTCAGGCCCTCCCAGTAGTGCAGCTCGAGGGCGATCTGCATCTCGAGGGAGAGGTGGCGCATGGCGACGAGCAGCAGCCGATGCTCGGCCTTGGCCGCGATCAGCTTGGTCGGCGAGCCGAGGCCGAGGTCGGCGACGGACTCGTTGCCGACCTCGAGCACGGCGTCGCGCCGGTTGCGGTCACGGATGTGCGTGTACAGCCGGTTGCGCGCGATGGTGTAGAGGTAGGTCCGGAAGCTCGCGTCGCCGCGGTAGCGATCCTTGCCTTTGACGCAGCCGAGGAAGGTCTGCTGGGTCAGGTCGTCGGCGGCGTCTTCGATCTTCGAGCGGAAGAAGCGGTAGATGGCGTCGAAGTGACGGGCGAAGAGCTCCCGCCCCGCGCGCTCGTCCCCGCCTCGCCAGGCCTCGAGCAGATCGAAGTCGTTGCGATCGTCCGCCACGGGGGAAGTCTAGCGTCTGACGCTCAGCGCACGCGGTAGACGATGCGTCCGCGGTTGGGGTCGTAAGGGGAGACGGCGACTTTGACACGGTCGCCGAGCACGACCTTGATGCGGAACTTTCGCATCTTTCCTGCGAGGTGGGCGATGACCAGGTGATCGTCGTCGACCTTCACCCGGAACATACCGCCGGTCAAAACCTCGGTGACGACGCCGTCAAACTCGATATGGTCGTCCTTGGGCACGGGCGGAGGGTATGGGGGGCAGGAGCCGGGCGCAAGGCAAAGCGGCGGAAATTGGAAGAACCTCGCGCGTGAGGCGCGAGGTTCTTCCAAATCGGCGCAGAGCCGGCCTGGGGACCGTACTCAGGGCTTGGGGGGCATCATCGGCGCGTCGGTGCCAGGGAAGGCGAAGGTGTCCTTGTCCAAGGTGGCGATGACGAGATCGTCGATCTCGGCCTGGCTGAGCTCGGCGCTGAAGTCCACGCCCGAGAAGAAGCGCGTGTAGTCCTTGGTGATGGTCAGCTTCTTGGAGAAGTTCTCCGAGGAGCTGATGTTGAAGGGCTCGCCGCCCTCGACGGAGCTGATGTCCACGGTGGCCTCGATGGCCATGTTGGACTGCCACACGAAGTCGACGTGGGTGTCGCCGTTGACCGCCGAGCCGGCCAGGTAGACCGTGCTGCCCTCGCCCTCGGCGCCCGGGCCGAAGCTCACGAGCAGCTCGCAGTAGTCGCCGGAGTCCACGCGCACGCCGCCGAGGCCGGTGACGTCGAAGTCGGGGGCCGCGTTGAGGTCCTCGGCGAGGGCGCCCCAGTACAGCTCGACGTCGAAGTTGTCGGCGCCGTCGCAGCGCTCGAGGCTCACGCCCTCGGTGGTGATCACGGCCTCGTCGATGAAGACCTCCCAGCCCATGTCGTTGACGAAGATGATCTGGTTGGAGTTGCGGTCGGGGACGTTGCCCTCGTCGTCGGGGCTACCGTGGCTGGTGGCGAACACGTCGACGACGCCGCTGGTCTCGGTGAAGACGTCGAGGAGTTCACAGCCGGTGGTCGCGACCAGGGTGGGAACGACGGCGAGGAGGATGGTGGAGAAGCGGCGCTTGGGGGACATGGCGGGCCTCGAAAATTCAGGTCGGTGGGGGCTCGGTGCGGGCGGTGGTCAAATGCCACGCAGGGTCATCAGGAGCTGAAAACAGTTAAGCCCCATTACGTGAAAGCGTGCAAGAAAAAAGCGGAGATAATATGGTCGTTTTCGCTCAAATCACTGGCTTTCGATCAAAAATGATGTGGAGAGATCTCAATATGTTCGCTATCGAACCAGGAGTGTTTGGATTCGAGCCCGGAATGCGTGAATTCGATCAATCGGCCCGATCATTTTCGAGCTTCTAGGCGCGAAAATGGGCGCAGCTTTGTGAGCCCGCGCCTATCAAATTTGTTCGCTTTGAGTCCGCGGTGACCGCCGCTTCAACGCGCCGATGACGCGCCAGTCATGGGCCCCATTCCAGGGTGTGGACCGGGATCGAAAGCGAGCAGCCAGACCCTGCCCCGGGCGGCTCTCCTGGAGTGATTGTGCGAGAGTGCCCCCGATGAAGGCTGATCGGATCGCCCCCTCTCGTCCCTTCGCTCTCCTCGGCGCCCTGGGTCTGGTCGCGCTCGCGTGCACGCCGGGCTCGAGCACACCCGCGGGGGAGCTGCGGGCCCCTCCTTCGGGGGTCACCGTGCGCGACGCCGGGATGGAGCCGCCCGAGTGGTGCGCCGACGGTGACGCGAGCGTGTCGGCGGACGAGGACTGCACCTGGAAGGTCGACAGCCCGCCCGGGACGCCTAAGGAGGTGACCCTCGACACCAGCACGGGCACGTGGATGAACCTCGACGTGTCCCCCGACGGGGCGACCATCGTCTTCGACCTGCTCGGAGACCTCTATAGCTTGCCCATGGCCGGCGGGGAGGCCAAGGCGCTGACCGAGGGCGTGGCCTGGGACATGCAACCGCGCTTCTCCCCCGACGGGCAGTGGCTGGCCTTCACCAGCGACCGGGGCGGCGGCGACAACCTGTGGGTGATGCCGGCCGACGGCTCCGACGAGCCGCGCCCGGTGACCTCGGAGAGTTTTCGGCTGATCACCGCGCCGGCCTGGAGCCCCGACGGCGAGTACCTCGTGGGCCGCAAGCACTTCACCTCGCGGCGCAGCATCGGCTCGGGCGAGATGTGGCTCTACCACCGCAGCGGGGGCAAGGGCGTGCAGCTGACCAAAAAGCGCACCGAGCAAAAGGACTCGGGGGAGCCGGTGTTCTCCCCGGACGGGCGCTACCTCTACTTCTCCGAGGACATGACCCCCGGCGGGGTGTTCGAGTACAACAAGGATCCCAACGGCCAGATCTACGCGATCCGGCGCCTCGACCTGGAAGAAGGAAGGCTCGAGTCGATCGTCGGCGGCCCCGGCGGGGCGGTCCGGCCCACGCCCTCTCCCGACGGCAAGTACCTCGCCTACGTCCGCCGCGTCCGCCTGAAGTCCGTGCTGTTCGTGCGCGAGCTCGAGTCGGGCAAGGAGTGGCCGGTCTACGACGCCCTCGACCGCGACATGCAGGAGACCTGGGCCATCCACGGGGTCTACCCGCAGATGGACTGGACCCCGGACGGCGAGGCGATCGTGTTCTGGTCGGGCGGCAAGATTCACAAGGTGGGGCGCGAGGGCGGGGAGGCGACGATCATCGACTTCCACGTCGAGCACACCCGGACCGTCTACGAGGCCCGGCGCAACGCCGTCGAGGTCGCGCCGGAGAGCTTCGACGTCAAGGTGCTGCGCTGGCCGCAGCTGAGCCCCGACGGATCGAAGGTGGTCTACCAGGCCCTGGGCAAGCTCCACGTCCGCGACATGCAAAGCGGCGAGGTCCGGCGGCTGACCACTCAGGACGAGCACATGGAGTACTACCCGAGCTTGTCTCGGGACGGCCGCTTCGTCACCTACGTCAGCTGGGACGACGAGCAGCTCGGCTCGGTCCGCGTCGTCCCCATCGAGGGCGGGGCCGAGGGCAGGGTGGTCACGCCCACGCCGGGGCACTACGTCGAGCCGGTCATGGCCCCGGACAACTCGACGGTGGTCTACCGCCGGACCCGCGGCGGCGGGCTGATGTCGCCGCGCTGGTCTGAGAACACCGGCATCTACGCCGTGCCCTTCGACAGCAAGCCGGCCCGCCGCGGGCGGCGGGGCGCCGAGGCGGCCAAGCCCGTCGAGACCCGGGTCAGCCGGGGCGGCTCCGAGCCGCACTTTGGCGCGGACTCCGAGCGGGTGTTCCTGATCGACGGGGGCCCCGACGATTCGCGCGTGCTGGTCAGCATGGCGCTCGACGGTTCAGAGCGCCGCGAGCACGCCAAGAGCGCCCGCGCCGAGCAGTTCGCCGTGTCCCCGGACGGGCGCTGGCTCGCCTTCGTCGAGGGCTTCCGCGTGCACGTGGCCGCGTTCCCGACCACGGGCACCACCGTCGACGTGGGCCCCAACGGCGGCGGGCTGCCGAGCGCCAAGGTCAGCGAGCAGGCCGGCTGGTTCGTGCACTGGTCCGGCGACGGCAAGGCGCTGCACTGGATCCTCGGCCCCGAGCTGATGACCCGGCCGCTCAACGACGTGTTCGACTTCCTCGACGGCTCGGCCACGGCCGAGAAGCCGGCCGAAGCCGAAGCCGCTGAAGGAGAAGGGGAGAAGCAGGCCGACGAGCCCGAGCCCAAGATCGAGCGGGTCAACGTCGGCTTCTCCGTGCCCACGGACGCGCCCACGGGCAAGCTCGCCCTCGTCGGCGGCAAGCTCGTGACCATGAAGGGCGACGAGATCATCGAGTCCGGCACCCTGGTCATCGAGGGCAACCGGATCGTGGCCATCGGCGCCAAGGACCAGGTCCAGGTCCCCGGGGACGCCACGGTCATCGACGTCTCCGGCCACACCCTCATCCCCGGCCTCGTCGACGTCCACGCCCACGGCCCCCAGGCCAGCCGGGGCATGCAGCCCGAGCAAAATTACCTGCACTACTCGGAGCTGAGCTTCGGCGTGACCACGGTCCACGACCCCAGCAACGACAGCCTGTCGATCTTCTCTTCGGCCGAGCTGGTCAACGCCGGCGAGACCGTGGGCCCGCGCATCTACTCCACGGGCACCATCCTCTACGGGGCCGAGGGCTCGTTCCGGGCCCAGATCGAGACCCTCGACGACGCGCGCATGCACATGGGCCGGATGAAGGCGATCGGCGCCATCTCGGTCAAGAGCTACAACCAGCCCCGCCGAGACCAGCGTCAAAAGGTGCTCCAGGCCGCCCGCGAGATGGACATGATGGTCGTGCCCGAGGGCGGCTCGCTGTTCATGCACAACATGACGATGGTCGTCGACGGGCACACCGGGGTGGAGCACGCCATCCCCGTGGGCTCGATCTACGACGACGTCCGCCAGCTGTGGGGCGGGACCGACGTGGGCTACACGCCGACGCTGGTCGTCGCCTACGGCGGCGTGTGGGGCGAGAACTACTTCTATCAGCACGACGACGTGTGGGCGCACCCGCGCTTGATGGCCTTCGTGCCCCGGCAAAACGTCGACCCGCGCTCGCGCCGGCGCATGCACGTGGGCGAGGACGACTGGAACCACGTCCGCGCGGCGTCCATCGCCAAGGAGCTCAACGACGTCGGCGTGAAGGTCAACCTCGGCGCCCACGGGCAGCGCGAGGGCCTGGCCGCGCACTGGGAGCTGTGGAGCTTCGTGCTCGGCGGCATGACCCCGCACGAGGCCCTGCGCGCCTCGACCCTCAACGGGGCCTACTACGTCGGCCTCGACGCGGACCTCGGCTCCCTCGAGGTCGGCAAGCTCGCCGACGTCGCGGTGATCGCTGGCGACCCCCTCGCGGACATCCGCGTCAGCGACGACGTGGCCTACACCGTGGTCAACGGCCGCATCTTCGACGCCGCGACCATGGCCGAGGTCGGCAACCATCCCCGGGACCCGAGCCCGCTGTGGTGGCAGATCGACGCCGACGGTCAGCCGGAGGACGCCCTCGACCTTCCGTCGAACATGGCGGTGGCCGGCCCAGGCGAGGAAGTGTTCGGCGAGGACGCCTACTGCCACCACTGAGCTCGTTTTCGAGCGATTGTTGAACAAAGCCTGACCGTGATTTTTTGGCACGGTCAGGCTTTTTTTCATGGATCGTTCGGCTGTTAGAACAGTTGTGCACGCCATGTTCGAGGGGAGATTACGGCTCTTTCGCCGTATCGATGTCGAAGTGAGTGCTCGATCGGCTAGAGGTTTTTTGAGTCGAGGCGCTTGCGTTTGACAAAGTTTGTTCAATGTTTGGTTCATGTCCAGCACCGACATGCGCCGACTCCGTCGTCTCTCCCTCATCCTCCCGACTGCGCTTTTGGCGCAGGGTTGTGTCGCCGACGACGGCGCGGGTGACGGCGAGAGCGGTGACGGCACGGAGGAGGTCGGGGACGAAGGCGACTCCTTCGACGACGACGGTGGCGAAGGAGAGGAGAGCGGGGAGACGGGCTCGGAGCCCGAGTCCTCGGCGGGCAGCTGCGACTACGTCAGCGTGTTCACGCAGTCGGCCGAGTGCCGCGAGTACACGGGCTCGGGGTGGACGGGCGAGGCGGTGGTCGACGACTGCGCGGCCCTCTACGGCGTGTCGGCCCTCGACGCGTTCTGCTCGACCCAGGACGTGCTCGGGCGCTGCGTCACCGACGGCGGGACGCCCGGGGAGGTCAAGACGGTCATCTACGGGTTCGACGCGGACAGCTGCGAGGTCCAGGCGGTGGGCTGCGAGACCTTCGGCGGGGGCGAGTGGGTGCCCGAGCCGATCTGCGACGGCACGGGCAACGGCGGCGGCGGCGGCCCCTTCCCGACCTTCACCCAGCCGACCCTCGAGTGCGTCGACCCGCTGCCCGGCGAGGCCCCTGGGACCAGCGCGGACGGGCAAGTCTGCACCTGGCAGATGATCGGCGGCGCGACGGAGCCGGGCCGGCAGTTCGAGGACTACGCCAGCTGCGAGGTGGTCTACACCCAGCGGCCCTACTACTACGCGCCGCCGAACACGGCCGAGCCCGCCGAGGACCCGCGCATGGAGGACCCCACCTACGTCGCCGAGCTCGACTGGGTCAAGGAGCAGGTCGAGGCCTCGGGCTGCGTGTGCTGCCACTCCGACGTGGCCCCCGACGGCCCCGGCAACTGGACCGTCGACGCCCTCGGCAACTGGACGGACACCTTCTACGACTCGGGCCTGGCCTTCGCGGCGGGGTGGATCGACTCGAGCGCCTTCGGGGCCTACCCGGCCGAGGACAACAACGGCTTCGACCGCGACCTGGTCGGGATCCCGAGCACGGACCCCGAGCGCATGCTGGCCTTCTTCGAGGCCGAGCTGGCCCACCGCGGGCGGACCAAGGACGAGTTCGAGGGCCAGTTCGCCGGGGGGCCGCTGCACACCCAGCGCCTCTACGAGCCGACGGCCTGCGAGGGGGGCGAGGGCGTCGACGCCGACGGCACGGTCAAGTGGGGCGGCGGCCTGGCCCGCTACGTCTACGTGCTCGAGGCGGGCAGCGAGAACCCGACCGTGCCGCCCAACCTCGACTTGCCCGAGGGGACGGTGTGGCGCGTCGACGTCCCGGAGGCTGGCGATCCCATCGGCAGCGGCACGGTCAGCTTTGGCGAGGTGCCGGCGGGGACGAGCCAGCGCTTCCCGGCCGAGGGCGCCGCGCCGGCGGCCCTGGTCCCGGGTGAGGACTACTACCTCTACGTCTCGCGCGACGTGATCCAGCCGATCACGCGCTGCATCTTTACTTACCAGGGGTAGGGCGCAGGGCTCGAGCTCACTCGATGAGCACGTAGATGCACGAGTTCGGGCAGTCGTCGGCGTTGTTGTAGTTCCCGTCGTCGCAGTCTTCCTGCTCCTGGACGATGCCGTCGCCGCAGTACTCCCCGAGCACGCAGCCCGGGGCGCACTCGCCGTAGCCGCCGTCGTTGACCCCGTCGTCGCACTGCTCGCCCAGGCCGACGATGCCGTCGCCGCAGATCGCCAGGCAGTTCGAGGGCGTGTTCGAGAAGCCGTCGAGGGTCAGGCGGAAGGAGGAGCCGTCGAGCTTGCGCTCGGCCTGGAACACGGAGATCTGGTAGACGCCGCCGTCGGTGAGCTGGAACTGCCCGGCCGTGGCGGCGCTGATGGTCACCGAGCCGCTCTCGGGCACGTGCACGCCGCCCAGGTCGACGGCGAGGCGGTTGTTGACGAACACCCACACGTCGTCGTCGCCGGTGAAGTCGAGCTGCGCGATCACGTCGGCGTCGTACTGGAACCAGTACACGACCTCGGTGGTGAAGAAGAAGTTGTGGTTGCCCGCGCCCGGGATGATGTCGGACTCGTAGGGCCAGCTGTCGTAGCCGTAGGCCGGGCCGACCCGGGCCGGGTGCAGGGTGTCCGCGAGCGCGTCGGGGTGGCCGTCGATGGGGAAGAAGAAGGGCTGGCCGTCGTAGGCGACCTCGTCGGCCCAGCAGCCCGTGTTGGGGTCCCAGGGGCAGGGCACGCAGCCATCGTTCACGCACTCGGCGAGGGTGTTCGCGGCCCACTGGGCGTTGACGAAGGCCGTCCACTGCTCGCCGTTTTCGCCCCAGCGGTTGACGTAGCCGCCCTGGCCGTTGTCGAACAGCACGATGTCGCCGACGATCGTCGCGCTGTCGGCCGAGTCCGTGTACCACTGGCCCAGGCTCCCGGCCTGACACAGCGAGCCTGTGGGCACGGGCTTGCCCTGGCCGTCGAGCATGGGCTGGACGCCTCCGGGCTGGAGCCCGTCGCAGCTCACGGAGAAGTCGGGGTGGGCGGCGAGGAAGTCGCGGAACACGGCGGGCACCCGGAGCACGCACTCGCCGTTGATCATCTCGCAGGCGTCGTCTTCTTCGCAGGTGAAGCCCTCTTCGATGGTGCACTGGGCCGAGCAGCCGTCGCCGTCGGTGTTGTTGCCGTCGTCGCACTCCTCGTCGATGATCAGCCCGTCGCCGCACTCGGAGGTGCAGCCGTTCTCGTCGCAGTTGGGCTCGGCCTGGCAGATCGACGAGCAGCCGTCGAAGGGCATGGTGTTGCCGTCGTCGCAGGCCTCGGCGCCCTCTTGGATGCCGTCGCCGCAGGTCGTCTCGGTGCACATGCTCGGCTCGCCCTCGCACTTCCAGCCGATCTCGATCTTGCAGTTCTCGGAGCAGCCGTCGCCGGGCTCGACGTTGCCGTCGTCGCAGGGCTCGGGCGGGACGACCAGCCCGTCCCCGCACAAGGGGTACTGCACGCAGGGCTCCCCGGGGGTCGGGCACTGCCAGCCCGCGCCCACGCACAGGCAGTCCCCGGAGCAGCCGTCGCCGTCGTTGGTATTGCCGTCGTCGCAGGCCTCGTCGTCGGTCAGCACGCCGTCGCCGCAGTTGGGCGGCGTGGGCACGCCCTCGAGGCAGGTCTCGCCGTCGCCGCCCGAGGTGGTCGTGTCGGTGTCCGTGTCGAGGGTGTCGGGCCCGTCGTCGTCGTCCCCGTCCTCGGTGTCCATGCCCGTGTCGTCGGAGTTGCCCGCGGTCGTCAGGGTCAGCGCGGTCCCGGCCTCGTCATTGCCCGCGCCCTCGGTGGGCGTGCAGGCGGCGGCCGTGATGCCGACGCCGACCGTGAGGAGGGCCCAAGGGGCGAGGGATTGACGGACGATCCAAGACGGCATGCTCAACTCCGAATTTCAGGGTGAAAGCCAGGGAGAAGTCCCCGCTTCGAAGACGCCCACCAAAGCAACGCGGCGTCCAAGTTCGCTCCCACGATACCACCGCAGCCTGGGAGCCCGCTGGACGGGCGCGCGCTCGAAATTCGGGGCGGTGCTTCGAATCCGATCCGAGTTTGAGAATTTTCGATCACCCCAGTGTTCGAATCCGGCGCGCGTTCGGGCTCGGCGTGCGCCGCCTGCGGGCGCGGGCCCGGGAGGGGGCGCGACGCTTCGCTTGGAATGCACGGCCGCCGAGGCCGCAGGGCTGCGTTGCCAAACTGGCGAGCGAGCATCGCCGCGGCTGGGCTATGATGCGCGCCGAGGTCGCCCGTGCCCAAACAACACGAGGTCAAGCAAGGGGAGACCCTGCCCGAGATCGCTCGGCGCTACGGGTTCACGAAGTGGGAGGTGGTCCGCGACCACCCGGACAACGCGGAGCTGTTCGAGACGCGGCGCGAGGGGGTGCTCTACCCCGGGGACGTCGTCGTCATCCCCGACTTCGACACCAAGACCGACGCCGCGGGGACCCGCGCCAAGCACGAGTACGTCATCCCCAAGCCGCGCCGCTGGCTGCGGCTGCGGCTGCTCGACGGCGCCAACGAGCCGCTGAAGAACTACGCCTACGAGCTGGTCCTGGCCAAGCGCGGCAAGGCTGAGCAGCAAGAGGGCACGACCGACGGCGACGGCATCATCCACGTCGATCTGCCCCTGGACATCACCCGCGCGGCGGTGGCCGTGACGACCCCGGACGAGCCGGCGCCGCTCGACGGCAGCGGCCCGGTGCTGGCCCGCAAGACCCGCTACGAGCGGAAGATGCGGGTCGGCCACCTCGATCCGGTGACCCACCTGACCGGCGTCCACGCCCGGCTCCAGAACCTCGGCTACTTCTTCGGCGAGATCAGCGAGACCTACACCCACAAGACCCGCCTGGCTGTCTACAAGTTCAAGCTCGACTGGGTCGACGGGGCCGCGGACAAGGCCGAGAAGGGCGAGCTCGACGGCAAGCTCGACGACGACACCCTCGCCAAGCTCGTCGAGGTCCACGACAACCTGGTCAAGTCGGGGCTGAGCTTCGCCGACAGCGTGCCCAAGCCGATCCCCCGGGGCCGCGAGAGCTCTCAGCGCGTCGACAGCCACCTCGTCGCGCCCGTGGTCGAGGAGTCCGACGCGACCTTCAACACCCTGCGCCTGTCGCCGCCGCCGGATCTGGTGTTCGACGCGCACATGCACATCCAGAGCAACAGCTGCGCGCCGATGCCCCTGGTCTGGGGCATCGTGCCGATGGGCGCGGTCGACGGGCAGCCGCGCCGGCGCCTCGACTGGCTCGCGCGCAGCTGGCTGTTCACCCAGCTCAAGGGCGAGTTCGGCACCGTCGGCACGCAGTCGACCAACGCCATCGGCGACATCGCGGCCGCGCGCAACAAAAAGACCTTCGTGGACGAGCGCTCCTTCCCGCGGACCAACGCCGGGGAGGTCCGGCTGACGCCGATGATCGTGCTCGAGATGGACATGGAGATGGCCCACCTCGACGGCTACCTCGGCGAGCCCATCTACTATCCGGTGGCCCAACGCAAGGAGCGCTCGTACACCGAGTACGTGTCCACGGGCATGGGCATGGGCATGGGCATGCCCGTGGCGGTCGAGTCCTGGGAGGCCCTGGGTCCGGCCATCCCCCGGCACGTCGACGCGAGCACCGGGGCGCCCTACACCGCGGCCGAGAAGGCCCAGGCCGAGGCGGCCCGGGACGCGGCGGCGCAGCAGGCCGGCAAGAAGATGCGCACGGTGACCTTCGCCGAGCGCAACGGGGTCGCGGGCGAGTTCTACTACTTCATCTCCTACGACATGGACACGTGGGAGGACACCAACGAGGCCCAAAAGTGGAAGGTGGAGTTCGTCGACGACGAAGAGTACGACCTCTACGAGGGCTTTGGTGAGCAGCAAGAGCGCACGCTGATGGCCGCGGTCAAGAACCCGTGGAGCTACATGCCGCTGTTCCACTACGACCCCCGGCGCTGGCAGCTCGCGCCCGGGGCCAGCGGTCGGGGCGTCGCCGAGGCCTGGGACAAGCCCTTCGACAAGGTCGCGACCAAGAGCCACGTCGGGCCTTACATCGGCTTCAAGATGTACACGCCCCTGGGCTACAAGCCGAGCGACTACGAGAAGTGGCTGCCGCAGATGGCCAGCTACTTCCAGCGCTGCCAGGCCGAGGAGATCCCCATCCTCACCCACTGCACGCCGGGCGGCATGTACACCAACGAGCGCGACCTCTACTACGAGGTCGCCTCGGACGCGGTCAAGCGCACCCTCCAGACCAGCAAGGGCAAGGACCCCAAGCGCAAGGCTCGGATCCGGTGGTTCTCCGACACCCACGTCAGCCCCGACGCCTGGCGCCCCGTGCTGACGCGCTACCCCAAGCTCAAGCTGTGCCTGGCCCACTTCGTGGGCGACGACTGGGAGGACTGGCGCGGGAGCATCCGCCGCAACATGGCGACGCGCTGGGCCATGGGCCACCGCGACCCGAGCGTGTGGTGGAACGAGTCGGGCACGGGCCCGTGGGTCAAGTCCATCATCAAGCTCATCGAGGACTTCGAGAACGTCTACACGGACATCTCCTACTTCGACGTCGAGAAGCACGAGGAGGCCTTCACCTGGCTGATGAAGGCCTACCCCTACCTCAAGCGGCGCATCAACTTTGGGACCGACTGGTACATGGTCGAGAACGACATCAAGGGCTACGACAAGTACTGCCGGAAGATGAAGGGCGCGATCGACCGGGTGAACGCGGCCGTGTTCCCCGATGACCCCATCCCGCTGTGGGAGCGCTTCACCCGGGACAACCCGCTGCGCTGCTACCGGCTCCTCGACAGCGCCGAGAACTGGGTCGCTGGGCTCAAGGAGTCCAACGCCAGGATCAGCCGCAAGGCGCGGCAGATGAACATCGAGTGGCGCAAGAGCGAGTACGACGACGAGCTGACCCGCGGGCTGTCGCAGTTCCTGCGCGTGAATCACCTCGACCCCAGCTAGGAGCCCCGTGCCCGTGATGGATCCTTCCAGGCTCTGGTACCCCATCGATGAGGCTCGCGCCGCGGACGGGCAGGTCGCTCGCCGCCACCTCTTGCCGGCCCAGGTCAACGGGGTGTTCGCCACGCCCTGGCCGGCCTGCGTGGGGACCATCGAGCTCAACAACGGGCTGACGGCGATCCGCCTCGACGGCCCGGACGCGCCGACCCTGCAGGTGGTGATGCGCGACTACGCCAACATCGTCAACACGGGCTCGCAGCTGTACCCGCGCCAGGCCTGGCCGGGGGTCGTGGCCTACGCCGGGCGCCGGCGGGCCCACGTCCTCGACGTGTCGCCGGTGACCGCCGACAACCCCGGCGACCCCAAAGCGCGCGCGCGCGCGTACTTTTTGGCCGGGCGCTTCGACGAGCAGGTCATCTCCTTCGAGGCCCTGGGCCCGACCCGCTACCTCAGCATGGTCGCCAAGTCTGGCATGGGCCGCGAGCCCCTGCGCCTGCTGACCCTCGACGTGCAGGGCGGATCGCCGAGCTTGGTGGGCGAGCGGAGCATCCCCGCTGACGCCTTCGTGCACGTGTGCGGCCCGGGCATGTTCGTCTACGACCGCCAGTCGATCGTGCCCATGACTCACCAGCTCCAGGACATCCAGCACGCCCTCCCGGGGGTGCTGATGCTCCTCGACGAGCCCGCCGTGCTCCCGCGCCCGGTCGACTGGGTCGACCCGCGGCCGCCGGCCCTGCGCGCGCGCGAGCCCGAAGGGGAGGGCGAGGAGGGGCAGGACCACGCGCGCATGCTCGAGCCCATCGAGGAGCTCCTCGTCCACCCGCGCGCGCCCCTGGCCGTGCTCGTGACCGAGCGCGCGGGGGGCAACGCGATGTGGCTGATCAGCTGGCCGGACCCCATGCGCCCCCAGGTCGAGGCCGTGACCTTCGCCCGCGAAATCAGCGGCCTCGAGTGGTCCCCCGAGGCCGACTGGCTGCGCTTTTCCAGCTACACGGCCAACGCCAAGGCCGGCCCGGACCAGGCCCTGTTCGCGATGAGCGTCCGCCTGGATCGCCTCTACCACCCCGACCACGCCCCGCGCGACGAGGACGGGCTGATCGTCCCGACCCTGCCGCTGGATCCGCCGCGCATGCTCTTGCTGGGGGAGGGCAGCCCTCCGAGCCTGCGCTCGCTGGCGTGGCTGAACCGCCCCGCGGGCTTGGTCGCCAGCACCGGCGAGGCGCTGCACCGCTGGGACCTGAGCCGGCCCCAGGAGGACGCGCGGCCCCAGGGATCGGGCTCGCACCAGGCCGCGACGTAGGCCCTCTCAGTACTGAATGCTGACCGCGATCTCGTCGAGGGGCGCGTGGCGGGTCACGCCTGGGTCGGCGTCGTAGGCCTCGAGGGCCGCGATGAAGCGGGCCTGGGCGGCGACTCGGCGCGGGTCTTCGAAGCCGTAGTCGACCTCGCGCAGGGCTCGGTGCGTCGAGGGCCGGACGTGCATCAGGTAGGTCAGGTACATGCGGAAGCGGTCCTCGAGGGTGGTGAGGACGCCGCGGTCGAGGCTCGGCAGGTCGCGGGAGCGCGGCGGGGGCAGGCGCAGGCGCATGCACAGATCGAGGAGCGGGATGGTGCTGAAGGAGTAGTGGTCGACGCTGTGGGCGATCGAGGCGTTGTAGATGACCTGGCCGATCGCCGCGAGCACGTCGGCGCGGGCGCTCCCAGGGCCGGGGAAGCCGGGCACGTGGGCGGCGGCGGCCTCGAGCCAGCGCTCGATCACCGCGTCGTCGAGGGCGACCCCGTCGAGGGCCTCCTCGACGAAGGCCATGATCACCCGGTGGTAGCCGCGGACGAAGTCGCCGTAGTCGCCGTGCAGCCGGGGAGGCTCGCGGGGCCAGCGGTAGGCCGAGACGTCTTCGTGGTTGAGATCGCCGCAGTAGTAGGCGCTGAACAGCTCCAGGGGCGACTCGGGCCCGTCGTTGGCGAAGCCCGTGAAGAACTCGCGCTGCCGGTTGTGGAGCGGGGACTTGTCGATGAACATCACCGAGAAGTTGAGGCTCAGCTGGTTGAAGAAGTGGGGCGCGAGCAGGCGCGCGAGGGGGTGCGCGGGCGGGAGCACGGTCTTGCTGACGGCGTTGATGGCGTCCGCGGGGAAGTGGTTGAGGGGGTGGTGGCCGAACACGGCGCAGTAGGTCACGCCCTGCATCGCGTGGTACTTGGCGAGCTCCCAGGCGGGGCCGTCTCCGGCGCGGATCAGCAGGGGCGCGTCGTCGCCAGCGCGGGGTTCGATGGCGACGGCCAGGGGCTCGCAGGGCGCCCCGGGGCGCGGGCGCAGGAGGTAGGTGATGGCCCCCGCGATGTGCAGGCCGGGCAGGGGCCGCAGCAGGGCCGCCGGGGTCGTGTCGTACTTGTAGACCGTGCCCCCGAGCCCAGGCGGGAGCTCGAGGCGGGCGCGCTCGGCAGGGGTCAAGGAGGGGCTCATCCCTCGGCACATCACCGTCTGCGTCAGGTGGTGGGCAAAGTCTGCGTCGCTGAGCGCGGGGTACTCGGCGTGCTCGACGGCGAAGCGCATGGCCGGGACGCTGTGTTGACGCAGGGCCCGGGTCAGCCGCCCGATGGTCACGCGCCGGAACTCGCTCAGCTCCGCGGAGGGCAGGTGCAGCACGGAGGGGGGCAGGCGCGTCGGGGCGTGGGGGTTGGGCTGGGGCCAGGGCGAGCGGATCATGTAGCGGTAGCGCTCGCGGGCCAGGCTCCGAGCGCCTCGCCATGGCGGGCGGGCGCCAAAGAGGGCCTGCCAGGACTGGCCTGCGCTCTCTTGGGCGAGGCTGCGCGCGACCTTGGAACTGAGCTCTGCGAGCTCCAACATGACGGCCATGGAGCGAGTGTAGTCATTTATGTTGTGCTCGTGCGAATCATTGTGGGCTATCGATATCGAGCATCCGATGGTTCGAATCAGTGCTCCCATTCGCGGGGGTTGTTCCCACGTGGGGGGTGGGTAGGTCCCACGAAGGTCTGGGGGCAGTCACTTCGAGTGGAGCTCAGCTTGGTATTGCCTACTTCAATGCCGTCACTCGTCTGTTTGTTGTGCGCTTTTTCGCACGGATGCCGAGTTTCCGGTTGGCAACGAGCGGGGCTTCGATGGAGGGCGGGCACGGGCCGGGAGGGTCGGATCCCCCGCTGTCGCCTGAA
>NZ_ABCS01000055.1 GCF_000170895.1 Plesiocystis pacifica SIR-1 | reverse complement strand
CGCTCCACTGTGAATGCGAGATTCCTCGCTCAGCGACGACGGTTTCCGACGTGAATTGCCTCGCCGAGCGCGTGCTTGGCCGCCTCCATGACCGCCTCCCCGAGGGTGGGGTGCGGGTGCACGGTAAGCGCGATGTCTTCGGCGAAAGCACCCATTTCAATGGCCAGAGCGCCCTCGCTGATCAGGTCGCTCGCCTCGGGCCCGACGACGTGAATGCCGAGCACGCGATTGTCCTTCTTGTCGATCACCACCTTGACGAAGCCGTTGGTCTCGTCGATGGCCATGGCCCGACCGCTCACGGCAAAGGGGAACTTGCCGATCTCGATGTCGTGACCGGCGTCCTTGGCCTCGCGCTCGCCCATTCCGGCGGAGGCGATCTCCGGCTCGGTGAACACCACGTTGGGGATGGTGCGGGCGTCGTTGATGGTCTTCTTGCCGGCGATGACCTCAGCCACGACCTCGCCCTCGTGGCTGGCCTTGTGGGCGAGCATGGGCTGGCCGCAGACGTCGCCCACGGCGTAGACCTTGGCGACGTTGGTCTGCTGGCGGGCGTCGACCTTGATGAAGCCCCGGGCGTCGAGCTCGACGCCGAGCTTGTCGAGGCCAAAGCCCTTGGTCACGGGCCGGCGACCCACGGCGACGAGCACGACGTCCGCGGGGTACTCCTCGAGCTTGCCCTTGGACTCGGCCTGGACGAAGAGCTTGCCGTCGCGCTCGACGGTGCCCTTGGCCATCGCCTTGGTCACCACGGTGCCGCCGTCCTTTTTGATCTGGCGGGCGACGACCTGGGCCACGTCCTTGTCGCACACGCCCAGGACCCGGTCCGCGCCCTCGAGCACGGTCAGCTTGGTGCCGAGGCGCTGGAAGGTCTGGCCGAGCTCGAGGCCGATGATGCCGCCGCCGATGCAGACGATGTGCTCGGGCACGAAGTCGAGGTCGAGGGCGCCGGTGCTGTCGCGGACGCGGTCCTGGTCAATGGCGAAGCCGGGGATCTCGATGGGCACGGAGCCCGTCGCGACCACCAGGTGCTCGAACTCGACGATGTCCTCGGGCTTGCCGTCGGCGTAGATCAGCTTCGCGCGGTTGGGGCCGAGGAGCTCGGCGGTCGCCTTGACGTATTGGGTGCCCGAGCCCTTGACCAGGGTCTTGACCCCGCCGGTCAGCTTCTTGACGATGCCGGCCTTCCAACCTTGCATCTTGGGCATGTCGGCCTTGGGCGCCGCGAAGCTCAGGCCCATGTGATCGGCGTGCTGCGCCTTGTGATAGAGCTTGGTCGCCGAGATGAGCGCCTTGCTGGGAATGCAGCCCCAGTTGAGGCAGACGCCGCCGGGCTCTGATTTTTCGACGAGCATCGCGTCGACGCCGAGCTGGCCGAGGCGAATCGCGCAAGGGTAACCGCCGGTGCCGGCGCCGATGATGAGGGCCTGTTTCTTGATCGTGGCCATGATGAACTCGATTGCGGTGAGGGGGTCGTTCAGATTCCTGCGAGCAAGAGCAAGGTCGGATCTTCGAGGTAGCGGCGAACTTCCTGCAGGAAGGACGCGCCCTCGAAGCCGTCGACCACGCGGTGGTCGAGGGAAACGGACAAGTTCATGATGTGGCCAATGACGATCTCGTCATTGTCGTTGACCACCGGCACCTTGCGAATCGCGTGGACGCCGAGGATGCCGACCTCGGGGTAGTTGAGGATGGGCGTGGCCAGCACGCCGCCGATGGTCCCGAGGCTGGTGATGGTGAAGGTCGAGCCGGTCAGCTCGTCCCGAGCCAGGCGCCCGGTCTTGGCCCCCTCGCCCAGGCGCTTGACCTCGCGGGCGAGGTCGAGGAGCGAGAGCATGTCGGCGTCGTGGATGACCGGGACCATCAGGCCCTGGTCCGTCGCCGCGGCCACGCCGATGCTGTAGCGCTTCTTGAGCACGATGCGCTTTTGGGCCTCGTCGAGCTCGGCGTTGACGATGGGGAAGCGCTTGAGCGCGTGGCAGACGGCCTTGATGATGAAGGGCAGGTAGCTCAGCGACACGCCCTGCTCGGCCGCGGCCTTCTTGGCCTGCTTGCGCAAGGTGACGAGCTTGGTGACGTCGATCTGCTCGACGTAGGTGTAGTGGACGGCCTCGGTGTAGGACTTGACCATGCCCTCGGCGATGCGCCGACGCATGCCGCGGAAGGGGATGTACTCGTCCTCGCGGGGCCCGACGGAGGGGCGCGCGACGGGGGCCGGAGCGGGCGCGGGGGCAGGCTTCGCCGCGGGAGCCGGAGCGGGCGCAGCCGCGACGGGAGCCCGAGCGGGAGCCGACGCTGCCGCGGGCGCGGCCGCCGGGGGCAGCCCGCCGCGCTCGTGGATCGCGGCGACGTCGGACTTGGTGATCCGGCCGCTCTCGTCCACGGGCACCCGGGCCAGATCGATGTCGTGCTCCCGAGCCAGGGCGCGCGCCGCCGGCGTGGCGAGGATGCTCGAGTCCGTGGGCGTGGGCGCGGGCGTAGCCGGAGCGGGCGCGGCCGGAGTGGCCGGCGCTGCTGCGGCGGGAGCGGGAGCCTCGGGTGAAGCCGCGGCCCCCTCCTCGAGGATCGCGATCACCGAGCCGACGGCGCACACGTCGCCCTCGGCCGCGCGCTGCTCTCGCAGCACGCCGTCAAAGGGCGCGGGGATCTCGATGGTGGCCTTGTCGGTCATGACCTCGACGAGGCCATCGTTCGTCGCGAAGGAGTTGCCAGGGGCGATGAGCCACTGGACGATCTCACCTTCGATGACACCTTCACCAATCTCGGGCAGCTTGAATTCGACCATGGGATGTAGACGCGGGGAGAGTGAGAGGGAGAGCTAGTAGTGGACGACTCGGGCGATGGCGTCGGCGATGGCGGCCGCGCTGGGGCTGGCCGTGACCTCGTCGTGGGCGCTGACCAGGCCCTCGGCCTCGCCGCAGATCCGGAGCACCGGGGCGTCGAGGTGGAGGATCGAGCGGTCGGCGAACAGGGCCGCGAGCTCGGCCCCGAGGCCGTGGCGGCGCGGCCCGCTGTGGGCGATGACCAGCTTGCCGGTGGCGCTGGCGGCCTCGACCAGGGCGTCCTCGTCGAGGGGCGCGAGGCGGCCGACGTCGACGACCCGGACCTCGTAACCAGCGGACGACTCGTCCCCGGCCGCGCAGGCCTCGGCGGCCAACAGCGCGGGCTCGAGGGCGTCGCCCCAGGCGAACACCGTGGCCTGGTCGCCGTCGCGCAAGGTCGCGGTCAGGGGCCGATCGAGGCCAGCGCGCAGGTCGATGTCGGCGATCAAGTCGCGGACGATGACGCTGCGCGGGAGCAGCAAAACGCGCGGGCCCACGCTCGCCCCAGGGCTGCTCGGCTCGGCGTCGAACTCGGCGGCGCTGCGCAGGCAGGCGCACAGCTCCTCGATGCGCCCGGCGGCCCACAGCTCGAGGCCGGGGACCCGGGCGAGGGTGGCCTCGACGGACTCCGCCGCCTCGCCGCCGATGCCAAAGCCGGGCCCGTTGGGGACGACGAAGAGCACGGGCAGATCGTGCTGCTCGCCGCTGCGCCAGGGCAGGCGGCCGAGCTCGCGCAGGGCCGGGAGGGCCTCGAGCAGAGCGCTCGCCGAGGGCAGGACGACGATGGGGCGCAGGCCCGCGAGGGCCAGGCCGCCGGCATGGGCGACGCCGGCGTTGACGGTCAGCGGCGCGGGCATGAGCCGGGCGCGCAGCTGCTCGTCCTCGGCGACGGCCCGGGACAGCCCGAGCATGCCGCCGTTGCCGACGTCCTCGCCGAGCAGGCAGCGCCGCTCGTCTTCGCGGAGCAGCTCGACCAGGAGGCGGGCGAGGGGCTTGAGGGCGCTCACTGGCTCACCTCCGCGATCGCCTTGTCGAGCTGGCCGTGGATCTCGGCCTCGGTGACGTCCTGGAAGGGCTGGGTCCACTCGCCGCGGCTGTCGAGCAAGCGGCGGACTCGCTCGACGGGGTCGCGCTCGGCCGGCGGGTCTTGAGCCAGCGGGGTGACCACGACCTCGACCAGGCCCGGACCGGCGCCGTCGTGGGCCCGGTGCAGAGCCGCAGCGATCGCCCGGCGCACGCCCACGGCGTCCGCACCGTCGCAGCGCCGCGACCACATCCCGCGGGCCCGCACGCGCTCGGCCACGCTGTCGCCCATGAGCCCGGCCTCGGCCGGCGCGCCCTCGGGCCACAGCTGCGACTTGCACACGAACACCATGGGCGCGGTGTGGGCCAGCGCGAGCGCGAGGCTCTCGTGGAACATGCCCGTGGTCGTCAGGCCCTCGCCGAAGATGGCGACGCTGGCTCGACCGCGGCTGAACAGGCGCTGCCCGTGGGCGTGCCCCACGGCCAGGCCCAGGTTCATGCCGAGGGCCTCCGAGGCGCCCATGAGCTTGTGCTCGCGGGAGCTGAGCGAGCCGGGCAGGCCCCGACCGCGGGTCTCCGCGCTCGCCTGGCCCAGCAGCTGACGCAGGATCTCCGTCAGCGGCAGGCCGCGGGTCAGAGCCACGGCCGCGTCGCGGTTGCCCACGAAGACCCAGTCCTCCTCACCGACGAGTGAGCCGACCGCCACGGACACCGCCTCTTCGCCGGCCGCGGGCGCCCACATGGGCAGCTCCAATCGGCCGAGCTTGAGGTCGAGGATCCGCGCCGCGACCAGCTGCTTGTAGAAAGATCGAAGATCGAGACCGCTGACCGCGGCAGGGTCAGCCAGCGCTCCCTTCGAGTCGAGGAGCGCCTCGACACCCTCAGGCTCCCAGGCAGTTGCTTGCATGCGTGCGCTCGTTGAGCGTCAGCGCCGGCTACTCGAAAGTCGCAGCTGGCGTGCCGCCGTTGGGCTTGTATCCACGGCCATGGACACGGTCAAGGATCCTCGGCACCCCCAGTGGGCTGGGCGGTCGACTCTGCACGGCGCCGGTGTATGCTGGACATCCACTGCGCGGCCCACCAGCGTGGTGTGCAACCGAGTTCTCACCGTCGCCTCACGCCCGGATCACGCGCACCCCCATGTTCATCCCCTCCCTCGTCGCTGCCATGCTCATCGCCGGTGCGTTCTGGGGGGGTGTGATCGCGGCTCGCCGACTCCGGGACTGGGGTGAGAGCAACCGCGCCCTCGAGGGCGGCGAGCCCCCCCTGGCCCTCGCCGTGGCGAGCGGCATCCCCTCCAACGACGATTCCGTGAAGAAAGTCCGAGCCCACGTCGCCGATCGCCTCCAGGCCTCGCTCGCCAACGGCCAGGGCATGGCCGCCCTCGCCGCCAGCCATGCCCCCCGCGACGCGGCCGAGCTCGACATCGACGGGCTGCGCGTCGGCGACGTCGTGCTCATCGAGGCCCTCGACGGCCGCGCCGAGGGCGACTTCCTCGTGGAGGGGCTGTTGCGCCTGCGCGAAGGCACGGTGACGACCCTCGTGGTGATCATGGCCGACGGCGAGCGCCGGCGCTGGCTGATCGGCTCCCTCGACACCCAAGAGTGGATCAGCGTCGAGCCCGTCGAGGGCCACAACCTCGCCGGCGAGCCCCCGCGCAACATCCAACCTCCGGACCAGCCCAAGGTCTTCGCCCTGTCCCGCCGCGGCCAGGCCAGCGTCGCGGCGATCGGCTCCCACGGGCGACCCGGCCAGTCCCGGGTCAGCACCTACGTCTACCGCGCAGGCAGCCGCGACACGCTGTGGCTGGAGCGCTGGGGCGCGACGGTGCTCATGGGCCAGGGCGTGACCCTGCCCAGGCACTCCGTCTCTTTCCTACCAGGCTCCTGAGAACGGCCATCGAAGGGCCTTCTCGCCCCCGAGCAGTTTGCGCCGTCGGGGCCCCGGCGATCCTCGGGTGCCAGCCGCGAATTAGCGCTAGCAAGGACGCGGGGCCGGGTACATGCTGGCTAGCATGCGCTTGAAGCCTGGCCATTTCCACGCCCTCGTCCTCCCCCTCGCCCCTGCCCTCGTCCTCGGTCTCTCGGCCTGCTCCGACGACAGCGGCGACTCGGGCTCGGAGGCCGCCGTCGACACGGGCGACAGCGAGTCCGGCGACAGCGGGGACTCGACGAGCACCGACGACGAGGTCGGCACGGAGACGGGCTCGACGGGCTCGACCGACGGCACCGACTCCTCCGACAGCTCCGACTCCTCCGACAGCAGCGACTCCTCCGACAGCTCCGACTCCTCTGACAGCAGCGACTCCTCCGACAGCTCCGACTCCGAGAGCTCCGACTCGGGGACCGGCGAGACCGGCATGGAAGAGGACACCGGCATGGAGGAGGACACCGGCATGGAGGAAGACACCGGCACGACCACCGGCGAGGACCCCTGCGGCACCACCATCTTCCCGGTCTACCGCGACTTCCAGCCCATGCAGCCCGACTTTGGCTGCCAGATGTGGGGCAACGGCGCGCGCCCGGACCTGGTCATGCAGACCCTCGGCGCCGACAACAAGCCCGTCTACAACCCCAACCCCGGCCCGCCGCTGCCGGGCTGGAACGGCTCCAACCCGCAGATCAACAGCTCCGACAGCTTCTCGGTTTGGTACAACACCACCGATGGCGTGAACATGGAATTCGACGGTGAGATCGTGCTCGAGGAGACCTTCCCGGGCTCGGGGGTCTACAGCTTCGCGGACAACATGTTCTACCCCCTCACCGACATGGGCTTTGGCAACAACACCACGCCAAACTACGGCGGCGAGACCTACCCCAACTGGAACGGGGCGTTCACCACCGAGATCCACGTCGAGTTCGAGTATCAGCCCGGGCAGGAATTCACCTACATCGGCGACGACGACGTCTGGGTGTTCATCGACGGCATGCTCGCCCTGGATCTGGGCGGCCTGCACGGCCCGGTCGAAGGGACGATCTTCCTCGACGATCTGGGCCTCGTCGCCGGGCAGTACTACCCGCTGGACGTGTTCCACGCCGAGCGCTGCGGCTCGGGCTCCAACTTCCGGATCGACACCTCGATCCAATGTATCAACCCGCAGTGAAACGCAAACCAGAAGCGGTCGCTCGAATCGGCAAATCGAGAGCGTTCGCTGGCCCGCCAAAGCGCCCCCCTCCCAGGGGGGCACCTCGGGCGGTCTAGAACCCACGAACGACCCCGCCCGACGAGCGCAGCGAGGAGAGGACCTGCCAAAGGCAGGTCCGCTGCGGCCCCAGGCGAAAGCGCCTGCGGGGGGTCTAAATCAGTTGAACGCGCTGAGGCCCGTCAGCGCGCGGCCGATGGCGAGGGTGTGAATCTCGTGGGTGCCCTCGTAGGTGTAGACCGTCTCGAGGTTGCACAGGTGCCGCATGATGTGGAACTCGCCCATGATGCCGTTGCCGCCGAGCATGGTCCGGGCGGTCTTGGCACATTCGCGGGCGAGCTGGATGTTGTCGCGCTTGATGAAGCTGACCTGGACCGGGTCGAGCTTGCCCTCTTGCTTGAGGCGGCCGCAGTGGTGGGCGAGGAGCAGTCCCTTGCCGATGGCGTTGTGCATCTCGACGAGCTTTTGCTGGGTCAGCTGGAAGCCGGCGATGGGCTTGCCGAACTGGACGCGCTCGAGGGTGTAGCGCCGGGCTCGCTCGTAGACGTCCATGGCCGCGCCGACGCCACCCCAGCCGATGCCGTAGCGGGCCTGGGTCAGGCAGCTGAGCGGGCCCTTGAGGCCGCGAACGCCCGGGAGCATGTTCTCCTTGGGCACGCGCACGTCGTCGAGGACGATCTCGCCGGTGATCGAGGCGCGCAGGCTGAGCTTGCCGTGGGTCTCGGGGGTGCTCAGGCCCTTCATGCCGCGCTCGACGACGAAGCCGCGGATCACCGGGGCGTCGCTGCCGAAGTCGAGGGTCTTGGCCCAGACCACGCACAAGTTGGAGATCGGGCTGTTGGTGATCCACATCTTCTGACCGTTCAAGATGTAGTCGCCGCCCTCGGACTCCTGCTTGGCGTGGGTGCGCATGGAGCCGGGGTCGGAGCCGGAGTTGGGCTCGGTCAGGCCAAAGCAGCCGATGAGCTCGCCGTGGGCCATGCCGGGCAGCCACTTTTGCTTCTGCTCTTCGGTGCCGTAGGCCCAGATCGGGTACATGGCGAGGGCGGTCTGGACCGAGCAAAACGAGCGGATGCCCGAGTCCACGCGCTCGAGCTCGAGCATGATCGTGCCGTAGGCGACGGGGTTGAGGCCGGCGCAGTCGTAGCCCTCGAGGGAGCAGCCCAAAAAGCCCATCTCGGCGAACTCGGGGATGAGCTCCTTGGGGAAGGTCCCGGCCTCGTAGTGCTTCTCGATCACCGGCATGACCCGGGACTGGCAAAAGTCGTGGGCGGCCTTCCAGGTCAGCCGCTCGTCTTCGGTCAGCAGGTGATCGATGCCCAGGAGGTAGGTACGCGGGTCCTTCGACGCCATGGACCATCGATAACACGGCGCGCCAGCTGCGACGGCGCCGCGCGGGCGTGGGCGTGAGAGCTAGCGCTCGCCCGGCTGAGCTTCCGGCTCATCCTCACTGGCGCCGCGCAGCTCGGGCGGCCAAAACGCGAGGCCGATGGCCGCGAGCAAGCCCACGTCGCGGATCAGCAGCGGCCAGCCGACGGCGCTGGCCTCGGAGGCCTCGCCGAAGCAGCCGCAGGCCAAATCGATGTCGCGCACGATGATCGAGACGATCAGGCCGAGAAAAGCCACGGTCAGCGCGCCGAGTACGAGCGCGCCGGCGCGTCGCTTGAAGCCGGTGAGCACGGCGAGGCCGCCGACGATCTCGGCGATCGGCACGAAGGTCGCGGCGAGGTTGAGGCTCCAGTCCGGGAAGGCCTGGTAGTTGGCGATGTCCTCGGCGAAGGCGAGGGGGTCGAGGAGCTTGAGCCCGCCCGCGTAGATGAACACGCCGCCGACGACGACCCGCGCGATCCACCCGGCGACGAGCAGGGCGCGGTCGCGGGGTTCGGCCTCGGCCCAAGCAGTGGCGAGCGCGTTCACGGCGACACCTCCGAGCTCGACATGCCCGAGCCAAAGCGGGTCGGGCCCTGGACCGTCTCGCCGTCGGCCGCGGTCCAGGCCTGCCACCCGCCATCGAGGACGCGGACGGAACGACACAGGTCGCGGCTCTCGAGCACGGCGCCGAGGAAGTTGGACTGCTCGCACGAGCCCCCGTCGCAGTAGGTGATGACCTGGGCGTCGGGGGCGATGGGCAGGGACTGGATCTCGAGCAGGACCTCGGCGTCGGGGGCCGGGAGGTTCACGGCGCCGGGGATGTGCGCGTACTCGTAGAGCGAGGTCGCCCGGGCGTCGATGAAGGTGACCCCGGGCTTGCCGAGCAGGGCCTTCGCCTCGTCGATGCCGATGCGTTCGAGGTTCGGGTCTTCGGCGGCGCCCTCCTCACCCTCGGCCCCGCAGACCTCGTCCGCGCGGGGCTCGGCGAGGATCGTCAGGTCCGGGTGGGCGGTCAGCAGGGCCAACGCGCCGACCAGGCTGACCCCCACCAGCCAGGCTGCGTCCCGGAGCAGGTCGAAGTGGTGGGCGAGGACGGCGGAGACCCCCGCGAGGCCGATGAGGAGGAGTAGACCCATCGTCGGAGGGAGAGAGTAGCCGATTTCCCGGGGCTCGCAGCCCGCAGCGCCCGGAATCACTCCAGCTTCGATACCCGCTCGGGGGGTGCCCAAACCCCGCGGCGCCGGGAATCGCCTGACCTGATCGTGGTTCTAGGAGAGATCTGCGCGACAGAATCGCGCGAAGGTTTCGGGTCTCGCGCGCGTCCGCTACAACTCCACAGGCCCCGCGATGTCGACCGCCCCCAAGTCCTCGCTCTCCCCGCGCCTGCCCCGGGCGCTCCTGCTCCTCCGTGCCGTGCTGATGGGCGCGGCGCTCTGGCTCGCCTCGGCGCCCCTGACCAGCGGCGAAGCCCTCGCCGGTCCAGCCCCGACCAAGGAAACGCTGAACACGCGACCGGGCGGGACGAACTCGACCACCGGCGAGAGCAAGATGCCGGACTTCGTCTACGGCGGAAACGCGCTCTCCTTCCACGGTCCCATGCAGTTCGGCCTGACCCGCAAGGGCTTCTACCCCCGGGCGCGCCTGGCCTTTCAGTACGACCGCCAGCTGCACCGCGCCCACTGGGCGCACGTCAACGTCGCGGCGCTGTTCGACCGCGGCAACTGGGAGACCTTCGGCATGGACAGCTGCGGGCTGACCCAGGCCGGGACATGCGAGGCGGGCACCGTCGCCGGCATGGACATCGCGGTGGGCTACACCTACAAGCTGTTCATCGAGGACAAGCCGTGGATCGTGCCGACCTTCCGCGCCGGGCTGGCCGGCGGCTTTTGGTACTACCCGCGCCTGGGCGGCACCCGCGAGCAGACCCGCGAGCTGACCTGGACCCTCGGCATTCAGGCCGCCGCAGGCGTCCGCTTCTTCCTGCTCCGCGAGCTCGCCATCGGCCTCGACATCGAGTTCCGCCCCGGCCTGGCCGTGCACCGCGAGCGCCAGGAGGCCGCGAGCGACTCGGACAACCTCGCGGGCTTCGTGCTCCCCTTGCAGGTGCTCCCGCTCATCGTCGAGTACCGCTTTTGAGCCCGCGAGCGTCGAATCGCCATTCGCTTCACTGTCGAACGCACGGTGAACCAGGCTCCGCCTCGCGGCGCGGGTCATGAGCCGGCTTCACACGGCCTGAGTCGTGGACGTGGGGCAGGGAGGGCGTGGCGTCGTCCACGACGGCTAAATAGGCAGAGGGCCCGTTCTCGTGGTCTGGGCACTGATGTGCGCATCGGAGGATGCGATGGCAGCCATGGATTACGTCGAGTGGTTCGCGCCCCGACGGCGACCCATTACTGCTGCCAATGCGTTGCTCGACTACTTCTGCCTTGTCTCTATTGTTTCTAGCGACCATGCCCGCTTGCGCGTCCGGAGAGGGCCTCGACACCAACGAGACCTTCGGAGAGGGCGGCGGCTCCTCGTCGGAGGACACCGGCGACACCGAGACCGATGGGGGCGAAACCGAGACCGACACGGGCGAGACCGACACCGACGGCACCACCGACACCGGCGAGGATCCGCTGCTGTTCTTCTCCGGCCCGACCAAGGGTGGGCCCATCGCCGCGTCTCCCGACGGGGCCCACCTCGCGGTGGTCAACGGGATCAGCGGTGAGCTGACCCTCTTCGCCCTCCCGGACCTCCAGGAGGAAGGCCGCGTGATGCTCGGCGGGCAGCCCGAGTCCGTGGCCTTCTCCCCCTCTGGCGAGGAGCTGTTCGCGGTGCTGCGCGAGCAAGGCTCGGTCGTGCGCGTGAGCGGGATCGGTGGCGAGCTGCTCATCGACGCCGGCGTCAGCGTGGGCTCCGAGCCCGGCCGGGCCGCGCTCTCGGCCGCCGGCACCCGGCTTTGGGTCCCGCTGTGGGCCGAGGGCTACGTGCTCGCCGTCGACGCCCAGAGCATGGAGATCGCCGCCGAGTTCGAGACCGGCGGGTCGCCCTACGCGGTCTGCGTCACCAACGACCTCGACGAGGACGAGGGCGACGAGACCGTGTTCGTGACCGACTTCTACGGCGTCCCCAAGGCCGGCGCCCGCGAGGCCACGGACGACGCCCGCGAGGGCCGGGTGTTCACGATCCGCGACGGAGAGCTCGGGGAGCTGCGCCTGCCCGCGCTCGCCAGCTCCGGGACCCCCGGCTTCGAGGCGACCGGGGCCTACCCCAACCAGCTGTACTCGTGCGTGGTCAACCAGGACACCCTCTACGTGACCAGCGTCGGGGCCTCTCCCGCCGCCTTCGAGGGCGCGACCGACTTCCGCCAAAACCTCCAGGGCCTCGTCCACCGGGTCGACGTCGCCACGCTGACCCCGGACGCCCAGCCCGTCGACCTCAACGCCCTCGTCGACGCCCTCGACGCGCCCAAGCGCTTCATCCCCGTCCCGACCGACATCACCTTCGCGCCCAACAGCGAGTTCGCCTACCTGAGCTCGCTGAGCTCGGACAGCGTCCTGCGCGTGGACTTCGAGGTCAGCCCGCCCACCGCCGGCTCCCCCTCGGGCGCCAACTTCCTCCCGGCGAGCCAGTCTCCGGTCGGGGTCGCGATCGTCGGCAAGGAGATGTACACGGCCAACGAGGTCGGGCACAGCATCTCGCTGACGAGCCTCGCCGACCAAGAGACCATCGTCACCGACATCCCCGCGGGGACCCTGCCCGCCACGGCCGCGGAGCTCGAGGCGCTCCAGGGCCAGCGCTTCTTCAACACGGGCATGGGCCGGTGGTCGACCAACGGCTGGGTCAGCTGCGCGGGCTGCCACCCCTTCGGGACCACCGACAACGTGACCTGGTCCTTCCCCGCCGGGCCGCGGCAGACCGTCGACACCTCGGCGACCTTCAGCGCGAGCGGGACGGAGCAGCGGATCCTCAACTGGACGGCGATCTTCGACGAGATCCACGACTTCGAGCTCAACACCCGGAGCGTGGCCGGCGGGACCGGGGCGATCGTCAGCGACACGACCCTCAACGCCGACGGCTCGGCCAACACCGCCGCGCGCATCGACATCGTCGGGCTGGGGGGCGTCGCCGACCCGATCAACGCCTTCAACCGCGGCTCGGCCCGGGGCGCCGCCCTGACCGGCGCGACCCCGGATGACTGGGACGCGATCGAGGCCTACATCGCCAGCATCCGCTCGCCCAAGGGCTCGACGCGCCTGGACGGCGACCCCCTCGCAGGCCGCGAGATCTTCCTCGAGGGCGGCTGCGACAATTGCCACAGCGGCTCGCTGTGGACCTCGTCCCAGCGCAGCTACACCCCCGCCTTCAACCCGAACGACGGCACCGACAACGACGAGCGCGCGGTCAGCTTGCTCGAGGTCGGCGTGACCTCGACAGGCGACGTGCGCCCCGACCAGCTGACGAGCACCGACACCTCCGTGCTGACCGTCCTCGCGGACGACACAAACGGCGCTCCCGCGCGCCAGGTGTGCACCTCACGCATCGTGGGGACCTACGGGGCCGAAGGCGCGACGACCCAGGGGGCCGAGGAGCTGCGTCAAAATGGCACCCAGGCCCAAGGCGTCGACGGCTACAACGTGCCCTCGCTCCTCGGCGCGGGCCAGGGCGCGCCCTACCTGCACAACGGGGCGGCGGAGAGCCTCGAGGAGCTCTTGGAGCCGGGGGGAGCGTTCAGCACCCACCTCCGCGCCGGGAACCAGGTGTTCTCGCCGACGGACGAGCAGCTCGCCGACCTCATCGCCTTCGTCGCGTCGATCGACGACGACACGGAGGTCATCCCGCTCGACTCGAGCTACGACATCTGCCCGGACTCGGTCCCGCAATAGCGGGACGATCGAAGCTAGCAGACTCCTTGGAGCCGCGTGCATCGATGCCCCCGCCTCGATGAGGCATGATGCGATCGGCATGGACCTGACGCACCTCCGCTACTTTCGGATGATCGCCGAGGTCGGCAACCTGACCGCGGCGGCCAAGCGCCTGGGCGTCGCCCAGTCCACGCTCACGACCGCCGTCAAGCGGCTCGAGAAGCACTACGACAGCACGCTCTTGCTGCGCAATTCTCGGGGCGTGACCGTGACCCCGACGGGGCGCGAGCTGGCGAGCTCGGCGGGCGAGATCCTCGGCATGGTCGAGGAGATGGAGGAGCGGATCCGCGGGCTCGAGAACGACGACGTCGGCGAGTTCACCATCGGCTGCCACGAGTCCCTGGGCGCCTACTTCCTGCCCCAGTTCCTCAACAAGTTCCTCGAGACCGACACCGGCATCGAGCTGCGCGTGTGGAACGGGACCTCCGAGGGCGTGCGCCAGGCGGTCATCGATCGCAGCGTGCACTTTGGGCTCATCGTCAATCCCCTGCCCCACGACGAGCTGGTGATGATCGAGGCCTTCCGCGACGCCGTCGCGCTCATCGGCCACAGCGAAGGCCACGGCCGGCCCGGGACGCGCGCGGAGTTCGAGGAGCGGCTGCGCTCCTCGCCGCTGATCTACGCCGACCGCGTGGACCAGTGCAAACAGATCGTCGACACCCTGCGCGGGATGGACCTGCTGCCCGAGCGGCTGATCACCACCGGCGACCTCGAGCTGACCAAGACCCTGGTGCTCGCCAACGTGGGCATCGGGATCCTGCCGCGGCGCGTGGCCAACTACGGCCACGAGGGCGAGCTGGTCGTGCTCAGCCCCTCCTTCCCGGAGATCCCCGACCGCATCCTGCTGTGCTTTCGCGCCGACGCCCACCGGACCGCGGCGTGGCGGCGGACCAAGCAGGCCCTGCTCGAGCACGCCAACCACCTCGCGCCCATCCCCGCCGCGCGCAAGACCCCGAACCCGGCTCCCTAGCGGGATTTATGGTTATCCAGGGTCGGCGGCAAGGTGTTGCCGGCCGCCTGCAGGCTCAGGGCCTCGGGGTTGGCTTTGTAGTGGGCCCGGAGAGCCTGGGCCAGCTTCGCGCGGGTCGCCTCGTCGACCTCCGAAGCGCCCCCCTCCGCGCCGGCCGGCAGCGCCTCGACGAGGGCCCGGACCAGCGGGCGCTGCAGCGCGGGCACCTTCGACTCCCACGACGCGAGCCGCTCGCGGTCCACGAAGCTCGGCAGCGAGCCCATGATGCCGACGTCGTTTTGGTCGTGGACGAGGATGCCCGAGGTCGTCCCGCGGTCGAGGGTGAGCACCTGGAACAGGTAGACGGTGTGGTAGGCGAGCTGGGCCGCGCGCTCCGGTCCGCTCGGCGGGCCGCCCTGGGCGACGGCGGCGAAGCGCTCGCCGAGGATCTCGACGTAGGTGTCGAGCACGACCTCGCCAAAGCGCCGCGCGAGGTTGTGGTCGGCCTCGGCGTCGTCGGTGGCGTAGCCCTCGAGGTAGAAGTGGACCACGCCGCGGTGGCGCTCGAGGGCGGGGATCGAGAAGTAGCGATCGCCCTGGGCCGCGGCCTCTGCGTAGCGCTCGCCGGCGACCTCGCGCATGCGCGCGGCGAAGCGCTCGCGGTCGGCCGCGTTGGCCAGGGCCGGGTTGAGGTCAGCCATCATCCGCCAGTAGCCCGTCCCGTCCTTGCGCTCGGTCCAGCTGATGTGCACGTGGACCGAGGGCGCCCGCGGATCCCGGGGGTGGATGATGGTCGAGAGCGCCGACGCCGAGCCCAGCTTGCGGCCCGGATCGTCGTCGTAGTGGACGTGGGACACGTTGATGGCCGCGCGGTTGAACAGCGGCCCGAAGGACGCGGCGTAGCGCATCCCCCCGCCGTGGCGGCCCTCGTCGCGCAGCCACTCGATGCGCTCGAAGGGATCGGCCTGCCCGCGCGCCGCCGCGACCGACTCGAGCCCGACCTTGAAGCGGGCCTGGAGGCTCTCGACGAGTTCGATGGCGGCGGCAGCCGTGGGCGAGCTGGAGCGTGTGCGGGTCACGTCGCCCTTGATAACCCATGCCCGCGCGTACCAGCCCGGGGTCCGACGGCAGCCTTTTCGTCCGCCTGCTCACGCCACGAAAAAGGCGGCCGGAGCATGGGGCTCCGACCGCCAGGGTGGGGACGCGGTAGCAGAGAATTCTCGGGACTCAGTTGCCGTCGTGACGAGGACCGTGGTCGCGGCCGTGGCGGGGACCGTGCTTGCGCCCGTGGCCCTTGCCGCCCTTGCCGAGCATCGCCCGGGGGCCCTTGGCGGCGATCTCATCGGCGACCTGGGCCCGCTGCTCGGGGGTCAAGATGGCGTGGACCTCGGCGGCGACGGAGCCAAAGCCCCGCTCCATCTTGCCCTCGCCCTTGGTCTTCAGGGCCAGCAGCGCCGCCTTGGCGGCGTCCTCGTCGAGGCCCTCGGCGCTCAGGGCCGCGGCCAGCGGAGCGAAGTCCGGCTTGCCCTCGGCGCGGCGCTCCTCGTGGGCCCCCTCGAAGGCGGCGCGAAGCTGCGACTGCTGGTCCTCGGTGCACGCGAGGGGCTCGCAAAAGCGCTCGACGTGGTGGGCGAGGCGAGCCTCGTGGTGGGCCTTGCGGTCGAACTTGCCGCCTTCACCCTGGGCCTGCCCGCTGTGCTCGCGCTCGCGGTGCTGTCCGTTCTCGGGGTGGCGCTGCCGCGAGCGGTGGGGCGCGTGGGGCAGGGGCAGCTCGCCCGCGGCGATCTCCTTCGACAGCTGCTCGCGCTGCTCGGGGGTCAACAGCGCCGTGAGCTCGGCGAGCATCGCCACGGCCTCATCGACGTGGGCTGACGGATCCCCGCCCACCCCACCCTCCCCCTCGAACTTCGCCTTGGCGCCGGCGTGGATCGCCTCGAACACGCTCGGGTCGAAGTCCTCGCCGCGGAAGGCCTCGGCGAGGCTCTGGTGGGCCTGGTCGCGCATGGCTTTGTGGGCCTCACGGTCGATGTCCATGCCCTCGAAGCGCTCGTGCGCCGCGGCCTTGCGGGCCTCGAACACGCCCTCGATCTGCGCTTGCTGCTCCTCGCTGCACTCGACCATGGCGCACAGCTTGGCGCCGGGCTTCATGCGGTGCTTGCCGCGCTTCATCGCGCGGTCGTCGGGGGAGCACGGGGGCTCGTCCAACTCGGAGGATGCGGCGGGGTCGTCGACGTCGGCGTCGAGGGCTGCGCTGCGCTCGACGTCGGTGTCGAGCTCCGAGTCGCAGGCGCCCATGAAGCAGAGCGCGGTGGCCAGGAGAAATGCGGTGCTGAGCTTGGTGGTGGTCATGGTCGGTGTCCGGTGCTCTCTCAAGCTAGCCCGACACCCGCGCAAAGTGCGTCAGCGTCTCGCAGTCCGAATGTAATCCTCGTGCAAAGCGAGCCGTCCGCGGTGAATGCCAATCTGGCGCGACGCGGACGGCTCGACTGTCAAAGCTGCATTTCAGGTCGCACTGCGACGGCGCCGGATCAGGCCCAAGAGCCCAAGGAACGCGAGTCCAAGGGCCCCGCGACCGGGCGCGTCGGTGTCCGCTCGGCAGTTGCAGCCATCGTCGAGGAGCTCCCCGTCGGCGCCCGCTTCACCGGTACCGTCGGTCCCGACCTCGTCCACGGCGTCGTCGGCCGAGCCGTCTCCGTCGCCCTCCGAGTCGCCCCCGCTCTCGCCCTGACCGGTCCCGCCCTCGCTGGACTCGTCCGTGTCCGCGCTGTCGTCGGTGCTCGTGTCCGCCGTGCCGCCGTCGGTGCTCGTATCCATCCCGCCGTCGGTGCTCGTATCCATCCCGCCGTCCGTCGTGTCCACGCCCCCGTCGGTCGTGTCCATCCCGCCGTCCGTCGTGTCCACGCCCCCATCGGTCGTGTCCATCCCACCGTCGGTCGTGTCCACGCCGCCATCGGTCGTGTCCATCCCGCCGTCGGTCGTGTCCATCCCGTCGTCGGTCGTGTCCATCCCGTCGTCCGTCGTGTCCACCATCCCCTCGCACTCGAGGTCCGGATCGTCCGGGCAGGGGTCACACGCGTCGCCCAGCCCGTCCATGTCCGAGTCGGCCTGGTCGGGGTTGGCGACGTCGGGGCAGTTGTCCTCGGCGCAGACCAGGTCCGCGTCGTTGTCCCCGGGGCTCGACACGATCTCGCAGGGTCCCCCGCCGTTGCACTCGATCCCCTCGACCGAGGTGAACAGGTCCTCGAAGTCGTTGTCGCCGCCTTGCAGCAGGTCCTCCCAGGCGAAGTAGTAGGTCCGCGGCTGGTTGGCGCTCTCGTAGATCAGCAGGTGGATGTAGGGGTCCTGCTGGTTGCTGTCCGGGTTCCACTCGATCTCCGAGTAGAGCACGTGGATCACGCTGGCCGGGTTGTCGACGTCGGCGCAGCCGCCCACGGCCTGGAAGAAGCCAATCTCGCCGCCCTCGTAGTTCGGGTCGCTGAGGATGTCGACGGTCTTGGCCGTGTCGACGGGCTCGTCGCAGTCGAGGATCTGGTGGAGGTCCTCGAAGGCCGGCGCCACCCCGTTGGCGTTGTACCAACCAAAGGAATTTTGATAGCCGGCGTTGCGCAGGTGCACGACGAAGGACACCTCGCAGTTGGGGATGAAGGTCGCCGGCGTGACCTCGGCGTCGAGGACCGCGTCGACGGGATCGTTGAGGGCGTCGAAGCCCTGGACCTGCAGCGAAGAGCCCTGCGGGATGGCCGTGGAGTCGGGCTGGAACAGCGGGCCGGCCCATGCCGAGGTCGGGCCGACGAGCGCCAGCGCGACCAAGCCGACGGCGGTGATCGAGCCGAACAGAGCAAGTCGAGAAGAGGTCGTGCGCAATCCCCGTGACATGCCTCTAGCTTGCACGCATCGGCGTCGGGAGACGAGGCCCAAGACGCCTCAATTCGGCTCCAAAACGCAAAGCAGACCGTTTCCGCGCCCGCACGGGTGTGCTAACAACCCAGCCCCATGGCCAGCGCAGAGCCCGAACTCATGCAGAAGATCGTTTCCCTGTGTAAACGCAGGGGCTTCGTGTTTCAGAGCTCCGAGATCTACGGGGGTCTGCGCAGCGCTTACGACTACGGCCCCATGGGCGTCGAGCTCAAGCGCAACCTGATGAACGAGTGGTGGACCTCCATGGTCCACAGCCGCGAGGACATCTACGGCCTCGACGCGTCGATCATCATGCACCCCAAGGTGTGGCGCAGCAGCGGCCACCTCGCCAACTTCACCGACCCCCTCGTCGACTGCCAGGTCTGCCAGGAGCGCTTTAGGGCCGACAAGGCACCCAAGCTCGCCGAGGGCGAGGACGCGCCGATCACCCTGGGCGACAAGGGCCGGGCCAAGGCCGCCCTGGCCAAGCTCCACGAGGCCGGCCACGAGCACATCGAGCGCAAGGGCAAGCAGCTGTTCGGGGCCAAGGCCGGCGACCGCGGCTACGTATGCCCCAACTGCGGCTCGCCCTACCTCTCGGCCGAGCGCGACTTCAACGGCATGTTCCGGACCAGCCTGGGCGCCGTCGACCCGATGGCCCAAGTCATCGCCGCGGTCAAGGCCAGCGTCGCCGAGGGCGGCGACGACAAGGCCATCCGCAAGGCCGTCGACGCGGCCCTCGAGGAGTCCGCGGTCTACCTGCGCCCCGAGACCGCCCAGGGCATGTTCGTGCAGTTCCTGAACGTGCAGCAGTCCATGGCCGCGAAGATCCCCTTCGGCATCGCGCAGATGGGCAAGTCCTTCCGCAACGAGGTCACCGTCGAGCACTTCATCTTCCGCTCCTGCGAGTTCGAGCAGATGGAGATGGAGTGGTTTTGCGAGCCGGGCACGGGCCGCGAGTGGCTCGAGTACTGGAAGGAGACGCGCATGAAGTGGTGGCAGAGCATCGGCCTGAGCGCCGACAAGCTGCGCCTGCGCGAGCACGAGAGCAGCGAGCTCGCCCACTACTCCGACGGCACCTTCGACGTCGAGTACGACTTCCCCTGGGGCTGGGACGAGCTCGAGGGCATCGCCTCGCGCACCAACTACGACCTCAACGCCCACGCCGAGGGCTCGAACAAGAAGCTGGTCTACACCGACCCCGAAAAAGACAACCCCGAGACCGGCAAGAAGGGCTGGCGCTACGTCCCCCACGTCGTCGAGCCGGCCGCCGGCGCGACCCGGGGCATGCTCGCGGTGCTGTGCGCCGCCTACGACGAGGAGCCCGGCGACGAGTCCGGCAAGGGCGCGCGCACGGTCCTGCGCCTGCACCCGCGCCTGGCCCCGGTCAAGGCCGCCGTCTTGCCCCTGGTCCGCAAGCAGGGCATGCCCGAGACCGCCCGCAAGATCGCCGACGCCTTCTTCGCCGCCGGCGTCAACGCCAAGCTCGACATGCAGCACGCCATCGGCCGCCGCTACGCTCGCCACGACGAGATCGGCACGCCCTACTGCATCACCGTCGACGGCCAGACCGCCGAGGACGACACGGTCACGATTCGCTACCGCGACGATCGTCGCCAGGAGCGGATCAAGGTCGAGGCCGCCGTCGACGAGGTCCGCCGGGCGCTCCGCGAAGGCCGCGAGTAGATCGCTCACTCAATTCGGCAAAGCGCGCAGGTCCTCGAAGACCTGCGCGTTTTGTTATTCGAGGCTGTCGAAATCCGCACCTGCTCCGAAGCCACGGTTCGGAAACGAACCTCGGCGGGACAACGCGCGCGCTGGCGCCCCCGAAGTCCCGTGGACATGGGGTATGACTCAAACCGGCTTTGCGCCGAGCCCATGCCCGACGGTCCGCACATTCGCGCGCGCCAGGTTCAAAACAGCCTCGCCGCCCTGGCCAAGCTCACCCCCGAGCGCGAGCACGAGATCTACGCCAAGCTCGACGCCATCGACCCGGCCATCCTCGCCGGCGTTCGTAGAGCCCGGGCGCGGGACTGGATCCCCCTGGCCCACGACGTCCAGCTGTCCGAGGTCGTCGAGGCGACCCTCGGCCCCGGCTCAGACCGCGCCCGCGCCCGCGCCTCCTTGACCCTCTCGCTCGAGTCGTCGACCTTCCTCGAGCCCCTCGTCCGCGGCGTCGAGCTGGTCTTTGGCCTCGAGCCCTCGGCCCTCCTGCGCCAGACCACCCGGGGCTGGGCCGCGCTCTTCCTGAACGCGGGCTCGATCCGCTACGTCGTCGCCGGCCCCAGCGAGCGGCTGATCGAGTACACCGAGATCCCCCAGGTCGTCGTCGACAGCGAGGTCTACCTCAACTCCATCGCCGGCGCCCTCGAGGCCCTCGCCGGCCTGGCCAAGGTCGCCGCCACGGTCGAGGTCCGCGAGCGCGACACCGCCGAGCGCCGGGCGGTGTTTCGCGCGCGCTGGTGACCCTCGCCCGCGCAGCCGCCCCCCAGGCTTCCAGGTCCCAGGCGCCTCACCACCGCCCATTTACCCCGAGCGCTTGATTTCCCGGCTCAGGTCGCCAACTCTTGCCCCGCGATGAACCAAGCGCGCGTGGTCCAATGCATCAAGCTCGGGGAAGAGCTGCCGGGCATCCCCTTCCAGCCCCTGCCCACGGAGTTCGGCAAGCTCTTGTTCGAGAAGGTCTCGATGCAGGCGTGGCAGATGTGGCTGCGCGAGTCCCCGCGGCTGATCAACACCTACCGCGTGGACCTGCAGACCGCCGAGGGTCGGGCCTTCCTCGAGAACCAGATGAAGATCTTCTTCGGCTTCGAGCAGGGCGACATGGCCGACACGGCCTGGCGGCCCCCCGAAGAGGGCTGACTCCTCCTCGAGGGCTCAGGCTCAGGCCATCATCGCGGTCAGCGGCTGGCGGTCGAGGCTCGCGTCGCCGAAGTCGCTGATCAGCTCGTCCGAGGGCGTGCGCAGCCCGGCCGCGCTGCCGAGGGTGTTGAGCACGGCGGCGTGGTTGGCCACGTTGTCGCCCTCGTGGAGCTCGATGCACTCGCCCTGGCGCAGGAAGCCGCCCGCGCTGCCAGCGATGATCATCGGGATGCCCCGCCGCGAGTGCCCGGGGCCGCTCCCGTTGTCGTTGTACCAGACGCAGGTGCCGCAATCGACGAGGCTCTCGGCGTTGGGCAGCTCGTAGGCCGCGAGGCGATCGACGAGGTAGTTGAAGGTCTGCGCGAACTGGCGATCGACCATGGCGTGGAGCTTGTCGGCGTTGGGGATCGGGTCGCCGCTGCTGTCGTGGGAGGCCCGCCGGTGGGAGACGTAGTGGAAATTCTCCATCAGCGAGTCGTCGTCGAGGTTGCGGTAGCGCGTCGAGCCGTCGTTGCCCGAGCCGACCTGGATGGACACCGAGCGGGTGTAGCCGCAGGCGACCGCGAGCGCGGCGACGTGCATGTGCGCGCGCACGGCCGCGAGCACCTCGTCGCCGATGTTGCTCTCGTAGCCCGCGGACAGCCCCGCGAGCATGGCCAGCTCGTCCTCGGCGAAGTTGCAGCCGAGGTTGTTCTCGAGCTCGCGGATGCTGTCGAAGTGCAGCTCGAGGCGCTGGAGGTCGTTGCTGCTGAGCTTGGGCGAGCTCATCAGGGTGTCGAGCTGGTCCTTGACCATGTCGTTGACGCTCGACTGCCGGGCGATGAGCTCCTCGAGCTGGTCGCCGTCGAGGCCCATCATGGTCTGGTAGGCGAGCATCGGATCGTGGAGCGCGGCCCGGCGGTTGTTGGGCCCGCGGTAGGCGATGCACGGCCCGCCCAGCCAGCCCCCGCTCATCCCGGCGTAGAGCACGAGCGAGTCGCGGCCCTCGGGGTTGAGCTCCCGACCGATGCGGTGGTCGATGGACTCGCCGTTGGCCTCGGAGTCTCCGCCCACGCCGGGGACCACGGGCCCCTGCGCGGTCAGGCCCTGGAGCGCCCCGCGGGCGTGGCCGTCGGCGAAGTCGAAGGCCTCCATGTTGACGTTGCGGACCACGAGCAGGCGCGAGAGGTGCCCTGTGAGCTCGTCGAGGGAGCGGCCGGCGACGGTCTCGGGCGTGAGCGCGCCGAGGGCCGTGGGCCAAAAGCTCTCGGGCTCGTCGCCGAACTCGGTGCTCTGGGCACAGGCGACGCCGTTGGCCTGGCGAAAGAAGATGGCGAAGGGCTCGATGTCCCCGGAGTTGGCCCGCGCGGGCCGGGGCGCGAGGGCCTCGAGGAAGGGCAGGCCCACGGCGACGCCGCCCAAGCCCGCGAGGAAGGCCCGGCGGGTGGTCTGACCGCGGCTGTTGTGGCCCTGGTGGCGAGCGCGGCGTTTCAGGAGGTCGAGTAGGGCGGTCATTGCAGCTCCTCGGCGGCGCGGGTGGAGAAGGCGACGGAGGTGGTCAGGGCGACGAGCAGCTCGCGCATCGACTGCTCCTCGGCGAGGGAGTCCCCGCCCAGGCGGGACACGGTCGGCGCGTCTCCAAACACGTAGTTGCGGCCGGTCGCGTACTCGAGCCAGTGCCGGGCGTAGCACTCGTGCACCTGCTCGCTCGCGGCCATGACCTCGGCGAGCTCGACGGCTCCAGACACGGACTGCTGCCCGTCCAGGAGCACCATCGTCGCGGTGTCGACGGGCTGGCCGTTGTCCACGGTCCGCCAGGCCCCGAGGGCGTCGTAGCTCTCGTAGGGGAAGCCGAAGGGGTTGATCAGCGGCCCGTGGCAGCTGGCGCAGGGGTTGCCCGAGGTGTGCGCCTCGACGCGCTCGCGGTTGGTCTGGTCCTCGCCCAGGGGCGGCAGCGGGGGCACGCCGTCAGGGGGCGCGGCGATGGTGTGGCAGGCCATGCGCTTGGCCAGGAACACCCCGCGGTGGATCGGGTCGGGGTCGAAGGAGCTCGCGTTGGCGGCCAGGAAGCCCAGCTGGGTGAACACGCCGCGGCGCTGGGTGGGGTCGAGGTCGACCTCGACGAAGTCCGAGCCGGTGACCCCGGCGACGCCGTAGATCGCCGCGAGCTCGGACTCGACCATGGTCTGGCTCGAGGTCAGCAGCTCGATCAGCCCGCCGCCGTTGCCAAACACGACGTCGCGGATGAAGTGCTCGTGCTCTTCGATGGCCAGCTCCGGGAGGTTGTCGGGCACGTCGAAGACCAGCTCCGAGGGCGAGATGGTCTCCATCTTCTCGACCTCGAGCAGCTGGTGGTGGAAGCGGACGACCATCTCGGCGGCCCGGGGGTCGGCGAGCATGCGCTCGGCCTGGGCGGCGATGTCGGCCGCGGTCTCCAGCTCGCCCGCCTCGGCCGCGTCGAACAGCTCGGCGTCGGGCATGGTGTTCCACAGGAAGTAGGACAGGCGCGAGGCCAGCTCGTAGTCCGACAGCGGGATGACCCCGTCGACCACGGCCTCGCTGGTCTCGACGCGGTAGAGGAAGTAGGGCGACTGCAGCACCGCCTCGATGACGTGGCGAACCCCGGCGACGAAGGGGTCCTGCACGCCCGAGTAGAGGCCCGAGCCGGCGTTGAAGAGGTCGGCGAGCGCCGCGACCTCGGCCTCGCTCAGCGGCCGCCGGTAGGCCCGCGTGCCGAAGCTGCGCACGAAGCTGTCGATGCGCTCGGCCTCCGTGTCCCCGGGCACGTCGACGAAGGGCGCGAGCAGGTCCGGGTCCTCGGTCACGGTCTGGGCCAGCTCGCCCGCCGCGATGCGGTAGCCGGTCCACAGCGCCTCGTCGACCTCGAGGCTGGTCGCGTCGTTGTCGAACACGTAGCCGGCGATCTTTGGATCATCTCGGAGCAGGCCGGTCAGCCCCGTGGGGCCCGGCAGCCCGAGCAGGTCCTGGGCCGTGTTGTCCCACTGCGCGTGGGTCAGGCGGTAGGTCCGGGGCGCCGGCGCCGGCGCCTCCTCGGCCGGGCCGCCCTCGCCGCCCCCATCCGAGGAGCCGTCCTCGCCCTCGCCCGCCTCCGACTGGGTCTCGTCCCCGCCGTCGGCGTAGCTGTCCTCATCGATTCCGGCGTAGCAAGCCAGCGGCGCGCAACAGCACACCGCGACGGACCACGCGGGCCACCGCAACATCATCGCCATGGTCAGACTATCGATTAAAGGAGCTACGAATTCAATGAGCAATCCCGTGGGGAAACCATGCAATTTAATTTCATCCAAACCGCCAAAGTAGGATTCACGGTAGTTCGAGAGCGACCCCGCGTAATCGGGGTAGAGCAGCTCACGGTCGCAATTCAACGCCGCTCGAACGCACCCACAGAGCGTTGTTTTGGGTGGCACTGCGCGTCCCGGGCGACGCCGCGCGAATGGTCACTACAAAGACCGTACGCAGTGGGATTATTGGCTCAATCGAGCCACTCGAGCAAGCTCCGAGGCGGGAGCCAGGCCCGGGGAGACGGGCCCTCACCGGCCAGCGCGGCTTCGATCGCGCGGACCGTCGCCGCGGTGTCGCCGGGCTCGACCGCGCGCACGCTCGCAGGCTCGAGCAGCCCGGTCGAGGCCAGCGTTCCGACCACGGGGATGCCCCGCTCGAGGGCAGCCGTGACCGCGGAGGGGTGGGACTCGAGGGGGCTCAGGCTGAGCACGACCCCCACGCCGTCGAGGCTGCGATCGACCCGAACCCGCGGATGCTCGAGCAGCCCGGACGGCTCGGCGGCGGGGCCGGGCTGAACCCGGAGCTCCCGCCCGGGCAGGGCCTCGAGCAGGGCCGGGAGCTGCGTGGAGCCGCAGCGGGCCAAGGGCGGGCCCGCGAACGCGATCGCGAGGCCAGACCGGTGCGTCGCCCTGGACGGCTCCTGGGGGATCGCTACCCGCTCCTTCGCGTCGCCGAGGCGCTGCCAGGCCACGCGCCCGCGGACGGCGATGACGTCGCTCTGCCACCGCTCCGCCCGCTGGCGGGCGTGATCCCGGGCGCGCGGTCGATGGTTGCGGAGAAAGGACGCCCGGGGGTGGGCGCGCGCCATCCGGTCGAGGCCGTCGACGAGGCTGTCGAGGTCGGGCATGTCCTCCACGAGCACGCAGGTGCTGCCGAGGGCTCGGGCGCGGGCGAAGCTTCGGCGGGCGCCCAAGCTGGGGGCGAGGACCAGGCGGGGCGGGCCAGCCTCGCGGCGCCCCAGGAGCAGCGCCGCCGTGGCGTCGGCGAGGGCCCGCATGTGGACGCGGTTGGCCAGGGTCCGCGCGGTCTTGCCCCGGGCGAAGGCTCGAGCGAGCAGCTCGGCGGCGGTGAACCATCCCCGCCCGCGAGCGCCGGGCAGGTCGTGGCCCTCGCGGCGCCGCACGAAGCCCACCCGCCGGCCCAGGCGGACGACGGCCCCCGGGAGCACCCAGGGCGCGAACACCTCGACGGGTCCTCGGGCCTGCAGCACCTCGAGCACGGGCCCCAGCCAGTCCGCGGGCTCGGGCGCGACGACGAAGACCCCTACGTTGGGCCGCTTGGGCTGCTTGGGCTGCTCGGGCTCAGGCCCCGCGGTGTCGGCCACAGCTGTGTTCCTGACAGGTGTCGCAGTTGCGGGTCGGCATCACGATCAATTTTTTGCGATCGCGGCCGATGGTGGTCGGGCCCCGTCGAATCGTCGTGTGGACGTAGCGCTGTCCGGCCTCGACGCAGATCTGGGGCTCGGAGACCTCGACCGGCCAGGCCTCGACGGGCGCGTCGCCGTGCAGCGCGAGGTGCAGCCCGTCTTTGCGAGAGCGCGTGCTCAGGCGCAACAGGCCCCGGGCCGGGGCGAAGCGCAGGTCGACGTAGGGCCACTTGACGGTCGCGTCGACGCGCTTGCGCCGGGGGCCCTTGGGGCCGCGGTCGACGGCCAGGGTGTGCCCGTGTCGCTCGAGGATCGTGCACCCCGAGCGCAGCGCGAGATCGAACAGGGCGTCGCTCAGCGAGCAGACCCCCCCGCCCACCGCCGGGACGATGCAGCCGCCCTCGAAGTGCGCCCCCTCCACGAAGCCTCGGCCGGCGCTCAGGCGCCCGACCGTGCGCCAAAACGAGAACGGGCTGGCCGCCGAGATGCCCACGCCGTCGAGGGCCGTGGCGGCCAAGCCCAGGTTGTGCCAGCGCCCGCGCTCGAGCTTCGGCCCAAACGAGGAGGCCCGGCGGGGGATCACGAGCTGCGCGACGAGGTGGGGCGCCGCGTCGGCGCCGACGCGGGTCGGCTCGGGGTAGCGCTCGGGCTGCAGGGCCCAGCCGGCGAGGCGCTTGGCCGCCAACCCGGCGACGCGCGCGGCGAAGTCCGCTCGCTCGAGGGTGGACCAGGGACCGGAGGATGAGGGCGAACGCCGCACGGGGCCTTGGAGACGCACGAGCCCGCGCAGAGATTCCAGAGACTCCAGCCCACCCAAGCTACACATCGATGGCGGGGACCTTCACGGCGCGCGCGACCTCCCGGCGGCGCATGCTGAGGATCATCGGCGTCAGCGCGGCCCCAACGGCGAAGCCGAACAGGTGCGCGTACCAGGCCACGCCCGCGTCCTCGGCGATGAGGCTCAGCAGCGCCTGCAGCCCGACCCACACGAACAGGTAGACCCAGGCCGGCAGCTTGAGCTGGATGAACATGACCACCTGAAACAGCTTGTTCCGCGGGAAGCACCACAAGTACGCGGCCATCACCCCGGCGATGCCGCCAGAGGCGCCGACGAGCGGCGCGAGGGTGTTTTGGGTCAGCAGCACCTCGCCCAAGCCCCCGCCGACCGCGGCGAGCAGGAAAAAGAGCGCGAAGCGGACCCGGCCGAACAGGTGCTCGACGTTGTCGCCAAAGATGTAGAGGAAGTAGGCGTTGCCGAGGATGTGCGCCCAGCCGCCGTGGAGGAACCAGTAGGTCAGCAGGGTGTACCAGGTCCCGCTGACGAGGGCCTGCGGGCCCTGGTTCTCCCACTGGTTGCGCAGCGCTCCGGCCACCGGGGCCAGGCAGCCCGAGCCCAGGGGCATCCCGCCCGCGCCGGGCATGCACGCCTCGAGGTCGATGGTCCCGGCGATCTGCAGGCCGAACATCGCGGCCACGATCACGAGCAGGGAGTAGACGACCCAGGGCGTGCCCGAGGCGGGGTTCTCGACCTCGACGGGCAGCTGCGTGAGCAGCTGCGCCGCCCAGATCACCCCGCGCCGAGCGATGCGCTTGCCCCGAGTCCGCTGGCCCTCCTTCGTCGTCGCCTGGGCGAGCTTTTGGCGCTCGTAGCCGTCGAGCCACACGCCGTGGCAGGTCGGGCAGTGGTCCAGGGGCGTGTTGATCTGCCCGGGCAGCGCCCGCTCTTGCATGATCCCGTGGCCCCGGGGGCAGCGGCGCCGGCTCTGTTGGCTCGGCGCGGCGAGCAGGCTCTCGAGGTTCGCGCTCTCGCCCGCGAGCAGGTTGAGCTCGCCCGGGTCGAACCAGGCGCCGCGGCAAACCGGGCACGCGTCGATCTGCACGACGCCCGGCGGCGGCGGGCCTTTGTGGTTCTCGAGGGTCTTCCACAGCCCCTCTTCGCCCCGCTGCAAGTACACGGGGACCAGCTCGTGCAGCCAACACGAGGGGCACTGCGCGCTGATCTCCTCGTGCCCGTGCGCCCCGTGGGTCGGTGTCTGTGGGGATGGCTGCGACATGAGCGGGGGCCTCGATTGTACGCCATGGACTTCGCGCGGCGCGTATCGCTCATGACCGCGTGACCTCAACGGCGTTCGAGAAAAAATCGGATCCTTCTCGCCGAGTTCATCGAAGACATGCGTGCGACGCACGTCTGTTGCCGTACACTCCTCCAGTCGAGTCTCATGTTCCGCACTGCACGCCTACTCAGCCTCTCTCTGCTCTCCCTCGCGCTGGTGCTCCCCGCCTGCGGAAAGTCCGCGAACGACGCCAACAAGCCCCAGCGCAGCCTGAAGGTCCGCGTGGGCAAGGGCGACGCCAAGTCGGTCACGGCCAACGTCGCCGACTTCGATCCCAACGGCGACTTCAACCTCGACCTCGACGCCTACGGCAGCGAGCGCCCCGACGAGTACGCGGTCCAGCAGGCCTTCTTCGGCCAGTTCGAGGCCCTCGACGCCTGCGTGTGGACCGAGAAGGAGCGGCGCTCGAGCGAGGACCAGCTCCCCGGCGACGCGGTCATGGCCGTGATGCTCAACCCCAAGCAGGCCCGCCCCCTCGGCGTCAACGCGACCATGCCCGAGGCGCTGACCAAGGCCTCGAAGCTGACCGACTGCCTGCGCGAGGCGACCGCGGCCGCGCCCTACCCCACCTACGACGGGCCGCCGGTCGTCGTCGAGTTCGAGTTCGAGGTCGACCCCGGCTCCTACGAAGTCGTCGAGTAGGCGACCCAAGCATCAACAAATCAACAAGCCCGCGTCGAAGGACGCGGGCTTTTTGTGGCTGGCGGAGCTACTCGTTGATGACGTTGAGCATCATGTCCGCGAGCGCGGCGTGGCCGGAGGCCGTGGGGTGGATGCAGGTCAGGTCGAACCAGGTCTCGGACCCGGGCCCGCGGTAGCAGGGCCCCTCGGGGTTGTCCGCCTGGTAGCCGTGGCCGCAAAAGCCCTCGAACATGAACACCACGTCGGTGCCGGTGTCCTTGGCCATCTGCGCGTACTCGGTGTTGATGTAGACCATGATGTCGATCAGGAAGTCCGGGTCGTCGGGGTTTTGGTCAAAGCCGGCCGCCGACGCGAAGGGGCACGAGAGCAGGTCCGTGGTCCCGTCGGTGAACTCGTAGACGTTGGCGAAGACCACGAACACGCCGTTGGGGAAGGTGTCCGGGTCGGCGAGCAGCCAGTCGATGAACTGGCGCTGGTAGTCGAGCATGGACTCGACCTCGTCCCAGATCGCGGTCTCCTCGACGCCGTCGATGGTGTCCTTGGCGATGGACGCCAGGTCGTTGCCGCCCATGGTCGTGATCACCAGGGTGCGCTTGTCGAGGGTGTCGGCGGGGAAGCAGTCGTTGAGCTGGCCGCCGCCGCGGATGAAGTCGTCGGTCCGGGCGCCCCACTCGGAGCAGGACGCGAAGTCGCCGTCCTCCTTGAGGATCGACTTGCCGCTGAAGGGGTCGTACTGCTTCCACAGGAAGCTGGGCGCGACCAGGTCGAACTTCATGGCCAGCTCGTCGGCGACGATCGAGCGGTAGAAGTCCCCGGCCCCGGCCGGCGGCGTGCCGACGGTGACCGAGTCGCCGAGGAAGACCACGCGCTCGATGCCCTCGATCTCCTGGTAGTTGCTGCCGTCGCAGTGCGAGCCGATGGTCAGCTCGAGCTCGGCGTAGTCGACCCCGGGGGGCGGGCCGTTGACGAAGGGCTCGTTGATGCAGGCGTAGGGGTCCTCCTCGCCGGTGGTCTCCGTCCCCTCGTCCGTCGTGTCCGTCCCCTCGTCCGTCGTCTCCGTCCCCTCGTCCGTCGTCTCCTCGGTGCTCTCCTCGGTCGAGTCCGTGTCCGTGCCGACCTCGTCCATGCCCTGGTCGCCGGTCTCGGCGTCGGTGCTCTCCTCGGTCGTGTCGTCCCCGGTGTCCTCTTCGGTCCCCGCCTCGTCGTCGGTGCCGTCGGTGCCAGCGTCGTCTGCACACGCCGCCAGCGTCATCGCGCCACACAGGATCGAGGCGCCCATCAGAGTCGAGAAACGGTCTTTCATGGGGGTTTTCATGGTCATCAATGCCAGTCGCAGTCGAGAAGTGGCGCAAAGGTACACCAAAATAAAGTGCGCAGTTTGGTCTTTGTGGCCGGCCGGCCTTTGGTCGCCCGAGCAGCCACGCTAGCCTCGGACCATGCGCACCTTCGAGCGGATCCTGGTCCCCGTCGACTTCACCGAAGACGCCGACGCCGAAGTCCACTCCGGCTTTGGCGTCGAGACCGAGGGCGGCACCGTGGCCATCGCGCCAGCGACCGCGCGAGTCCTCCAGCTCGCGGCCCGACTCGCGGGCGAGGACGGCGAGCTGCGCCTCGTGCACGTGACGCCGACCTACGAGAGCGCCCGCATCTACGGCGGGGCGAGCATGGGCGTGCTCGGCTCCAAGGACATCGAGGCCATCCACAGCGCGGCCAGGGATGCGTCCTTGCAGGTGCTCGAGACCGTCGCGCAGCGCTTCGCCGCGAACGCCCGCTGCACCTTCCTGGTCAAGCCCGGCGCCGCCTTGCCGGTGATCCTGGAGGAAGCCACGGGCTTCGACGCCCAGCTCATCGTGATCGCGGCGAGCGGGCGCAGCCGGGTGGCGCGCTTTTTCCTGGGCAGCACCGCGGACCGCATCATCCGCGAGTCCCCCTGCCCGGTGATGGTGCTCCCCTGCCACGACGCCCACTGACAAAAAGGGCAGCGGAAACTCTCGGCGAGGCGCGGGGCTCCAGGGGCCCGCGGCGTCGCCGGGCTCGCCGTGGCCCGCGAGCGCGGAGTCTGCGACAATCGCGACCATGATGGCTTCGCACTCGTCCTCGCCCCGCGCCCTCGCCCTGTCCGTGGTCGGCGCGTGCCTGCTCGGCGGACTCGGCGTGCTCGCGCCGAGCGCTGCCCAGGCCTGCGGCGGCACCTTCTGCGACCAGGGGCCGCAGGTCATGCCCGTCGATCAGACCGGCGAGACCATCTTGTTTTGGCTCGACGAGTCCCAGGCCGAGCCCTTCACCGAGGCCCACATCCAGATCGCCTACGAGGGCGACGCCGAGCGCTTCGCGTGGATTGTCCCGGTCATGGCCGCGCCGGAGGTCCTGGTCAGCTCCCAGCGCCTGTTTGACAACCTGCTCAACGCGACCGTCCCGACCTTCACCCTGCAATTTCAGACCTCGGACTGCATCGGCGACGACTCGGTGAGCCTGTGCGGCGGGGTCTCGAGCTTCGAGGGCGACTTCATCGGCGACACCGGCTTCTCCAGCTTCGGCGACGACGAGGTCGGCGGCGAGGAGGGGGGCGGCGGCATCGAGATCATCGACCGCGGCCTCGCCGGCGCCTTCGAGTACGTCGTGCTCACCGGCTCGACCGTCGACGAGGTCGTCGACTGGCTCGACGAGGCGGGCTACGCCCAGGACGAGGACGCCCCGCCGATCCTCCAAGAGTACCTCGACGAGGACTTCCTGTTCGTGGCCCTCAAGCTGCAAAGCGGCGCGGGCGTCGACGAGATCCACCCGCTGGCGATCCGCTACCCGGGCACCGAGCCGTGCATCCCGATCCGGCTCACGCGCATCGCCGCCGTCGAGGACATGGCCGTGCGCGCGCTCTTCCTCGGCGACCAGCGCGTGGCGTCGAGCAACTGGCCCATGGTCGACCTCAACTTCGCCGCCCTCGACTGGGTCGGCAACACCGCGGCCAGCTACGAGGAGCTCGTGTCCCTGGCCGTCGACGAGGCGGGCGGCCGCGCGTTCACCACGGAGTACGCGGGCACCAGCGCCCTGGTCAATCAAAACGGCATCTACAGCGCGAGCTGGAACGCGGCCGCCTTCGCCGAGATCGACCCCACCCTCGTGGTCGAGCAGCTCGACGCCCAGGGCCTCTACGAGTGCGGCTTCGACGACTGGGGCGAGGGCGAGGAGATCTGCCAGTTCACCCACCCGCAGGTCCAGGCGCTGCTCGAGAAGTACCTGCCCGTCCCCCTCGGCGTCGACCCCATGGAGTTTTGGGGCGACCTGGCGATGTACGCCGACGGCATCGACCTCGACGCGTGGATGGCCAGCCCCGGCTTCTCCGCCGACTTCGAGGAGCGCATCGTAATCCCGGGGCAGCACGGCATCGAGATGCTCGACGGCTCCAGCCAGCTGACCCGGCTCTACACCCGCATCTCGCCCCACGAGATGATCGAGGACCCGCTCTTCCACGAGACCGAGCTCGGGCCCGTCGACAACAGCTACTCCGCCACGCAGATCAGCGACTGCAACGGCGAGGTCCCGGACTACCTCGAGCTCGACGGCGGCCGCACCCTCGCCCTGCCCAACGGCGTCTCGGCCAGCGTTCCCGGGGCCGCCAACGCCCGGCGCATCAGCCTGGCCCCCGCCACCGGCCCCGAGCAGGTCCAGACCGACAACGCCGCGGCCATCGACGAGGCCATCGAGGACTTCAACCGCGAGTTCCTCGTGGGCCCCCAGGCCGGCTGCAGCATCACCAGCGCCCGGGCCGAGGCCATCCTCGCCCTGCTCGCCGTGTTCGGCATCGCGGGGCTCCAGCGAACCCGGCGCCGCTCGCGCTAGTGCCATCTCGGTCGCGGATCGATCATGCTCCTGGCCCCAGCCGGCCGGAGGAGGGTCACACCGCAATTTGGATCCAAGTTGGCCCTGCGTGTGAACCGGTCGGCGCCGCGAGGGACGAACCCCGCGTCCCCCCCGCGATTGCCTCTCGGAGCGCGCCATGATCGACCGCCAGCTCAACTCCCGCCTCACCACCTTGGCCGCCACCGCCGCGCTGACCTGCGCGAGCGCCCTGGCGGCCTTCTCCCTTGCCCCCAGCCAGGCCGAGGCCTGCGGCGGCACCTTCTGCGACGCCGGCCCCCAGGTCATGCCCGTCGATCAGTCGGGGGAGAACATCCTGTTTTGGATCGACCAAAACGAGGGCGAGCCGCACACCGAGGCGCACATCCAGATTCAGTACGAGGGCGACGCCGAGCGCTTCGCCTGGCTGATCCCCGTGATGGAGGTGCCCGAGGTGCTCGTCGGCTCCCAGGCCCTGTTCGATCGCCTGCTCGGCTCGACGGTCCCGACCTTCACGATCAACACGCGCTTCGACGGGGACTGCGGCGGCGTCAGCGGCATCGGCTGCGGCTTCGCCCTCGAGGACGCGTCCGTCGCCGGAGGCGGCGACGAGGCCTCCAACGGGACCTTCGGCCAGGAGGACGACGTCGGCGGCGTCGACGTCATCGATCGCGGCTTCGCGGGCGCCTTCGAGTACGTCGTGCTGACCGGGACCTCCGTCGAGGAGATCGTGACCTGGCTCGACGACGCCGGCTACGCCCAGGACGAGGACGCCCCGCCCATCCTCCAGGAGTACCTCGACGAGGACTTCAAGTTCGTCGCCGTGAAGCTCAAGAGCGGGGCCGGGGTCGACGAGATCCACCCCCTGGCGATCCGCTACCCGGGCATCGAGCCGTGCGTGCCGATCCGCCTGACCCGCATCGCCGCCACCGAGGACATGGCGATCCGCACCTTCTTCCTCGGCCAGAGCCGCGCCGCCCCGCAGAACTGGCCGCACGTCAGCCTCAACCTCCTCGGCCTCGACTGGACCACCGATCCCAGCGCCGACTACAACGAGCTCGTGTCCCTCGCCGTCGACGAGGCCGGCGGCCGGGCCTTCGTCACGGAGTACGCGGGCACCGACTCCGTCGTCGACCCCACGGGCATCTTCAACACCGACTGGAACAGCGCAGCCTTCGCCGAGGTCGAGCCCGTCAACGCCGTCGCGCTCCTCGGCCAGCAGGGCCTGGCGAGCTGCAACTACGCCACCCGCAACGGCGAGGCCTGCGAGTTCTTCCATCCCCAGGTCCGGCCCCTGCTCGAGAAGTACCTGCCCGCGCCCGTGGGCGTCGAGCCCCTCGAGTACTGGGACGACCTCGGCGGCTACGAGGAGTTCATCGACATGGAGGCGTGGAACACCTCCCCGGGCTTCGCCGCCGAGTTCGAAGAGCGCATCTCGATGCCAGCCGAGCACGCCATCGACATGCTCGACGACGCCTCCTACCTGACCCGGCTGTTCACCCTGCTCTCGCCCCACGAGATGCTCGAGGACCCGCTCTTCCACGAGGTCACCGACCTCGGCACGGTCGACAACAACATCACCGCGACCCGCGTGTTCTCCTGCGACGAGTCCCCGGACTACTTCGAGTTCACCGACGGCCGCACCCTCGCGCTCGAGGACTCGATCAACTACCCGACCCTCGAGGGCATGCCCCTGGCCGAGCGCATCGAGCTCGTCCCGATGATGGGCCCGCCCCAAGTTCAGACCGACAACGGCGCCATCATCGACGACTTCGTCGATGAGTGGAACAGCGACCGAATCCTCGGGCCGTCCGCGGGCTGCTCGGTGACCCGGGTCCGCGCCGAGGCGATCCTCAGCTTCATGGCGATCTTCGGCATCGCCTGGTTCCAGCGTCGCCGCCGTCGCGACGCCTGACCTGGGAGCTCAAGCTCGAGCGTGCGCCGGGACACCACCCGGCGTCGCGCGTCGACCAAGCCCGCGGCGGGGTCTGCCTTCGGCGACACCACCGCAACTTCGCGACTCGCGCCCGACCACGAGGCCATGGACCGAGACCGAAGCTGGGGGTAGAGTTGCCACGGCATGGTCCATCCGGTCCAGAGCGTCATCGACTCGCTGTACGCCGCCGGGCGTTGCCCTCGCCTGCACGTCAACGCGACCTGCGAGGGCGTGGTCTGCCCCGACCACATCCGCGAGCAGTGGCAAGAAGAGCTGATCATCGACCTCGACGCCAGCTACCCCCTCGACCTGACCTTCGCCGAGGACGGCATCGGGGCCGACCTGTCCTTTGGCGGCTACGTCACGCGCTGCACCTTCCCCTGGGAGGCCATCTACGTCGTCGCCGACCGCGCGACCGGGCGCGGCATCGTCCTCGACCAGAACATGCCGGACTCGGTCCGCCACGGCCGACGCCAGCCCGAGATCATCCCCATGGACGAGGCGACCACCGCGGCCCTCGACGGCCTGCTCGAGCGCCGCGGGGCGACCAACCCCAACGCGACGCCCGCCCAGGACTACGCGGCCCGCGAGCGCGAGGCCCAGCGACGGCGCGCGGCCTTCCGCGTCATCGAAGGCGGAGAGTGAACCCTGGCCGCGGACGAAGCAGCGAGCGCGAGCGGGCCCAGTGAGCCCCCGCCCGATCCCAGCGTCGACATCCCGCTGGCCAAGATCACCGGCATCGCCTCGATCGGCATCGCCGCCGCCGTGTTCGTGTTCTGGCTCGGCTGGGTGCGCGCGCCGAGCCCCGAGGTCGTCTGCGCCCACAAGATCCAGCTGATCGTCGAGACCGCCACGCCCGACCAGCGCGAGGGCGCCGAGGCCCTGGTCAACCGCCTCGAGGGGCGCTGCGTGACCGCGATCCAGCGCAAGATCCAGCTGCGCGGCAAGCTGGTCTACGCCGAGTACGCCAAGTGCGTGATGGCGGCCGAGTCCCTCATGGACGCCGAGCGGTGCTGACTCGACCCCCGCATCCATCCTGAACCGGGGACGCGTCGTCGCTGTCCGCTCCTGCGCTCAGGGATCAGCCCGCAGCACTCGTTGGAGCCATGCAAAAGTGTAAAGTGGCACTTTACACCTCGCCGGGGGACGCGAGACCATGAGGTCGATGATGGCGCGCGGGAAATCTCGAGTCATGGACCTCCTCCCGCGGGTGCTGCGACCGCGCGCCGAGCAGCTCAGCCGCGACGTCGAGATGGTGTTGGCGGGGCTGCGGGGAGAGCGAGCGCCTCCGTGGCTGGCCCGCGACGGCGCGCGCTACGGGGCGCCCCTGGTTCCCAACCCGCAGCGCAGCCACGACGCCCGCGCGCTCGCGCAGATCCTCGCCGTCGAGATCGAGGCCTCCGACGCGGTCAGCTTGATCCTGCGCTGGCCCGAAGCCTTCCCCGCCCCGCGCCCGGGCCAGTTCATCACCCTCGAGCTCCCCGAAGTGGACGAGGGACTGCGCCGGACCTACTCGATCAGCTCCGACTGCCGCGCGCCGGAGCGCGTGTCGATCACCGTCCGCCGCGTGGCCAATGGCCGGGCCTCGACCTGGCTCAACCGGGAGGCTCGCGCGGGCATGGAGCTGCGTGTGACCCGGCCCGCCGGGCGCTTTGGCGAGGCCCTCGAGACCTCCGAGGGCGCGGTGGTGATGGTCGCTGGTGGCAGCGGGATCACGCCGTTGATGGCGATGCTGCGCTCGGGCCTGGGCGACCCCGGCTCGCCCCGGGCGGTCACGCTGATCTACGCCAACCGCAGCGCCGAGTCGACGATCTTCGGCGCCGAGCTGCGCGCCATGGCGGCGGCCCCCGAGTCTGCGCTGCGCCTCATCGAGGTCCTCGAGCCCAGCCACGGGCGCCTCGACGCGGCCTGCTTCGCGTCCCTCGTCGACCGCCACGCCGCGCTCGCCGAGGCCCTCGGACAACGCTCGACCCAGGTCCTGGTGTGCGGGCCGCCGCCGATGATGGGCGGCGTCGTCGAGCAGCTACGCGGACGCGGCGTCGACGACGAGCAGATCCACCTCGAGCACTTCACCGCCGGGCGAACGCGGGCCGAGCCCAACCCCGAGCGGGGCCGCGCCTGGTCCGTGGAGTTCGTCGAGGGCCCCGACGGGCCGGCGACCACCGTCGTCGTCCAGCCCGGGCAGTCGCTGCTCGACGCGGGCCTCGACGCCAACATCAACCTCCCCTACTCCTGCGCCATGGGGGGCTGCGGCGCGTGCATGTCGACCCTCGAGGAGGGCTCCGTCGCCATGGACGAGCCCAACTGCCTGCGGCCCCGCGAGCGCGCCGAGGGCCGCGTGCTCACCTGCGTCGGCCGCCCCACCAGCCCCTGTCGCCTCCGGATCACCACGGGCTCCTAGGACCTCGACATGGCCCCCAAGGCGAACAAGGCCGTCGACCGTACGCGCTGGCCCTACCGGATGCGCGACCTGTGCGAGCGCACCGGCCTCGATCGCCAGACGATCCACTTCTACATCACCAAGCAGCTCGTCCCCGAGGGCTTCAAGACCGGGCGCAACATGGCCTACTACGGCGAGGAGCACCTCGAGCGCCTGCGCCTGGTGCTCGAGCTCAAGAACGAGCGCTTCTTGCCCCTCGACACCATCCGGGCCGTGCTCAACGGCGACGACGACGGCTTCACCCCGGAGCAGCGGAGCTTGCTGTCGGAGGTCAAGGGCCGGGTCAGCGACGTGCTCGGGCCCCTCGAGCCCCGGCCCGACGGCAGCCCGCGCGAGCGCGTCCGCGTGTCCGAGCTCGTCGAGCGCTATGCGATCACCGCCGCCGAGCTGACCGAGCTCGACGGCCTCGGCTTGCTCAACCTCGTTGCGACGGACGCCGAGCCCCACCTGCCCGCCGACGATCTGTGGCTCGTGGAGCTGTGGCACGACCTGCGCGGGGCCGGGTTCACGCGCGAGCGGGGCTTCGAGGTCGCCGACCTGGCGCTCTACGCCGACACCATCCGCGGGCTGTTCCAGGCCGAGCTGCGCACGCTGACCCCTCGCCTCGCCCGCCTGCCCGCCGACGAGGTCGCCGAGCTGTTCCGCAAGGGGCTGCCGCTGATCAACGCCTTCTTGACGCGCTTTCACCAGGCCAAGGCGCGGGACTTCTTCCGCTCGTTGGACTGAGTCGTGGACGTGGGGCAGGGAGGGCGTGGCGTCGTCCACGACGGCTAAAATAGTCAGGGACTGTGAAAAGTTCACAGTCCCTGAGTCGTGGACGTGGGGCAGGGAGGGCGTGGCGTCGTCCACGACGGCTAAAATAGTCAGGGACTGTGAAATTTTCACAGTCCCTGAGTCGTGGACGTGGGGCAGGGAGGGCGTGGCGTCGTCCACGACGGCTAAAGTAGACAGAGGGTTGGCCAAACTCGTTTTGGCCGACCCTCTGACGGACGGTGAGTCGTGGACGTGGGGCAGGGAGGGCGTGGCGTCGTCCACGACGGCTAAAGTGGATAGGGACTGTGAACACTTCACGGTCCCTGGGCTCTCTCAAGGCTCGTCGGCCCACTTGCGGAGCTCCCGCTTGAGCTTCGCCGAGACCTTGATCTCGATCTCCTCCCAGTCGTCGTCGGGCGCGGCCTCGGCCCACTCGCGCAGCTTGTTTTCGAGCTTGGCCTCGACCTTGCGGCCGACCTCGTCCCACTCGCGGTCGTGGACCTGGGCGCGGCGCTTGTGCGAGGCCCGGGTCCCGCCCGCGCCGCCGCTCCCGGAGATGATCACGATCCCGAGCAGGAAGCCGGCGTCGTACCACCAGCCCGTGTTGTCGGCCTCGTAGAAGGCGACGTCGGTGAACAGGCTGAGGATCAAACCGATCAGCGAGATCAACCCGTGCCACAGCCCGGCCCAAAAACCCGCCGGCGTGTCGACGGTGAACTGCGGATCCCCGGCCGCACAGCCCGCGAGGCCGACGGCGAGGACCAGGACGGTCACGGGGATCGAGAGGGCGTGCTTGCCAGCTTTCACCCCGCCAAAATGGACCAGGCGAGGCCCGCGGTCACACGCTCGCTTTTCGACCCGCGCCCAGCTCGGACCGTGAAACTTGCGGGCCCCGCTGCGGCCGCGACACGAAGCGTCAAGTCGGCGGCAGCAAAGGCGCCTCGAGATCGGCGGCGCTGGCCTTGGCCGGAGGCAGCCTCACCTTCCACTCGCCCGCCCCCTCGCTGCCCTCGGGCGCGGCCTCGAACACCAGCTCGAGGTGGACGGTGCGCCCGCTCGTGGTCGTCAGCTCGACGTGGGCGAGGGACTCGCTCTGGTCGATGAGCTCGGCGTGGCTGACGGCCTCGGTCCGGTCGACGCCGACGATCTGCAGCATCTCGCTGGTCTCGATGTTGCGCCGCCCGCCGACCTGATCGCTGGCCTGCTCGGCGGCCAGCTCGAGGCGCTCGACGGCCGGGCGCTCGAGCACGGCCATCATCGCGTTGACGTCGCTGCGCCGGGCCGCGTTGGCGAAGGCCCGGGCCACGGCGACGGGCTCGGACTCCTGGCTCTTGCAAGCGGGCGCGCCGAGGGTGGCGGCGGCGAGGATCAGGCTCAGCGCCAGGCTCGACAACGCCCGGCGAGGGCGCTCAGTTGTCACCCTCGGCCTTCTTCTTGCTGCTCTTGTGCATGCCCAGGCGCTTGAGGAGCTCGCGCAGGTAGTAGCGCGTGATCCCGGCCTCGGCCGAGGCCCGGCTGAGGTTGTTGCCGGTCTTGGCCAGCAAGCGCGCGAAGTAGGCCCGCTCGAAGTCGTCGACGACGACCTGCTTGGCCTCCTTGAAGGGCATGGCGTAGAGCTCCTCGGACAGGCCCTTGCCCGCCTCTTTTTGCTCGCCCTCGGCCTGGGTCTTGGCGATGGCCGGTCGGCCCTCGCGGCGCCCGAGGTGCAGGTCGGCCGGCTCGATGCTCGTCGAGCGGGCCAGGTGAGCCGCGCGCTCGATGGTGTTCTTGAGCTGGCGGACGTTGCCCCGCCACGGCTCGGACAAGAGCACGGCCTTGGCCTCGTCGTTGAGCACCAAGCTGCGCCCGTGGATGCGCGCGAAGTCCTCGAGGAACTTGTTGGCCAGGAGCAGGATGTCCTCGCCGCGGTCGCGCAGCGGCGGCATGTCGACGGTCATGACCGACAAGCGGAAGTAGAGGTCCTCGCGGAACTGGCCCTGGCCGACCATCTGGCGCAGGTCCCGGTGGGTGGCCGCGACCACCCGGACGTTGACCTTGCGGACCTGGCTCTCGCCGATGCGCTGGACCTCCCGGCGATCGAGGACGCGCAGCAGCTTGGGCTGGAGATCGAGGGGCAGCTCGCCGACCTCGTCGAGGAAGAGGGTGCCGCCGTCGGCCTCTTCGAAGGCGCCGGGGCGGTCGCTGATGGCACCGGTGAACGAGCCCTTCTTGTGGCCGAGGATGGCCGCCTCGGCCAGCTCGCGGGGCAGCGAGCCGCAGTCGAGGACCACGAAGGGCTTGTCCGAGCGCTTCGACTCGTCGTGCAGAGCGCGGGCGACGAGCTCCTTGCCGGTGCCCGTGTCCCCGCCGATCATCACGGACATGTCCGTGGGCGCGACCTTCTCGAGGATCGCAAACACCTCGCGCATGGCCGGGCTCGCGCCCCACAGCGCGCCGAAGTGATCCTGGCCCGAGAGCGGGATCTCGATCTCGTCGGCCGACATGAACGAGACGTCGGTCTTGCCCAGGCTGATGGTCGTGCCGGGCTCGATGTAGGCCTCGCGGATGCGGTAGCCGCCGATGCTCGTGCCGTTGGTCGACTCGAGGTCGCGGAGCAAGATGCCGCGCTTGTCGCCCAGGGAGATCTGCAGGTGCGTGCCGCTGACCGAGGTGTCGGTGAGGACCAGGTCGTTGACGGCGCTGCGGCCCACGGTGATGCGCGGGCGGGCGACCTGAATCTGCGCGCCCTTGTCGGGGCCCGAGGTCACGCGCAGCATCACCCGGCGCAGCTGGGTGTGGCCGTGCGGGGCCGAGAAGAAGGTCGTCGTCATGCCCGGGTCGAGGTCATCCTCGAGCCGGGAGATGCCGGGGCCCTGGGGCTCTTTGGTGGAGTTGGTCACGCCTACCGCGATCGGGGCGAGCTGCGATTCAGCTCAAATCGGTGAGTCAGTTGAGCATGTCGTCCGGCGTACGGACGATCCGCAGGTGCGTGGCCCCGCGCTGCTTGCTGGGCTCGACTTTGCCCGAACTCGGTCGTGTACGCCAGGGCTGGACGAAGAGCACCGCGACGATCATGCCAAACACCGAGGGCAGCAATTGGGGCCAGACCTGGGCCGGGGCCGTCCCCCCAGCCAGGGAGGTCACGAGGGGGAAAGCGAGCACGAACACGCCCCCGACGGCGGCGACGACCTTGGGCGAGAGCTCCCGCGATCCCACGCGCATGCGTTGGTCCGCAAACACCACGGCGAAAGCCAGCACCGCGGCCGCGTCCATGGGCGTGGGCCCGGAGTAGATCGATTCGCGGATCGCCGGCACGAATACGCCCAGACCGATCACCGATGCGTAGCCGACCAGACCCGCGACGAGCACCATGACGAGGTAGCGGGTCGTGCCCCAAAAGCCCTCCAGGCGCGAACCCAGCACCCACTGCACCCCCAGGGTCACGAACAGGCCGAGCAGCCCGACGCCCTCGGGGTAGCGGAGCGAGGCCGTGACCACGGTCCACAGCTGCTTGCCCTCCATGACCAGCGTCGGCTGGAGGCTCGAGGCGGAGGCGAAGCCCTCCCGATCGCCGAGCAGCATGGTGACCAGGAAGGCCAGGGCGAACACGCCGAAGGCCCCACGGCGAAATCGCGGCAGCACGACGTCAATATAGCAGTTGGCGGCCTTGGGGCTGCCCGGCGCTCATGCAGCGCGGCTCACAGCGCGGGCAGGCAGCCGTCGAGCCCGACGCGCGGCGGCTCGTGCTCTTCCAGATCGACGCTCGCGCGGGCGATACTCCCGGCCCGCGCCTGGCTGACGTAGGCGTAGACCTCGTCGCGCTCGGGCCGACCCACGGACACCACCGGCGAGGTCAACACGTCCGTCGCCGAGCCCCAAAAGTGGATCCGTCGACCCACCCAGCTGGCGCTGTCGAGCACCGCTGGGAGCTGCAGGGCGTGCAGGCGCAGCGCCGCGTGATCGGCCAACCATTCCCCCGTGCTCCGCTCCCGGACCCCCACGCACTCGTCCCCCCGGAGGTGGTACTCGGTGTGGCGCGTGAAGAAGACCCGATGGCGACGACGGTTGGCGGCCATGGCAGCAACCTGCCCAAGGTCCGCGCCGCGGCCAAAAAATCTACCAATCTGGGCTCGATGTGCGTGGGTGTCAGACTCGCCTGGGGTCCCCCACCGTGGCACGGGGAGATCTCTCTTGCGTGTTTTCGCGCGTCCTCACCCCTGATCCCGTCGCAGTTTCGTGACGCATCGGCGAATCCCGCAGACCAGGAGCGGCTCCAACGACATGCGGTGTCTGCACACTTGGTGCGGCTCCGTTGGCGCCGCCGAGGCCGATCGCACGCGCGGAGCCCGTGTCTCTCTTTCACCACCCTCGGAGATTCTCTAAACTGTGAAAGACGTGGGAAAGCTCAAGGCCAGGCAGCCGCGACCGCGCGTCCGGGATGAGCTCGCGCGCGTGCTCGAAGAGTCCGGAAGCGTGGACGCGTTCGCCCACGGGCTCATGGGCTTCCTGGTCGAGCTGGCCGAGGCCCATCCGGCCCACCCGCTCGTCCTGGCACTTGGTGAACAGCTTTCACAGGCCGCCAGCATCCCCTTCACCGCCTCGGCGATGCACGACATGCGCTCGCTGCTCAGCGGCGTCAGCATGAGCCTCGAGTTCGCCCCCGTGCTGCTCGAGCGCAGCGGCGTGCTGGACGACTCCCGACCCACCGATCCCCACCGCGTCGCCCTGTTGATGGAGGCCCTCGAGGACGCCCGCGTCGGCACCCGCACGGCCGGCGATCTGGCCCGGGAGGCCTTCGAGCTGCACCGCAGCGCCGTCAAGTCGACCACGATCCGGACCACCGTGCTCAACGGGCTGGTCGAGACCGCCGTCCGCCTCGCCCAGTCCCGCGTCCCCGTCGACCTGCTGCTCGAGACCGAGGCCGTCTGTGAGGTCCTCGCCCGGCGCAACGACCTGCTCCGGGTCCTCGTCAACCTGCTCGGAAACGCGGCCCACGCCATCGAGGAGCTCGACGACCCCGAGGACGCGCGCATCCGCGTGTCGACCTGGGCGACCCCGGAGTACGCCTTCGTCCAGATCGCGGACGACGGGCCCGGCATCCCCGCAGCGACCCTCGCCGAGATCTTCGAGCTGTTCTTCACCACCCACGGTGAAGGCACCGGCATCGGCCTCCACGTGTGCAAGACTCTCGTCGAGGGCTGGGGCGGGCTGATCCACGTCGACTCCGCCGACGGCGAAGGCGCGAGCTTCACCTTCAGCATTCCCCTGCACCGGCCCTGAGGACACCGCCGAGCTCCAAGGGCCCGCTGCGCCCGACGCAAGGGGCGCGGAGCCTCCCACCGCCTCGGTGAGGTCCAGGCCGGGGAGGCTCGGGCAGGGTCGAACTGGTAGAATGGTTCTTCGCAAGGGTGGCAGAGCGATCCAGAGAGCCGGCCGACCTCGGCCGCTTGACCAGCGTCGATCCCCTGGAGCTCGAGCCCGGGATGATCGTCTGGGAACGCTTTTGCGTGGTCGGGACGGTGCGCCACTCGAGCCCCTCGTGGAGCGTGGCGGTCACCGACCTGGCGCGGGAGTACGGCCGGCCGCCCCACCACCGCGTCGAGCTCCAGGTCCTGCCCATGTCGGAGTCGGCGCGCGAAGGCGTGCACCGGGCCATCACCGCCGACGAGCAGATCCAGCCCCGGGTCCGCGCGACCATCGACCTGCCCAAGGCCGTCGCGCTCATCCACGAGCCCGTCCAGGGTGAGCGCCTCGGCGCCGAGGTCCCCGCCCGCGTCGCCCGCAAGCTCGCGCTCATGCTCTCGGGCCTGCTCGTGCGTCTGCACGAAGCCAAGGTCCGAGGCGTCGACATTCGGCTGAGCCACCTGCGCCAGAGCGAGGGACAGTTCCGGCTGGTCGGTTTTGGCCACCTCGCCGGCCGGGGCAGCCGCGAGCGCGACCTCGACAACCTCCTGACCCTGCTCGAGCGAGTCGCCCGCAGCCACCTCGGCGAGCTCCTCGAGCCGCGCCCGCGCAGCGCGACCGAGCTGTGGGGCCGCGCCCGCGCCCTCAACCCGGCCGCCTCTGACGACCCGGCCGCCACGCCCCTGAGCCAGCACCCGCCCTTCGTCGGTCGCGAGGGCGCCCGCGCCAGCCTCGAGAAGTCCTACCAGGCCGCGAAGATCGCCCGCTCGTCCGTGACCTTGGTGTGCGGCGTGCAGGGCGTGGGCAAGACCCGGCTGCTCGACGAGTTCGCCAGCTCGCTGCGCAGCGGGGGCCAGGCGATCGTGCTGCGCGGCGAGTACCTGCGCGGCTGCGGCGAGAGCCGGGGCGGGCTGATGGGCGCGCTCAACCACCTGCCCGAGGCCCTGGCGACCTGCGAGGCCGACGAGACCGCCGCGCTGCGCGAGCGCCTGACCCGGCGCACCGGCGCCCTCGCGGCCATCCTCGCCAGCTACGCCCCGGGCCTGGCCGACCTCCTCGACACCGAGCAGCCCATGCTCGCCAGCGCCGACGAGTCGCCCGAGTTCGAGGACGGCTTCGTGCGCCACGCCGTCGCCATCGCCGACGGCATCCGCAGCATCGGCTCCCAGGGTCGGCCGCTGGTCATCCTGCTCGACAACTTGCAGCTCGCCGACGAGGGCTCCGTCGCCGTGCTCCGCCGCCTGCTCATCGAGGACCGCAGCCACCACACGATGATCGTCGCGGGCCTGTGCGGTCCGGCCCCGGAGGGCCTCGCGGGCACGGGCGAAGGCTCGGGCCAGGCCCCCGCCGAGACCGGCAAGGGCTGGTCGGCGACCCGCGACCCCCAGCTGCTGATGCGCCGGCTGATCCTCGAGCCGCTGACCATGGAGGAGCTCGAGCGCCTGCTCGTCGCCGGCCTGCCCGGGCCCATCGACTCGACCCCCGCCGTCGCCGACAAGCTGTTCGAGAGCAGCCGCGGCAACCCCCTGGTCGCCTGGGCCACGCTGCAGTCGTGGATCGATCGCGGCGCGCTGGTCCGCAACAACGGCTCGCCGTGGGCCCTGCGCAAGCGCAAGATCGAGGGCACCAGCCCCGAGCGGGTGTTCGGCGAGCGCGTCGACCAGCTGACCCTCGACGAGCGCTGGCTGGCCTTGCTCGCCGCGGTCGCGGGCGGGCACGTCGACGAGGCCTGGTTCCAGCGCGTCTCGGGCTGGTCGCCCACGCGGGTCGAGGCCGCCGTCGCCGGGCTCGAGCGCCGCGGGCTCATGGACCAGGTCGGCGAGGCCAGCCTCCGCTTCCCCCACGAGCTGGTCCGCGAGCTCGTCGTCAGCCGCACCCCCGTGGGCGAGGTTCGCCGGGCGCACAAGGAGATCGCCAGCTGGCTGGCGACCCTGGGCCCGCGGGTCAGCCCGGCGCGGCTGGCCTTCCACACCGACCGCGCCCTCGGCCAGAGCTCCCGCAACGACCCCGACCTGGCCGCCATGCACCTCGCCGCCGGCCGCGAGATGCTCGGCGTCTACGACCTCGAGCGCTCGGGCTGGCACTTCACCCGCGCCCTCGTCGAGCGCGGCACGGGGGACGCCCGGCTCGCGGCCATCGAGGGCTCCGCCGACGTCGCCCTGCTCGGGGGCAAGTACGAAGAGGCCGCGCAGCTCTACGCCGAGGCCGTGGTCGAGGCCGAGGACCCCCTCGTCGCCAGCCGCATCGCCGCCAAGGCGGTGCACAGCTTGTTCCGCAAGTCCGCCGCCAGCGAGGCCGCGACCATCGGGCGCCTCGCCGTCGCCCGGGCCCACGCGTCCTTGCCCGAGGGCGACATCGGCCGGTGGTTTGGCCTGCTGCGCGCCCGCATCGAGCTCGCCCTGGGCCGCAGCACCGTGCCCAACGAGCCCCTCGTCGAGCAGCTGTGCTGGCTCTACGCCCGACTGTGCGTGGTCCTGGCCCTGCCCGAGCCCGGGCTCTCGATGCTGTGCCTGCTGCGCGCCGTCAACATCGCCCGCCAGCACGAGTGCCCGGCGGCCGCGACGATCCAGGCCCTGCACGGCGTGGTCCTGATCGCCCGCGGCAAGCAGCAGGCCGGGACCGCGGCCATCGAAGCCGCGGCCGCGAGCGCGGCCAAGCTCGAGAGCGACTGGGCCCGGGGCATCGTCGCCCACATCCGCGGCCACCTCGTCGAGCTCCCCGCCGGCGAGTACCCCCTCGGCCTCGCCTCCCTCGACGAGGCCGTCGGCCACTTCCGGCGCACCGGCGACCTGTCCATCGCCGTGTCGAGCCTGTTCTTCAAGGCCGTCTACGGCCGGGACCGCGAGCCCATCTCCGTGCTCTACGGCTGGCTCGACGAGGCCGCCGCGCTGACCGAGGCGCAGGGCGACGCGATCGTCGACCTGGGCATCGAGGCCCTGCGCCTGTACCTGCGCGCGCGCACGGGCTCGCGCGGGGTGGTCGAGGCCGCGGCCAATCTCTCGGCCCGGGCCTGCGCCCGCAAGATGGTCACCTTCGAGGGCTACCTCGCCCACAGCTACCTCGCCCTCGCGCTGCTCGAGGTCGGCGAGCCCGCCCGCGCCCGGGAGCAGATCGACATCGCCTTCGCGCGCATGCTCGAGCGCCGGCGCATGCCCGAGTACGCCTTCGACCTGTGGGCGGCCATCGCCCTGGTGCTCGTGCGCACCGGCAACTCCTCCCGCGACCGCCGGCGCATCGACCAGGCCCTGCGCCACCTCAACGCCGCCGGCCGGCGCTACCCCAGGCTGCGCGCCCTCGCCGGGCTGATCCAGATGCGCCGGGCCCAGGCCACGGGGCGCCGCGATCGCGCGCGCCAGCAGGCCGCGACCTTGCTGTCCGAGCTCGGCACCCACGGCCAGGTCTACATCGCCCTCGAGGCCCACCACACCCTCGCCGAGCTGCTCCGCGGCACCGACGTGCTCGCGGCTCGGGAGCACGTCGCCCTCGCCCAGGAGATCGCCGAGGAGCTCGGCCTGGCCAAGAGCCCGGAGCAGGCGGCCGAGCGCGAGATCTCGAGCTCGACCAGCGACAGCCTCGAGGACCACGCCGACGCGCCCCAGCCCCGCGTACGCGATCGCACCAGCCGGGTGCACAGCACGGCCTACCTGCGCACGGTGTCCCGCAACTCCCTCGTCGGCGTCGCCGAGGTCCTCGAGGGCTCGCGCCCCGTGCTGCTCGAGACCGTCGGCAACGTGCCCTGGATCTACCTGCGCGCCCAGCCGGAGCTGCGCGTCTACGGCGAGCTCGTCGAGCTCCAGTCGCTGCTCGTGCACCTGGCCCTGTGCGCCCGCGACAGCATCCGCGAGCCCGAGCAGCTGCGCGCCGTGGGCACCCTCGAGACCCTCGACGACCAGCGCGCCTCCGAGATCCCCGGGGCCAGCCCCGGCACCTGGGGGCGCATCGCGGTGTCCGTCGAGGGCGATACGGAGAGCCACGGCGGCGTGACCGGGGGCGTGAGCGCGTGCCGTCAGGTCGCCACGCGCCTCGGCGGCTTCCTCGAGGTCAAGCACGAAGAGCGCGGCCTGTCGCTGTCGGTCTACCTGCCCCCCGAGCCGAGCAGCGCGGCGATCAGCGCATCGGGCTCGCGGGACGACGACGCCGCCAACTCGGGCGTCGTCGCCCTGCGCCCGGCCCCCGCCGCCCCGCCGCCTTCCCTCGTGTTCGTCATCCACCCCGACCCGCGCATCCGCGACACCCTCGCGGGCTCCATCGGGCGCCTGGGCTACGAGGTCGAGCACGCCCACGGCGACGAGATCGACTTCCGCACCCTGACCCACGTCGCCGTGCTGTTCGCCGACGGCGAGAGCCTGACCGAGGGCGAGGCGACCATGCCGGACATCCCCTCGATCGTGGAGATCCTCAGCCGCGGCTATCGCCCGACGGGTCAACACACGACCCTGCGCGTCCCCTTTGCCCTCGGCGAGCTGCGCAAGCAGCTCGAGAGCGTGCCCAAGAAACCCTGACTCGCCGCTCGTCCGGCGCGCTCGACCTGCGCTACTGCCCGTCCGGGGTGCCGCTGCGCTCCCACAAGAAGCGGATGAAGTCGTTGCGCGACTTGAGCCCGAGCTTCGAGAAGGCCGCGGCGAGCAGCTGCCGGGTGCGGCTGTAGGAGACCTTCATGGCCGCGGCGATGTCGGCGTCGGACAGGCCCTCGGCGACGCCGGCCACGGCCTGGGCCTGCCGGGCGCTCAGGCCAAACTCCGAGGCCAGCAAGGCCAGGCGCTGGCTCGAGTCCGAGGCTCGGGTCGGCGCCTTGTCCTTGGCCTTGGCCAGGCGCTCGCCGACGGAGTTGGTGATCTCGCTCTGGACCACGTCGCCCTTGTGCTCGGCGAGGATGCGACGCAGCAGCTCGCCGCGGTCGCGGGCCCGGGACACGGCCGCCTCGAGGCGGTCGAGCTCGATGGGCTTGTCGAGGAACTCCGTGACCCCGAGCCCCGCCGCGATCCGGGCGACCGCCGACTCTGGGGAGCCAGTCATCACGACCACCGCGCAGGGGACATCCCGGGTGCGCAGCTCGACGACCAGGTCGAGACCGTTCCCGTCGGGGAGGTGTACGTCGAGCAGCGCGATCTCGGGATTGTGCCGCTCCGCCAAAGCCCGCGCCTGATCGATGCGCGTCGCCCACAAAATCTTGGCGCCCCGCTCTTCGAGCGCCATCCGTGCCCACTTCGCCGCTCTCGGATCGTCCTCGACCATCAAGATGGTCACGCCTGCGAGATCGTGCGGCCCCTGAGCCTGCCCACTGTCGCGTTCCACTCCACGAGTGTATCCCATGCCCTGGTTTTGGCTGGCGCGAGTCCAAGGCTCGAGCTCAGCTCCGCGCTGACGCGCAGGCTCGAAAGAGTCACCGCGAGGGTCGACTGGCCGGGGAACACGGAGTCCCCGACCATCCACAGACCGCCCCCGAGATCGGCGCGGAATGGCCCTCGGAGCTGGGTTTGCGGCAGACCGCCGACCCAGCCCTGGGCGCGGCCCGTGTAGTGAGCGTAAGTGACCGGGGTGCCGGCAAAGACCTCACCCACGCGCCGGCGAAAGCCCGGCAGCGCAACCTCGGCGGCCGCCAACAGGCGATCTTGATAGCTCGCCTTGTGGACGGCGTACTCCTGCTCGTTCTCCTTTAGCAGGCGCCACCACGGGCGCAGGCGCGTGTGCGTGGAGATGGTGACCGCCCGCATCCCCGGCGGGGCGCGGCCCTCGTCCCAACCCGGCGAGACCGAGATGAAGGCCGTGTTGCCCTCGCCCATGGGGCCGCCGAGGTGGACCTGATGATGAAGCGGCCCGGCGTCCGGAACTGCGGCCTCGTCCACGCTGCAGTGCAGGACGAAAGCGCCCCATCCACCTTGATCGAGGTCCGCGTCCGGTGAGCGCAGCGTGGCCAGGCTCGGCGGCAAGGGGCCCTGGTCGGGGTCGAGGAAGGCGCGGAGATTCCACGGGGTCGTGTTGAGCACGACCGCGTCGCCGTGGAAGCGCTCGCCGGTGTTGCAGACCACCGCGCGCACCCGCCCGGCCTCGCGCTCGACCGAGACCACGCGCCGACGGGTGAGCACCCGGCCGCCATGCTTGCGGATCCCTTCAACCAAGGCGTCGGCGATGCCCCCCATGCCCCCGCGAACATGGGCAACCCCGCGCCAGGGAAAGTCGAGGGCCCCCGCGCCGTAGAGCGCCAGCGCCCGATCGCTCCGGACCTGGGCCGAGATGAGCAGCAGCCCGTCGATGAAGCGGTGGAGATCGCGGAGCGAAGGATCGTCCCCGGCCGCGGGCAAGCGATGCTGGAGCGGCCGGATCGCGTCGAGCAAGAGGCCCATGTGCACCTGGCCGAGCTCCGAGCCGAGGGTCCGCACGCCCGCGCCCGCGCACCGACCCCACTCGCCAAGCCGACGGGCCGGCCAAGGCGGGAGGCGCAGGGCGAGATCCCAGACAAGGCTCGCCGTGCGATCTTGCCAGCGCCAAAAAGCTCGGGACTCGGGCCCAAAGATCGCCTCGCGCTCCGACTCCCAGCGCGCGCGATCCGTGGGCAGGACGATCGGCGAGCGCCCCGGGAGGTGCACGGCCATGCTCGACTCGGCCAGCTCCGCCTCGACCTCGACATCGAGCCAGTCGAACAAGGTCTCCATGACCCCGCCCGTCCCAAAGCCGGCCGCCACCGTCGCGCCGGCGTCGTAGCGGTAGCCCCGGCGATAGAAGGTCCCGGCGCAGCCGCCAAAGTAGGTCTGCGCCTCGAGCAGCAGCACGCCGATGCCAGAGCGCGCCAAGGCCGCCGCTGCGACGAGGCCACCGATGCCGCCGCCCACCACGACAACGCGGGGGGCGCTGTTCAAGGTTGCTGGGATTGTGTCATCAGGCATCGGGTTTCGAGCTCTAACCTTATACAGGTCCTGCGTAAGGTTGTTCAGGGTTGACTGGATTGGTCCAAAAGACCGGTCGTGAGACGCTTCTCGAAAAAAAGTGACCTCGACGGCCAACAATTACTTACCAAACCTTGAACAAGCATGCTACAAGTGTCGTGCAATCTTCAGGAGAACGGCCATGGACACCCATAATCGCACAGACTTTGTTGAGAGTACCCCTCGAACCAAGAAGTCGCGGAGTGCGCGTCACCGCATCGACGAAGGACGCGACAACGCGCTTCGCAGCTACCTCCAATCCATGGGCGCCTGTGAGACCTACTCCTCGGACGAAGAACAGAGCGCTGCCGTCCGCCTGCGCAAGGCTCGGTCTGAGCGCTGGGCCGCGCTGGTCTCCTACCCGCCGCTGTACCCGGGTGTCCGCAAGCTCATCGACGAGCGCCTCGAGGTCGACGCCGCGCTCTCGGATCTCCTCGATCGCGTCGGCGTCGCGGCCGAGGCCTACCGCAAGCGTCGCACCCTCGCGAACGAGGCGGCCTTCGCCGAGCTGTGCGTGGCAGCGGGTGAAGCCCTGCCCGAGGTCGACGTCGACAGCGAGCTCGCCGAGCGGCTGATCGCCGACGTCGATCGCATCGCCAACAACGAGCGCGACGGCCTGCTCCTCGACGTCCCGCGCATGCCCGGCGACTCCCGCCCCTTCCGCATCTTCCACGAGCGCTGCCGCCGGACCGCCGGGCGCGTGCGCAAGTACACCAACGACTTCGCCAAGGCCAACCTGCGCCTGGTCGTGAGCCTCGCGCGGCGCCTATCCAACGGTCGCCTCCCGCTCCAGGACCTGATCCAGGAGGGCAACATCGGCCTGCTCAAGGCCATCGAGCGCTTCGATCACCGCAAGGGCTTTCGGTTCTCGACCTACGCCAGCTGGTGGATCCGGCACTCGATCAGCCGGGCCATCTACAACAAGGGCCGGCAGGTTCGCCTCCCCGTCCACGTCTACGACGTGCACCAGAAGATCACCCGCGTGCGTCGGCGCTACGAGGCTCAGATCGGCCGCGAGCCCACCCACGAGGAGATCGCCAACGAGATCGGCGTGCCCCTGGCCAAGGTCGAGAAGATCGCCGCCATCGAGCTCGGCCCCATCGTCAGCCTGGACGCGCCCCTGTCCCGCAACGACGATCGCTCCGGCGTCGACCTGCTCGAGGACCAGGTCTCCCCGGGTCCCGGCTTCGAGCTCGAGCTCGGCGAGCTCGAGGAAGGCCTCGAGGACGCGCTCTCGGCTCTGCGGCCCATGGAGGCGGACATTCTCCGTCGGCGCTACGGCCTCGACGGGGTCGAGAAGGAGACCCTGCGCGAGATCGGCGAGCGCTACGCCCTGTCGCGCGAGCGGATCCGCCAGCTCCAAGAGCGCGCCGTGTCGCGCATGCGTGAAGAGTTCGCTCGCCGTTCGTTGATGTAGACGGACTTGGGCCAGGGAGGCCTGTCGACGGCGGGGATGCGGACCAAAAACGGGTCTTCATCCCCGCCGAAGCAATTCGCAACGCGCGGTTGAACAACCCCGCACGCAGCAGCCACCGCCCCTAAACCGGCGTCACGAAGCGCGCAACGATCGTCCGCCGCGTCCCGCCGAAGCCGATCGTCAACTTCGCCGTCGGCCCCGAGCCCGTCCACCCGATCACGATCCCCACGCCATACTTTTTGTGACGCACGCGCATGCCCTGGAAGATCTCCGCGTCGGCGTGCGCCTCGTACTCGACCGTCGTCTCCGGCTCCGCGGGCTCGTAGGGCCCCGTCTCCGGCTCGGCGAAGCTCAGGCTCGAGCCCCCCCAGGACAGCACGGTCTGCCCGCCCTCGGTCTGCACGCCCTCGGTCCGCTTGCTGCGGGCGCTGCGGGTGCTGCGGGTGCGCACCCGCCCGATCGAGCCGTCGTCGCGGTACTCGGGGTCGAGCTCGATGTCGTCGTCCCAGCTGGGCTCGCGGCGCCGGGGCGCGAGGGCCCTCGCGCGCTGCTTGTTCTGCTTCAGCGCCAGCCCCTTGCGCACGATGCCCTCCTCGGGAAGAGCACGCAGGAAGCGCGAGGGCTCGTTGAGCTGGGTGCTGCCCCACAAAAAGCGCCGCTCGACGAAGCTGAGGCTGAGCCACCGACGGGCCCGGCTGATCGCCACGTAGGCCAGGCGCCGCTCCTCCTCGAGGGCCTCGCGGCCCTTGGGGTTCTCGGGGTCGAGGGAGCGCACGTGGGGGAAGACCCGCTCCTCCATGCCGGTGAGCATGACGCGATCGAACTCGAGGCCCTTGGCCGAGTGGATCGTCATGAGGGTGATCGCGGCGTCGACGGTGGCCTCGTCGCCGCCGGCGGCGAGCGAGATCTGCTCGAGGTACTCGGCCAGGCTGACGTCGGGCTGCTCCTCGCCGAACTCCTCGAGCGCGCCCCTGAACTCGTAGAGGTTCTCGGTCCGGGTCTCGGCGTCCTGCTCGGCGGCGAAGCTCTCGAGGTAGTTGGTCCGCCCGAGCACCAAGGACGCGGTCTCGTGGTGGCTGAGCTCCTCGCTGTCGTCGCGCAGGCCCTCGACGAGCTCCCAAAAGCCCTTGACCGCCTTGACCGCCGCGCGCCCGAGGCCGGCCTCCTCGCCGTGCTTCGAGGCCGGGCCGCAGGCGTCGTAGAGCGAGCTCTCCTTGCTGATGGCCCAGGCCGAGAGGCGCTCGATGGTCCGCGCGCCGATGCGCCGGGCGGGGACGTTGATGACGCGCAGGCAGTCGAGGTCCGAGCCGGGGTTGGTCAGCAGGCGCAGGTAGGCGATGAGGTCCTTGATCTCGCGGCGATCGAAAAAACGGATCCCGCCGAGCATGCGGTAGCGGACGCCGGCCAGGCGCATGGCCTCTTCGAGGGGCCGGGACTGGGCGTGGGTCCGGTAAAAGACCGCGATCTCGCCGGGCGACTCGCCCTCGTCGATGGCACGGCGCACGCGCCGGGCGACGTATTGCGCCTCGTCGCGCTCGTCGGCGAAGCCGTGCAGCTCGGCCCGCTCGCCGGGGCCCAGGTCGCTCCACAGTCGCTTGGAGTGACGCCGCGCCCCGCCGCGGATGACCGCGTTGGCGCAGTCGAGGATGTGGGTGGTGCTGCGGTAGTTCTGCTCGAGGCGGATGACCTCGCAGCCGGGGTGGCGGTCGGGGAAGTTGAGGATCTGTTTGACGTCCGCCCCGCGCCAGCCGTAGATGGCCTGGTCGTCGTCCCCGACCACGCACAGCTGCGCCGAGGGTCCGCACAGCAGCTCGACGAGCTCGGCCTGCACGGGGTTGGTGTCCTGGAACTCGTCGACGACGACGTGGAAGAAGCGGCGGCGCAGGCCGAGGACGGGGTTGACCGCGCCCCCGCTGGCCGTGGGCGCGCCGCTGCCCGGGCCCCGGGTGGTCCGCAGCGCCATGCGCCGGGCGCCCGAGCCAGAACCCGAGCCAGAACCCGAGCCAAAAGAGCGAGCGCCCGGCTGAGGCTGAGCGGGCTTGGCCTTGCGCAGCAGCTCGACCGCCAGCGCCAGCAGGTCGTTGAAGTCGACGGCGTCCGCGGCCCGCAGCCGGCCCTCGTAGAGGGTCCACGCCTTGCGCGTCCAGCTGGCGACGGGCTCGGAGTAGTTCATGGCGTCGAGCTGATGGCGCGCGTAGCCGAGGTTCTTGGCCGCGTCGATCTTGCCCAGGGCCGCGCTGGCCGAGAAGGCCTTGGGGTCGATGTCGAGGTCCTTGAGGACCCTGCGCATCAGCGTCTTTTGGTCGTCGGCGTCGTAGATCGAGAAGTTGCGGGTCAGCCCCACGCCCTGGCCGTGGCGCCGCAGGATTCGCGCGCAGATCGAGTGGAAGGTGCCGATCCACGGCCCGTCCCGGCGCAGCTCGTCGAGCTCCATCTCGAGCAGGCCGGCGATCCGCTCGCGCATCTCGCCCGCGGCCTTGTTGGTGAAGGTCACCGCGAGGATCCGCCACGCCGGCACGCCCTCGTCGATGAGCGCCGCGACCCGCTGGGTGATGACCCGGGTCTTCCCCGTCCCGGCGCCCGCGAGCAGCAGCAGGGGCCCGCCGCGGTATTCGACGCCTGCGCGCTGAGCGGGGTTGAGGGGGATGCTCGGAGCCATCGGGAGTCGGCTGTGTACCACGACAGTGCTAAGGTGCGCGGGCGTGAGCGCCGACGAGGGCCGCAGCGAAGACGAGGGGTCGCCCCCCGCGAGCGAGGACGAGGCGCGCGCCGCCTCGTCGCGGTCCGCCGCTGCCTCGTCGCGGGGCGAGACCAGGCGCGCCGCCTCGTCCCCGAAGACCCTCGGCCTCGTGGCCGTCGGGCTGTGGCTCGTGCTGACCCTGCTCGCCGGCCTCGCGCGCCTCGGCGGCAACGTCGGCGGCATCGGCGAGGCCCTCGGTGAGGACGCGCTCTTGCCCGCCGAGCACCGGCTCAGCGACGAGCGCCCCCTGGCCCTGCTGCGCGTCGACGCCGAGGCCCTCGAGGGCGCCAACTCGAAGGACACCCCGGGCGATCGAGGCGGGCCTGGCAAGGCCGTGGCCCCCGACGCCGGCGCGGCCCTGGCCGAGGCCGGCTTTGCGATCGAGGAGGCCCTCGGCGAGGAGCGCGTGCCCTACGGGCCGCCGAAGACCGAGATCACCCGCTGGCTCGACGCCCACGCCCTCTACCTGCTGCCCGTCGACACCCACGCGGCCCTGCGCGAGCGCCTCAGCGACGAGCGCATGCTCGCCCAGGTCCAGGGCCTCGAGGCGCGCATGAGCAGCCCGCTGTTCTCCGTGTCCGGCGAGCAGCCGCGCCGCGACCCCCTCGGCCTGTCCGTGCTGACCCAGCGCGAGGCCGGACGCCTCGGCCACGTCGGCGCCCAGCCGGGGAGCGCGGGGCCGCAGATCGGCCCGGGCGGCGACCTGGTCAACGCCCGCGGCGACCGGGCCCTCGTCCAGCTCGACTCGACCCGGGACCCCGAGGTGCTCGAGGCCGAGCTGCGCGCGGCCGTGGACGCCCTCGAGCTGCCCGTGGAGGTCGAGGTCCTCGACCCCCGGCGCCGGGCGGCCCGGGGCGGAGAGCTCCTGGCCCGCGACGGCCGAGCGGCGCTGACGGCCTGCTTCGCCGCCCTGGTCGTGCTGCTGAGCCTGAGCCTGCGCCGGGTGATCCCCGTGCTCGCCCTCGCGGCCTGCCTGGGCAGCGCGTGGCTGCTCGCGGCCGCGCTCCTCGACCGCCTCGGCCTGCCCCTCGACCTCGTCGGCGGCGCCCTGCTCATCGCGGTCATGGGCTTCGCCTGCGACGCGGCCCTGCGCCACGGCGGCGCCCGAGCCCGGCGCGCAGGCAACGACGGCGAGCCCCCCCTGCGCGCCCTCGCCGACGAGCTGAGCCGCGACCTGTGGCGGGGCTGGCTGGCCGTGCTGATCGCCGCCACGGCCCTGACCCCCCTGCTGCTGACCCCCTACCCCGCGTGGCGGCGCTGGGCCCTGGGCTGGGCCTGCGCCTGCGTGTGCGCGGCCCTGATCATGCGCGTGGTCCTGCCGGCCCTGCTCGGCCTGGTCGGCGACGACATGGACTGGCGCCGACCGGGCCGCCGCCTCGTCGCCCTGCCCGTGCCCGCGCTGCTCCTGGTCGTCGCCGCCATCGCGGCCGGCGTGTGGGGCTGGCAGGGGCTCCGCTACCGCCCGGCCGTCGCCCTGCCCGTCCCCGACGCGGTGGTCGGAGCCGAGGCCGAGCTCGCCGAGCACTTCTACGACCCCGCGATGATGGTCGAGGTCCGCAGCCAGGCCCACGCCGACGCGGCCGCCGATCCGAACGCCCCCGAGGCCTTCCGGACCGAGGCCGCCGCGGCCCTCGACGCCGCCTCCCTCGACGCGGCCGCCCTCGCCAGCTTGGTCCCCAACGAGGCCCGGCGCATCGACTCCCCCGCCAGCTTCGTGCTCCCCCAGGGCGAGCTCGAGGCGCGCCGCCAGGCCCTCTCGACCCTCGCCCTCCAAGAGCGCATGGCCGCCCTCGAGGTCTTGCTCGAAGACCAGGGCCTGCGCGTCGAGGCCTTCGCCGAGTTCGTGCGCGGGGCCGCGGACATCGAGGAGCTGCCCAGCGCCCAGGCGGCCCTCGACGGCCCCCTCGGGCCGTGGATCGGCGGCTACCTCATCGGCGCTCGCCTCGACACGCCGCCCGAGGCCATCGAAGGACCGGTCGAGCTGCGCACGCGCGTCGAGCTGCGGGGCGAGGACGGCCTGCCCGCGGTGCCCATCGCCGACGCGCGCCTGGCCGAGCTCCCGCCCCTGCGCGGCCCGGCGATCGCCGCGATGATCGACCAGCGCAGCTTCGAGGACCGCCTGGCGATCGTGCTCCTGGCCAGCGCCTGGCTCCTCGCCTTCCTGGCCTGGGTCGGCTCGCGCAGCTTCCCCGTGGCCATGGCCGTGGCCCTCGTCGCCGCGGCCAGCCAAGGCGGCGTGTTCCTGGCCCTGCGCCTGCTCGGTCTGCCCATCGGCCCCCACCTGCTGCCCGTGCTCGCCCTCGTCGGCGCGGCCGCGGCCATGGCCAGCGCGCGCACGGCCACGGCGACCTTGCGCGACGAGCCCCTCGTCGCCTGGGGCCTGCTGCTCAGCGGCGGCTGCCAGGCCCTCGCGGGCGTCGCCCTGCTGACCTCGGCCCAGCCGCTGTGGCGCGAGCTCGGCCTGGCCCTCGCGATCGGCTGCGCCCTCGCCAGCGGCCTCGCCGTGTTCGCGGCGCCCGGCCTGGCCGCGCTGCTCGCCAAGCTGCGGCGCGGCGCGCCCAAAGCTCCGCCCAAGTCTCCCGGCAAGTCCAAGCCCAAGTCGGCCAAGCGTCCGGCGACCAAGCGCGCGCGTGGGGAGGTCGACCCACCCGCAGGTCGGGACGCCCGAGACGATCCCGCCCCCGCCGACGACGCCCAAGCCGAGGAGCCCAGGGATGACTGACTCGGATCCTCGGACCAGCCGCCGCCAGCTCCTGAGTCTGGGCGTGGGTCTGGGCGCCGCCGGCTTGTTCGGCGCGCTCGCGTGGGCGGCCCCGCCGGTCGACGCGCGAACGAGCGAGCAGCGTCGCCTCGACAACCGCCTGGAGCTGTGGGGGACCTTCGCGCGCAAGACCCGGACCAACCTGATCGCCCGCTACTCGTCCGTGCGCACCTCCTCGCTGCTGCGCGAGGACCTCGTCGGCGGCGGGACGCTGGCCTTCGTCAACCCCGCGACCCTCGTGCTCCGCGACGACAGCGCGACGGGCTCGACGACGCGGATCGAGCGACAGGGGATCCGCATCGCGACCAACGACCCATCCCTCCCCGAGCGCAGCCTACCCCCCCGCGCCGAGGCCCCAGCCATGCGCTGGCTCGCCGATCACCTCGTCGCCTGCTTCGCCCCAGGAGACGGCCAGGCGCTGCTCGCCGACGCCCGGGCCGAGGTGCCGCGAGGTCGAGCGCCGCGCCTGAGCCTGATGCCGCCGCGCGAATCCCCCGCGCGGGCGATCATCCGCAGCTTGACCCTGACCTTCGACCCCGTCGGCGGGGCGGTGGTCGAGATCGAGATCGCCGAGTCCGACGGCGGGACCTTCACCCTCGCGCTCTCGGATCACCGTCAAAACGAAGCCCCCGAGGCCCTCGCCCGCGTGCTCGACTGAGCTCTACTTTGCCCCCACGGGCGTCTGAGGACCGGGGGCGCTTCGTCGCTGTCCGCTCCTCCGCTTTGGCTTGGTGGGCAATGGAGTTCGTGCCTTTGAGAGGGCATGTGGTCGCCCCCGCGAGCGGGGGCGTGGATTCGTTGACAGTCTCTGAGTCGTGGACGTGGGGCAGGGAGGGCGTGGCGTCGTCCACGACGGCTAAAGTAGACAGAGGGTTGGCCAAACTCGTTTTGGCCGACTCTCTGAGTCGTGGACGTGGGGCAGGGAGGGCGTGGCGTCGTCCACGACGGCTAAAGTAGACAGAGGCTGTGGATTCATTCACAGCCCTGAGTCGTGGACGTGGGGCAGGGAGGGCGTGGCGTCGTCCACGACGGCTCGTCTGGATGAAAATTTTTTTGAGGGCGTGGGCGCCTCCCTCGACCGGACGCCGGGGCGACGAACACCCCGTAGCGGCCCGCGAAAATCACCGCCGCGCAGCCGCTCGCGCTCGCCTCGCGCGACCGCAACACTGCGTGCCTCGTGTACAATCGCGCATGCGGGAGGCCCCCCGAGCGCCCCCACGATCTAGCTACACACAGACTTTCGAGAGACTGAGAGAACTTTCCATGGACGACCTTCGCCTCCCCTCGGCCTCCCCGCGCCTGCCCCTGACCCTGTCCCTGCTCCTCGGCCTGAGCCTGTCCACCGCCTGCTTCGACCCCGAGGGCGAAGGCGAGGGCGCCGACGACATCGGCGACACCGAGACCGACACCGCCGCCACCGAGGAGTCCACCGACGAGTCCACCGACGAGTCCACCGACGAGTCCACCGACGAGTCCACCGACGAGTCCACCGACGAGACCACCGACGAGGGGCCCTGCGTGGGCGAGGGCTGCCCCTGCGCGGCCCAGGAGGACTGCGACGAGGGGCTCTACTGCGTCGACGACGTGTGCGTCGCGGGGGAGTGCGGCGACGGCGAGGCCAGCGGGCCCGAGCAGTGCGACGACGGCAACGACGTCGACGGCGACGGCTGCGACTCCGACTGCACCTTCACCGAGGTGCTCTACGTCGACGCCTCCTACCAGAACACCTGCGCGCTCATCGAGGGCGGCCGGGTGCGCTGCTGGGGCCGCAACTCCGCGGGCCAGCTCGGCTACGGCCACACCGACGACGTCGGCGACGACGAGACCCCCGCGGACGTCGGCGACGTGATGCTGCCCGAGCCCGGCGTCGAGCTGACCATGGGCGACTCGCACTCGTGCATCCTCATGGCCGACGCCGCCGTGCGCTGCTGGGGCACCGGCGGCAGCGGTCGCCTCGGCTACGGCAACACCGAGAACATCGGCGACGACGAGTTCCCCCTGTCGATCACCGACGTGCCGATCGGCGGCGACGCCCTCGAGGTCGACGCGGGCGGCAGCCACACCTGCGCGCGCCTCGACGACGGCAAGCTGCGCTGCTGGGGCTCCGGCGGCAACGGCCAGCTCGGCTACGGCAACACCACCACCATCGGCGACGACGAGGCCCCCGCGAGCGCTGGCGACGTGCCCGTGGGCGGTGCGGTCATCGCCCAGGCCACGGGCATCGGCCACACCTGCGCGATCATTGCGAACGGCGCGATCCGTTGCTGGGGCTCGGGCAGCTCGGGCCGCCTGGGCTACGGCAACACGGAGGCCATCGGGAACGACGAGACCCCGGCGAGCGCCGGGAACGTCCCGGCCGTGCCCATGGGCATGCCGCCCACGACCAAGGCCACCGCGCTCGCCCTCGGCCTGAACATGAGCTGCGCGCTCTACGAGACCGGCGACGTGCTGTGCTGGGGCAGCAACTCCTCCGGTCAGCTCGGCCAGGGCAACACCGAAGCCCTCGGGGACGATGAGTTCCCGGCGACCGCACCAGCCATCGAGCTCCCCGCCCCCGCCGTGGCGATCTCGACGGGAGACACCCACGTCTGCGCGCTCCTCGAGACCGACGAAGCCATCTGCTGGGGCAGCAACTTCAACGGCCAGCTCGGCTACGGCGACACCGAGATCGTCGGTGACGACGAAACCCCCGCGAGCGTCGGCGTCCTCGAGCTCGGCGGGCCGGTCAAGCAAATCGACGCTGGCGGCAACCACACCTGCGCGATCATGGCCGAGACCAACGAGGTGCTGTGCTGGGGCTACAACGGCGACGGCCAGCTCGGCTACGGCAACGTCGACCCCATCGGCGACGATGAGCTGCCCACGGACGCCGGACCCATCTCGCTATTCTGAGCAGCTTTGGGAGGAACGCCAGGAGCCCGCGGTGAATCCACCGCGGGCTTCTTGCCAAACCGCAGGGCACGCCGCGCGGCTGGCTGGCCGAGTCACCTTCCGCAGCGCGGCTTGCGTGTGTTCAAAAGGCGGCGCATTGCCGTGGCCTCGACTTCGCGAGCTCGCGACGCTGTTCGGATAATCACGCCTGTACCCCTGCCAGGCGTCGATCGCCGTGCGAGCGCCGGGTACACTGACGCTCTCCGTCGAGTGGGCGCTCCGCGCCTCCAGACGCGCTTTTTCCATGGCCTCCAAGACTTTCGACATCCACGCCGTCCTCCCCCCGACCCGGGGCCCCTGGGGCTCCGCCATGCTCGCGACCGTCTTGGTGGGCGCGTTCGCGTGCGCCTCGGGTGAAACCATCGACGGCGACGAGGCCAACGCCGACGACACCGTCGGCGACACCGTCGGCGACACCGAAGCTGGAACCGAGTCCACCGAGGACGGCACCGCCGACACGGAGACCACCGCGGGCGACGAGGCCACGACCAGCACCGAAGACAGCGGCACCACCGACGAGGGCGAGTGCACCTCCCTGGGCTGCGCCTGCGACGGGAGCGAGGAGAGTTGCGACGAGGGCCTGACCTGCATCGACGGGACCTGTCAGACCCAGGGCTGCAACAACAACGGCGTGGTCGAGGACGGCGAGCAGTGCGACGACGGCAACGACTTCGAGGGTGACGGCTGCAACAACGACTGCACCTGGACCCAGGTCCTCGACGTCGCGGCCGGCCGCTCGCACACCTGCGCGCTCATCGAGGGCGGCCGCGTGCGCTGCTGGGGCCTCAACAACAACGGCCAGCTCGGCTACAAGAACACCGAGAACTTCGGCGACAACGAGCCGCCCTCGGACCCCGCCGACGTGCCCCTGGGAGAAGACGCCGTGGCGATCAGCGTGGGTGGCTCGCACGCCTGCGCGACCCTCGACAACGGCACGGTCCGCTGCTGGGGTCAGGGCGACTCGGGCCAGCTCGGCCTGGGCAACACCAACAACGTCGGCGACGACGAGTTCCCCTTCGACGTCATCACCGTCAACAACCTCGACGACGGCGTGCTCGGCATGGCCGCGGGCGGCAGCCACTCCTGCGCCCTGGTCGGCGCCGGGGCGGTGCGCTGCTGGGGCCTCAACGCCTCCGGCCAGCTCGGCTACGGCAACACCACCAACCTGACCGTGGTGCTCAACGTCGACCTCACCCTCGGCGCCCTCGCGACCTTGCTGGTCGCCGGCGAGGACCACAACTGCGCCCTGCTCGACGACGGCAAGGTCCGCTGCTGGGGCCGCAACAACCGCGGCCAGCTCGGCTACGGCAACACCGACAACATCGGCGACGACGAGTCCCCGGGCAGCGTCGTGCCCGTGCCGATCACCCCCCAGGGCATCCCCGACGGCACCGCGATCACCGACATCGCCCTGGGCCACAGCCACAGCTGCGTGCTCTACGAGACCGGCGACCTGCTGTGCTGGGGCGACAACTTCTACGGCCAGCTCGGCCAGGGCGACACCGAGACCATCGGCGACACCGAGACCCTCGCCACCTTGTTCCCCGTCGACGTCGGCGACGACGTCGACGACATCGCCCTGGGCAAGCAGCACACCTGCGCGATGATGAGCGGCGAGATCAAGTGCTGGGGCCGCAACCTCTACGGCCAGCTCGGCCGCGGCAACATCCAGCACGTCGGCGACGACGAGGTGCCCGCGGACATCTCGCCCATCGTCCTCGGCGGCACCGCCACGGCCCTGACCGCCGGCGACTACCACTCCTGCGCCATCGTCGATGGCCACGAGGTGGTGTGCTGGGGCTTCAACGACTACGGCCAGCTCGGCTACGGCGACACGGAGCTGCGCGGCGACGACGAGCTGCCCGCGGAGTCCGGCGGCATCCCCCTGCTCTGAGCCCGACGCCTGCCCCCCGACCTTTCCCTTCGATCTGAATGAGCTTTGCCATGACCACCCGAGCGCCCTCCCTCTTCTCGCGCGCGACTGGACCCTTGCTGTGCGCCGCGAGCCTGGCCCTGCTGACTGCCTGCCCCGACGGCGAAGGCAACGGCGAGAGCTTCGGCACCGAGACCGCCGGCACCGAGACCGACACCACCGTCGGCGACGAGGCCACGACCACCAGCGAGGACACGACCGACGACGAGACCACGACCACGACCACGAGCGCCGACGACGGGCCCTGCACCTCCGTCGGTTGCGAGTGCGAGGGCGAGGGCAGCTGCGACCCCGGCTTGGTCTGCTTCGAGGGCGTGTGCACCGACGCCCTGTGCGGCGACGGCGAGGTCCAGCCCGGCGAGGACTGCGAGGACGGCAACGACGTCGACGGCGACGGCTGCGACAACGACTGCACCTTCACCCAGGTCAACACCGTCGCCGCCGGGGCCAACCACACCTGCGTGATCATCGACGGCGGCACCGTGCGCTGCTGGGGCCGCGGCGACAGCGGTCAGCTCGGCTACGGCAACATCAACCAGGTCGGCGACGACGAGTTCCCCAGCGACGTCGGCGACGTCGTGCTGCCCGGCCCCGTGCTCCGGCTGAGCCTCGGCGGCAACCACAGCTGCGGCATCTTCCAAGACGGCGGCCTGCGCTGCTGGGGTCAAAACGACCGCGGCCAGCTCGGCTACGGCAACACCAACAACCTCGGCGACGACGAGAACCTCGCGGGCCTGCCCGCCGTCGGCGTGCCCCCGACCATCGCCGTGCAGCTGGGCGCCAAGCACACCTGCGCTCGAGTCGGCAACGGCGAGGCGCGCTGCTGGGGCTTCAACGAGCAGGGCCAGCTCGGGGCGGCCAGCATCGCCCTCCAGGAGCTCCTGCCCGGCGCGTCCATCGACGTCGGCGCCCCGACCTCGGGCCTGGGCGTGGGCGGCGGCCACTCCTGCGTTCGCTTCGTCGACGGCGGCCTGCGCTGCTGGGGCCTCAACGACAGCGGCCAGCTCGGCTACGGCAACCTCAACAACATCGGCGACGACGAGGTCCCCTCCGCCGCCGGCCTGGTCAGCGTCGTCCCGCCCAACCTCCCCGCCAACACCGAGATCGTCGACGTCGCCCTGGGCGGCAACCACAGCTGCGCCCTGCTCGGCAGCGGCGACGCCGTGTGCTGGGGCCTGAACACCTCCGGCCAGCTCGGCACCGGCAACCTCAACAACATCGGCGACGACGAGGTCCCCAGCACCCAGCTCGCCGTCGACCTCCCCGGCCCCGTCGCCCAGCTCGCCCTCGGCGCCAACCACAGCTGCGCCATGCTCGTCGGCGGCGAGGTCTACTGCTGGGGCGACAGCCAGGTCGGCCAGCTCGGCTACGGCAACCTCAACAACATCGGCGACGACGAGTCCCCCAGCGCCGGCGGGGCCGTGAACCTCGGCGCGGCCGCGCTGCAGATCGCCGCCGGCAACAACCACACCTGCGCCCTGCTCGAGGACTTCGAGGTCCTGTGCTGGGGTCAGAACACCCACAGCCAGCTCGGGCTGGGGACGATCACCGTGGGGGACAACGAGACGCCGGCGGACACCGAGCCAGTCTCGGTGCTCTGACCATGCCCCCGCAGGCGGCTGGGACCGGGGGCGCTTCGTCGCTCCCGCTCCTCCGCTTTGGCTGTAAGGCAATGGGGTTCGTGCCTGCTAGACCGCACTGGGTCACCCCCCAAGGGGGGTGTTGTCGGGGTTCGGTGAACCCGTGCTGCATGCGGCGGGGTTCGATGTACCCGTGCTGCGTGTGGCGGGGTCGCTGAACCCGTGCTGCGTGCGGTGGGGGGTCGCTGTACCCGTGCTCCATGCGGTGGGGGTCGCTGAACCCGTGCTGCGTGCGGCGGGGGTCGCTGTACCCGTGCTGCGTGCGGCGGGGTTCGCCGACCACTGCTGCATGCTTCCCGGGTTGGAGAGCAGGCTGGTTTTCCCCATGAGGTGCTATCGAGAGGCCCTCGACAGCGTCCGCCCCGACGATGAATCGTGCTCGCTTCGCTGCGCGCGATTCATCCACCTCACGCTCGCTTCGCTCGCTGCGGCTCCGGTCATGGGGCGGCGAGTCGAAATGTTTTGGCGGGGGTGAAGCGCGCTGGTGGTGGCTCGACCCCTGCTGCATGTGTCTCGGGTTCAGACGCAACTCGTTCGAGATCCCGGCATTCGTTTTGCGTACCCCGAGCAGGCCGCTCGGTGGGAGGGGTCCCTGCGACGAGCATCGAGCCGGCTACATTCTTGGAAGAGCAGTTGAGCGTGGCTCGGATCGAGCGCAGGAGTGGGGAGGGCGCCCGCCGAATAGGCCGCGGTGCACCGTCGGAGCCCCCACGCGTGCAGACCAGCACCTCGAGCCCTCGCTGAGCCGAGCCATGGGTTGGTTGAGACCGTGCTGCTCGCGGCGGGGTTCTCCAACCACTGCTGCGTGCGGCGGAGTGGGCTGGACCCGTGCTGCTCGCGGCGGGGTTCTCCGACCACTGCTGCATGCAGCCCGGGTTGGAGAGCAGGCTGGTTTTCCCCATGAGGTGCTATCGAGAGGCCCTCGACAGCGTCCGCCCCGACGATGAATCGTGCTCGCTTCGCTGCGCGCGATTCATCCACCTCACGCTCGCTTC
>NZ_ABCS01000056.1 GCF_000170895.1 Plesiocystis pacifica SIR-1 | reverse complement strand
GTCATCGCCGAGGGCGAGCGCGTCCCCGACCTGCCGGTGCTCGACGAAGGCCTGCGCGCCCAGGGCGCGCCGGGGGTCTACCTCGCCGGGGACATCACCGGGCTGCCGCTGATCCGCAACGCGATCAACCAGGGCGCCCACGCGGTGCGCAGCCTGGCCCGGGAGCTCGAGTCCGAGGGCCAAAAGGGGGGGGGCGAGGGCTTCGATCTGGTCATCGTCGGCGCCGGTCCGGCGGGCATCGCCGCGGCCCTCGAGGCCAAGGAGCAGGGCTTGCGCGCTTGCGTGCTCGAGCAAGGCAGCGTGGCCGAGAGCGTCCGCAGCTTCCCCCGGGGCAAGCTGGTCTTCGATCAGCCCCTCGGCGTGCCGCGGGTCGGCGAGCTGTGGCTGGAGGAGTCGACCAAGGAGGAGCTCCTGGGCAAGTGGCTGCGCATCGTCCACCGCGAGGGCCTCGACATCCGCGAGGGCCTGCGGGTCACGGGCTGCGAGCGGCGCGGGGGCACGCTGCGGGTGTTGGCCCAGACGGCGGTGTCCGAGGGCAGCTCCGAGCACGGCGAGGCCGCCTTCGTCGACGCCCGCCGGGTCCTCCTCGCCCTCGGGCGTCGCGGCACGCCCCGGCGCCTCGGGGCCCCCATCGCCGACGCGATGGTCGACCACGTCCACTACAGCCTCGCCGACGCGCGCAGCTTCGCCGGGAAGCGGGTGCTCGTCGTCGGCCTGGGCGACGTCGCCATGGAGGCGGCGGCCGGTCTGGCCCACCAGCCCGGGACGCGCGTGACCGTGGCCTACCGCGGCCCGGACTTCAAACGCGGCAAGCGACGCAACATCGACACGCTGCGTCGCCTGGCGAGCACGGGGCGCGTGGAGCTGCTGTGGTCGACCACCGTCGAGGCCATCGAGCCCGGCCGCGCGCGGCTGCTCGGGCCAAAGGAAAACACGCAGGACCTCGCGGTCGACTGCGTGTTCGTGATGATCGGCAACGTCGCGCCGACGGCCCTGCTCGAGGCCTTCGGCGTGTCAGCTAGCTGAGAGGGAGCGCAGCGACACGGTCTTGCGCCGGCTCTCTCGCTCGGCGCGCCGGGTCAGCCGCTGCGTCGCCCAGCTCAGGGCCTCTTCGCGGGTCGAGACGAAGGCGTAGGGGACATTGGGGGGCTGGAGCTGGCACAGCAGGCGGACGCGATCGCGGGTGCCGTTGAGCCCCGTGATGAACACCACGCCGCGGTGGAAGGCCTTGATGCGGGTCGCCCGGCGGCGGTGCCAGATCGACTGCTCCATGGTCTCGCCGCTGTTGAGCACGGAGCCGTCGACGATCATCACGAAGGGCTTCATGGCATCCAGATGCGAATCCAGAGCCGCGATGTAGGCGGCGAATTCGGTGTCACTGAGGTGTTCGGGGAGCTCGAGCAAGGACACCGACTCGTGGGGGGAGAGGACCTCGGACATGGTAAAAAGAGTAGCGAGGCTCTCAGAAAAGTACAGTCAAATTGTAACTCGAATATAGCCATACCAGAGGTTGGGTCTCATGTTTGCGTCCTCGTCTTTGGGACACGCGCGACCTCGCGCCAAACTGTTCAAAGGGCCGTATCTTGCGGTATTTGCACAACAAAATGCGCTGAGCGGTGACAAAGAGCGCGATGTGGCCCCGGAATTAAAACTCGGGTGGGTGGATTGTGACTTGCTGATCGGCGGGCGATTTGTGCGCCGTGTAATCGCCACAGAGTCGAAGCTCATAAAAACAAACCCTACAGAGCGAGGAGACTGAGAGGTCCGCGCACCTCGACCGGTGGTGGGTGTTGGGGCCCGGTGGCCGGCGTCAGGATCGCAGATGAGAGATCTCCCATCGGGGCCCCGACGCTGGACCCGACGGCGAGGAGGGGGTACGCCCCGACGGCCATGATCCCCTGGGAAGTGCTCGCCGAGTCGACGGCGCCCGATGGCCAGGCGATGACGCTGAGTCGTCGCGGGCACGAGTACCTGATCCGCGTGGGCGGCTGGGATCTGATGTCGAGCCGCGACGATGTCAGCGCGCGGGCGCTGGCGAGCATCGGCTGCGCGGCTCTGGGGCCCCGCCACGGTCGACCCCTGCGCGTCTTGGTCGGCGGCCTGGGCATGGGCTACTCGGTCGCGGCGGCGCTCGAGGCGGTGCCGGCGGACGCCGAGGTCGAGGTCGCCGAGCTCGTGCCGGCGGTGATCGAGTGGAACCGCGGGCCGCTGGCGAGCCTGGCCGGAGCGCCCCTCGCCGACCCGCGCGCCCGCGTGCTCGAGGGCGACGTCGCCGAGATCATCGCGGCCGCCGAGCCCGGGCGCTGGGACGCCATCTTGCTCGACGTCGACAACGGCCCCGACCCCCTCGCCCACGACCAGAACTCGGCGCTCTATGGCGTCGGGGGTCTGCGCGCGGCCCATCGAGCCCTGCGCCCCGGGGGCGTGCACGCGGTCTGGTCCTACTCGCGGGAGGGCAGCTTCTCCCGGGCGCTCGAGCGGGCTGGCTTCGAGGCGAAGGTCCACCCCGTCGCCAACCACGGGCGCGACCGCGGCCGGACCCACGCGATCTGGGTGGGGCGGCGTCGAGACGGGGCGGGCAAGCAGGCCAAGCGCGGTCCTGTGAAGGGGCGCGAGCGTGGCCCGGGGCGGCGCTGAGGGGGTAACCTCGGGGCGCGCTCTGCCGTGTCCTCGCCGTGTCCCCGCCGCGCAGCCTTGGCCTCACGCTCGTTGGCCTGACGCTCGTGGCTTGCGTCGGGGAGCCCAGCGCCGAGGGCGAGGCGGGTGAGACGGAGGGCAGCTCCGAAGACACCGAGACGTCCGCGGAGGCGGAGACCGGGGCCGAGACGGAGACGGAGGCGGACGCGGGCGGGGAGACCGGGCTCGACGAGTCGCTCCTCGATCGCAGCCAGGACCGGGGCCCTTGCGGCTACCCGGGCCCCGGCGAGCAGGGCTACGGCGCCGAGCCGGGCCAGCGCCTGCCGGCCTTCGAGCTGCGCGACTGCGACTTCGAGCTCGTCGACTTCGCGGGCCTGATGTGCCCCCGGGACGACGACTACGGCGACTACAACCGGGCGATCCTCGTGTCCGTGGGGGCGGGCTGGTGCGCGCCTTGTGTGACCGAGACGGAGACCTTCATGCCCGAGCTGTACACGCCGCTGCACGGCGAGGGCCTCGAGATCGTCCAGGTGCTGTTCGAGGACGGGGCGGGCAACCCCCCGACGACGAGCTTTTGCGCGGGGTGGAGCGAGGAGAGCTTTTCGCGGCCGCTGGCCTTCCCGGTGCTCCTCGACCAGACCTTCGAGTGGAGCGAGGCGACGCTGGGCGCGGACGCCTCGATCCCGCTCTCGCTGCTCGTCGACGCCAACGCCAACGTCCGCTGGCGCGAGCAGGGGGTGGTGCCCGAGGACACCCTCGACCAGGTCCTCGAGGTGCTCGCCTCGCCCTACGGCGAGTGAGTCGTGGACGTGGGGCAGGGAGGGCGTGGCGTCGTCCACGACGACTAAAATAGACAGAGGGATCACTGGGGGATGAACAGCCAAAAGTCCTGGTTGTCGGCGTAGTTGTTGCCGCGCGCGACGATCTGGTCGACGCCGTCGCCGTCGGGGTCGCCGACGCTGAACTCGTACACGGAGTCGGGCATGTCGAGCTCGGCCTGGACCTGGGCGCACAGCGGGACGCCGGTGGCCGAGAAGTCGACGTAGATCGGCGGCGGCCAGTCGTCGTCGAAGAGCAGGACCTCGCGCAGGCCGTCGCCGTCGAAGTCGCCGACGGCCTCGTGGTCGAGGTCGCCCTGGACCATGGTGGTCAGGGCCTCGTCGCCGACGAAGGCGGACAGGACCGTGCGCGAGTTTTGGCGGGCCTCGAAGGCGACGAGCACGTCGGGGCCGCCGACGGGCCCGAGGGCCGCGAGGGTCTCGAAGCTCGGGAGCGGGGCGGTGTGCAGGGTCTCGGGCTCGATCCACCCGCCGGCGACGAGCTCGGCCCGCCACAGGTGGTCCCCGCTCAGCACTGCGATCGTGTCGCGCCCGTCCCCGTCGAGGTCGAGGGCCAGGGCGGCGTTGAGATCGCTGGCGATCAAGCGCGGCTCGAGCTGCGTGCCCGGGAGCGCGGGGTCGTCACTCCACACCCACAGCTGCGTGGCCCCGTAGCCGCTGGCGAGGGACATCACTCCGTCGCGGCCGAGGCCCCAAAAGTCGCCGGTCTGGACCCGGCTGACGGTGAACTGCCCGCCCTCGAGGGTCGCGGCGAGGCTCAGCCCTCCGCCGCCGTCGCCGTCGAGGAGGGCGCGTCCAAACACGGCTCCCAGGCTGTCCCCGTCGCGCAGGGGGTGGAGGCGGGGGTGGGAGAAGCCCGTGTCGAACTCGAGCACGGGGACAGCCTGGGCGCCCTCCCAGCGGACCAGCACGTGATCTTCCGGGTCGTTGAGCAGCAGCTCGTCGAGGCCGTCGCCGTCGAGGTCGATGTAGGTCGGGTTGTGCAGGTGGAGCTGGTCCTCGAGCGCCTCGGGGATCAGCGCCGCGGCGACGAAGGTCGGGGCCTCGGTGCAGCTGGGCAAGATCGGGACGTCGAGGCACAGCTCGTTGATGCACACGCCCTGATCGCAGTCGCTGTCGTCGTAGTAGCAGGGCTCGGCCTCGTCCTCGGGCTCGCAGGCCTCGTCCCCCGCCTCGGCGCAGGGATCGGGGACACACTGACCAGCCTCACAGATCCACCCCGGCTCACACTCGTCGTCGACCCAACACTCGCGCCCCTCGCTCTCGCCGCTGTCGGTGTCGGTGGCGTGCGCGGACTCGGAGCCTTGATCGCCCGCACCGGGCCCCTGGACGCATGCGCAAGCAAAGGCGGCGGACCAGGCCAGTCTCAGGCTCCGCCGTGGATGTGTGCTCCGCCGGGTGCGCACCGGATCCATGATGACCGCAGACGGGCCCGCGCGCATGGTTGAAGCGCCATGCGATGCAGCTCACTGGAAACGCCGCGCCAGCCCCGCGCCACCCCCGCTGGGCCGCGGAGGCTGTCTGTGTCTGGCTTTTCTTGCTAGACCCCCGGCATGGCTTTCGTACGCGCGCTTGGGCGCCTCGTTCGCAGCGAGCCCGAGCCCGACCTCTCGACCCTGCCGGTGTGGATGGATCCCATCGAGCTATCTCAGGTCCGGGCCGTCATCGAGACCCTCGCGCCCAAGCGGGTGCTCGAGTGGGGCGCGGGCGGCAGCACCCGGGAGCTCCTGGCGACCTGTCCCTTCATCGAGCGCTACGTGTCGATCGAGCACAACCGCGAGTGGCACGGGCGCGTCCGCGAGATCGTGAAGGACCCTCGCCTCGAGCTGCACCTGGTCGAGCCGGCCCGCCCCGAGCCGCCCCTCCCGGGGGCCGGGGGCAAGCGCCCGACCACCGCCGACCGCGAGCTGCTCAAGGCCTGGCGCCTCGAGGCCGAGCAAAACCCGGAGCTGATGGCGGACTACGTCGCGCTGCCGCGGACCCTGGACGAGCACAGCTTCGACTTCGTGCTCGTCGACGGCCGGGCCCGGAGCTTTTGCATCCGTGAGGGCTTCGCGCTGCTCCGCCCCGGCGGGGTCGTCTTGCTCCACGACGCCCAGCGGCCCGAGTACCACGAGGCCCTGCGCGCGGTGGGCCGGCCGGTGTTCCTGGAGCCCTGGAAGCAGGGCCAGGTCTGCTTCGTGCGCAAGCCCGACGCGGCCTGACGCGCGAGTCGCGGGATTCATGGTTCTGTCAGGGGCCCCAGCGCCCCCGTCTGCGCGCCTGCGCCCGGGCAGCGCTTGGACGATCCGCCGAGTTTGTTAGCATCCCGCGCCGCGATGTCCGAGCCGCTTCGCTCTCTCTCCGCCGACCCGGCGGCCCGCCTGCAGCCCAGCGATGGTCCGCGCTGGGACATGGCCTTCGATGTCGCGAGCGCGGTGGTCGGCAGCGTGATGCTGATGCTGATCGCCCTGACCTTTCAGGACTACGGCATCACCTGGGACGAGACCTGGCACCTGTCCTACGGGCGCCACATCATCCACTGGTTCGCCTCGGGCTTCGTCGACGACAGCGCGCTCTACTACCGGGCCGACTACCTCTACGGCGGGGCCTTCGACGGCCTGGGCTACCTCGCCCGGCAAATCTCGCCCCTGGGGACCTACGAGACGATCCACCTGTTCGGCGCGCTCGTGGGCTGCGTGGGCTTGCTCGGGGCGTGGAAGCTCGGGCGCCTGCTCGGGGGCCCGGCCGCGGGCTTTTTGACCCTGGTCCTGCTGATCCTGACGCCCGTCTGGTACGGGCACATGTTCAACAACCCCAAGGACCTGCCCTTCGCCGTCGGCTACATCTGGGCGCTCTACTACCTGGTCCGGATCCTGATCGTGTTCCCCTCGGTGCCGACGCGGGAGTGGCTCAAGACCTCCGTCGCCCTGGGGATCGCGATGAGCGTGCGCATCGGCGGCATCTTGACGGTCTGCTACCTGATGATGCTGATCGGGCTGTGGATCCTGTGGCGGGTGCGCCAGACCCGGGACTGGAGCCTGCTGCCGCGCTACGTGGCCCAGTTCGCCACGCCCTACTTTGCGACGGTCGCGGGGGCCTGGCTGCTGATGCTGGTGCTGTGGCCGTGGGCCCAGCTCGCGCCCCTGCGCCGGCCCTTCATCGTGCTCGCGCGGATGTCGGCCTTCAACCTGCACGAGCGCAGCATGCCCTTTGGCTGGCGCCGGGTCTCCACCCTGACGCCGCCGCCGGACTACCTGCTGCGCTACTTCGTGTTCAAGCTCCCGGAGATCGTGCTGGTCCTGCTGGTCGGGGCGCTGGTGGCCTTCATCGTGCGCCTGGTTCGGCTGCGTCGGCGAGCCAAGGCGCTCGGGGCCGAGCCGGGCTCGAAGGCGGCCAGGAAGGCGCCGAAGGGCCCCGAGCTCCCGCCGCTGGCGCGCGAGCGCCGGATGTTGGCGGTGTGGGGGCTGATCGCCTTCGCCATCTTGTTCCCGCCGGTCTACGCGATCATCAAGCGCTCGCCGCTCTACGACGGCCTGCGCCACTTCCTGTTCCTGGTCCCGCCGATGACGGTGATCGCCGCGGTGACCTTCGCCCAGCTGACGCGGTGGCTGGCGGCGCGCTCGCGGGCGGGGGCCTGGGCGCTGCAGACCCTGGTTTTGGCCCACGCCGTGCGCGTGATCCTGGCGATGGTGCACCTGCACCCGCACCAGTACCTCTACTTCAACGCCTTCACCGGCGGCCTGCCCGGGGCCTACCTGCGCTACTCCACGGACTACTACGGCAACACCTACAAGGAGGCCTACGACGACCTCCACGAGTACCTGTGGGAGAACGACCGCGAGCGCTACCTGGCCGAGCCCTACATCATCTCGGCCTGCATGCCGCAGTTCGTGGCCAAGGAGTACTTCAACGCCAACTTCGAGTGGCGCCGCCGGGGCGGGACGCCGCCGGACTTTTGGCTCGGCTACACCCGCAACAACTGCTACCTGCAAAAGGAGCAGTACCCCGAGCTGCTCCGGGTCGAGCGCGAGGGGACCTTGCTGGTGCTCGTCCGGGACATGCGCCTGGGCAAGGAGGGCTGGGAGCCGCCGGACCCCAAGCGTCCCCACCACAACGTCACCAAGGGGCGCGACGAGGCCAAGGGGCCGCGCGTGCCCGGTGCCGAGGAGCCGCGCAAGCCGGGGTCCGAGGGGCCAGTGCCGATGAAGGGCATGCTCGAGCCTCCGCCCGAGCCTCCAGCAGAAGAGGGCGCCGACGAGATCGGCCCGCCGGAGGAGCTCGAGCGCGCCTTTGGTGACGACCCCACCGTGCCCCCCGCGGGCGAGGCGGGCGCGAAACGAGGAGCACCGTGATGGCCAAGCAAGCCGACGCATCCACCCGCGGGCAGGCGCTCGCGGACCGACCTGGCTGGACCGAGCTCCAGCGCGCGGCCGAGGAGCTGCACGCCGCCGAGATCCTCCTCCAGGACCCCGTCGCGCCCTTGCGCACCACGCTCCCGCACCTGCGCGCGTTCTGGGCCTCGGTGGCCTCGGCGGCCCAGGCCTTCGAGGCGAGCGGCTCGACCCAGCCCCGAACGCCCCAGGACTGGCTCGCCAGCGACGCGCCCATCGCCGGGGTCGACGCGAAGCTGCGCCAGGCCCTCGCCGGGCACCACGGCAGCCTCGGCGTCGGGGAGGACGAGCTCGAGGAGGAGGCCCTGCTCGTCCACGTCCGCGACGCGCGGCGCTTGCTCGCGGGCCTCGAGCCCGAACTCGGCGGCCGCCCCCTGCGTCGTCGCCGGCTCCGCCTCGCCATCGCCAGCGTGTCCGTCGCGCTGCTGCTCGGCCCGCTTTTGGCCTACACGGCGACGCGCACGGAGGTCCCCGGGACCGGGCCGTGGCGCTCCTCCTACTACCCAGATCGCATGCTCGAGAGCAAGCCGACGGTGGTCCGCGAGGACGACATCGACCACGACTGGGACGACCGCCCGCCCCTCGAGGACATCCCGCCCGACAAGTTCTCGGCCCAGTTCGACACCTGCCTGCTGATCACCGAGCCCGTCGAGGCGGTGTTCCAGGTCAACGCCAACGACGGCGCGCGCGTGCTCGTCGGCGGCGAGCTGATCATCGACGCCTGGGAGCGCGACGGCAAGACCCGCCGGCGGGGCTTTGGCAGCGGCTTCGTCACCCTCGAGCCGGGCGTGCACCACCTGCGCGTCGAGTACTTCGAGAGCCTCGGCAAGCAGTCGATTTACCTGGTCGCCAGCCTCGACGGCGGCGTGCCGCAGAGCCTCTCGCGCGACGTGCTGCGCTACCCGGGGGACCTCATGGACGAGGACGACCCCTGCGCCAGCGTCAGCCTGGACGACTGAGCGAGGCCTGGGTGAGCGAAGCCGACGACGCGACTGCTGCCAGCGAGGACGCCCAGCCGGGCTCGGCCGACGGCGCGGCCGATTCTTCGGTTCCTTGGGCGCGTCGGCTGTGGCGGCACGCGCTCGCCGTGCTCATCGTGTGCGTGTGCGCGCTGATCCAGTGGACCGGGGAGCCCTCGCGCAGCCTCACCGCCGACGAGCCCCTGCACCTCGTGCGCGGCCACGTCTACCTGTGGAAGCACACCGCGCGCCTGAGCTACGCCCACCCGCCCCTGGCCAACGTGATCACCAGCTTGCCCTCGGCGGGCAAGGCCGACGAGCCCTGGGGCGAGCCGCAGCTGGTCATCGGCGGCGAGGACGAGCAGCGCGTCTTGCTGACGCGGATGAAAAAGCGCGGGCTGATGCTGCCCGACGCCGACGAGACCCGAGCCGAGGCCGTGGAGAAGCTGTGGCGCTGGCCCGAGGCCAACCCCCTGCGCATCTCCCAGCACTACTTCACCCACGACTTCGCCCGCGCCCGCGCCGAGCTGAGCGAGGGCCGGCGGATGATGATCGGCGTCACCGCTTTGTTCGCGCTGGGCTTTTACGCGTGGATCTACCGGCGCTGGGGCTGGGTGACGGCGATCATCAGCCTCGCGCTGCTGTGCTTCAACCCGACCTTTTTGGCCCATGGCCGATTGGTGACCTCGGACATGCCGGCGATCGCGACCTTGTTCGCCAGCTTGGCCGCGACGGTCGCGTGGATCGAGCGCCCGGGCTGGGGGAAGGTCGCGCTGTTTTGCCTGGCGACGACGGCCATGGTGCTGACCAAGCACACCGGGCTGGTGTTCGTGGTCACCCTCAGCTGCATGCTGCTGTTCGCGGCGGGGCTGGGGCTGGGCGGCTTCGACCCCGGGAAGATCGGCGAGGGGGCGGAGGCCGAGGGCCGAGGCGGCAAGCGGGCGGGAGGCCTACTACCAGGGGCTCTGCGAGCCCGGCGCGGAGTGGCCTTCGACTCGTGGAAAAAGCGGGTGCTGTTCACCTTCGTGCAGCTGGCGCTCGTCGCCGCCCTGATGATCCTGGCGATCGACGCGGCCTACTTCTTCGACCGCGTCGGCCTGAGCATGGCCGAGATCATCGCCGAGCCCGAGCCCCAAAACTGGCTCAACCGGCGCTACAAGGGCCAGCTGGTCGAGCGCAGCTTCCTCGGGCGCCTGCCCGACCCGCTGCGCCTGCCCTTCCCCTACACCTGGCTGGTCGGCCTGGCGACGGTGTCCAAGCAAAACGCCTCGGGGCACGGGGGCTACTTCTTCGGGCTCAACGACTACTCGGCGCACCCGCTGTACTTCCCGGTCTTGCTGATCCTCAAGACGCCGCTGGGGTTGATCGCGCTGCTGGGCATCAGCCTGCGCCTGGCGGTCCAGCGCGTGCGCGCCGGGATCTGGCCGAGCGTGGCCACGGGGGTCCTGGTCCTGTTCGCCGCCGTGAACCTGAGCAGCCTGGTGCTCTCGCACATCAACATCGGCGTGCGCCACTCCCTGACCCTGCTGCCGATCATGGCCGTGCTCGCGGGGCGGGGCGGGGCGCTGTTGATCGAGCGCTGGGCCGAGGCCTGGGGGCGGTGGCGGCGAGGCGAGCCCGAGCCGAAGCCCGAGCCGGGCACAGCGGTCGTCGAGGGCGGACGCCTGGCTCGCCTGCGCGCGGCCCTGAGCCGCCCACGCGAGGCGCCGCGCTGGATCCCGCCGGGCCTGCGCCGGGCCTGGGCGCTGTCCGCCGCGCCCTTGTTCGTCGCCTGGGCGATCGGCTCGGGGGCGGTCGCCCTCGGCCTCTACGCGCCCCACTACCTCGGCTACTTCAACGGCCTCGTCGGCGGACCGGGAGGCGGCCGGTGGGTCTCCGTGGTCGGCGAGGACTGGGGCCAGGATCTGGGCGACGTCGCGACCTTGGCCCGGGAGCGGGGCTGGCAAAAGCTCGCCTACTACACCCAATTCCCCATGCGTCGCGAGGAGCTCGAGTCCCGAGGCCTCGAGACCGAGAAGGTGCGCTGCCACGTCGAGCCCAGCCCCGGGATTCCCCAGGTCATCCACGTCGCCGACTGGGTGCGCCGGGTGGACTGCTTTAGCTGGCTCGAGGGCCGGGAGCCGAGCGATTTCCTCAATTACAACGTCCTCGTGTTCTCGCCCGAGGACCTCGGCGCCGTGCTCGACGGGGAGCTCGAGGGTGAAGCGGCCGAGCAGGGCAGCGAGGGCGGGACCGACGAGTCGGGCGGTACCGAGGGCTGAGTCGTGGACGTGGGGCAGGGAGGGCGTGGCGTCGTCCACGACGGCTAAAATAGACAGAGGGTCGGCCAGAACTCGTTTTGGCCGACCCGCTGAGTCGTGGACGTGGGGCAGGGAGGGCGTGGCGTCGTCCACGACGGCTAAAATAGTCAGGGGCTGTGGATTCATTCACAGCCCCTGAGTCGTGGACGTGGGGCAGGGAGGGCGTGGCGTCGTCCACGACGGCTAGAATAGACAGAGGGTCGGCCAGAACTCGTTTTGGCCGACCCGCTGAGTCGTGGACGTGGGGCAGGGAGGGCGTGGCGTCGTCCACGACGGCTAAAACAGACAGGGACTGTGAAAATTTCACAGTCCCTGAGCCCGGCCCTCGGGCGATGCGTTCGCGGTGAGCCGGCCCACCCCATCGACGCGGGTCGGCGCCGGGGCCGGGCTTCACGGTATATTGGAGGCCATGGTTGGCGGGCGAGACTCCCAGAGCTCGAATACGAGGGTCGGCTCGAGACCCCTCCTGGCGCTCGCGTTGGTGTGCCTGGGGGCGGGCTGCCAGCAGAACAACCCCGCCTTCGATGCGCCGACCACCGACGAGCTCGGCGAGGACGGGGACAGCGAGGAGCAGACCGAGCGCCCGCCTTGCCCCCTCGAGGCCGGCGACGGGGACCCCCTCGAGATCCACTTCGACTACCCCTGCGGGCACAACATCCCCGGCGACCCGGAGTACTACGAGTACTGGATGACCGTCGGCGAGGTCTCGGACAGCGCGGTCTCGGGGCTGATCTGCTCGCTCCCGGGCTGCGACGACTGCGGCGGCCTCGAGCCGACCCTCGAGATCGATCCCATCCCCCTCGAGGGGCTGGTCGACGTCGGCGAGTGCATCCAGATCCGCGCGCGCCAAGAGCCCGGGAGCAGCGAGTGCGCCTACCAGACCGTGGCGATCTGGCGCGACGGCGAGGGGCCGCCGGTGCTCTACGCTCGCGCGGGCGGCCTGAGCCTGCCGATGATCCCTGGCAACGACGCGTGGGAGAACTTCAGCCCCGGGCGCGTCGAGTCCCAGCGCTGCGAGTGCGAGGACTTCGAGAGCCCGTGCTGCGACGCCGCCGTCGAGCCCGTGGTCTATGCCTATCAGCTCGGCGGCGGCGTGACGGTCGAGGTCGGGATGTCGGCGACGACCTCGATTCAGGGCAACGAGTACGAGTTCATGGCCCTCGATGCGTTCTCGGCGGGGGCGGGGGCCAGCTGCGAGGAGCGCCTGTCCTACAGCTGGGCCCTGGTCGAGTAGCCAGACTCCACCCCAGACTCAACCCAGGGGGTCTTCGCCGAAGTCGAGGACCAGGGGGTTCTTGCGGCCGGACTTGCTCGACGAGTCGGTCTTGGTCGTCGACTTCTTGGTGGTCGACTTCTTGGTCGTCGACTTCTTGGTCGACTTCTTGGTGGTCTTCTTCTCGGGCGCCGGCTCGGGGGCCTCGGGGGCCTCGGGCATGGGGGCGGCCGCGGGGACCAGCACGGTGCCGGCGAAGGGCGCCTCCATGTCGGCGTCGTCGACCTGGACGTGCATGGGCGTGTCGGCCGAGGCCTCGTCCTCGTGGGTCACCACGGCGAAGAGCAGGGCGACCATGGCCGCGGTCGCTAGCGGGGTGCACCACTCGAGCAGCTTGCGGCCCGGGGTCACGACCTCGGGGATGGACTCGAGCTCGACCAGGCGCCGGCGCTTGGCCTCGAGCTCGCGGGCGTGCTCGGTCATGCGGCGCTCGTGGGCGGCGACTTGCTCGGCGGCGGCGTGGGCGGCCGCCTCGCGCTCGACCGCCATCAGCTGCTCGTGTTGGCGATCTTGGCGGGCGCGTCGGCGGGCCCAGGCCTTGGGTCGCTCGCCCTCGAAGCGGGCGCGCAGCTCGGTCAGGCTTCGAGCCTGGCCCTTGCTGGCCTCGAGCAGCTCGCGCTTGCGATCAGAAAAGGCCCGGCGCGAATGCTCGAGTTGGTCGAGCTCCGCGAGGGCCAGCAGGACAGAGGACTCTCGGGTTTCAGCGCGCTTGGCCATCACTTGGAAAGACGCGTCGGGGGCTCGCGAAAGTCTGAGGAAAACGTATGGTTGTCGTTAAGTTGGAGGGAAAGCGGGGTCCCTTGGGCGCGCGCGCCCTCGTCGAATGGGGGAGCTCGCTGGCCACGATGGCAGCTGCCAGGGGGATCCCCGTGGTGGCGACACTCGTCGCCACCGCGCTGGGCTAAAATCGAGGCCGTGACCGTCGGCGATCCACTGTCCGCCTCCGCCTTCGAACTCGCCGCGGCGATCCGCGAGGGGGCGCTCTCGTCCCGGGCGATCGTCGAGGCGCACATCGAGCGGGCCAAGACGATCAACCCGACGATCAACGCCATCGTGGTCCCGCGCTACGAGCAGGCCCTGCGCGAGGCCGACGAGGCCGACGCCGCTCGAGCGGTCTGCGAGGACCTCGACGAGCTGCCCCCGCTCCACGGGGTCCCGTGCACGATCAAGGAGTCCTTCGCGTTCACGGGCCTCCCCAACACCTCGGGGCTCGTCTCGCGCCGGGGGGCCGTGGCCGAGGTCGACGCGACCACCGTCGCGCGGCTGCGCGCCGCGGGGGCGATCTGCATCGGGTTGACCAACGTCTCCGAGCTGTGCATGTGGATGGAGAGCAGCAACCACGTCTACGGCCGCTCGAACAACCCCTACGACCCGCGCTGCATCGTCGGCGGGAGCTCCGGCGGCGAGGGGGCGATCGTCGGGGCCGGGGCCTCGCCCTTTGGCCTGGGCGCGGACATCGGCGGCTCGATCCGCATGCCGGCTTTTTTCTGCGGCGCCTTCGGCCACAAGCCCACGGGCGGCGTGGTCCCGGCCACGGGCCAGTACCCCATCGCCGAGAACGCGGCCCTGGGCTACCTGTCGACGGGACCGATCGCGCGCCGAGCCGCGGACCTGCTGCCCTTGCTGCGCATCCTCGCGGGCCCCGACGGGGAGGACCCGAGCACGCGCCGCGTGGTCCTCGAAGACCGGCCCCCCGAGGACCTGCGCGGCCTCGACGTGGTGGTGGTCGAGAACGACGGCAAGGGCCCCGTCGACCACGAGCTGGTCGAGGCCCTCGAGCGCGCGGCCTCGGCCCTCGCCGATCGCGGCGCGCGGATCGAGCGGGCGCGCATCCCCGAGTTTGGCCGCGCCTTCGAGCTGTGGTCGGCGCTGATGGCCGAGGCGGCGCAGGTGTCCTTCCGCGAGCACTTGGGCCTCCCCGAGCGCGGCGCCCTCGGCCGCGAGCTGGTCCGCTGGACCGTCGGTCGCTCGCCCCACACCCTCCCGGCGCTGGTGCTCGCGGCCATGGAGGACGCCCGCCCCTTCGTGCCGAGCGCCGCGGGCCGGCAGCGAATGCTGCGCGAGGTCGAGGCCCTGCGCCGCCGGGTCGTGCAGCTCATCGGCCCGCGCGGGGTGATGCTCTACCCGCCCCACCCCCGGCCCGCGCCGCGCCACGGCTCGCCTTTGCTGCGGCCCTTCGACTTCGCCTACACGGCCGTGTTCAACATCCTCGAGCTGCCGGTGACCCAGGTGCCCATGGGCCTGAGCCGCCAGGGCCTGCCGCTGGGCGTGCAGGTCGTCGGCGTCCACGACAACGACGCGCTGACCATCGCCGTGGGCGAGGTCCTCGAGGACGCGATCGGCGGCTGGGTGCGCCCGGCTGCCTGAGCGTCCTGGGCCTCGCGCAGCAGCTCGGGCCCGGGATGGTTCACGACAATTTTAAATTTAGCCCTCGAGCAGCGCGCGGGCGGCGAGGGTGGTCGCGGGCAGGGGCCCGCCGCGGTTGGCGAGCAGCACGATCGCGCGCTCGCCCGGGACGAACATCAGCTCGGCGTGGAAGGTGGGCGAGTCGCCGGTGTGGCCGTAGGCCCGAGCGCCGTCGGGCAGCGTCCACGAGCGCAGGCCCAGGCCATAGCGGAGCTCGTCGAGGCCGCTGAACTCGGGCCGAGGGTCCTCGATGGGCACGCCGGGCTCGAGCATGGGGGCGGTGCCGGGGGCGTCCTCGGTGCCCAGCGCGAGGGCGAAGCGGGCGAGCTCCTCGGCCGACGCGAACGCGCCCCCGCTCGGCCACAGCCAGCTCGGATCGCCGGGGATGAACGCGAACTCTTCGGACACGGGGACGGGGTGGCGGTCGGGATCGTGGCCGAGGTGACCGCAGGCGGCTCCGGCCTCCTCGGCCGCCTTGGGGTCGGCCCGCACGGTGTGGAGCCCCAGGGGCCCGAGGCCGAGGCTCTGCACGAGCAGCCGGTCGTAGCTGCGGGCCGTCATGAACTCGAGCATGGCCCCGACGACGATGTAGTTGGTATTGGAGTAGCGAGACGGGCGCGGGTCCTTCGAGGGCGGCGGCTCCGTGATCGTCAGCGCCCGCCACCAGTCGCCCTCGTGCTCGACCACGCGGGCGGGGTCGAGCTCGCCGAGCCGGGTCTGGTGGCGCAGGAGCTCGAACAAGGTCGGGTCTTCGGCGCCCGGGGGCAGCCGGCGATTGCCCAGCTCGCTGACGCGCGTGTCGGGGCGCAGCGCGGGCTCGTCCGCGCCGGTGGCCGCGACGGCGAGGGAGGCCGTGAGCGTCTTGGTCACCGAGCCGAGGCGAAAGGGCGTGTCCTGGAGGACGGGCTCGTCCTCGCCAAAGCAGCGCACGCCGAGCTCGGCGTGGAGCACCAGCTCGTCGCCCTCGACCACGGCCAGGGCCACGCCGGGGACCGCCATGGCCGTCGACTCGGCGCACAGCGCCCGGAGCAGGGGCACGAAGCGTTCTTCGACCTCCGCATCGTCGACGAGGGCCTGGATGCACGCGCGCTTGGCCTGGTCGTCGGGGTCGAGCCCAGGCTCGGCCTCTCGCTCGACCTCGACCTTGGCCTCGGGCGTGGGCGTTCGCCCGCAAGCCGCGACAAAGAGCGCGACGAGGGACAGGGCGAGGGCGCGCGGGGGCACACCCCGAGCTTGACATGATTGAGGTCACTCGGGGATGACGCATGCTCCGGCCGCGCACGCAGGGTCAGCCTGGAAGTAGTCCGTGCAGACCGTGCCCTCGACCGCGCAGCCGTCCGCGCCCTGGAGGTCGCACAGCTGCGCGCAGCATGCCGAGCCTTCGCAGCTCGGGAGCTGCTCGCCAGACACGCAGGCGTTGCCCGGCGCGCAGTCGTTGAAGAAGCCGCAGGGATCGCCAGTGGGCACGTTGGTGGTGGTCTCTCGGCACACAAAGGCGAGGTTCGACCAGTAGCAGGCCGTGCCCTCGGGGCACGCGTCGGCCAGGGGGTCGCAGTGGGGCAGGCACAGGGCCATGTAGCCGTTGCCCATCACGGCGCAGCCGTAGCCCTCGCAGGCCTCCTCGTTCGAGCCCTCGGGGCAGGTCGGGTCGTCGGCGCTGCCCGAGCAAAAGTCGGTGCAGTAGCCGACGAGCTCGCCGTCGACCTCGCGCAGGTTCCAGCACATGCTCTGGGCGTCGCAGTCGTCGGTGCCCTCCGCGAAGCCGTGGTAGACGCAGGGCGCGTCGCGGTCGTTGTCGCCGACCACGGGCACGCAGCGGTTCGTATCCCACGCGCCCTCGGTGACGCTCGCGTAGATCGTGCACTTCTCGCCCTCGGGGCAGTCCTGCGCGAAGATGTCGCAGTTCGAGATCCCCGCGTCGGTGTCGGTCTGGGGCACGAAGTCGTCGGCCTCGTCGGTGCCCGCGCCTTCGCTCGACTCGGAGTCCTCGGCAGCCTCGTCGCCTCCGGCTTCCGATGCGCTCGGATCCGTGCACGCCAGGGCCATGGCAAAGCAGGCGAGCACGCCCAGGGATCTTGGCGCGGTGACAACGACAGCGCTGCGCAGCGTGGCAATCATGGAATCAGTCTAGGCCGGGCATGGGCTGTCGAGCCACACGGAACTCCGCCGCGCGGCGGAGTCTTCGTCGGGTAGAGTCCGGCCATGCGTCGCGCTTCGTTGTTCCTGTCGTCGATGATCCTGCTCGCGTCCGCCTGTACGGTCCAAGAAGTGGGCGAAGAAGCGGGCGGAGCGGAGCAGGGCTTCGAGGCCGACACGGCGAGCGACGAGAACTCGAGCTCCGGTTCGTCGGACAGCGCGGGCACGGGGGAGAGCACGGACTCGGCGGACGGCCCGGGTTCCAGCTCCGGGACGGGGGAGAGCTCGGACTCCGGCGGGCCCTCGGAGAGTTTTTGCGTGCACCAGTGCAGCACCGACGCGGACTGCACCGTGATGGGCATGGACTTCGACTACAGCTGCGTCGACTCGATGTGCACCGCGGAGGCGAGCGGCTGCGCGACGGACCAAGAGTGCGTCGAGTTCCTCAGCGGCTGGACCCAGGGCACGGCCTGCACCGCGGGCGGAGGCGAGTGCGAGGCGGCCATGCAGGTCTGCCTGCCCATCGAGGGCGCGGGCCACTGCGCCGTCGCGCCCAACGAGTTCATCGACTGCGAGGGCATCGGCCTCGACTCGATCCCGATGACGGACATCGAGGGCAACGCGGTGATCGTGTGTGGGCGGGAGAACGCCGCCTGCCACCCGGACGACTACTGCTTCTTGCCCTGCCAGGGCGACACCGACTGTCCGAGCGAGGCCTACCCGAGCTGCAACGTGGGCACGGGGCTGTGCGAGTGCAGCACCGACGCGGGCTGCCAGACCCTCGGCAGCCCCCAGTCCAGCGCGTGCAACGCGGGGATCTGCGGGTGCAGCAGCGACGGGGACTGCGTCGCGGGCGGGGCTGGCGACCTGTGCCAGCCCAGCGGCTCGTGCGGGTGCACGGGCGACGCGGCCTGCGTCGACGTGCAGAGCTCCTTCGACGGCGGCGTGGTCGAGTGCGTCCCCTTTTGAGCCGTAGGCCTGGGGAAGGCTTGCATCAGCAAAACACGCGCGGACTCGATTAAACACGATCGGTTCACATCGCCCGTGGCACTGGTCCTTGGCATGGACCGCGCGCCCCAGCCCCTGCTGGCTAGACTCGGCGACGAGCAGACCCTCGTCGCCGCGACCAAGCTCGTCCTCGCCGTATTTGCGATCGTTGCATTGCGCGCGGCGTGGATGAGCGACGACTCCTACGTGACGATGCGGACCGTGGACAACTTCGTCCAGGGCCACGGTCTGACCTGGAACCCCGGCGAGCGCGTCCAGGCCTACACCCACCCGCTGTGGATGTTCGTGCTCGCGGCGGTCTACGCCCTCACCGACGACGCCTTCGTCGCGCCGCTGGTGGTCTCGGTCGCGCTGTCGGTCGCCGCCGTGTGGGTCCTGGCCCGAAAGGTCGCGCCGACCCCGGCCCACGGACTGGCGATGGCCCTGGCCTGCCTGATGAGCCGCAGCTTCGTCGACTACTCGACCAGCGGCCTCGAGAACCCGCTGACCCACCTGCTCCTGGCGCTGTTCGCCTGGGAGTTCATGCGCCTGCGTCAATTTCGAGAGCAGGGCGAAGACCCGCGCGCGCCCGCGTCTCGACGCGCGCTGTGTCGCCTGGTGCTGTGGGGCTCGCTGGTCGGGACCAACCGCCTGGACCTGCTCGCCCTCGTCGGCCCCGGCGTGCTCGCGGCCGCGTGGCCCCTGCGCTGGGGCCCGGCCTTGCGCGCGGGCTTCATCGGGGCGACGCCGCTGATCGCGTGGGAGGGCTTTAGCCTGATCTACTACGGCAGCTTCGTGCCCAACACGGCCCTGGCCAAGCTCGGGCACGGGGTCGAGGGCGAGCAGATCACCCGCCAGGGCCTGGTCTACCTGTTCAACCAGCTGTCCTTCGACCCGCTGAGCGTCGCGGTGATCACCGCGCTCATCGTGCTCACGGTGGCGCGCGCGCGTCGGCGTCCGTCCGAGGCCTTCGCCGCCGCCGGGGTCGCGCTCTACCTGGTCTACGTCTACCGCGTCGGCGGCGACTTCATGGCCGGGCGCTTCTTCACGGCGCCGATGTTCCTGGCGCTGTGCCTGCTGCCCGGCCTGCACCTCGCCGGTCACGAGGCCGTGTCCGAAGGCTCCGAAGCCCGCAAGAACTCCGGCGCGGCGCAGCGCGAGCTCGCCGTGGCGATGACGGCGATCGTCGGCGTGGGCTTCATGGCCGACACGCCCACGGCGAGCCTGGGCACCCTCGACGCGAGCATGACCAAAAACGGGGTCGTCGACGAGCGCCAGTACTGGGGCTTCGACAACCACCTCATCGGCCTGCGCGCGAAGGAGCCGGGGCCCTACCACTCGCTCATCCGGGCCGGTCGCCGGGCGCGGCGGTCCCCCGACAAGATCAGCACGCGCGTGGCCGTGGGCATGTTTGGCTACGCCGCGGGGCCGGAGGTGTTCGTCATCGACCCCCTCGCCCTCGGCGACGCCTTCCTGGCTCACCTCCCGGCGAACCGCGGCGAGACCTGGCGCCCGGGCCACGCCAAGCGCCACGTGCCCCTGGGCTACCTCGAGACCATCGAGACCGGGGACAACCGGATCCTCGATCCTGGCCTGGCGCAGCTCTACGACGAGCTGCAGGTCATCCACACCGGCCCGCTGTTCACCGCCGAGCGCTGGCGGCTGATCTGGAAGGCCAACACCGGAGGCTTCGACGCGCTCATCGACGAGCGCTTCGCCGGCCGCCCCTACCACGAGGAGGTCCCCCTGCGCATGCTCCAGCGCGAGGTCGACGACGGCGTGGCCTGGAACGCCCCGGGGACCGTGCAGGTCAGCCCGAGCGCCGGCATCCGCGTGGCCCTCGACGCGGTGCACCGAGAGCGGGTCCTGCAGATCACGGCGGACCACAACGACCAGTACCTGCTGCGCTTTTTCGACGGCGAGGAGGAGCTCGGCTTCGTCAAGATCCCCAAGCGCGGCTCGGCGCCGGGCATGTCCAAGCGCAAGGTCCAGGTCCCCGCGGCGGCCTGGCGGCGGGGCTACGACGCCCTGGTGTTCGAGCGCGACGAGGGCGATCGGCGGCTGAGCCTGGGGGCGATCGAGTTCCTGGTCTCGAAGGCGAACCCGGAGGCAAGGTCGACGACGGGCAGCAAGGGATCGAGCTCGGCGAAGGCCAAGCCGAGCGAGGCCATCCCCCTGGTCAGCGATCACGCTGGCTAGGCAGAGAGGGCACCGAGGGTAGAAAAAAAGAACCGAGGGAGGTCGTTCGATCGCAGCATCCCTCCGCCAATCGAGAGGTGGAGATCCATGATGTCTACCGATAGGACTGGCCCCACTTTTTCGTCTCATTCACTCCTCTTGTCGCTGGCGATGCTCGCCGCGCTGAGCGCCTGCGACCCAGGCGAGCCGGCGGCGGAGCTCGACGCCGGGCTCGAGGGCTCGAGCCTGCGCTCCGAGCAGGACTACGCACGCAACCCGCCGTCCGTCGAAACGCTCGAGCTGCACTTTTTGTCGACCAAGGTCCACGCCAACGCGCGCCTCGAGGTCCGCTTTGGCGAGGGCGAGGTTCAAGAGCCCACGCTGCCGCTCGAGCTCGACGACGACCAAGCGGTCCTGCTCCGCGATGACGGCGAGGGCGGAGACGTCGAGGCCGGCGACGGGCTCTACTCGGCGATCATCGACTACGATCTCTTGGCCGAGGTCGAGCGCCGCATGGCCTACCTCGAGCGCGTCGAGCCGGGGGCTTCGGTCACGCGCTTCGAGGGCCGCAACGCCGTCGAGACCGTGCCCTTCGAGGCCCAGGCCCTGGACTTCGCCCTCGACGGCGGGTCGGTGCCGCCGGCCGAGGTCGAGGGGTTGTTCGCGGGGGTGACGGGCTCGACGCTGACCGTCATCGGGGCCCAGCCCGCGCCGCTGGCCGGGACCACCGATCCCGAGAAGACGCTGGCGGTCCGCGATCCCGCGGTCACCCGGGACGCCTCGCGCACGGGGGTGTGGAGCCTCAGCGGCGGCAAGTGCAGCTTCTCCGGGGACGCCTTCGGGGCCCACGGCTTCTCGCACCTCATGGAGGAGATGAGCGCCCCGACGGGCGTGCCCGTGGAGGACTGGATCGCCGACTGGCTGCGGACCTGGTCGACGCTCCAGCAGGTCAACGGCCAGGACCTTCCGGCCCAGGTCGGGGGTCTCGACGAGGTCTGGAACCGCTTCCCCTTCCTCTCGGATGACGGCCAGCCCCAGGTCTTCACCGACACCCTCGACGTGAGCCGGCCGCCCTTCCAGCTGGTCGCGATCGTCAACCGCGTCGACCTCCACGAGGCCGAGGTGTTCGGCGGGGGCGCGGGCGAGCTGCGCTACGTATTCCAGCTCGTCGACCCGGACACCTGCGAGCCCCTCGACATGACCGTGATCTTCGAATACGCGGTCCCGCGCTCGGGCTGCCGGCGGATCCGCGAATACGCGCAGGATTGGTACGCCCTCGACGCCCTGCCCCTGGGCTCGACGGCCTACCTCGACGAGCTCGAGCAGATCACCGCGACGGTCGTCGGCCCCGGGAACCTGGCCCAGCTGCGCACCAACTCGCGGCTCTTGCCCTGGCCGGACTACGCGAACCTGCAATGGCACATGCGCGAGTTCGTCGACGACGGGACGGGCCTGACGCCCGTGGCCTTGGCCAAGACCCCGGCCTACGCCTACGAGTACCCCGACCCGCTCACCTCGGAGCAGGGCATCGACGCCTTCATCACCAGCCAGGCCGGCAACATCCTGGCCAGCAACTACGACGTCGACCTCACCCACCCGGTCACCAACCAGCCCTTCCGCGCGGCCTTCGTGCCCTACGGCTACCTCAAGCATCTGCACTCGTCGCCTTACGCGATGGCGGACGTGGTCTACTTCGACCCCTTCGTGACCGACAGCTTCAGCCTCCCGGGCGGACCGAACCCCGCCATCCCGCCAGGCGCGAGCGGTGGCTGGGCCAACCTCTCGGGGATGCAGCGCGGGCGCTTTTGGGGCAGCCAGAGCGCGCCCGCCCAGGCGCGCCACGAGTTCTCCCTCAACACCTGCAACGGCTGCCACGACCGCGAGGTGTTCGACGACGCCGGGACCCTGTTCGCCAACTACCTGACCTACGGCCTCAGCCGCTCGGTCGCTGGCGCCACCCAAGAGCAGCCCTTCTTGCACATGCGCCTGCAGAGCCCCGTGGACGCCGGGCCGGCGATCTTCTCGCGCTTTTTGACGGGCACCGACGACGGCTGCACCACGGCCAACGGCCTGGTCCCGCCGCTGGGCACCGACACGTGCACGGCGAGCTGCTGCCCCGTCGGCGACCCGGTCCACGGCCCGGAGGTGCTCCAGTACCACTACGACGACCTCGCGCGTCGGAGCCAGGAGCTGGAGGCGATGGTCGCTCACAGCTGCTTGATCGCCTATCCGCACCAGACCGTGCAGCAGGCGCTGAGCTCGGCGCACTGAGCTAGAGCCGCTCGGGGAGCCTCCGCTGAGCGGGCTCTCCCGTCAGCGCGCCCGGCCGCCCGCGAGCACGCCCAACCCGCCGAGCCCCGCGTTGGCGATGCCGTAGGCCTGCAGGTAGTCGAGCAGCAGCTCGATGCTGCGCGAGCCCGTCGCGCCTCGGTGGTGCACGGCCTGGAGCTCGAGGGAGCCGCAGTCGTAGTCGGGCAGCACGGCCTCGAGCTCGCCGCTGGCGAGGCGGGGGCTCAGGTCGTACTCGGGCAAGCGCGCGAGGCCGTGGCCGCGGAGGGTGAAGTAGAGCCGGGACGCGGCGTTGTTGGTGCGCAGCGGGCCGGCGGGGGTGAGGGTGTGGGTCTGGCCGCGGGCGCTGAGGGTCAGGGTCCGCTTGCCGAGGGTGTAGACCACCCACGCGTGGCCGCCGAGCTCCTCGACCTTTTGCGGCCGCCCGCGGGCCTGGAGGTACTCGGGCGAGGCGCAGATCCGGTAGCGGCTTCGGCCCAGGCTCCGCGCCATGAGCTCGGAGTCGGCCAGCTTGCCGCCGCGGATCGCGATGTCGATCCCTTCGGCGACGATGTCGACGATGTCGTCGGTCATGGTCAGGTCGATCTCGACCTTGGGGTAGAGCTCGTGGAAGGCCGAGAGCGCGGGCACGACCGCCTGCAGGCCGAGGTTGACCGAGCAGGTCAAGCGGATGGTCGCGGCGGGCTCGGTGCGGATGTTGTCCATGCGCCGGTTGACCACGTCGAGCTCGGTGGCGATGGCCTCGCAGCTGGCGAGGAACACCTGCCCGGCGTCGGTCAGGCTCTGGCTGCGGGTGGTCCGGTTCAGCAGGCGCACGCCGAGCTCGTCCTCGAGCCGCTTGACCTGGTGGCTGACCGCGGCCCGGGTCAGGCCGAGGTGGCGGGCGGCCGCGGCGAAGTTGCCGAGCCTGGCGACCTCGGCGAACACCAGCATGGCGCGGACGTGGCGGGAGTCGAGGGCGCTTCGAGGGCTGGACGCCGTCATATTGTCAAATATTAGTACGCGCTCCGTCGCCAATGGAGGATCTTGTCAAGTTTGGTGAGCGGCCGTAGGCCTAGAGCGATGAAGATTCTCATGGTTCTCACTTCCCACGCGCAGCTGGGCGACAGCGGCAAGCCGACTGGTTTTTGGGCCGAGGAGATGGCCGCGCCCTACTACCTGTTCACCGCGGCCGGGGCCGAGCTGACCCTGGCTTCGCCCAAGGGCGGGCAGGCGCCGGTCGATCCGGGGAGCCTGGAGCCGGCCTTCCTGACGGCGGCGACGCGGCGCTACCAGGCAGACGCCGAGCTGCAGTCGCGCCTGGCCAACACGGTCCGCCTGGCCGAGGTCGACGGCGCGGACTTCGACGCGGTGTTCTACCCCGGCGGTCACGGGCCGATGTACGACCTGACCCACGACCGCGACTCCATCGCGTTGATCGAGTCCTTCGCTCGCGCCGGCAAGGTGGTCGCGGCGGTCTGCCACGCGCCGGCGGTGCTGCTCGAGGCCAAGACGGCGGACGGTCGGCCGCTCGTCGAGGGCCGGGAGGTCGCCGGCTTCACCAACAGCGAAGAGGCGGCCGTGGGGATGACCGAGCTCGTGCCCTTCCTCCTCGAAGACGCGCTCGTGGCTCGGGGCGGGGTCCACCGATCGGTCGAGGACTGGGCGCCGTTGGTGGTCACGGACGGGGCGCTGATCACCGGACAAAACCCGGCCTCGTCCGAGGCCGTCGCCGAGGCGCTGCTCCAGGCGCTGGCCTGATCGGGAAGGCGGGGGGGGCCGGCTGGCCGGCCTGACGGACTGCGAGCCGCGTAGAGATCGGCCCCCCGCTCGAGCCGGCGCTGTCCTCGACCCCCGTCGAGGGTAGGGAGCGTGCACCCATGGCGCGCATTGGCTGGCGTGGGGTGCCGATACCGTCCCGCCGGTCGAGCTGAGTGCAGAACTATGAATCGGTATAGTCACGAGTTTTGCCGTAACCATTAGGTCTGATGTCATTGACACTGCGCGAGCTGGCGAAGGGTGACAGTCAGTCGCGGCGCACTGAGAAAGAATGTGAGAATCGGGAAGCCAAATGTGACGCGACGCTGAGGTTACAGACCCTCTCTCGACGGGGTTTCGGCGTGAGTCGAGCAGGTATTTCGAGCAATTTGTTTTTTAGGCAATACCTGTAATTCGGGCTCCCACGGCCATGTGGATACGGTGGCCCGACTCGCGAACCAAACGCGAGATGGGCCACCGTCGGCGAAATGTTTGGAAGCGGTGAATGGATTTTCGTTCGGTCGGCACTCTCGACTTGCTACCGTCTGTTCGCCTCGCCGATACCAGCGAGGTTTCGCCGATGATGGCACCTCGCGCCCACGGCCTCGCCGTGGTCGGTTCGCGCATGTGCACGGTTCGCGCCGCGCGGGCGTGGAGGTCCATCGTCCTCCCACTCCGGCAGCGCTGACGCCATGAGCAACCGTCCGACCCTCCCGACCTACCGCGACCTTTTTGGTGCCCTCGACTTCCAGCCCGGCGAGCCCGGCCGCTCGGCCCTCTCGCCGGCGGCCTACCTGGCCGACTTGCTGCAGCTGATCGAGGACCGCTTCGAGACCACGGACCTGTTCGTCCGCCGCCCCGACATTCGGGCGCTGAACCTCGACGCCGACAACAGCTTCACGCTCTTGCCCTACCTGTGCATCGTCAACGAGGTGCTCGAGGCCCGGGTCGTGCGGCTCTCGGAGCAGCCCGACGCCCAGGCCGTGCTCGCGTCCGCCGAGCACCCCTTGCCGCTGCCCTTCGACCGTGACCACGCGCGCCTGCGTGAGCTCCTGGCCCTGCTGCGCGCGGCCCCGGGGGAGCTCTACCGCCTGCTGACGCCGACGCCCCAAGCCGACACCCTGGCCCGCGAGAGCCTGGGCCTGTCCGAGGCTCAGGTCGCTATTTTGGTCGAGGACCGCAGCGCCGATCCGGCCAAGCTGGCCCGGGCCTACGGCCTCGCCGACGCGGCCGGGCTCCAGGGCCTCGCGCAGCTCGACGCCTTCCAGGCGGCGACGGACATCGACGCGAGCGGCCTGCGCGAGCTCCTGCACCTGGGCCTGAGCGAGACGGCCCTCGACGCCCAGGGCAACACCGAGCGCAGCGCCGCGGGCGAGCTGTTCGTCAACGCGGGCGAGGCCAGCGGCTACGCCGAGCTCGACGCGGCCCAGACCCGGCTGCAGTGGGGCGGCGGCGTCGAGCCGGGGCCCTTGCCGGCGAGCTGGCTGGACCGCGCGCACCGCCTGCTGCGCCTGTCGATGTGGACGGGGCTGAGCCTGCGCGAGCTCGATCGCGTGCTCCGGACCGTGTGCGACAGCCGCCTCGACCGGGCCGCGCTGCGGCGTCTGGCCGTGGTCCGCGAGCTCGCGGGGCGCTGGCAGATCGATCTGGCCACGGTCTGCTCCCTGCTCGGAGAGCTCGACGATCTCGGCGACGACGCGCCCCTGGTCCTGGACGAGACCACGGTCGTGGCGACGGCGGACAGCCCCTTCGACCGGGTCTTCAACGGCGCGGCGGCGGAGCTGGCCGAGGCCTACTTCCTCGGCGCGCACCCCTACGTGCCCGAGCCCTACGCCGAGTTTGTCCCCGTCGAGGTCCAGGGCGACCTGCTGCTCGAGGGCAACAAGGCCGCCCGCGTGCGCATCCAGGGCGCCCTGGGTCTGTCGAGCACCGAGCTCGAGTCTTTGGTCGAGGCGCTGCGCGAGCGCGCGGCGACGCGTGGGCGCGCGTCCCGACTGTCCGGCGCCTTCGGGCCCCTGGCCCTGTCCCTGCTCCATCGCGCGGCCCGCATCGCCGAGCTCCTGGACCTCGGGGTGCTCGAGCTGCTCGAGCTCCTCGACGTGATCGCGGCCGATCCCAGCCTCCGGGGCCTGGGCGCGCTGGGCCTGGTCGAGGAGGACCACGCGGCCCTCGTCGACGATGACCTCTACCGCGTGCTCGAGAGCGGCAGCGTCGCCGAGCGCACCTACCTGCTGCGCACCGTGGTCGCGGTGTGGACCTGGGCTCAGGCCGCGGGCCTGGGCGTGTCCGACCTCGTCGACATCTGCCTGCCGCCGCCCGTCGCCGAAGATCTCGAGGCCCTCGAGGCCGACCGCAACCCGGACCCGCGGGTGGTCGCCGCGACCCAGGCGCGCCTGACCCTGTGCCAGGGCTTGCTCGAGGCCTACGCGCCCACGGCCCTGAACGCCGCGGCCTTCACCGGCGAGGAGCTCGGGGCCCGGGCGGCTCGCCGCGCCCACCGGGCCCTGCTCGAGGGCGACTACGACCTGCTCGCCGAGGCCGATCCGGGCCTCGTGTTGTTCGACGAGGACGCCGCCCGGGAGTGGGCCTTCGACAGCGTCGAGGGCCTCGATCAGGTCGAGGCCGCCGAGCTCGCCGAGCTCGATCTGGGCGAGGCCCTGGCCGAGCTCCTGCATGTCAGCTTGCTGCGCAACGGCACCCTCGACCTCGAGGGGGCGGTGCTGCCCGAGGCCTTCGAGGCGCTCGGGGCCTTCGTCGTCGAGGCGCCCCTGGACCGCCACGGGCCCGCGGTCTTCGACGCCCTCGCGCGCCTGGCCAAGGCCGCCGCCAAGCCCGGCGAGTCGCCCGAGGTCATCGAGATCGAGCTCTACCTCTCGGACCTGCTCGCGCTGAACATCCCCAAGGCCGAGGCCGAGGCCATCCTCGCCAACATGCGCCTGCGCGGGGAGATCGACGAGCAAGGCCGCGTCGCCCAGGCCAGCAAGTACCTCGACGAGAGCGGCCGCTACCGCTGCAAGCTCGCCCTGGGCCTCGGCGCCGAGACCGAGACCGAGACCGTGCGCGCCTTCTTCGAGGCCCGGCGCGAGCGCTTCCTGGCCGCGCCCGTGACCGTGTCGGCGGGGGACTTCCAGGCCCTGGGCATGGAGCCCGCCGAGCTCGACGGGCTGATCCGCAACCTGATCTTCAACGGCGTCCTCGACGGCCGCCGGCGCGTGGCCGACAAGCAGGCCGTGCTCGCCATGGCCCCTGGTGCGCTGCGCCTGGCCCTGCCCTACCACCGCCACCGGCGGGCGGTGCAGGCCGTGCTTCAGGCCCGCGTGGCCACGGCCCGCGCCCGCGAGCTGAAGGTCTCGGCCGAGGACCTGCGGCCCCTCGCCGCGGACATCCTGGCCCGGCGCGTCATCGCCACGCTCCAGGCGCGGGGCGAGCTCGACTCGGAGCGTCGGCCCAGCCCGGCCTTCCGCGAGCTGCTGCGCGCCAGCCGGACGCCGACCCTCGAGCTGGGCGCCGAGTACAGCGCCGCCGAGCGCCTGGCGATCGGCGCGCACCTCCACGGCCAGATCGTCGAGCGCGATCGCTTCGAGCTGACCGCCGCGATGGCGGCGGGCATCGAGCTCGACGCGGCCGGGGCCAAGGCCCTGCGCGAGCTCCTCGTCGACACCGGCGATCTGCTGCCCAGCGGCGGCCTCCCGCCCGAGCGCCTCGCGACCTTCCTCGACATCAACGGCGCCCTGAACTTCGAGCTCGAGGGCTCCGAGGACTACGCCCGCGACGTCTTCTTCCTGCTCCACGACCTGGCCCTGCGCCTCGACGCCCGGGTCCGCGCCCTGGTCACGAGCCTCGAGGGCGTGGCCAAGGCCCAGGGCCTCGCCGTGCTCCGGGCCCTCGCCTCGGGCATCGAGCTGTCCGAGCGCGAGACCCAGGCCCTGGTCGAGCACATGCTCGTCGGCGACGGCGAGCTGGCCGCGACCTTGCTCGTGCCCGTGCTCGACGCCCGCGAGGACGACGGCAGCCTGAGCGAGATCCCCGAGCACCGCCGGCTGCGGCGCTTCCTCGATCGCGCCGTGCAGTTCGCCGCGTTCGCGCGCAAGGTCCAGCTGGGTCACCGGGGCGTCGCCCTGGCCTTCGCCGAGCAGGGCCTGGTCGACAAGTTCCCCGAGTCCATCGAGCTGCCCGCGGGCGCGAGCACCATCGACGCTCTGCTCCCCGACCTCGACGGTGAGCTGATCGTGTTCCACGGCGCGCGCTTGTGGAGCTACGACGTCGACTCGCTCACGCCCCTGGCCGCGGCCGAGCCGCTGACCCTGATCTCGCCCCTGCTCGAGGGCGTGGAGGCCATCGACGCCGCCTACACCGACGCCGAGGGCGACCACTGGATCTACGCCGCCGGCCGGGTGTTCACCCGCGAGCACGACGACGCGCGCTGGGTCGAGGTCGAGCGCGAGCTCGGCAAGGTCGAGAGCAAGTTCGTGGCCCCGACCGAGGTCGACGCGGCCTTCGTCGACCACGAGGGCTTCCGCTACCTGTTCATCGACGACCAGTACCTGCGCAGCGCCGACGGCGTGCACGTGGACCCGGGCTACCCGCGGACCCTCGCCACGCACTGGTCCGAGGAGCTCGACTTCGCCATGCCCGCGGCCCTGCGCGAGTGCGGCGAGGGCGGGCTCGTCGACGCGGCCTTCACCGACGCTTCGCGCCGCACCTGGCTGTTCCGCGGCGGTCAGGTCTACCGCTCCGACGCCCCCAACCAGGCCATGGACCTGCGCGATCGCTGGGGCCGGGTCGAGGCCGACTTCGCCGAGCTGCGCCGCCTCGACGCCGTCGCCGAGGTCGACGGTCTGTGCGCGCTGATCCACGACGAGCACGTGCTCGTCCACGGCGACAGCCTCGAGACCGTCGACGCCCGCGCCCTCGAGGGCCACCCGACGACCCTCGAGCGCTGGCTGCCCGAGCTGCCCCAGGTCCTGCGCGAGGGCCTGGACGCTGGCTTCACCGACTGGACCGGCCAGGTCCACCTGTTCGGCGAGGACCACTACGGCACGCGCAACGACGGGGTCTGGAGCGTCGGCGAGCTCGCCTCGCGCTGGGGCCGGGTCCGCAACGAGCTCCAGGACACGGGCCGGGTCGACGCCGCGCTCATGGGCCTGGACGGCCGCCTCTACGTGTTCAGCGGGACCCAGTACCTGCGCTACTCCGAGCTCGAGTCCGGCTACGCCGACGAGGGCTACCCGCGGACCATCGCGACCGACTGGGGCGGGCTCGAGCGCGTCGACGCGGCCTTCGTGCTCGACGGGCGCACCTACTTGTTCGGCACCATGGTCGAGCAGGGCGCGGTCTACCTGCGCTTTGGCACCCGCGACTACGAGGTCGCCGACGAGGGCTACCCCCGGGCCACGGACGACAACTGGTGGAACCTGCCCTTCGCCCTGACCGAGGCCGGCTTCGCCACGCCCGACGGGATCATGAACGGCGGCGACGGGCGGGTGTACCTGTTCTCCGGGGACCAGCTGATCCACTTCGACCACAACCAGCGCGTGTGGTCCGACCCAGAGCCGATCCGCGAGCACTTCGCGGGCCTGCCCTTCGACTCGATCAGCGCCGGCGTGACCGACGGGGACGGCCACACCTGGCTGTTCTCGGCCGGGGAGACCACCCTCGACCACGACGGCGTGGGTGAGGTCATCGAGGCCTCCGGGCCCATGGTCGCGCGCTACTCCGACGCCGACTTCACCCGCCTCGACGACCGCTTCCCCAAGCCCACGCGCCACGGCTGGGGCCGGATCCGCAACGCCCTCCAGGACGGCGGCCACGTCGACGCGGCGGTCCGGCTGATCACGCCGGTCATCGAGGAGCACGACGAGGACGAGGACGAGCTGCGCAGCAAGCTGCTCACGGCGGCGGTCGAGCCGGTGCTCGCCGAGGTCGTCTACCTGTTCAGCGGCGAGCAGTTCTACCGCTACAGCAGCGCGGACCTCGAGTGGGTCGACGAGGGCTACCCCAAGCGGCTCGACGCCCTGCGCGACGAGCCGCGCTTCGCCAAGCTCGACGACGCCGCGCTCGCGGCCATGGCCACCAGCCTCGACGGCGTGTGGGCTGACGGCGGCGAGGTGTTCGTGTTCACCGGGGCCCACGTGCACGTGGCCTCGACGGACTGGTACCGGGAGATCGACGGCCTAGTCGGCGGGGGTCTGCGCGCCGCCGCCCACGACGAGGGTCGGCTGATCGCCTACGCCAGCGAGGGCTGGCGTCACCTGCGGATGCCCGAGGGCCCCGCGGCGACGCGCCCGGCCGCCCTGCCTCGCTTTCTGCGCGGCGCCCCCGAGGCCTTCCGCCAGCCCGAGGCCGTGCTCCTCGGCCAGGACGACAACGCCTACCTGTTCGCCAACGGCCGCTGCTGGGACCGCGCCCTCGAGCGCGACTACCCCATCGCCCAGGCCTGGGGTCGCACGGGCAACGCCATCGCCGAGGACGAGCGGGTCGACGCCGGCCTTCGCTCGCCCGAGGGGCGGCTGTTCGTGTTCCGCGGCGGCGAGTACCTCCAGTTCAGCCCCGACGCCCTCAAGCCGGGCGCCGGCACGAGCTGGACGCTGCCGAGCGTGGCCGACGGCCCCGCCGGATCCATCGCCGAGCGCTTCGGCGGCCTGCGCGACGTCCACCTCGCCTACACCCACGGCGAGCACACCTACCTGCTCGAGGCGCCCAACGCCGAGGGCGAGTTCCGCTACCAGCGCTACTGCGACGAGGCCCTCGAGGAGCCCGAGTTCGACGAGCCCATGGCCGCCGATCTCAGCTTCTGGAAGCTGCCCAGCATCCACGTCGAGCAGGGCTTTGACCGCGTCGACGCCGTGCTCGTCGAGGGCGAGGACCTGTTCCTGATCCGCGGCCGCGAGTTCCTGCACTTCGAGGCGAGCACCCAGACCTGGACCTACCCCCGCGAGCTCGAGCTGTTCTGGCCGGGGCTGCCCGAGCGGCACCCCGACTTCGAGGCCGTGAGCGCGGCCTTCGAGGACGGCGAGGGCACGACCTGGTTCTTCGCCGAGGGCACCTGCTTCGCCTACCGGCGCGACGCCAGCGATCCCAAGCTGCCCGGCAGCTTCCACGACATCGAGGCGCGCTGGGGTCAGATCGACAACCGCCTGCGTCAGCGCGAGGGCGTCGACGCCACCTTGGTGGTCGGCGCGTACACCTACCTGTTCAGCGGCGACCAGTACGTCCGCTACACCGGCTCGAACTACGAGCGCGTCGACGCGGGCTACCCCAAGCGCCTCGTCGCCAACCTGCGCGAGGAGCCGGGCTTCGCCCACCTTCCCGAGGAGCTCGAGCGCCACTTCGAGGCCGTCGAAGAGGCCATCGCGGCCGGTAGCGAGGGCCAGCCGCGCAGCGTCGACGCGGCCTGGGCGACGCGCGGGGTCATCACCCTGATCGCCGGCGGCCGGGCCTACGCCTGCGTCGACGCCCTGACCCGGACGCTGACCCTCGGCCAGCTCGGGGTGATCCGCAACGAGCTCCAGCGCCGCGGCCGGGTCGACGCCAGCTTCGTCGACCAAGGCGGCGCGCTGTGGCTGTTCAGCGGCGACCAGGCCTACCGCTACACCGAGCACGACGCCGAGACCGTCGACGCCGGCTTCCCGCGCTCGATCCCCGAGCAGCTCGTGCCGACGCTGATCGGCACGCCCCGGGCCCTGCCCGAGGCCTTCCACGCCGAGCTCGACGGCGCCATGCTCGAGGCCGACGGGGCGGTGCTGCTCCTGGCCGAGGGCGAGTTCCTGCGCATGTGGCCGATGCAGCCCGAGCGCCCGACCCAGCGCGGGAGCCTGGCGCAGCTGTGGCAGACCCCGGCGAACCCCTTCGCGGCCACGGAGCAGGACCCGAACCCGCGCATCGACGCGGCCCTGCTCGGGCCCGAGGGCGAGCTCTACGTGTTCAAGGGCGAGCACTACGTGCGCTACACCGAGCCCTCGGCCGAGGCCGTCGACGAGGGCTACCCGCGGGCGATCCGCGACGACTGGGGCGACCTGCCCGTGGACTTCGAGGCGGGCATCGACGGGGCGTTCAGCTTCGAGGGCCGGCGCTACGTGAGCCGGGGCGAGGCCTACGTGCGCTACTCGGGCGAGCAGCTCCGGCGCATCGACGCCATCGGGGCCCAGCCCTTCGCCCGTCGCTGGCGCCACGCCAACGACTTCCTGATCCGCGACCTGCACCTGATCTGGCGGGCCGTGGACATCGAGCGCCGCGAAGGCGTCGCCGAGGCCCTGAGCCCGGAGGAGGGCCCCGGCGGGTCCATCGAGGGCAGCTTCCTCGATCTCCTGATCGAGCCCCAGCCCGACGTGACCTACCCCTACGCCCTGCTCGCGGCGCTGTTCGAGTGGCCCATCGATGATCTTCAGTGGCTCGTGCGCCGCGGGGCCTTCCTGCACCGGCCGGGACGTACGGAGGCCCTCGAGGCCGAGTTCGACCTCGAGCTGCTGCTGCGCGTCGTCGACATCATGGAGCTGTGCCAGCGCCTGGGCAGCTACCCCAGCGAGCTGCACGGGCAGGTCTGGCGGCCCCTCTACGGGCCCCTGGACAGCCGCGCGCCCGCGGCCGCGGCGGACACCCTCCGGCGCCTGCTCGGGACCCTCTACCCGGGCGCGGACTGGCTGACCATCGGCCGCCAGCTCCTCGACGCGGACAACCGCGCGCGCCGGGACGCCCTGGTCGCGTGGATCCTCGCCCGCGAGCCCGCCCTCGCCGAGCCCCGCGACCTCTACGAGGAGCTGCTCGTCGACATCCAGGTCGACCCCTCCCTCGACACCTCGCGGATCAAGGAGGCGATCGCGGCCACGCAGCTGTACATGCACCGCTACCTGGTCAACCTCGAGGCCCCGACCCCGCGCGCGGGCGCCGAGCAGAGCCCCGTCGCGGCGGCGGCCGAGGCCAAGGCCCAGCTCAAGCGGCAGTGGGAGTGGATGCAGAACTTCCGGGTCTGGGAGGCCAACCGCAAGGTCTTCCTGCACCCCGAGAACTACATCCGCCCCGAGCTCCGCGACACGCGGACGCCGAGCTTCATGACCCTGCAGGACGACCTGCTCCAGGGGGAGATCAACGACCAGCGCTCGACCGAGGTGTTCAAGAAGTACCTCGACGAGTACACCGAGGTCTCGAGCCTGACGATCGCGGGCGGCTACATCCGCGAGGGCCGGGACGACGCCTCGGACCGCGAGCTGGTGCTCTTTGGCCAGACCGGCACGGACCCCAAGCGCTACTACTACCGGACCGCGACCTTCCTGCGCGGGCGCACCCAGGACGCGACCTGGGCGGCGTGGCAGCCCCTCGACGTCGAGATCGACTCGCCGCGGGTCTACCCCGTTGACGCCTTCGGCCGGCTGTTCGTGTTCTGGGCGCAGATCGAGCTGGAGACCGGTGAGGGCAGCTCGACCTCGATCCGGGCGAACGATGTCAGCGGAGGATCCCAGGCCTCGGCGACGGTCAACACCCGCCGACGCCTGCAGGTCTACTTCTCCTACTACGACCTCAACCTGCGCTGGATCCCGGCCCAGAAGCTCGGCCTGTCCGTGGTCGAGGGCCGGTCCATCGACGGCGTGCAGCTCGTGGTCGAGCGCTCGCTGCACCTGGGCGCCGAGGAGCAAGAGAACATCATCGTCGGGCTCAGCTACAGCGCCGGCGGTCAGGTCGTGCGCCGCAACGCCTCGCTGACCTCCGCGCTCGAGACCCGCCCGGCCACGCGCCCGCCCAGCGACTCCGCAGGCATCGAGCTGTTCTCGAGCCTGTTCGCCGCGAGCGAGCGCCCCGATCAGGTCGTGCGCCTGAACTCGGCCGCGGACTCGTCCGAGGGCCCCTGGTACAGCTTCCACCTCAAGGGCGGCAGCTTCCTGTGCAAGCCCGCCGTGGCCTCCCTCGACGATAGGGCCATGGCCCTCCAGCCCCTCGCCGGCAACCTCCACGGCCTGCCGCAGTGGGACGGCGTGGACGCGGGGCTCGAGTCGACCGACGGCTCGACCTACCTGTTCCACAACGCCGCGGGCGCCTACGCCAAGATCGGCGCCGACGGCTCGATGACCGAAGAGCCGGTGTACCGGCGCTGGGGTCACATCGACAACTCCATCGCCCGCGGCGGCCAGTTCGACGCGAGCTGGTGGCAGGACGGGAAGATGTACATGTCCCTCGGCGGCGAGTACCTGCGCTACTCGAAGGGCACCCTGCTCGCCGACGAGGTCGGCGTGTTGACCCTCGCCGGCAACGCCGACGGGCTGCCCGAGTGGTCCAAGATCGAGTCGGCGTTCACCGACGCCCAGGGCCGGGTCTGGTACTTCGGCCAGGGCCTCAGCGCGCGCAGCGACGACCTGACCACCACGACGCCGATCGGCGAGCGCTGGGGCCGGGGCGCCAACGACTTCACCACGGCGAGCGGGCGGGCCAACGCGGTCCGGACCGGCTTCACCGTCGGCGACAAGACCTTCGTTGTCGGGCCCAAGGTCTACCTGCGCTACACGGGCTCGAGCTACGCGGCCAGCGACGCGGGCTACCCCAAGGCGCAGAGCCTGTTCGCGATCCTCGCGGAGCTGGGCTGCACCAACAACGACGAGGCCTACGAGGACATGAAGATCGACGTGGTCCTGACCGAGGCCAAGCGCACGGTCATCCACACCGACAACGGGCGCAACTTCCAGCTCGAGGGCACCGAGGTCATCGAGTTCGCGGCGTCGAGCGGTCGCGGCCGGGGTCGGGGTCGGGGTCGCGGGCAGGACGAAGCGGCCGCGGCCGCGGAGCTCACCCACGCCCGCTCCGTGGTCGTTCACGGCGAGCGCGAGTTCGTGTTTGGGCGCAAGGACTCCCGCTCGCTGCAGCAGGGCGACTCGCTCATCAGCCTCGGCCGCGTGCTGTCGGCGGCCATGCTCGGCCTCGACGGCGAGCTCTACCTGTTCGCGGGCTCGGAGTTCATCACCGTGCCCAGCCAGGGCCTGAGCCTGGACATCATCGACAAGGCCGTCGACGCCTGGCGCGACACGGCCCGCAACATCGGCGCCTTCTGGGGCACGCAGGCCTCGGCGATCGTCCGCAACCAGCGGGTCGACGCGGCCCTGCGCCGGGGCGAGCACACCTTCTTGGTCTGCGACGGGGAGTACGTGCGCTACTCCGGCGAGGCCTACGAGCTGTGCGACGAGGGCTACCCCAAGCCGCTCGCGGGCAACCCCGACGGCCTGCCCGAGTGGACCGGGCTCTCGGCCGCGCTCGACAACGCCGACGGCAAGGGCAACGCCTGCTACTTCGACGGGCAAGAGCACGCCTTCGCCACGGACCTGACCAAGCGCGAGAGCAACGCCTTTCGCTGGGGCCTGATCCACAACCAGATGCTCGCCCGGGGCGTGGACGCGGCCTGGGTCGAGGGCCAGGCGCACATGTTCGTGTGCAGCCAGCAGCTGATCCGCTACACCGCGGACGAGGCGGGGCAGCTCGGCCGGTTCATGGACGTGGGCTACCCCAAGCAGCTCGAGCTGGCGCGCTTCGGCGTGGTCCGGGCGGCCTTCGTCATCGGCGAGGACTTCTACGTCGTCGGCGACGGCGTGTTCGTGTGCTGCCCGGTCAGCGAGCCCGAGCGCATCTTGCCGGGCTACCCCAAGAAGGGCCACCTCGGCGCCCTGGCCCACGACGTCAACATGCGCCACGGCACCGGCCGGGCCCTGCGGCCCACGGGCTTCGAGCACCTCGGCGTGCGCGGGGCGACGGTCTCGGGCAACACCATCGTGTTCGACATCGACGAGGGCAACAACTACCGCGGCGTGACCCTCAAGGCGCGCTTGAACCTCGGCCACGGCGAGCTCCACGTCGAGTGGATCCACCACCCGTGGCACCGCATCTGGGGCTGGAGCTGGGGCGGCTGGCACTTCGACCCGGCGCTCCCCGACGTCCAGGAGGAGAACACCGAGGTCGACGTCACCGTGGGCGGGCACCGCTACGTGTTCCGCGACAACCAGTTCATGCGCCTGACCGCCGGTGAGGGCATGACCAGCTGGCAGCCCGACGCGCGCAGCGTCGACCAGGTCTGGGGCGCGGCGGCGATCGACGCGGCCGTGCGCCTGCGCGGCAAGCTCTACCTGTTCATCGGGGACCACTACCTGCAGGCCCCGGGCGGCGACGCGATCGGGGATCTCTCGCTGGTCCGGGCCATCGACGGCGCGTGGGGCAACCTACCCGCCAGCCTCCACGACGGGGTCGACGCGGCGCTCTACGCCGGCGGCGTGCTGACCTTGTTCCGCGGGGACCACTACCTGCGCTTCACCGACGCGGACACCGAGCCCTACGAGGTCTCGACGGTGCGCTACGACGTGGTCCGCCTGACCACGGCGACGGCCTCGACCCTCAACCAGCGCCTGTTCGCGGGGGGCCTCGACGGCCTGCTCGCCCTGCGCTCGCAAGAGGTCGACGAGCTCCCGCGCTTCGCCCCGGATCACTCCTCCTCGGAGACGATCCGCTTCAACCCGGCGCGCATCGGCTCCCACCCCATCGGGACCCACCTCGACTTCAGCAGCGCCAACGGCATCTACTACTGGGAGATCTTCTTCCACGCGCCCTTCCTGGTCGCGCAGTCGCTCAACACCAGCCAGCGCTTCGACGAGGCCCGGCGCTGGTACGAGTACATCTTCGACCCGACCGAGGCGCCGGACACCTGGAAGTTCCTGCCCTTCCTCGCCGCCGACGTCGAGGCCATCGCCGAGCGCATCGAGGGCCGGCTCAGCGACCTGGCGGGCGCCTCGGTCGACACCACCAGCGTCGCGGCTCGGCTGCGCGCCATCGCGGCCACGCTCTTGCCCATGGACATGGCCTTCCAGGGCGAGCGCGCCCTGAGCCCGGAGGAGGAGGCGAGCCTGCTCGCCCTCGCCAAGCTCGACGACCTGCGTCGGGACGTGCTCGCCCTCGACGCCCGGCGGCCCGAGGCCGTCGAGGCCCGGCGCGAGCTCGAGGAGACCGTCGGCGTCATCGAGCAGCTCGCGATGACCTGGACCGCGATGCAAAACGCGGCCGGCCAGCTGCGCGTGTTCCTCGACGATCCCTTCGATCCCCACGCCCTCGCCAGCTTGCGGCGCATCGCCTACCGCAAGGCCCTGTTGATGCGCTACATCGACAACCTGCTCGACTGGGGCGACATGCTGTTCTCCCAGTACACCCGCGAGAGCATCAACGAGGCGCGCATGCTCTACGTGCTCGCCTGGGACCTGCTGGGTCGGCGCCCGGCGCCCCTGGGGCGGCGCGTGCTGACCGAGGATCGCCCCTACGCCGCCCTGCGCGACGCCAGCGAGGGCTACGACTTCCTGCTCTACCTCCAAAGCGGGTTGGATCCGGCGACCACGGACCTGAGCTTCGCCGGCAAGGCGCCCCAGTCCATCGCCTGGCCCAGCTACTTCTACCTGCCGGAGAACCAGGAGCTGATCGGCTACTGGGGCCGGGTCGAGGATCGCCTGCACAAGATCCGCCACGGGCTCAACCTGATGGGCGTCAAGCAGCCCCTGCCGCTGTTCCAGCCGCCCATCGACCCCATGGCCATCGTGTCCGCCGTCGCCGGCGGGGCGAGCGTGGCGGGGGCCGTCGCCAGCGTCGGTCCGGTCAGCGTGCCGCACTACCGCTTCCGCTTCCTGATGGATCGGGCCCAGGGCCTGGTGTCCAAGCTCCAGCAGTTCGGCGGTGAGCTGCTGGCGACCCTCGAAAAGCGCGACGCCGAGAAGCTCAGCCGGCTCCAGGTCCGCCAAGAGAGCGAGCTGCACACCATGACCGTCGAGGTCCGGCGCCTGCAGATCGCGGAGGCCGAGGCCAACAAGCGCGGGCTCCAGCAGGGCCTGCTCAACGCCCAGCGCCGCGGCGAGGTCTACCAGGACTGGCTCGACAAGGGCCTCAACCCCCTCGAGATCGCCCAGCTCAGCCTGATGGCGGGGTCCGTGGCGGCCCACGCCGTGTCGGCCATCTTCCGGATCATCGCGGCCTTCGGCGGCGCGGCTCCGGACGGCTACGCCGGTCCCTTCAACCTCGGCGTCAAGGGCGGCGGCGACCAGATCGGTCGCTCGCAAAACGCCCTCGCCGAGATCCTCCAGGGCGTCGCCGAGGGCCTGAGCATCGGCGGCGAGATCCTCGGGATCGTCGGCCAGCACGAGCGCATGAAGGACGAGTGGCGCCTGCAAAAAGATCTGGCGGCCTACGACGCCAACCAGATCAGCGAGCAGCTCGTCGGCGCCGACGCGGCGATCGCCTCGGCGAGCCAGGAGCTGGCCATCGTCGAGCGCCAGATCGCCCACAACCGGGCCGTGGACGAGTTCTACCGCGGCAAGTTCAGCAAGCAAGAGCTCTACCAGTGGATGGCCGACCGCCTGTCGACCCTCTACTACCAGACCTACAAGCTCGCCCTCGACTACGCCCGGGCGGCCGAGCGCGCCTACCAGTTCGAGACCGGCGCGCCCGTGCAGGACGTGCAGTTCGTCCGCGGGCACCACTGGGACAGCCAGCGCAAGGGCCTGACGGCGGGCGACGCCCTGGGCCTCGACCTGGACCGCATGGAGGCGGCCTACACCCACGGCGACGCGCGCCGGCTCGAGATCGGCAAGCAGGTCTCGCTGCTCGAGCTCGACCCGCTGGCCTTCCTGAAGCTCCAGGCCGAGGGCGCCTGCGAGTTCGAGCTCAGCGAGGCGCTGTTCGACTACGACTTCCCCGGGCACTACCGGCGGCAGATCAAGACCATCGCCCTGGTCCTCGACGCGGGCGAGGGCGTGACCGTGAACGCGACGCTGACCCAGCTGACCAACCGCACGGTCCTCCACCCCGACGCCAAGGCGGTCAACTTCCTGCTCAACGCCCGCGGCGAGGCCCCGGTGTCGCTGCGCAGCAACTGGAAGTCGCAGCAGCAGATCGCGCTCTCGCACCACGACAAGTTCGACAAGAACAACGGCTTGTTCGAGCTGCGCTTCGACAGCGAGCGCTACCTGCCCTTCGAGGGCACCGGCGCGGTGTCGCGCTGGCGCCTGGAGCTGGGCGGCAAGGTCGGCAGCTACGACCGCTCCGCCATCAAGGACGTGACCATCGACCTGCGCTACTCCGCCCTGCAAGGCGGGGAGGCCTTCGCGGCCCAGGTCCGCGGGCAGCTCAAGCCCTACGACGCCCTGCGTCACTTCGACGTCGCGGCGGCGTTCCCCGAGGCCTGGCAGCGCTTCCGCAACGGCTTGGCCGACACCCTGGTCCTGCCCCTGAGCCCGGCCCACTTCCCGAACATGGCCAGCAGCCGGATCCGCTCCGTGCTCGCCCACTACGCCCTCGACGCCAGCGGCACGGGCGGCGTCACGGCCAGCCTCGAGCTGGGTGAGTCCATCGCCCTGCCCGAGTCGCGCATGGTCGACACCGCCGGCCTGCGCGTCGGCCAAAGCGGCGCCGCCGTGACCCTGCGGGTCCGCGGGGATCGGGGCCGCCTGTCCAACCTCGTGCTCGTCATGAGCTACCGCGCCGCCGTGCGCTGACCCGAACCGAACCTCAGAGACTTCACCTCCGAACACCGACTAGGAAGCTCATCATGCCGCGCGACAACAACCAACTCGGCAACCGCCGCCAGCAGCAACAACAGCGCCAGCGTCAGCAGGCGGCGGCTCGCCGCCGGGCAGCGCTCCACGCCGACCGCTTGCCACCAGCGGTCCAGACCATCCTCGGCGACGGCGTCGCCCGGGACGCGACCGGCGTCGACTACGGCCAGAGCACGACCGTGCGCTGGACCCTGGTCAACGACACGGTGGCCAACCGCCGCCACGCCCTGTGGAGCTCGCTGGGCAACAACGACGCGAACATCGACGCGATGCTCGCGGACCTGCGCCAGGAGCGGGGCGGGGCCGCGCCCACGACCCTGCGCCTGACCATCCAGCCCGGGGCCAACGACAGCTTCGCCGCCATCGCCCGGGTGGTCGCGGGGATCGAACAGCACAACCAGGCCGCCGCCGACAACCAGAAGATCGAGATCGCGTCGGACGACGCCATCGTCCGGGCCCTGCGCGACGGCTGGATCACCGCGGACAACCTCGACAACCTGGCCAACGCCCTGGGGGTCGGGCCGACCCGGGACGCCATCGCCGACGCCCTCGACACGGTCCACCCCTCGCGGATCCAGACCATGGTCGAGAACCTCGCCGGCGGGAACCCCCAGCCCCTCGGCGGCGGCACGGTCATGGTCATGGGCGACGCGGCGCGGGCCTGGGGGCGCATCCAGCTCGCGGCCGACACCCTGCTGACCCCAGAGAACGACCAGGACACGAGCCTGGATCCGCCGGGCGGCGCCTTCGCCATCGCCCGCGACGCGGCGTGGCTGCGCGACCAGGTCCACACCCTGCTGCGCAACCTCAACCCGGCCAACGCGACGACCCTCAACGGGATCCTCGAGGACGTCGCCCAGTACGCCCGCGGGCTCCGGGGGCCGCTGCTGCGCCGGCTCGGCTCGAACTACACGGACTCCGTCGGCGTGCGCACCGTGCTCGAGCGCCTGCCCCTCGATCGCACGGGCCTGCCCAGCCGCATGGACCTGCTGCGCGGCGCGGACGTGCTCGGCCAGCTGCGCGGGGTCGACACCTCGATCTCCCTGCAGACCCTGGCGCGCCAGGGCTCGGAGCTCGTCGGTCAGACCATCGCCATCCCCGACCGGACCACGGCCGACTACCAGCGGATCCTCGCCGCGATCCGTCAGGCCCACACCGCGGCCCAGGGCAGCCTCGACGAGGGCAGCTTGTTCGAGCTCGCGGACATCCTGGACACGGCCCGCCGCGACGGCCAAAACGCGCGCATCGTGACCCTCGACTGGGACACCATGCGGATGCTCGAGGGCATCAACCCGCAGACCGACCCCATCGACACCAACGCCGCGCCGACCACGGTCGACCTCAACTTCGCGGGCGTGGGCGTCGAGCTGCGCAAGATCCCCACGCCGGTCAACGACTTCCCCCCGAGCACCCAGGTCGGCGACCTGGCCCGCTCCCTGGGGCGCGACCGGAACCTGGGCTTTGGTCAGGCCGTGCGCATCGCCAAGCCCGACGGCTCGCTCGTCGACGGCTACCTCTACGGCTACACCGCCGAGGGCCTGGGCCGCGTGCTGCTGCGCGACCAGGGCGGGGGGGCGCCGGACACCCTCTACACCCTGGACGCCAACGAGACCCTGGCGGTGACCAACGACTTCGCCAGCTTGACCGAGGCGGACGTCCGCCCGCTCGCGGCGCAGGACTGGCAGTCGCGCACGGTCGCCTTCGCCGACCTCGACAACGGCCCGCGCCCGGCCGACCCCGTGCTGCGGATGATCTACGACACCCGCGCGGCGATGCGGGCGCTCAAGACCCGCCCCGTGGCCGACAGCACCCTGACCGCCGATCAGTTCACGGACGTGATCAAGGGCGCCAACTTCAAGAGCTGGATCGTCGGCGGCGCGACCCGGGACATCCTCCGCGGCCTCAACCCGGCGGACATCGACTTCGCGTCGACCATGCCGGCCATCGACAGCTTCAACGCCATCGTGGAGCAGGGCCTGGCGCGCAAGAACGCCGACCCCAACGACCCCAACGACCTGGCGATCCGCCGCAACGTGCCCTTCGGCTCGGTCCAGGTCGAGGCCGACATCGAGACGGGCCTCGACATCATCAGCACCCACGACGGCCACGACGCCTCGCTGCGCCTGGACCTCGACGCCCTCGCCCGCGACTTCACGATCAACGCCGTCTACTACGACATCGACGGCGACGCCCTGGTCGACCCCACGGGCACGGGCCTGGCCGACCTGGCCAGCTCGACCCTGCGCTTCGTCGCCGGCACGCCCGACGAGGTGCTCGGGGCCGAGCCGGTGATGGTCGCCCGCTGGATGCGGATGATCGGCAAGGGCTTCAACCCCGCGGACGCGGCCGACGTGGGCGTGGCCCTCAAGTGGCTCGTGGAGCACTCGCAGACCGCCGACCCCCGGGTGCTCAAGCGCTTCGTCGATCGGATGAAGACCTCGAAGGTCGACGCCATCAAGCTGGCCGAGCAGATCTTCGGCAACCTGCCGCCGACGGACGCGATCCCGAACCCGCGCCAGGCCGCGCGGGATGCCATCGAGCGCATCTTCGGCTGAGCGGCGAAGGGCCGAGAAGCTCGAGAGCCTCTCCCGCGCAGGTCGTGGGAGAGGCTCTTCGCCGTTCGGGCTCAGTGCGAGCGCGCGGTCGGGGTCCCGGCGATGGTCGTCGGGGACTGGGCCGCCTTCGCGTCCGCCTCGGCCTGCATGAGCTCGGCGAGGGGGATGGGCTCGTCGGGGCTCAGCGGCACGGCCTCTTCCGCGTCGACGTCGATGAAGCCCGGCTCGTCGCAGCAGGGGCCGCCGCTGAGGTAGGTGTCCATGACCGCCTTGCGGTGCGGCAGGAAGTCGTCCTCGAGGGCGGGCGAGATGCTAAAGCAGCTGGTCCCGTCGCCGCAGTCCTGGGTGTTGGTCTCCGAGGTGTGCACGAAGAAGCCCGAGACCGGGGCCTGGACGCCGTTGCCCAGGTCGATGCCGTTGGTCTGCTGGTGACAGCCGATGCAGCCGCCGGCGAAGGCCGCCCGGTTGGCGATGTCCGCGGGCGTCAGGGTGCTGGTCGGGTCGATCTGGTGGATGCGCGCGTCGATCGCCTTGGCGAGGGCGTCGTGGCCCGCGAGCTGCTGGGCGTAGCGCTGGACGTTGGTCGCGGGGCTCTCGGCGGCCAGGCACTCCGTCGGCACGGACACGCCCATGAGGTTGACGTCGTCGACCATCAGGTGCTCGACGGTGTCGAGCAGGGCCATGACGCAGGCCTTGTGGTTGGGCAGGCCGGGGACGTCGTCGTCCCAGTACTCGCCGAAGGGGTTGGCGGCGACGGGCACGGGGACCATGCGGGCCACGGCCTGGACCGGCGGCTTGGTGCCGAACTCCGCCGACAGGGAGGGCTTGCCCACGGGCACGACCTTGAACTCGCGCAGGGTCCAGATGAAGTCGTTGTCGTCGAAGTTGTTGGTCCGGACCTGGCCGGTGCCGAAGGTCAGGTTCTGCTGGCTCATGAACGGCCCGAAGCCCTCGGCCTCGAGGCTGGGCGCGCCGTCGATGAAGGCCAGGCGCAGCATCTCGGCGCGCTTTTTGGGGTTGTCTTGCTCGGACAGCTCGGCCCAGAACTCTTGCACGGGGGCGCAGGCGTCGATGCCACAGCCGGGGTTGGGGTTGGGGATCTGGGCCTCGAAGATGGTGAACATCCGCCGCTCGGAGTTGTTCGCCATGACCAGCCGGGCCTCGCCGCAGTGCGAGCCGTCGGAGGGCGCGAGGTCGAAGCGGTTGACGGCGGCGATGGGGAACCAGCCCTCGATGTCACCGATGTGGTTGCCCTCGGCGCGGGGGCAGATGTGCGGGAAGCCGTTGAGGCCCGGGGTGCCGTCGAAGGCCAGGGCGTCGTCGCAGTTGGCACCCAAGCCCAGGCCGGGGGCCTCGTTGTAGGTGTCGATGAACTGGTCGTGGGTCACCGAGGGCTGGGACACGAGGCCGCTGTTGACGGCGATGGCGTCGAGGACAGCGGTCATCGTGAACCCGGACAGGGCGTCGGGGTTGGTCTCGAACAGCGAGCGCCGGGGGTTGACGTCGGTCACGGGGCCGGGCTCACCCTCGCAGACCGAGCCGTCGTCGCCGCCGTCGAGGGTCGTATTGGTGGTGTAGCCAGAGCGGAAGCTGGCGTCGTCCTCTTCGGCCCCGCAGGCAGCGACGAGGAGGACGAGCGCCGGGAGAACAGAGGTGAAACGTGGAGTGGTCATACCCGGAGGTCGCCGAACTGGGCGGAGTGTCCACATAAAAATATTCCGACCACTGTCGTATTGAAATCGGCCCTCCGGCCGCTCGAATCAGGACACCCCGAGTCGGTTGGCATTAGGGCGCTCTAGCCTCGGCGTGCATCGAGTGTCTACCAGACCGGTCGTCTGGTTGGCACTCGGGCGACGCCGCTGCGCCGCTATGCGAGCGTGGCCTCGGCGAGGGCCTCGAAGGCCGCCGCCACGGCGACCGCCCCGGGGTCGGCGACGCCTTCGAGGCTCGCCGCGCTGAGGTAGGCCGCTCGTCCTGCGCGGGCGCGGGTCATCGCGGCGGTCTGGTCGGCGCCGGCACGGGCCGCGCTCGCGGCTGCAGGCAAGTCCGCGCCGCTACGCAGGGCGTCGAGAGCAGGCGCGAGGGCGTCGACGAAGGTCCGGTCTCCCGGGCGCGCGCCGCCGTACTCCATGACCCGCTCGAGGCCCGCGCTCAGGCCCTCGACCCAGCTCGCGCCTCGACCCATGGCCTCGCCGGCGGCCGTGCACAGGATCGACGCGAGCACGCCAGAGCTTCCGCCCATGACCGTCGACAGGCGCCGGCCGAGGGCGGCGAGCAAGGCTGGTGGTTCGGCGAAGGGCAGGCTCTCGAAGTCGGCGCGGATGGCCGCGGCGGCCTTGGCCAGGGTCGAGCCCGTGTCGCCGTCGCCGATCTTGGCGTCGAGGCTGTCGAGCTCGCCGCGCAGCCCTTCGAGGCAGGTGAGGATCGTCGCGAGGGTCGCCTCGGTCTGGGGGTCGGAGGAGGGCTGCTCCTTCGACTGTGCGCCGAGCCCCGCCGGCATGGCGACGACCCGACCTTCGCGGACGACCTCGCGGATCGGGCTCCACCCGGGGGCGTCGCTGGGGCTGCGCAGGGCCTCGAGGCGCTCGGGGTCGAGGGGCAGCAGCGAGATGGACAGGCCGTTCATGTCCAGCGAGGTCATGAGCGGGGCCGGGCCCACGACCCAGGTCACGCGCTGGCCCAGGGGCGAGACGAGCAGCTCCCGGGTCAGCAGGCTCATCTCGATGGGGGGCACGGCGCCGAGGTTGTTGACGAGGGCGGCGAGGGGCCGATCGTCCGCGGGCAAGGTCGGCTCGAGGCGCGCGAGCATCTGGGCGACGAGCTCCCGCGCGCTGCGGTGGGCGATGACCTCGAGGCCGGGCTCGCCGTGGATGCCCAGGCCCAGCTCGGCCTCGGTGGGACCCAGGCGCGCGCGCTTGGGCTGCCCCGGGAGCGTGCAGGTCTCGAGGCTCAGGCCGATCGAGCGCAGCTCTCCGGCGACGGCCCGGGCCTGCTCCGCGACCTGCTCGAGGCTCGCGCCGCGCTCGGCGAGGTGGCCGGCGATCTTGTGCACGAGCACGGTCCCGGCCACGCCCCGGGCCGAGACGGCGTCGGGCAGGGCGACGTCGTCGGCGACGATCACCGCCTCGACGCGCAGCCCCGCCGCGCGGGCGCGCTCGGCCGCGAGCCCGAAGTTGAGCCGGTCGCCGGTGTAGTTCTTGATGATCAGCAGGCAGCCGGCGGGTCCGGTGCTGGCGAGGATGCCCGCGTGCACGGCCTCGACGCTGGGCGAGGCGAAGATCTCGCCCGAGACCGCGGCGCTGAGCATGCCCGCGCCGACCAGCCCCGCGTGGGCGGGCTCGTGCCCCGCGCCGCCGCCGGAGACCAGCGCGACCTTGGCCGGGTCGAGGCTCGCGCGGCGCACCACCTTGACGTGGGGGAAGCCGTCGAGGCGGACGCGATCGTGGCCCAGGCACACGAGGCCGTCGAGGGCCTCGGTCACGATGCTGTCGGCCCCGTTGATGAAGCGCTTGACCGCCTCGCTCATGCGCCCGCCGCCGCGTCCAGGCCGAACACGCGCTCGGCGTTGCCGTGGAGGAACAGGGCCTTGGCCTCGTCGTCGAGCCCGAGCTCGTCGAGGGCGGCGAGGCAGTCCTTGGGGGCGATCATCGGCCAGTTCGAGCCGAACAGCACCTTCTTGCGGCCGTGCCGGCGCATGTAGTGGACCAGCTGCGGGGGCAGGCGTGAGAGCTTGTAGGCGCTGGTGTCGATGTAGACGCGCTCGTACTTGGTGGCCAGGGCGATCATCTCCTCGGTCCACGGGTAGCCGACGTGGCCGCCGACGATGGTCAGCTCGGGGAAGTCGAGGGCGACGTTGTCGAGGTAGGGGATGGGCCGGCCGTACTCGGAGCCGCGCAGCGGGCCGGTGTGGCCGACCTGCAGGCAAAAGGGCACGCCCTGTTCGACGCACGCGGCGTAGATCGGGTAGTAGCGCCGGTGGTCCGGGGGCAGCTCCCACAGCCAGGGCAGCACGCGGATGCCGACGAAGCCGAGCTCGCGGACGCAGCGGCGGATCTCGGCGACGGCGGCCATGGGGTGGCGCAGGTCCACGGAGCCGACGCCGATGAAGCGCTCGGGGTGAGCCTGGGTCAGGGCCGCGACGTCGTCGTTGGAGATCATCGCGCCGTGGGGCCCGTGCCAGGCGCAGATCAGGCCCTTTTGGATCCCGGCGGCGTCGAGGGCCGCGAGGGTGAACTCGACGGGGAGCTGCCTGGGCGGGGTCTTCACGCCCATCCAGCGCCACAGCGAGGCGAAGATGGGATCGGCGAGGAAGGCGGGCGTGGGGTGTTGGAGCCAGGCGTCGATGATGGTCATGGCGGGGTCGCGGCGTCGGGGGGCGCGTCGGGGTGCTCGGCGAGCCAGGCCTCGAGGCTCGCGCGGGCGGGGGCGTCCGGAGCGAGGTCGTCGAGGGCCGCGCGCACGTGCTCGCGGGCTTCGGCGTGGCGCTCGAGCTGGGTGAGGGCGCCGGCGTGGGCGAGGGCGATCTCGGCTACGAGGGCGGGGTCGTCGTCGGCGAAGCTGGCCGCGAGGGCGTACCAGGGCAGGGCCTGCTCGAGCTCGAGGCCGCGGGCGAGGCTGAGCGTCGCCTCGGCGCTGCGCAGGTCTTCGTCGGCGCGGACGCTGGCGGTGAGGGTCTCGAGCTCCGGGGGCAGGGCGGCCCCAGGATTCGAGGGGCTCGCGGGGTTGGTCGAGGCGGCGGAGGGGGCGAGCAGGGCCGCGACGGCGGCCAGCACCGTCGCGCCCACGGCGAGGCCGGCGGCCATCAGCCGGGGCCGGGTCAGGCCGGCGTCGAGGGCCTCGACGAAGGCGTCGAGGCTGGGCCAGCGCGCCTCGACCTCGTGCTGCAAGCCGCGAAGCAAGACCGCGCGCAGCCACGCGGGGACCTTGCCCGCGGGTCCGCGCCGGGGGTCGCGGACCCGGCCTTCTTCGATGGCGAGCATGCGCGCCTTGATGGTCCGCCCGGCGAAGGGGCGCTCGCCGTAGAGGAGCTCGTAGGCCGTGACGCAGGCCGAGAACTGATCGGCGCCGGGGTCGAGGGGGACGCCCGCGTACTGCTCCGGGGCGAGGTAGGCGGGCACGCCGACGCGCTCGCCGTCGCGGACCAGGGGCTGGCTGAGGGAGTCGGCGCTGGCGTCCTGGGCGGCCACGCGGCGCACCCGGATGGACGCCGCGGCCTGGTTGTGGCCCGCGCGAGCGATGCGGCTCAGGCCCAGGCCGACGAGCACGGGCTGGCCCTCCGCGGTGACGAGCACGGTCTCGGGGCGCACGTCGAGGTGCAGCACGCCCGCCTCGTGGCCCGCGTGCAGCCCCGCCGCGAGGCCGCGGATACAGGCGATGCGCGCGGCCAGGGAGGGGGCCTCGTCGGCGTCGAGCCACGCGCGCAGGGTCTGGCCGGGGATGAACTCGGTGATCACGTAGACGACCCCGAGGATCGTCCCGTGGTCGAGGACGGCGGCGACGTTGGGGTGGCGGATGGTCCTCAGCGCCTCGACCTGCTTGGCGACCCGAGCCGCCGCGGCCTCGCTCTCTTCGTGGGCCGCGACCACGGGGTGGATGAGGCGCAGGGCGACCTTGCGATCGGCCCGGGGGTCGTAGGCCGAGTAGACCGCGGCCTCGTCGACGCGCCCGCTGATCCGCTCGATCACCAGGTAGCCGCCGACGCGCTTGCCCAGGGTCAGCCCGCCATAGTCCGCCGAGCTCCCGGCGATGGAGTCGGTCGAGACCAGGGTCTCGTCGGTGTTTGGACGGGCCATGGGGGAGGGAGCGGGGGATCCCGCGCGGGGCCATGGTCTCACGCCAGAGCGGGAGGTGAAGTTTCCCGTTCGTGCGGCTACTGCCGTGGGCGATCGGTCAGGTCACGTCAGCGAGTGCAGGGCTCAGAGACGTCCACGTCTCAGCGCGGCGACGCGGCGATGTTGCCCCCGTCGACGGTCAGCACGCAGCCCGTGGTGCTCTGGGCGAGGGCCAGGTGCAGGAAGGCCTCGCCGACTTCCCGGCCGCTGACCTCGCGACGCAGGAGGTTGGATCGGTAATAGGCATCAACCTCCAGACCGCGCGCGGCGGCGCGCTTTTCGACGTCGGCGGCGTCGAGCAGGCCCGTGCGGATGCGGTCGGCGTTGACCGCGTTGGCGCGGATGCCCAGGGGCCCGCCCTCGAGGGCGTACTGCTTGGTCAAGGCGACCAGGGCCGCCTTGGGCAGGGCGTAGGGGCCAAAGTTCGCGCCGGGGTTGAAGGCGGCCTTGGACGCGTTGAACAGCAGGAAGCCGCCGCCGCCCTGGCGCTCGAAGATCTGGAAGGCCCGCGCGGCGAGGGCCTGGTGGGCGAAGAAGTTGACGGCGAAGCTGCGCTGGAGGAGCTCGGTGGAGCAGGTCGCGATGGGCGACTGGGGGGCGACGCCGGCGTTGGAGATCAGCCCGTCGAGGCCGCCAAAGCGAGCCACGCACGCGCGCACGCTGTCGTCGACGGCGGCCTCGTCGGTGACGTCGAGGGCCTCCCAGGCCGCGCCGAGCTCGGCGGCCAGGGCCTCGAGCTCGTCAGCCTCGCGGTCGACGAGGTAGAGGGTCGCGCCGGCCTCGGCGAACACCCGGGCCGTGGCCGCGCCGATGCCCCGGGCCGCGCCGGTGAGGTAGACGATGCGGCCGTCGAGGGGGCGGGGCTTCTTCTTGCCGAGCTTGGCTTGCTCGAGGGACCAGTACTCCATGTCGAAGAGATCGCGCTCGGGCAGGGCGGTGTAGGTGCCCACGGACTCGGCGGCGTCGATGACATCGACGGTGTGCTCGTAGAGATCGGCGGCGACGCGGGCGGCCTTGGGCGAGGTCCCGACGCCGACCAGGCCCACGCCGGGGAGCAGCATCACGCGCGGATCGGGGTCGAGGGCGACGAGGCTCCGCTCGGGTCGCAGCGCCTGCTGACGCTCGAAGTAGGCCCGGTAGTTGGCGCGGAAGGCCTCGACGCGGGCGTCGAGCTGGGCCAGATCGCTCGGGTCATCGACGATCAGCGGCGTCGCCTTGGTGCGGATGACGTGATCGGGCGTGACCGGCCCGCGCTGCGAGACCTGGCCCAGGTCTTCTCGGCCGCAAAAGCGATGGATCGCCGGGCTGGTCCGAAAGTGGAGGAAGGTGCGCTTGCCCGAGGCCTGGCCCAGGCGCCCGCGCAGCTCCGGGGCGTGGGCGACGAAGCGAGCCGCGGCCGCGTCGGCGTCGACGCTCGACAGCGCCGGGGCGCCGCGTCCATGTCGAGTGGTGGCGATGTGACGCTCGGCCCGATCGACGGCCCACACGTGGCGCTCGTAGGACTCCCTGGCCGTCTCGCCCCAGGTGAACAGGCCGTGCTGGAGCAGCAACAGCCCCTCGGCCTCGGGGTTGGCCGCGGCGACCTCGGCCGCGAGCTTGGCCAGGGCGAAGCCGGGCATGACGTAGGGCACCAGGGCCAGGCGCGCGCCGAACAGCTCGGCCAGCAACGCTTCGCGCGGCCCCTCGGGCTGATCGACCAGGGCCAAAATCGCGTCGGCGTGGGAGTGGTCGATGAACTTGGCCGGCAAGAAGGCGTGCAGCAGGGTCTCGACCGAGGGGTTGGGCGCGCTCGCGTCGAGCAGCCGGGTGCGCTGGGCGTTGACCATGTCCTCGTCGCTCAGCGCGTCGAGCTCGCGCAGGGCCGCGAGGGTGTCCAGGCGCACCGCGGGCAGCCCGGCGGGCTCGATGAACTTCAGGTCCCAGCCGCTGCCCTTGACGCACAGCACGTCGACCTCGGCGCCGGTGTCGTCGACGAGCCGGGTCTTGACCGAAGTGTTGCCCCCGCCGTGGAGGACCAGCGAGGCCTCGCCGCCGATCAAGCGCGAGCTGTAGACGCGCAGCGCCACGTCCTCGTTGCTGCGGTCCGCGCTCGCGTAGCGGGCGATGAAATCTCGGGCCTCCTCGTCGGACCAGCGGCTGTCCATGGCCCGGGTTGTACCGGAGCTGTCCGACCACCGCCTACCTGAACAGTGAGCCAGGCGCGCAGGGGTACAAATGGGTCGGATTTTTGCGGCTCCAATCGTCGATCCGTACGGTGCGAGTCACCGCGATGACCTGGCTCAACCGCATCCTGCTGGCCTTGTTCATCACCGCGGCGATCGCCTTCCTGCCGAGCTACGAACACCTCGGGGCCGAAGATTTGGCCCGTGTTCGAGCGGAGCGAGACGCGCTCGTCGAGGGGAACGAGGATCTGCGCGCCGAAATCCGCCTGCTCGAGGCGGAGGTCGACGCGTTGCATCGCAACCCCGAGGACCCGAGCTCGAGCGGCCGCGTCGACCGCGAGCTGGCGCGCATTGCCCGCGAGGACCTCAACATGATCTTGCCCGGGGAGCTGGTGTTCGAAGTCCACCGCCCCGCCGACGCCGACCCGACTTCGAAGCCTTCGCCCAAGCCCTTCCACGCAGGGAGCACCGAGCACTGATGACCGCCATCGCGCGCAAGCTCTACCTGGCTCGCAAGCAAGCCACGGATTGGTGGGGACTCATCGTCGTCGCCGCCTTCGCCTTCCTCCTGGCCATGGGCCAGTTCTCGGCCAAAAAGCTGTGGGCCGGAGACCTCATGGCCCTGACCGGGCTGATGGTCTACGCGGCCACGCTGACCCGGGCGCTGATGCGCGAGCTGAGCCCGACGACGAGCGAGCCGCGGCGCCGTCGGTTGGCGCCGAGCAGCGCCGTCGAGGCCGGGCAGGAGCTCGAGCTGGGGCTGCTGCTGGTCACCGGCGTCTACATCTTGATCGTCGCCTCCGGCGGCCTGACCAGCTTTCTCTATCCCTTGGTCTATGCGCTGGTCAGCTTCCTGCTGATCATCAACAAGCGCCGCTGGGTCGCGGGGGTGTGGCTGGCGGCCACGGGCCTGCTGGAGATCACCGTCGGCATGGGCGAAGGCGGCAGCTGGGCCACCGTCGCCATGCACCTGACCTACCTGGGCTTCTTCGCCGCCGGCAACTTGCTGGTGCTCAGCAACCTCGCCAAGCGCCTGCGCGGCCAGCACGAGGTCTCGATCTCCACGGAGCTCGACCGCATCCGCGAGGAGGCCCGGGACTTTCGGCTGATCGCCTCGCAGCTGCCCCTGGCCAGCCGGGCCGCCCGCTCGCGCGAAGACGAGGAGCTGCGCATGGCCCAGGGCGCGGTCCACCACGTCCACGAGCAGCTGTTCTTCACCATCGATCTCTTGTGCGTGTCGCTCGAGCTCAACACGGCGGCGCTGCTGTGGATCGAGCCCGACCCGGACGAGGGCAAGCGAGGCCAGCGCAAGGACTCGCGCAAGACCCCGCCGCTGATCATCAAGGAGATGGCCACGGCCTCGGAGATGGTCCGCGACAACCCGGTGATCGAGAACCCCGGGGTGCTCGCCGCGGCCCTGCGCGACCCCAAGCCCCTGCGCCTCAAGGCCCTCGGCGGCCGCCGGGTCCCGCCCTACTACCAGGGTCCCGAGCCCGTCACCGACCTGTGCGTCGTGCCGCTGACCGACGGCAAGGTCGTGCGCGGCTTCTTGTGCGCCGACCGGGTCGAGGACCAGCCCTTCACCGACCTCGAGCAGGACGCGCTGATCAAGGCCGGGGCCCAGTGCATGCGGATCATCGAGCAAGAGCGGGCCTTCGCGGCGGTCGAGCGCGGCAAGTACGAGCAAGAGCAGTTCTACCGGGCGAGCGAGCTGCTCAACCAGGCCCTGACCCTCGACGACGTCTACGCCAAGACCTTCGCCGCGCTCTCGGCCATGGCCCCCTACGACCTGGCCGTGCTCACGCGCCACGACGCCAGCGCGGGCCGCCACGAGGTCCTCGCCGTGCGCCACGCCCACGAGGCCACCGACGAAGAGGCGCGCTCCAAGGAGGAGGCGCTGTGGGCCGAGCACGCCGCGAGCCTGGCCGACAAGAGCTTCACCGACGGGGTCTGCCTGGTGTCCATGGCGGTCAAGAACCGCCACCACATGCCGGCGACGGGGGAGTACCCCGACAGCTCCGTGGCCATCTTCGACAAGCAGACCCGCTTCGACCAGGCGCGCAGCGTGCTGGTCCTGCCCCTGGTCCGCGGTGAGCAGGTGCTCGGCGCGATCACGCTGATCAGCTCGCGGGTCAAGGCCTACCCGCCCGCGGCCCGGGAGATGCTCCGGGTCATCAGCCACCAAGTCGGCGTGTCGATGCAAAACGCCCGCATGTACCAGTCGATGGAGGAGCGGGCGACGACCGACGGCCTGACCGGGCTGACCAACCACCGCGCCTTCCAAGAGCGCCTCGAGCAGCTGCACGCGCTGTCCGAGCGCACCGGCCAGAAGTTCTCGATCATCTTGACGGACATCGACCACTTCAAGAGCGTCAACGACACCTACGGCCACCCCGTGGGCGACGCAGTGCTCAAGCGGGTCGCCGCGATCTTCACCCGGCGCGCGCGCAAGGTCGACATCGTCGCGCGCTACGGCGGCGAGGAGTTCGTGCTCGTGCTGCCCGACACCGACGCCGAGGGGGCGGCCGTGTTCGCCAACCGCCTGCGCGAGGAGATCGCGGCCCAGACCATCACCTCGGACAACGGCAGCTTCTCGGTGACCCTGTCCCTGGGTGTGGCCGAGTTCCCCCGCGACAGCACCAAGCGGCACGAGCTCATCGAGCTCGCCGACCAGGCGCTCTACTACTGCAAGGAGCACGGCCGCAACCGGGTCACGAAGGTCTGCGACCTGCCCTGAGCGCTGCTTTGCCCCCGCAGTCGCCTCGGGACCGGATCGCTGCGGAGCGCGGGTGCGCCGGGGATCAACCTCGTCGCCTCGGTGGTGACCTTGCTGGTCGTCGGGATCGCCGGCCTGCGCGGGGGCGTGCTGGCGAGCGGGAGCCCGCGCGCGCGGGCCTGCGAAGTGCGCATGAGCGCGAGCACCCTGACCTGTCGGCTGGCCCTGGTCACGCAGCAGCCCAGCGGGACTCACTGCGCCGCGAGGCGGGCGACTACGCCGTCGACATGGGCCACGTGCGCGAGCCGATCCCCCAGGGCCTCGCGCCGGCGCTGCGCCGGGCCTGCGACGAGCGGGTGCTTCGCGCGGGCCTCGTGGAGGGGCCCCTCGAGCTCGAGTTCGCCGTCGGCCTGCCGAGCCTGGCCGCGCGCGCCCCGAGGCCGCCGTGGCCCTCCTGCGCCACGCGAGCGCGCGGGCGGTGAGCCTCGAAGCCCGCCGCTTCGTCGTTTGAGCGCCACCTGAACTTCTGAGAGGTCCCTCGCTCGGCGCGCGGCGTCGATTCGGGTAGACTGCGAGCGCGTGACGCCGGAGATTCTGATCGTCGGCGAACCGGCCCAGCGCCGGGAGCTCGCCGACTCGGTCGCGGGGCTCGGCTATGCCGTCGCCCTGTGTCCGCCGCGGCAGCTCAACCGCCGCGTGCGGACGAGCTCGCCCCCGGCGGTGATCGTCGCGTGCATGGCCGAGGTCGACCCGGACGTGCTGCTCGCCGGGCTGCGTCGGACCCGAGCCGGGGCCTCGATCCCCGTGGTCCTCTACGGCCAGCTCGGCGGCAACCTGCGCGACCTCGCCGACGTCCTCGACATCGGCGCCGACGCCTTCCTCGAGGAGCCGGCGGACCCCGAGGAGCTCGCCGACACCCTCACCCAGTACGCCGGCCCGCCCGTGCGCGAGGCGACCCAGGATCTCAGCCAGGATCGAGAGTCGCCGCGTTCGCGCAGCCGCCCGCGTCGGGAGCGGAGCGAGGAGGCCGGGCGGAGCAGCTTGGGCAACCTGCACCGGACCCTCGATCGCCTCGACGCGCGCTTGCGCGACACGCCCACGGAGTCCGAGCACGACCTCGAAGACTTTGGCCTCGACGGGATCCCAGACGTCGACCCCGTCGACGATCCGGAGCCCCTGGTCACGGAGATCGGCGAGCACCTGCGCGGCCGCTCGCCCAGCTTGCGCGAGGATCGGCCCTCGCCGCGCTCTCGCCGGGAGCGCGGGGGCGGCTGGGGCGGTCGGGCGAGCCGGCCCTCGCGACCTCAACGGCCCGAGCGAGGCGAGCGCTCCGAACGATCGGAGTGGGGCGAGCGGCGCGAAGGCTCGCCGCGGGGTGAGGACGAGGGCACCGGCAAGGTCGAGCGGCGCAGCCGAGATCGCTACGGCTACGGCCGCAGCTCCGAGGGCACGAGCCGCTTCCCGCGGCCGGGCCGACCGCCGCGGGACAGCCGAGATCGAGAGCGAGAGCGCGACCGAGAGCGCGACGAGGGCAGCGGCAGCTACGGCCGCTACCGCAGCCGCCGGGACCGTCGAGAGCCCGAGCCCACCAGCGAGCCCATGCGCACGCGAGCCTGGGAGCGCCCGCGGAGCGAGGGGCCCCTGCGCTCGCACGAGCGCAACTTGCCCGAGGGCGGGCGCGACCGGCCCAGCCCGGCGCGTCCCCGTCGGCCCCGCGATGGCTACGACCCCCACACCCGCGACGAGCCGTGGCCCGAGGAGGACGAGGTCGGGCGCAGCGCGAGGGGACGCTTCAGCCGCGAGAGCGCGCGCGAGGCCACCCGCGATCTGTCCAGGGATTCGGCCCGGGATTCGGCCCGGGAGTCTCGAAGCGCGCGCGATCACGACGACTACAGCTGGGGCGGCCGGGACCGCGACGAGCGGCCGAGCTCGCGCCGTCCGTCGCGACCTTCGAGGCCGTCTCGCCCCGCCCGACCGGAGCGCCCGGGCCGGCCCAGCGCCTTCGAGCGCGAGCCCGAGTCGCCCTTCCTCGACGAGGAGGAGGCGGGCTCCGAGTCCGAGTTCGAGACCGAGCACGCCCTGGCTCCCGACGAGGACGAGGGCGACGCGGAGCTCGAGGCTGACGAGCGGGACGAGCGGGACGAGCCCGAAGCGGACGACGCGTTCGAGGACGGTGAGGACGACGACGACCCGAGGGGGCGCGACGAGCTCGACGACGCCTTGGCGGACACCTTCGGCCAGGCCTGGGAGGACGACGAGCCCAAGCCCGAAGCTGAGCCCGAGCCCGAGCCCGAGCGCCCGAGCCCGACTCGAAGCCCGCGCCGGCCTGCTCGGCGTAGCGCGCCGCCGCCTTCGCTGGTCCCGCGCATCGACCCGAGCGTGCGCGAGACCGGCAAGCTCGGCGAGGGCGTCGAGGTCCCGGGGCTGTTGTGGCAGCTGCACGAGCAGCGCTTCACCGGCAAGCTCCGGGTCGCGCGGCAGCGGGTCGAGAAGCAGGTCTGGCTGCGCGACGGCGACCCCGTGTTCGTGCGCAGCAACGCCAACAGCGATCGCCTGGTCGACGGCCTGCTGCGCCGCGGCGTGCTCACCCGCCCGCAGTACGAGACCGCCCGGCGCCTCGCCGCGAAGGAGCCCCGGCGCGTGGGCCAGCTGCTCGTGGACTCGGGCTTCCTCAAGGCCCGGGAGCTCGACGTGCTGCTCCGCGATCACCTCGCGCGCATGCTCGACTCCACCTTCAGCTGGACCGAGGGCAGCTGGACCACCGAGCCCGGGGAGCGCACCGACGAGCCCGTGCAGCTCGACGCGCCCCTGCCCAGCTTGCTCCTCGACGGCCTGCGCTACCGCTTGGAGGCCGAAGAGCTCGAGGCCCGGATCACCCGCCGCGTGGGCCGGGGCGCCCTCGTGCCCAAGCTCGTCGCCCGCCTCGACGCCGACGGCCTCGCCGAGCTCGGCGAGCGCTTTGGCATGCTGCCGGAAGAAGAGGCGTGGGTGCGCCGCTTTGACGGCCGCCAGGGCGTGGCCGCGCTGATCGCCGAGGGGGCCGACGAGCAGGCCCTGTTCGCCCTGCTGCACGCCATGGACCTGGCCGGCCTCGTGCTCTTGCGCGAGGAGCCGGAGCACGCCGTCGACGACGGCCGCGAGCCCAGCGGCGTCGACGGCGAGCGCATCCTCGAGCGCCTGCGCCTGGCCCGGGAGGCCGACTACTTCGAGCTCCTCGGGCTGGGTCGGGACGCGGCGCGCAGCGAGATCCGCCAGGCCCACAGCTCGCTGCGCACGACCTTCAGCGACGGCGCCCTCGAGGACGAGAGCCGCCGTCGCCACGCCCGCGAGCTGCTCGAGCTGCGCGCGGCCCTCGACGAGGCGCGGGACATCCTGGTTGACGACGCGATGCGCTCGGCCTATCTCGCCCACCTCGGAGACGGCCCCAGCGCATGACCAACACCGACGAGTCCTCCCCCAAGCGAAAGCTCCGCGCCGTGTTCATGGGCTCGCCGGACTTCGCCGTGCCCTCGCTGCACGCCGTGCACCAACACTGCGACCTGCGCCTGGTGGTCAGCCAGCCCGATCGCCCCGCCGGTCGCGGTCGCAAGCTCAAGCCGCCGGCGGTCAAGGTCGCGGCCGAGGCCCTGGGCGTGCCCGTCGTCCAGCCCACCAAGGTCCGCAAGGGTCGGCTCGCGGCGCTGCTCCAGGACGCCGACCCCGAGATCATCGTGGTCACGGCCTACGGGCGCATCCTCGGCCGGGACGTGCTCGAGCTGCCCAAGTACGGCTGCGTCAACGTGCACGCGTCCTTGCTGCCGCGCTGGCGGGGGGCCGCGCCGATTCAGCGCGCGGTGCTCTCGGGCGACGCCGAGACCGGCGTGGCGATCATGAAGATGGACATCGGCTGCGACACCGGCCCGGTCTACCGCCTCGCGTCGACGCCGATCGGGGCCGAGGAGACCTCCGGCGCCCTGTTCGAGCGCCTGGCCAGCTTTGGCGGCGACGTGCTCGGCGAGTTCCTGGCCGCCTTCCCCGACGTCCCGCCGCCCCAGGACCAGGCCGAGCTCGACGGCGAGCCCGTGCACGCGGCCAAGCTCGACAAGGCCGAGGGCGAGGTCGACTGGTCGACGAGCCAGCGCCGGGTCATCGACCACATCCGCGGCATGGACCCGTGGCCGTGCGCGTGGACCAAGCGCAGCCCCGACGAGGGCAAGGCCGAGGGCAAGGCGGTGATCCTCAAGCTCACCGGCGGTGGCGCGAGCGACTGGAGCCGGCCCGAGGGCGCGTCGCCGGGGCAGGTCCTGGGCGTCGACGACCAGGGCATGCACGTGTGCGCGGGCGACGGGGTCGTGCGCGTGGCGACGGTCCAGGCCCCCGGCAAGCGCCGCATGGCGCCGCGGGACTACGCCGCTGGACAGCCCTTCGCCGAGGGCGAGCGTCTGGGGCTCGCGGACGCGTGAACGCCAGGGCGCTGGCGCTGGTCGGCTTGCTGGGAGCGCTCGGGTGCTCCCGCGACGCTCCGGCGCCCGCCGAGGGCGAGTCGCCCCGAGCCCGGCCCAGCTTTGACGCCCAGCAGCTGCGCGCGCCGACCACCGAGGGCATCGAAGCGGCGCTGACCGAGGCCGGCCCGCGCCGGAGCTTCGAGCGCGCCGTCGAGGGCCTCGCGGCCGAGGTCCCCGTGGTCGAGGCGAGCGAGCGGGCGCTGGCGCGGATCGGCTCCGACCCCGAGGTCGCGGCGGCGAGCGACCGCTTCTTCGCCGAGGTCCAGGACACGCCCTCGGTGCGCGCCGCCTTGGTCGCCCACGCCAAGGCCCACCCCGAGCTCGAGCTCGCCGAGCTCAGCGCGAGCTTCGTGACCGTCCTCGACGCCCGCCTGACCCGGCCCGAGCTCGCGGCGGCGGTGTCGGAGGTCCTCGGCGCCAAGCTCAGCGCCGCGGGCCCGCCGGTGGGCCGCACCTTGCTGGTCGAGGCCGGCGCGGCCGAGGCCCTGGCGGAGGTCCTCGTCGCGCGCCTCGACGACCCCGGCTTTCGCCGGGAGCTCGACGCCCGCGTGGGCGCGAGCGTGGCGGGGGACCCCGAGGCCCTCGCCGAGCACCTGCGCGCGCGGGTGTCCGACCCGCGGCGCATGGCGGACCTGGTCATCGACTTCGTCGACGTGCTCGCCGACGCGCCCGCAGGTCACGAGCTCATCGCGGGCATCCTCGACCACGAGCGCTGTGCTGTGCTGGCGGCCGACAGCCTGCGCCGGTTGGCGGCCGAGCCCGCGGTCCGCGAGGCCAGCCGGGCGCTGCTCGAGGACGCGCTGGCCGAGGCCGAGGGGTCGGGGGAAGACCCGCTGCTTCGCTTCGAGGCGGGCCTGCGGGCGTTGCTGGGGTCGCCGGTCGTCGTCGAGGAGCTCGCGACCTTTGTCGAGCTCCTCGCCCGCGAGCCCGAGCTGCGCGCGGCCGTGGCCGACTACACCCGGCGCTACGGCGAGCGCGAGAGCCTCGACGGGATCTTGCTCGAGCTCCTCGACTGAGGATCACTGACCTCGAGGGTTCAGAGACTGTGAATGAATCCACAGTCCCTGTCTACTTTAGCCGTCGTGGACGACGCCACGCCCTCCCTGCCCCACGTCCACGACTCAGAGGGTCGGCCAAAACGAGTTTTGCCCGACCCTCTGCCTATTTTAGCCGTCGTGGACGACGCCACGCCCTCCCTGCCCCACGTCCACGACTCAGGGACTGTGAAGTTTTCACAGTCCCTGTCTACTTTAGCCGTCGTGGACGACGCCACGCCCTCCCTGCCCCACGTCCACGACTCAGTACTCGGTCGGCGGGACCGAGCTGAAGTCGTGGACCTCCCAGCTGAAGTCGATGACGTTGCCGTTGGGCGGGTAGAGCATCGCGTTCTCGACGCGCTCGACGGCCTCGGGCGTCATCCGAGCGGCCCACACGTGGCCGACTTCACACTCCTCCTCGGGGCTGCCGATGAACACGCCCACGAGCTTGCGCACGCCCCCGTACCACACGTAGAGCGGGCCGCCGCTCATGCCCCCGACGCCGTCGTTGCTCACGCGCAGGATCCCGCTCTCGCCTCCGTTGATCCACTTGTCGTCCTGGCTGGCCGAGAACACGCCGTGGTCGTACCAGACCGTGCCCTCGGCCTTGTCGTAGGGGTAGCCCACGGCGATCGAGGTTCGGCCCGAGAGGGTCCCCCAGCTGAGGTAGTCGACGTCCATGGTCCGCGGGGCGTTGGGCGAGTGGGCGAGCTCGACGACGGCGTAGTCGAAGGCCTTGACCTCGGGCGACTGGCCCGCGCCGAAGGCGGTCGGGATGAACACGCGCTTGGCGTAGATCTTTCCGTAGGGCTCGGAGCCCCAGCTCTGCGACAGGGAGAAGCCCGTGGGCTCGTCGTTGAAGTTCGCCTGGTTGTTGACGAAGCAGTGCGCCGCGCCGAGCACGAACTTGTCGCCGATCAGCGTGCCGGTGCAGTCGCCCCCGCCGTCTTGGTGCTCGAACTGGCCGATCATGTCGTAGGGGCCGGCCGTCGCCGACTGCTGGACGTTGCCCTGCTCTCGGTTGTCGCAGCCGATGATCATCTCGGAGCTCGTGCACTGGGACAGGCAGGCGACGAAGTTCTCGGTGCTGTCCTCGGGGAGGTCGACGGGGCCCAGGAGCTCGCCCGAGCCCTCGCCGAGCGTCGCGCGGGGCTCCTCCTCGCTCTCGAGCAGGTTCGCCTCGAAGCTCAGCTCGAGCTCGCTACCAAGCTCGGCGGCGTCGAAGCTCGCGTCGAACTCGGCGTCGAGCTGGGCCCCGAGCTCGCCCTCGATCGGCCCGAGGTCCTCGCCTTCGTCGACGCAGCCCGTGCTCGAGCCCAGCGCCAGCACGAGGGCCGCGGAGAAGGTAGCGAGAGTGGTGGATGAAAACCGGTAGCGCGTCAGCATCTTCACTTGGGCAATACCGACGCGCCCACGAGTGGATTAAGCGAAGCTCAAAAAAGTCGGGCGGCGCGACACCCTCCGCTGACTACCGAGCGGTCAGTCTCTCACCAGTCATCACCGAAGGGAGGCTTCGGCCTACCAAGGATGAAACGGCGCCCCGGATGATCCGAGACTGCCAACGAACCCACGCCCCGCGACCGGGGCGACCACGAGCCTTCTCGAAGGCACGAACTCCATTGCCCACCAAGCCAAAGCGGAGGAGCGGAGCGAAGCGCCCCCGGTCCCAGGCGGCTGTGGGGGCAAAACAGAGCTCAGCCGCAGATGGCCTTGTAGGGCTGGCCGCTGGTCCACTCTTTCCACTCGCTCTCGCTGGGCCCGCGGCCGGTGGCGGCGCAGGCCAGGCGCAGCATGCTGGGCGCCTGCATGGGCCAGATCCGGGCGGTGCCGTCGTAGCTGCCGGTGAGCAGGAAGCGGCCGTCGACGGGCATGGTCGCGGCGGCGACCTTCTTGCCGTGGCCGACGAGCACCTGGTGGTTGTCGCGGCCCTCGAGCGGGCGGGGGAACCACACGTGCACGGAGCCGTCGTCGTTGCCGTTGTACAGGCGCTTGCTGTCGGGGGAGAACATCACCCACTCGACGGCGCTGCCGGCCATCTCGAACACCTCGGCCTTCTCGTCGGGGTGCTCCTCCTCGAGGGGCCACAGCCGCAAGGTGCCGTCGCGGCTGCCGGTCACGGCCCACTTGCCGTCGGCGGAGAAGGTCGCGGCCTTGACGGTGTCGGTGTGGCCGCGCAGGGCGGTGACCTTCTTGTCGAGGCCGTCGGCGGTCACGGACCACAGCTTGGCCACGCGGTCGTCGCTGCCCGAGAGCATGTGCTTGCCGTCGGGGCTGATCGCCAGGGCCCAGATCGCCGAGCCCTTGTGGGCGTCGAGGGCCTGCTTGGGCTGGCCCAGGGGCGGCGACTTCAGGTCCCACACGCGCAGCTGGCCCTTGAGGTCGGTGGTCACCAGGAAGCGGTCGTTTGGGGTCAGCGCCATGGCGATGACCTCGTCGACGTGGCCGGCGAGCTCCGTGCTCTTCCAGCCCTCGCTGGCCTTCCACGCGCGCACGGTCTTGTCGGTGCTGGCCGAGAACAGCCACTCGCCGTCGGAGCTGAACGCGAGCTCGAGGACCTCGCCCTGGTGCCCGTCGAGGACCTTGACGAACTCGTTGGGGTCGTCCTTGGTCACGTCCCACAGGCGCACGGCCTGGTCCTGGCCGGCGGTCGCGGCCCAGTGCCCGTCGGGGCTGAGCACGGCGGCGTTGACCGGGCCCTGGTGGCCGACGAGGTGGGCCTTGGGCTCGGGCCGCCCGCTGGGCTCGAAGCGCCACAGCCACGCGCTGTGGTCCCCGCTGCCGGTCACGAACAGCTTGCCGTCGCGCACGGCCGAGACCGCGTTGACCGGGCCGGTGTGCGCCCGCGCCACGGCCGAGCCGGCGTTGGCCTGCTCGCCGCCTTGGAAGTCCCACACGAAGGCGGTGCCGTCGGCGGAGCCCGAGACCAGCCAGCGCCCGTCGCCGCTGAGGTTGATGGCCCCGACGGTGCGGGTGTGCCCGGGGAACTCGACGCGCTCGACGACCTTGGCTCGGTCGGCGAGGTTCCAGGCCATGACCTTGCGATCCTTGCCGGCGGTCACGGCCCAGCGGCTGCTGACGTCGATGCGCAGGTCGTTGATGACGTCCTCGTGGCCCGTGAAGGTCACGCCGGTGACCGCCGGATCCTTGGCCTCGAGCTCCCAGATCTTGAGGCTCTTGTCGGTGCTGGCCGTGACCGCGAGGCTCGAGTCGGGGCTGATCGCTACGTGGGTCACGGGGCCCTTGTGGCCGGTGAGGATCACGGGGTTGCGGTGCGGCGCGCCCGAGTCGAGCTTCCACAGCCGGGCCGTGCGGTCCTGGCTGCCGGTGATCAGCCACTTGCCGTTGGGGCTGACGGCGACGTCCATGACCGGCGACTCGTGGCCCGAGAGGGTCCGGCGACCCTTGGGCTTGCCGTCGACCAGGCCCCAGATCCGCGCGGTCATGTCGTCGCTGGCCGTGTACGCGGCGCTGCCGTCCGCGGCGATGTCGACCGCCGTGATCGCGCCCTCGTGGCCGCCGTCGAGGACGCCCGTCGGGGTGGTCGGGTTGTCCTGGTGCAGGTCCCAGATCCGCGGGCGGTTGTCCTCGCCGCAGCTGATCATCCACCGCCCGTCGGCCGAGAAGTCGATGTCGGTGACCATGCCCTCGTGGGCGCGGAGGGTCTTGGTGTCCGTGCTCGGGTCGATGGCCTGGAGGTTCCACAGCCGGATGGTGCGGTCCTCGGCGGCGGTCACCAGCCACTTGCCGTCGGGGCTGGCCTCGGCGAGCTTGATGGGGCTCAGGTGGCCGCGCAGGTGGATGGGCGTGGTCTTGCCCTCGCGCAGATCCCAGAGCTTGGCGTCGGCACCAGCGGCGGCGATGACCTTGGAGCCGTCGACGGACAGGGCCACGGCCTCGACGGGCTTGCCATCGCCAGCGGTCCCGCCCTCGCCGATCAGCGCCTGGCCGCGGGCGGCCGCGAGGGCCTGGCGCAGGGCGTTGTCGGGCTGCGAGCCCGGGAAGGCCTCGGTGCCGGCGACGAGCTGGACCGCGGACGCGGCCATGACCGTGGCCAGGCGGGGGTCGCCCTCGATGTGCGAGACGGCGTCGGCGGCCACGCGGTTGGCGATGTCGTAGATGGGCTCCTCGCCGACGAGGGCGCCGACGGTGTCCTTGCCCTCCTCGGGCTCTTCCTTGTCCTTCTTGGGGGTGCCGAGGGCGAGCTTGGCGACGATGCCACCGAGGGCGATGGCGCCCAGGGCCGCGCCGACCCACCCGGCGATGCGGATGAGCTTCTTGCGCTTGAGGCCCTGGCTGGCCTTGATGAACTCGCGCTGCAAGGAGGTGGGCTTGGGGTCCCGCGAGCGCGCGCGCTCGAGCCAGACCTGGGCCTCTTGCATGGACTTGCCGGTGAGCAGCATGTTGTCGCTGCGTCCGCTGTCGTCCCAGGCGATCGCGAGCTCGTCCCAGCGCTGGTAGTCCTCGTCGGGCTCGCCGGGGCGGCGCCGCTCGTTGCGTCCGGGGATCTTGGGTCGATCGGCCGCGCCCGCGAAAGCAGCACCACCGCCGGGGGCTCCACCGGCCGCGCCGGCGAAGGCCGCACCGCCGCCCGCGAGGCTGGGCATGCCGCCCGCCGACGCGCCACCGACCGCGCCGCCCGCGAGGCTGGGCATGCCGCCCGCCGCCGCGCCACCGGCCGCGCCGCCCGCGAGGTTGGGCATGCCGCCCGCCGCCGCGCCGCCGCCAAAGGCAGCACCGCCAGCGAGCTGAGGCGCGCCGCCGGCCGCGA